>NZ_JYFE01000041.1 GCF_000877395.1 Jannaschia aquimarina | reverse complement strand
GTCCGACCCGATCCCGCCCGCCGCACGCCGCACGCCGCGACCTGCCTGCCGGCAGAGCCTTGCCCGCCCGGACGGCCCAGGCTCCGTACGCCGGATGTGCAGACGGGGGGTGCACAGGGGGTGCACAGGGGGTGCACACCGATTTCGCGGCTCCGGACAGGCTGGACAAGCTTCCCTGCCCCTGCCACATCCGCCGCCCGGAAGGAGCCGTTCCATGACCGTCACCCGCTTCGCCCCCTCGCCCACCGGCTACCTGCATGTGGGCAACCTGCGCACCGCGCTGATGAACTGGATGATCGCCCGCAAGGACGGCGGGACCTTCGTCCTGCGCCTCGACGATACCGATCCGGAGCGGAGCCGCGAGGAATTCGCGGATGGAATTCGCGAGGACCTGGAATGGCTTGGCCTCGACTGGGATCGGGAGGAACGTCAATCCAGGCGTCTTGACCGCTACGTGGCGGCTGCCGACGATCTGCGCGCCAAGGGTCGTCTCTACGAGGCGTGGGAGACCCCGACCGAGCTGGACCTCAAGCGCAAGAAGCAGCTCAACATGGGCAAGCCCCCGGTCTACGACCGCGCCGCCCTCGCCCTCTCCGACGACGAAAGGGCCAGACTTCGATCCGAACGGGGTGCCGGCGTCTGGCGCTTCAAGCTCGACCAGAACCGGATCGAGTGGCCCGACGCGATCCTCGGGCCGCTTTCCATCGACGCGGCCAGCGTGTCGGACCCTGTGTTGATCCGGGCGGATGGGCAATTTCTCTATACGCTGGCGAGCGTTGTGGACGACGTCCAGATGGGGATTACCCATGTCGTGCGCGGCAGCGATCACGTCACCAACACCGCGACGCAGATCCAGATCATGGCCGCGCTCGGCCACGAGCACCCGCGTTTCGCCCACCATTCCCTGCTGACCGGTCCGCAGGGAGAGGCGCTGTCCAAACGTCTGGGGACGTTGTCGCTTCGGGATCTGCGAGCACAAGGCATCGAGCCGATGGCGCTTCTGTCTCTGATGGCCCGCCTCGGCTCGACCCATCCCATCGAGCTGCGCGATACGCCGCAAGAGCTGGCCGAGGCTTTCGACCTGGCTCAGTTCGGAGCCGCCCCGACCAAGTTCGACGAGCGTGATCTGACCCCGTTGACCGCGGAGGTGATGCAGCGCGCGCCGGTCGACGCGGTCATGGCCGAACTGGACGAGGCCGGTATCCCCGAGGACATGCGCGCGCCGTTCTGGGCGGTCATCCGCGAGAATGTCGCGACCCGCGCCGACATCGCTCCGTGGTGGGTCACGCTGCGGGACGGGGCGACGCCACTGGTCGCGGACGAGGACCGGGACTTCGTGGCGCAGGCTCTCTCGATGCTGCCAGAGCCGCCCTACGGCCCCGATGCCTGGTCGAGTTGGACGGCAGAAGTGAAAGCCGCCACCGGCCGCAAGGGGAAAGCCCTCTTCATGCCGTTGCGCCAAGCCCTCACTGGCCGCGAGCGCGGCCCGGATATGGGCGATCTCATGCCGCTGATGCAGGCACGACCGAAGGGGTGACCAAGGTCGCCATCCGATCGGGACGCAAGGCTGCAACCCGGTTCCCATTCCACTCCGCGACGCGGGACAGTTCGTAGGCGAAGGTCGTGCCCGGCGACAGTCGCAGGGATGACGGGCTGCCGGCCCCCAGTGGCACGTCGAGGGAGGCGCCCGCGGCCGTCACCTGGTCGAGGGGGCCCCGTGACACGCGCGCGCAAAGCATCGTCGCGACGCTCTGCTCCATCGGGATCCAGACGGCGGACACGATCCGGCCGCCGGACGCCAGGGAGGCCAAGGCGCGGCGTGCGATCGGCGCCCGCCGGTTGAGCACGTGCCGCAGGTCGTTCTCCATCAGGGCAAAGCGTACCAGGACGCGACCGCCTGCGCGGATCCGCGAGGCGGTCAGCCTGCGATCCGCCCAGCCACCGCAACCCAAGAACCGGATGCGCCCGGCCCGACAATCGGGAAACTCGGCGCTGTCGGGTGGAAGCACGGTCGGCCGGGGCGAGACACAAAGGCGCAGGCCGGCCAACATCCGGCGGGGCACCTGGCCTTCTGGATCGAACTGTCGGGTCGAGCCATGAGCGATCTCACCGAACGTGGCCAGGGTCACGAGATGGGCGTTGCAGCGCTCCGGATACTCGGAAACAAAAAACTCGTCACCGCTGCGTCCCATCGTCATGACCCTGCCCCCCATACTCGTTACAGACCGCCGAACACCCGGCGGATGTCTTTACCCTGCGTCAAACCGAGGGAACCGGCGAGTACGGATTTCCTGACCTCTTGGTAAAATTCTGTACCGCCCTCCGTACGGCGATTGACAGAGGCCAGGCACCTGACGTCGGCGCGCCGTCGGGACCGAGGTGCTGCGCCCATTCGGCGCAGCGCCCCGCTGCCATCCTGCCGCGTCGCGTCTTGGCGCAAAGGAAAGGTTCTGTCATGGTCTCTGTCATGGCGACCGACCTACAGCTCTATCGCGAGAAATGCAGTGCTTGCCCGATCCGGCATCGGGCGGTCTGCGCAACCTGCGAGCCGGACGAATTGGCCCGCCTCGAAGCAATAAAGTCGTACAAGGTTCACCGTGCCGGGGCGACCATCGCCCTGGAAGGCGACGCCCTGCCCTTCGCGGCCTCGGTCGTCTCGGGCTGTGCGACCCTATCACGCTCTCTGGAAGACGGGCGACGCCAGATGGTTGGACTTCTGATGCCATCCGACTTCATCGGCCGGCCGGGGCATTCGACCGCGGCGTACGAGATCACGGCCGCGACGGACGTGACGCTCTGCCAGTTCCGCCGGATGGAGTTCGAGGATCTGTTGGCCTCGACGCCGCATCTCGCGAGCCGGCTTCTGCAGATGTCGCTGGACGAGTTGGACGCGGCGCGGGAATGGATGCTGTTGCTCGGTCGCAAGACGGCGCGCGAGAAGGTCGCATCTCTCCTGCTGATCATCGTTCGACGCGCGTCTCCGGGGCCGGGACCGAAGTCGATCGAACTGCCGCTGACGCGGGAGGCGATGGCCGACTATCTGGGCCTGACGAACGAGACGGTCAGCCGGCAGCTCACGGCGCTTCGCAAGGACGGGATCATCGGCCTGACCGGCAAGAGGGGTCTCACCTGCGACGATCTGGCAGCCCTCTTTGACGCCGCGGGAGAGGACGGAGACGGCGCCATCCTGACCTAGATCAAGGCATCGGCCGGGACCCGGGGCCATTGGCGAGGCGGACGACCTCGACCTGGAGCCCTGAAATGGCCGACACGATAAAGCTGAGCGGGCTGGCCCTCCTGGCCTTCTTCTTCGCGCTCGCCGCGAATTACGCTCGCGACCCCGCTTACATGGTACACGCCCTTCTGCTGATGGCAGTCGCGGCGGGATTGTTCTTCTGGCAGATCGGCCGAACGCGGATCGAGGGTGTGCCCTACGACGCGCCGGTTGCCGAGACGGGGTATATGGACGGACCGATCCGCTACGGCGTGATCGCCACGGCCTTCTGGGGCGTCGTCGGCTTCCTTCTGGGGACCTACATCGCGTTCCAGCTCGCCTTCCCGGCGCTGAATTTCGAATGGGGGCAGCCCTTCTCGAATTTCGGTCGCCTTCGCCCGCTGCATACTAGCGCGGTGATCTTCGCCTTCGGAGGCAACGCGCTGCTGGCAACCAGCTTCTACGTCGTCCAGCGGACCTGCGGCGCGCGGCTCTGGGGCGGCAACCTGCCTTGGTTCGTGTTCTGGGGCTACAACCTCTTCATCGTGCTGGCCGCCACGGGCTACCTGCTGGGCGCGACCCAGTCCAAGGAATACGCCGAGCCGGAATGGTACGTGGACCTTTGGCTGACCATCGTGTGGGTCGCCTATCTGGCCGTCTTCATGGGCACGATCCTGAACCGCAAAGAGCGGCACATCTACGTTGCCAACTGGTTCTTCCTGGCCTTCATCGTCACCGTCGCAATGCTGCACGTGGTCAACAACCTCGCGATCCCGGTCAGCATCTGGGGCAGCCGTTCGGTCGGCCTCTTCGCGGGCGTCCAGGACGCGATGACACAATGGTGGTACGGCCACAACGCTGTGGGCTTCTTCCTGACCGCCGGCTTCCTGGGGATGATGTACTACTTCATTCCAAAGCAGGCCGGGCGTCCCGTCTACAGCTACAAGCTGTCGATCATCCACTTCTGGGCGCTGATCTTCCTGTACATCTGGGCGGGCCCGCACCACCTGCACTACACCGCGCTGCCCGACTGGGCCTCGACGCTGGGCATGGTGTTCTCGATCATCCTCTGGATGCCCAGCTGGGGCGGCATGATCAACGGCCTGATGACGCTGGAAGGCGCATGGGACAAGATCCGCACCGATCCGATCATCCGCATGTTCGTGGCCAGTCTCGCCTTCTACGGCATGTCGACCTTCGAGGGGCCGATGATGTCGATCCGGGCGGTGAACTCGCTGAGCCATTACACCGACTGGACCATCGGACACGTGCATTCGGGTGCGCTCGGCTGGAACGGGCTGATCACCTTCGCTTGCCTCTACTTCCTGACGCCCAAGCTTTGGGGCCGGAAGGCGATGTACTCCGTCAGCGCCATCAACGTGCACTTCTGGCTCGCGACCGTGGGGATCGTGCTCTACGCCGCCTCGATGTGGGTCACCGGCATCATGGAAGGCTTGATGTGGCGTGAGGTGGATGCCGACGGCTTCCTGGTGAACAGCTTCGCCGACACCGTCGCCGCCAAGTTCCCGATGTACCTCGTTCGTGGCCTCGGAGGCGTGCTGTACCTGAGCGGCGCCCTGCTGATGGTCTGGAACATGTGGATGACGATCCGGGCCCCCGAGGCCCGCCCCGTCACCGTCGCCACCCCCGCGGAGTGAGTAGAATGACCGATCCAAAGGACCCCCGCGATCCCGCCTACGATCCGAAGGCCGATCCCAAGGTGACCACCGCCAGCGAGGAGGGCGTGCCAAACGAATTGCCGCCCGAGACGCAGACGATCACGTTCCACCAGCGACTGGAGCGCAATGCGACGCTCCTGCTGGCCGCCAGCTTCCTGGTCGTCACCGTCGGCGGCGCCGTCGAGATCGCACCCCTCTTCTGGCTGGAGAACACCATCGAGGATGTGGAGGGCATGCGCCCCTACTCTCCGCTGGAACTGGCCGGACGCGAGATCTACGTGCGCGAAGGCTGCTACGTCTGCCACAGCCAGATGATCCGTCCGATGCGCGACGAGGTGGAGCGCTACGGACATTATTCGCTGGCGGCCGAGTCGATGTATGACCGCCCCTTCCAGTGGGGATCCAAGCGGACGGGGCCAGACCTCGCCCGCGTGGGGGGGCGCTACTCGGACGATTGGCATGTCGACCACCTGCGCGACCCGCAGAGCGTCGTCCCAGAGAGCATCATGCCGAAATATGCTTTCCTCGACGACACGCGCCTGACCGGAGAATATATCGGCGAGTTGATGGCGACCCATCGGATCACCGGCGTGCCCTACACCGACGAGATGATCGTCAATGCCCGCGCCGACTTCATCGCGCAGGCCGATCCGAACGGGGATTGGGATGCGGTCATCGAACGCTACCCGGGCGCGCAGACGCGCGACTTCGACGGCAACCCGAATGCGGTGACCGAGATGGATGCGCTCATCGCCTACCTGCAGATGCTCGGCACGCTGGTCGATTTCTCGACCTTCGTCGCCGACGAGAGCCGCTGAGGACGTCGCAATGGACACGTATTCCCTCTTGCGAGAAATCGCGGACAGCTGGGTCCTCCTGGCCCTGTTCTGCGTCTTTCTCTTCGTGATCGCCTGGGCCTGGCGGCCCGGATCGCGCCCCATTCACGATGATGCGGCGCAGGTTCCCTTCCGCGAAATCCAGCCCGACGGACCCGGGTGCGGAAATGCCTGCGACGGCTGCTCTTGCGGGCAGGCCCGTGACTTCATCAAGGCCGGAGGCACCAATGGCTGACAATTCCGATAAGCGGGTCGACGACGTCACCGGCACCGAAACGACCGGCCATGTCTGGGACGGGATCGAGGAGCTGAATACGCCCCTGCCCCGCTGGTGGCTCTGGACCTTCTACGCAACCTGCGTCTGGGGCGTGATCTACGTGATCCTGTTCCCGGCCTGGCCACTGGTCACCGGCGCCACCGAGGGGGTGCTGGGGTTCTCGACCCGCGGACAGGTCGCCGCAGACATCGCAGCGGTGGACGAAGCCCGGAGGGACCAGATGGGGACGCTCGCCAGCATGGAGCTGGCCGACCTGCCCGACGATCCGGAGCTTCAGGCCTTCGCCCAGCGAGCCGGGGCATCGGTCTTCGCCAACAACTGTTCCCAGTGCCATGGTGCGGGCGCTGCAGGCGTACAGGCGGCGGGCTACCCGAACCTTCTGGACGACGATTGGCTCTGGGGCGGCACCCTGGAGGAGATCGCACACACCGTCCGCCATGGCATCCGCAACGAGGCAGACCCCGAAGCGCGCTGGTCCGAAATGCCGGCTTTCGGCGATATCCTTGTCGAGGAAGAGATCGACGCGCTCATCAACCATGTCCGCGCGCTCGGCGGCCTGAGCCATGACGCGGCACTGGCCGCGGCCGGAGACGAGTTGTTCCAGGACAACTGCTCCTCCTGCCACGGGATCGAAGGGATGGGCATGACCGACCTCGGCGCGCCGAACCTGACGGATGCCATCTGGCTCTACGGCGGCAGCGAGGAAGAGATCGAGCATACGATCCGCTACTCGCGCTTCGGTGTGATGCCCCCCTGGGGTGAACGCCTGCGCGAAGCCGATGTCCGCGCGGTCTCGGCCTACGTCCACAGCCTCGGCGGCGGTGTGGAGGCCGCTCCGACCAACTGACGGCGACCGCCGCCCGGCTCTGCAAGGGCCCGGGGCGGCGGCTGAGGCCGGGCAATCCGTCCTGTCGGATCGCCCGGCTGATTTGAATCAGGGCCTTCGGGCCCATTCCCGTGCGACCGAGGTCCCATGAGCGACCAATCCGAATCTCCGGCCCTCTTTGCGGCGCGCGTTCCGATTTTCCCGCGCCGCGTGTCCGGGCGGTTTCGCAACCTAAAATGGGGCCTGATGATCTTCACCCTGGGGATCTACTACCTGACCCCGTGGATCCGCTGGGACCGAGGCCCCAACCTGCCCGATCAGGCCGTGCTGGTCGATCTGGCGAACCGCCGGTTCTATTTCTTCTGGATCGAGATCTGGCCCCACGAATTCTATTTCATCGCCGGCCTTCTCATCATGGCGGGGCTGGGCCTCTTCCTGTTCACCTCGGCACTTGGCCGGGTCTGGTGCGGCTATGCCTGTCCCCAGACCGTCTGGACCGACCTCTTCATGGCGGTCGAACGCTGGATCGAGGGCGACCGCAATGCCCGCATCCGCCTGCACGACGCCCCTTGGAGCGCGCGGAAGGTGCGGCTACGGGTCAGCAAGTGGGTCACCTGGCTGCTGATCGCGGTGGCGACCGGGGGCGCCTGGGTCTTCTATTTCGCCGACGCGCCGACCCTGGCCCGCGACCTGGTTACCGGGCAGGCCGCGCCGGTCGCTTACATGACCATCGCCATCCTGACGGGCACGACCTTCGTTCTGGGCGGCTTCATGCGCGAGCAGGTCTGCATCTACATGTGCCCCTGGCCCCGCATCCAGGGGGCGATGGTCGATCCCGGCACCTTGACCGTGGGCTACCGCCACTGGCGCGGAGAACCGCGGGGCAAGGGATCGCCCAAACGCACGCAGGTCGCGGCCGAGGCGATCGGCGGGGGTGAAGCGCAACCCCGCTACGGCGCCGCACTGGAGCGCGAAATTGCGGCCCCCCGCCTTTCTCGAACCGGAGAAACACTCGGCGATTGTGTCGATTGCAACGCCTGCGTCGCGGTCTGTCCGATGGGGATCGACATCCGCGAAGGCCAGCAGATGGAATGCATCACCTGCGCGCTCTGCATCGACGCCTGCGACGACGTCATGGCACGCCTAGGCCGACCACGCGGGCTGATCGACTATCTGGCCCTCGACGACGAGCCTCCCATCGAGCCCGGCAAGGCGGTCGACGTGACCGAGTTGGACTGGCGCCCGAAGCCGCTGTGGCAACACGTCTTCCGGCTGCGCACCATCCTCTACACCGTCGCCTGGGCCGGGATCGGTGTGGCTCTGGTGGTTGCCCTGTTCATCCGGCCAGAGATCGACATGACCGTCGCCAAGGTCCGCAACCCGACATTCGTCACGCTTTCGGATGGCACCATCCGCAATACCTACGACGTCCGCCTGCGCAACAAGCATGGCGAGGCGCGAGAGTTTCACCTCGCCCTGACCGCCGACTCGACCCTTCGGATCGAGCTGGAAGGCGAGAGCGACCTGACGGTGACCGTTCCGCCAAACGCGACCGAGCTTCAGCGCGTCTATGTCAGTGCGCGTCCCCAGGATGAAGCCGCCTCGCAGGATCGGACCGAGTTCCGGTTCTGGGTCGAGGATCTGGTCAATGGCGAGCGTGCCTTCACCGACACCATCTTCAACGGACGGGAGAGTTTCGATGAACGATCCGGCGCAGCGGGCTGAGCCCGGGACCCTACGCGGCTGGCATGTGCTGGCCATGTTCGTGGGTGGGTTCGCGATCATCATAGGCGTGAACCTGACGATGGCCTTCAGCGCCGTCTCCACTTTCCCCGGCCTCGAGGTCCAGAACAGCTACGTGGCCTCGCAAGCCTTCGACCGCGAGAAGGCGGCTCAGGATGCGCTCGGCTGGACCGTCGAGGCAGAGGTGCGCCATGGCCGTCTGGTCGTGACCGTCGCGGATGGGGACGAAGTGGCGCCGATGCAGAGGCCGACGCTCCTTCTGGGCCGTGCAACCCATGCCGCCGACGACCAGACGCCGGAATTGCGTCGCGATGGCGGGGTCTGGGTGGCGGACACCGATCTCACGCCCGGTCGCTGGATGCTGCGGCTCGAAGCGACCGCGCCAGACGGAACCGCCTTCCGCCATCGCCTCGTGGTCGAGGTTCCTGCATGACTGCTGCGTGCCCCGCCTGCACGGTTCCGCTGCCAGAGCCTGACGCCGGCGCGGCGGTCGACGGGCACGTGGTGCATCTCTCCTTGCCCGCGATCCGCTGCGCGGGATGCATCGCGGGTGTCGAGCGCGCGTTGAACGACCTCGCCATCGTACGCGATGCGCGGGTCAATCTCTCCCGAAAGCAGGTACGCGTGGTCACGAGCAGGGCGGGCGCCGCGCCGCTCGTGGCCGCCTTGGGTGACGCCGGGTACGAGGCGCATGAGCTCGATGCAGGCGCGCTGGCCGCCACGCAGGCCGATGCGGAGGGGCGCGCATTGCTGACCCGGGCCGCCGTCGCGGGCTTTGCCATGATGAACGTGATGATCCTGTCCGTCGCCGTCTGGTCCGGGGCCGCGGATCACACCCGTGCCCTGCTCGAATGGGTATCGGCCGCCATCACGCTGCCCGCGCTCGCCTATTCTGCGGCACCGTTCCTGCGCAGCGCCATCGGCGCCTTGCGGGCGGGCCGGATGAACATGGACGTCCCGATTGCCCTTGCGATCACCCTGGCTGCCGGTGTGTCGCTGTGGGAAATCGCGGCCGGAGGAGGCCATGCCTGGTTCGAGGCCGCGATTTCGCTCACCTTCTTTCTGCTGATCGGACGCTGGCTCGATCATCGCGCCCGGCTGGCCGCGCGTTCGGCCGCCGCCGAACTCGCCGCGCTGGAGATCCCGCGCGCCACCGTCCTCGAGGGCGAAGACCGCCGGGAGATGGCCGTCGCCGATCTGATGCCGGGGATGCGGATCGCACTCGCACCCGGCGCGCGCGTTCCGGTCGACGGCACGTCGGAAAGCGCGGCCGAGATGGATCGGTCCGCGCTGACCGGCGAGGCCGAAACCACCCTTGTTCCGGCGGGGGCCCGGATCTGCGCCGGAGAGATCGTGGTGGGCCGCCCGCTCGTGCTGCGTGCCACCGCCCGGGCCGAGGACTCAACGCTTCGTCGCCTTATGTCCCTTGTCGAGACGGCCGAAGGTGCCCGTCATCGCTATGCCGCGCGGGCCGACCGGGTCGCGGCGCTCTATGCGCCGGTCGTCCATATCCTCGCCGCCGCCGCCTTTGCCGGATGGTGGTGGGCATCGGGCAGCATCCCGTTCGCCATCGGCGTCGCGACGGCCGTCCTGATCATCACCTGCCCCTGCGCCCTCGCTTTGGCCGCGCCCGCCGTGGGTGCCGCCGTGTCGGGCCGGCTGTTCCGACGAGGCGTCCTGCTCACCTCGCCGACCGCGCTCGAACGCCTTGCGCAGATTGACATTGTGCTGATCGACAAGACCGGCACCCTGACAACCGGATGCGTTCCGCGGCCGGACCTGCCGGACGACGCGGCCGCCATCGGCGCGGCGCTTTCCGCCGCCTCGGACCACCCGGTGGCGCGCGCAGTCGCCGCCGCGCTCGACGGCGTGGCACCGGCACGCCTGACGGACATTCGCGAGGTTCCCGGTCAGGGCGTCTTCGCAGAATGGAACGGGCAGCCCGTTTCGCTTGCACGCGGACCCGACGGGCCTCGGCTGACATGGCCCGACGGACATGCTGACCTCGCGGCAACGGAAACCTTGCGCGGCGGCGCAGAGACGCTGGCGCGCGATCTCGCCGATCTGGGCCTGCCCACCGAGATGGTGACAGGTGATACGGTGGAGCGAGCGGACCGGGTGGCCCGAAGCGCAGGGATCACGACCGTTCATGCCGGCCTGACACCGGAGCAGAAGCTCGGGCTCGTCCAAGAGCACCAGCGCGCAGGCCGCAAGGTCCTGATGCTCGGGGACGGCCTGAACGATGCAGGCGCGTTGACGGCAGCGGATGCGTCTGTGTCCCCGGCCAGCGCGCTCGATGCGGCGCGCTCCGCCTCGGACGTGGTGCTGCTGGCGAGGGATCTGGGCACCCTGCCCCGTCTGTTGGCCGAGGCCAGAGGGGCGGATGTCCGTGTGCGGCAGAACTTCGGATTGGCCATCGCCTACAATCTGGTTGCCGTTCCCGTCGCACTTGCTGGTTTGGCGACCCCTCTGATCGCCGCGATCGCGATGTCGACCTCTTCCTTGACGGTGGTTCTCAATGCGCTGAGAAAGGTTCGGACATGAACGTGCTCGTCCTCCTCATCCCGGTCTCGATCGCATTGGGCGCTCTGGGCCTTGTCGCCTGCCTCTGGACGCTTCGGGCCGGGCAATACGAGGATCTGGAGGGCGACGCCGCGCGGATCCTGCTCGAAGACGACGAGAGCGACGCCTAGAACGCGGACGCTCCGCCCGGCTGCTGGGTCGCCGGGCGGGCCGTGATCGATTATTTGGGAATACGGTCAGACGGCGAGGCTGTGCCGGCCGCTTTCGCGCGCATATCCGTCCAGCGTCGCAGCGATCAGGCGGGCATAGGGCCGCCCCTCGGGCATGATGGCCACCGCCCCGTTCTCGGCCGGGCGCAGGGCCCACGGCCACTCCCGTAGAAGTTCGAGCGCCAGCATCCGCGCCGCCGCGGGATTTGAACACCGGTCCGGGTAGAGCGCGAAATCGCAGAGCAGGCGTTCGATCGCCTCGCCGCGATCCCTGTCATCCCCGCTGAATGCGTGGCCTCGCGCCGTTGCAAGCCCGCCGGACCGAACACGTTCGGCCCAGGCCGCCGTTGCCGGCGCGTTTTGTGCGTATCCTTGTGGCAGGCGCGAAATCGAAGATGCGCCCAGGCCGATCAGTGCCGCATGGCCATCCGTCGTGTAGCCCTGAAAGTTGCGGCGCAGGCGCCCTTCGGTCGCCGCGATCCGCATCGGATCGTCGACATGGGCGAAGTGATCTATCCCGACCTGAACGAAGCCCGCCCTCTCCAGCCGCTCACGTGCGATGTCGAAGAGTTCCAGCCGCAACGTCGGATCGGGAAGAGCCTCCTCCGGAATCGCGACCTGGCGTCTCGAAGCCCAGGGCACATGGGCGTAGCCATAAAGCGCCAGCCGGGTCGGCTCCAACTCGAGGACGTGGTCGAGCGTCTTCCTCAGACTTGCCGGCGTCTGATGGGGCAGGCCGTAGAGCAGATCGAAGTTGATCGTCTCGATTCCCCGCCGGCGCAAACCATCGGTCGCGAAGCGGGTATCGGCCACGCTCTGGCGTCGTCCGATTGAGAATTGGACCTTCTCGTCGAAATCCTGGACGCCGATGCTGCCACGGTTCAGCCCGGCCGCGGCCAAGGCGTCCAGGCGTTCATCGTCGAGGACCGTCGGATCGATCTCGACCGCGATCTCGGCATCGTCGGCCAACGGGAAGGCGGTTCGAAGCGCGTCGAGAAGCCGGGCAAGAAGCGCGGGAGGCAGGATCGTGGGCGTTCCGCCCCCGAGGTGGATCTGTCCCGCGCGCGTCCCCGATGGGACCAGCGCCGACACGAGGTCGATCTCCCGCAGCAAATCCTCTGCATAGGGTGCGAGCGGAACGTCCGTGGATGTGCCCTGCGTGCGGCAGGCGCAGAACCAGCATAGCCTCCGGCAAAACGGCACATGGGCGTAGAGCGAGACCGGTTCATCCGCAGAGAGCGCCCCCAGCCATTCCGCCATCTGGGCGGCGCCGACGGCTGGCGTGAACGCCGTCGCCGGAGGGTACGAGGTGTAACGCGGCACACGCGCTTGGGCGAGACTGGCTGGGGCACTGCTGCTCATGTCGAACGCGTAGCAGGAGCCGATGAAGCAGAACCCTGATTTGCATCAGGATAGCGGTGGTCCATCGAAAAGATCCTGCGCGGTCGTCCAGCGCGGGAGAGGCGCCATCCACGTTGCTGACGCGAAGCTCAAAGCATGCGTCGGGAATCTTTCGACCGACGCGCGTGCGTCGCGTCGTGTATCAAAGAAAGCTGGTTTCGACGCGGGTGTTTCTTGAGCTGGCCGCTGGGCCTCAGCGGCCAGCATCCATCCGATACCCGGCGGAAAGGGGTGACTGAGCCGGAGCGTTACCGGCCAGGGTCACGAGACGGAGAATCGCGTATTCGAGGTACTCGTGACCCATACGGAACTCGTTGCCCGCGGCCCCATTCCCATGACCCTGCCCCCCTACTCGTTACTTCCTCCGCAACCACACACGGAGGATGTCCTGACGTTGGGTCAGGGTGACACAGAACGCGAGTAGGGAAAACCTGACCTTCCGCGATTATCGGCGACACTTCGTTCGCGGTCCGGCAACAATTCGGGCTACACACCCCGCTCCGGACACCCTCTGGATTGCCGGATGTCGACTTCGCGTGTTGACCGCGACTTGCTGACCCCGTCCCGGACGCCGCTGACTGCCTCTGGCAAAGCGCAAACCGAAGCGCTATCGCAAGCGCGCCCGTTGACCGGGCGGAATGCCCGATGCCCGGGCCGTCATCCAGGGAGACGCCGATGTCCGGAGGTCGGCTGGCGACATTCCTCGAGGCTTTGCGGCTGACCGAGTATTTCGACGTCCTCGCCCGCGAGAAGATCGAGCCCGAGGACTTTGCCATCCTGTCGGACGACGATCTCAGCGGTCTCGGGATCCCGCTCGGCCCCCGCAGGCGGCTGTTGAAAGCGGCGCAAAGCGGGATGCCGCAATCCGTTCCGGTCGTCGGCGAACGCCGAAACCTCACCGTCCTGTTCTGCGACATGGTCGGGTCGACCGAACTCGCGTCGCGTCTCGATCCGGAAGACCTGCGGCAGCATCTGCGGAGCTATCGGGACACCTGCATCCAGTCGATCGAAGAAGAGAACGGGTATGTCGCCCATCGTCTCGGCGACGGGATCATGGCCCATTTCGGCTTTCCGCGCGCGATGGAGGATGCCGCACTCCGCGCAGTTCGCGCCGCTCTCAGCATCGTCGAGCGGACGCGGGCAATGAAAGGCGGGAAAGGCCCCGTCGAAGTCAGGATCGGAATCGCCAGCGGTCTGACCGTCGTTGAAGAAGCCCGGCCCGGCCTTGTCGCGGTGGACGAAATCGCGACCGGCGCGACCCTTTCGCTGGCGGCACGGCTCCAGAACTTCGCGCAACCCGGAACGATTGTCGTGTCGGACGCCACGCGCCGGTTGCTCCGTGACGCGGTCGACCTCCGCTCTCTCGGGCAGGTTCACTTGAAGGGGTTCGCAGAGGAGATGGCAATCTGGGGCGTGACCCGCCTCAGCGGACAATCCGCCGCGACAGGCGATGAACCGGGCCCCCCCGTCGACCTGCTGGGACGTCAGGCAGAATATGACGACCTTGTCGAGCGGTGGCGACACAGTATGGCCGGCACCGGACAGGTTGTCATCGTGCAGGGTGAGGCTGGCATCGGAAAATCGCGCCTGCTTGCCGAGATCAAGCGTCAGGCCAAGCGAGAGGGTGAGGTTGTCTCGCTTCATTGCTCGCCCTACCGTCATGGCGCCGCTCTGCATCCGGTGACGGGTTGGCTTGAAAAGGTCCTGCAGTCGCAAGGAATGACCGACCCCGCCGAAGCGGTTGGCAAGCTGCCCGGCGTGAATGATGAGACCCGCCCTTACCTGTTGGGATTGCTGGGTGTTCAGTCTTCAACGCCACAAGAGACAGATCCGATCGTGCGCCGCGACGCGCTGGTCGATGCGGTGATCGCATTGCTGTCCCCTGAGCCGGACAGGCCCCGCCTCCTTCTGGTCGAAGATCTGCAATGGGCCGATGCGGCGACGCTGGATGTGCTCGATCGCTTGATGGAAATGCTTGGTGACCTGCCCCTTCTGCTGGTCGCAAGCGCTCGACCGGATGCGCGGCGGCTGCCGGATCCGGCACATGCGCCGCGCCTCACCCTGTCCCCCCTTGCCACGGCCGATACGATGTCGCTGATCGGCGCGCATCCGGGGGCGGAACGGCTTGCCCCCGAAATCCGCGAAAGGATCGCCGAACGGTCGGGCGGCGTGCCCTTCTTCACCGAAGAACTGACCCGCGCCACGCTCGATGCGCCGAATGCGGACCTGTCCTCTGTTCCGATCACGTTGCAGGACACGCTCATGGCGCGGCTCGACCGCCTGCGCGCGGGAAAGTCCGTTGCACAAGTTGCCGCGCTGATCGGGCCACGCTTCAAGGCCGACTTGCTGGCGGCCTGTGCCGATATCGAACGGGACGACGTCGCGGCCGGATTGGAAGAGTTGATCGAGGCGCGTCTCGTCGAGCGTCGGTCGCGAGGCGTCTACATGTTCCGTCATGCTCTGCTGCGCGAGACGGCCTTCATGTCGATGTTGCGGTCGCGACGAACCGACCTGCACCGTCGGGTCGCCCATGCGATGATCGACCGCTTCCCGGATCTCGTCCGCGCACAGCCGGAGACCGTCGCGCATCACTTGACCGAGGCCGGCGAACTCGCATCCGGCCTGGAATACTGGGAAGAGGCGGCGGAGAAGAGCATCGCGCAGGCAGCACTTTCGTCTGCGATCACCTACTTCCAGAAGGCCCTGAGCATCGCCGAGCGATTGCCCGCCTCGCCGTCGCGCGATCAGCGCGAGGCGGCGCTGCGCGTCCGGCTGAACATGCCGCTTGTCGCCACCACGGGTTTCGCCTCGGCGGACACAGAAGACAATCTCGCCCGGATGGCGACCCTCTTCCAGACGACGGAACCCGGTGAGGCGGCGCTCCAACTCCTGTGGAGCCGGTGCATGTCCGCCCTCGTCCGCGCCGATCTGACCACCGCGCGCTCGACCGCGCTTCAGATGAAGAACGCGACAGAGAAGTCGAGCGTGAGCAACGCCTCCAGGATGCCGGAACGCATACTTGGCTACATCGCTCTTCTGGAAGGAGAGTTGGACGCGGCCGAACAGCACTTCACTCAGGTCCTCGTGGGCTATGACCCGAAGAGATTCGATCCGATCCTGCCCGGGCATGCCTTCGACGCGCTCGCCTCGTCATTGGCTCAGGAGGCGATTCTGCTGGCCCTGCGAGACCGGCCCGATCTCGTGGACGACCGTCAGAGGCGTGCTCTCGGTCGGGCACGGGAGTTGGACAACCCCGCGACCTCCTTTCAGGTTCTCGTGCATATTTGCATCGCGCGATTCGAGATGGGGGATCACGACCGGATCCCGGATCTTCTGGGTGAATTGCGCAGTCTGGTCGATCAGGGCGAGGTCGCGCCACTCTACGCGGACCTGTGGGATGCCTGGCTCACCGCCCGAAACGGGGATCTCGACCCCGGCCTGGAACGGATGGCGAAGGCTCAGGGGGCCGATACGCAGTACCCGCTCTGGATGCCCAGAGCGACGTTGTTGCGGATCGAACTCCTTCTGCAGGCAGGACGCGTGTCCGAGGCACTCGAACTGACGGAGCATTGCGACGAACAGATCGGCCGGCTGCGCCATACGTATCTTTCCGCAGAGGCCAAGCGCGTACGTGCCGCATGCCTTACGGCCAGCGATGCGCCGCGATCCGTCGTCGCGGATTTGCTGGAGAGTGCGGTGCAAATTGCGAAGCGACAGGGGGCAAATCGCTTCGAGCGTCTGGCGCGCGAAGATCTTGCACGGCTGGACCTGCGTCATCGGGACAGCGACGTCGCGAGCAGTCGGTAAGCGCAGGGATCGGAACTCCCGGCATCGGCCTCTTCTGGCGCACCTGCGAGCGGCTAAGACACCGCGCCCGCCCTTCTGAGCCTCAGAGCGGCTCGAGTACGGTGATGCCGACCGCGCCCGCACGCGCTAAGTCCGGATCGAGCGTCATCGGAATATATTCGCCCCGCCGCCAGAGTACACCCAGATCGTCGTAATGGCGCGAAAGCGGGTGGCCGGACTGGCCGGTGGACGTGATGAAGACCGAGCTTTCGGGATCGGCAAAGTCATAGACACCCCGATAGGTTCCGGCGTGGACATTGGCGAAGGGGGTCGGGGCCTCACCGGACGTGCGGCCCCGCTGGAGAGTGTGATCGCCGCCGGACGTACTCTGCCGGATGTTCACGACTGCACCGAGGAAAGGAATGTCCCCGAGGACAGGGTGGTCGTGATGCGCTTCGTGCGCGTCCCCCCAACGCCAGCTCTCGGGCGATCCGCCATACTGATCTTCAAGGGATTGCAGCGCATCATCCAGCGACAAGCGCGCCACGTCGGTGCAGGTCTCGACCGGAACGGATTGGATAACGTCACACCACGCCGATGCGCCGTCGATGTCGCGAAAGACCCTCTCCACGAAGAGCGGGATCATCCGCGAATACTCGTCGGCGAGCGGGCCGAGATCGTCCCGAATGAGCCGGTCCTGAAGGGCGCGCATCCAGGCCGCGTAGATCAGCGGCTCGGGCAGATGCTCTGACATTTCGCCGTTCCACGCCGCCAGAAGGGCGAGGGCGTCCTGCCG
The DNA here is from genome assembly GCF_000877395.1 of Jannaschia aquimarina. Taxonomy (GTDB): domain Bacteria; phylum Pseudomonadota; class Alphaproteobacteria; order Rhodobacterales; family Rhodobacteraceae; genus Jannaschia; species Jannaschia aquimarina. The sequence goes on along the minus strand of NZ_JYFE01000041.1, from coordinate 242,613 downwards.
CCGCCGCTCGGGCGTGCCGGGGGGTGCCGCCTCTCCGGTGAACCAGAGGTCGCGGCCCACCAGAGGCAGGAGCGCCCGGGCCGCAAACGAGACGGTGTCCAGCTGCGCCTCGATCAGGCTCTGCCGGGTGTGGATGTCGCGGCGGCTGAGCAGTTCCTCCATACGTTGCACCCGCTGCGTATCACCCCAGTGAAACGAGACATGGTCAGGAAAGGGCCGATCCACGATCTTGTTGTTTGTGTTCCCCAACATGCCGCTTTCCGGGTCGATCCAGACGGGGTTGTCATCGAACGGCTTCGTTCCGGACCAGACATTGGCGTCGATCCAGCCCGGCGCGGGAATCCGGCCCTGGGATTGATGAGCGGGATCGCGATCGGGCTGTGCGCCCATCATGACCATTGCAATCCTGTCTTCGGAGGCAAGCGTCAGCATCTGCGCGGGCGCAACCAGATGGCGCGCCGCGGCGAGGCCGTCTTCGATGCTGCGCGCGCGCATCAATTCGAGCCCCGTGCGCATGGACGTGTCCGCCTCGGTCAGCGCGGTCCATTGCAGGGCGGCGACATGGCCGGGCGGCGTGACTTGGCCCAGGTCGAACTGGCTGCCGGTGAGGACCGGCCCATTCCGGGTGCGCCGCAGGGTCAGCGTCACCGGCGTCTCGTCCTTGATCCGGATGATGGACCCCTCGGTCTCGAACTCTGTCCAGCCGCCGGGCGTCCGGTACTCGGTCGGGTCTTCGGGGTTGAGTTCCTCGATGACGACGTCCTGATCGTCGAGATAGGCCGTGGTCAGACCCCAACCGAGGACGTCCGAGCGTCCCGCCAGCACAACCGGCATACCCGGGATCGTGCCACCGATCACACCTCCCGTCCGGAGGTCGAGCCGCGCCAGGTACCAGATCGTCGGCGCGGTCAGGCCCAGATGCGGGTCATTCGCCATCAAGGCCCCGCCCGAGGCGGCATGATCCGGTCCGACGGCGAAGGCGTTCGACGCACCTGCCAGACCGCGCGGCGCGATCGGCCAGAGCGGGGGTCGCGGCCCGGCCGCGGCAAATCGCGTATGGTCCAGCGTCGGAAACAGATCGCCCGCGAGCACCGCGGTGCCGTCGCCCGGAATGTCGGGATGCAGGTCCCGCAGCCGCTCCTCCGACAGAACGAGCAAGGCGCGCGCACGTGCGGATTCCTCGGATGCGTGGGACGACAGTTGCAGCGCCATCAGCTTCATGACGGCGATACTGTCGGCCGGACGCCACGGCGCGATTTCCGGCGGGAACAGAAAGAATTCCGGCGCGCCCCGCCCCTCGGCCCCCTCGTTGATGACATTGATCCGCGCATTCACCCCCGCCGAATAGGCTTCGAGCATCGCGAGCGTTTCCGAATCCTGCAGGCGAGCGGCGCGGTTGGCAGACCGATAGAGGCCCAGCCGACGCAGCAATTCGTCCGTCCGGAGCGTCTCGGCGCCAAAGATCTCGGACAGGCGGCCCTGGGCGGTCCGCCGCATCAGCGTCATCTGCCAGAGCCTGTCCTGCGCATGGGCATAGCCCAACCCGAAGAAGACGTCCGCGTCGGTCTCTCCGAAGATGTGCGGGATGTTATGGGTATTGCGCACGATCTCGACCGGAGAATCGATGCCCGTCACTTTTAGGGTGCGGTCGTAATCCGGCAGGCTGCGCGAGGTGAACCAGAAGAGCGTCCCCAGCATGACGCCGGTCGCTACGAGGACGAACACCACGATACGGAAAGTCCAGCGGAAAAGCCGCTCCATCCCCTGCCCCTTCGGTTGAACTCGACCCCGCCTCCGGGTCTAACGAGCGGGCGTTCGGATGCAAGGGAGGCCGGCATGGCAAAATGTGCGTTTCTGGGGCTCGGCGTCATGGGTTTCCCGATGGCGGGCCACCTCATGGCCGCCGGGCATGACGTGACGGTCTATAACCGCACGGGATCAAAGGCCGACGACTGGGTCACCCGACATGGCGGAAAGGCGTGCCCGACCCCGAGGGATGCCGCAGAGGGCGTGGAATTCGTGATGGCCTGCGTCGGCAACGACGACGATCTGCGCGCCATCTGCATCGGCGAGGGCGGGGCCTTTGACGGCATGTCGAAGGGGGCGGTCTTCGTCGACCACACGACCGTCAGCGCCGAGGTCACACGGGAAATGGCGGCGGCTGCGTCGGAACGCGGGATCGCCTATGTGGACGCACCCGTCAGCGGAGGCCAGGCGGGCGCGGAGAACGGACAGCTCGTCGTCATGTGCGGCGGCGCGCAAACCGATTACGACCGGGCCGAGCCGGTGATCGGCGCCTATGCCAAGGCCTGCCGCCGGATGGGCGAGGTCGGTGCGGGACAGACGACCAAGATGGTCAACCAGATCTGCATCGCCGGGCTGCTGCAGGGGCTGGCAGAGGGTCTGACGCTGGCTCAGAAGGCGGGTCTGGACGGCGAAGCGGTGATCGACGTGATCCAAGGCGGTGCCGCAGGATCGTGGCAGATGGTCAACCGTCACAAGACGATGCTGGCCGGCGACTACGATCACGGTTTCGCTGTCGACTGGATGCGCAAGGACCTCGCCATCTGTCTCAAGGAAGGGGATGCCTTGGGCGCGCCCCTGCCGGTCACGGCGCTCGTGGATCAGTTCTACAAGGATGTGCAAGCGATGGGCGGGGGCCGCTGGGACACGTCCAGCCTCATGGCGCGGTTGGGAAAACTGGCCGACAAGTAAGGGGGGATCGCCTGACAATCGGGGCAGCGGTCCTGACTGCAATCGCCGTGCAATGAAAAAAAGGGGGCCACCGGCCCCCTTCTCAACACGTGACGTTACACATACTCATACGACTTTCGCCGAACTCGTAAGAACTCTCAGTTCATCCAGCTTTCGTCGACGGCCGGCATCTCTTCCAGCTGCTCTTCGCTCAGGCGGGTGACATAGCTGTAGGTCCGATCATCGACGGCGGTCAGTTGCAGGTCCTCTACCGGGATCATGACGTGCTTGTCGCCAATATCGAGAAACCCGCCAACCTCGGCGACGATGCCGATCATCTGACCCGACTCGTTGAGAACGATATCCTCGATCTCGCCGATACGGTTCGTTTCGGTGCCGATTTCGGTGCTGTAGGTGGCCGGCTCCGCATCCGTCCACATGGTCTCGTCGTAGTTGAGAGCGATCGAGTAGATCGGGCCGCCGGTGATGTCGCGGGTCCGAATCAGGTTATCCATCTCCATCATCGCGGTGTCATCGTTCATCATCGCGCTGTCGTCGCTGGACGCGTGGTTGTCGGCCATGGCGGGCATCGCGAGGGTCGCGGTCAGGGCGGTTGCGGTCAGAATGCGTAGCATGAAAGCCTCCTTGCAGGTTGGTCTCGGGTACAGAATGCCGCACCCTGCAAGAAGGTTCCCCTTAGCTTCCGAAACTTACGCCGCGTTAAGCCCAGCGATGCAGCGTCACGGGCATATAAAGCGGCGTGCGATCGTAGAGATCGACCATCTGGTCATTCACCAGTCGCGCGCAGCCATTCGACACCGCGTTGCCCACCGTATGCGGGTAATGCGTACCGTGGATCCGCAGGAAGGTGTCGCGGTTTCCCTTGAAGAGATAAAGCGCGCGCGCACCAAGTGGATTGTCCAGACCTCCGGGGATGCCCACGCCCTCGTACTTGCGGTAGAGGTGCGGCTCCCGCTGGATCATGCCGCGCGTCGGCATCCAGGACGGAAACTCCTTCTTCGCGCGGATCGTGTAGGTGCCGGGGTGGTAGAGATGCGGCTTCGCCACGCCCACCGTGTAGCGAACCGCACGCCCGTTCGTGCCCGCGAGATAGAGCGCGAATTCGGACGGGACAACGTGGATGTGGTTGGGCGCCAGACCGGCCGGCGTATCGACGATCCGGGGAAGCATCGAACGCGGCACCTGATAGCGCGGAACGCTTGTCGGTGCGGCATGGACGGCGGGCGCCGCGACGGCGGCAAGGGCGGTCAGGGCAAAGCGGCGGCGGGTAAACATCGGCATCTCCTACGGCAGAACTCGCAAGAGAAGCGCATGAACGCACAATTCGGTTTCACCACGGCCCTTCCGTCCCCGCCCACGAAACAATCCTCGGGGGAGGGATGCGGGATGTTATCTCCGCACGCTCCGGTTCAGCGGCCCCGGATCCGCGGATCGAGCGCGTCACGCAACCCGTCGCCCACGTAGTTGATCGACAGGACGACGAGACTGATCATCAGCCCCGGCCAGACCGCCCGCATGGGATAGCTCTGCAAGAAACTTACCGCGTCGAATAGCAACCGGCCCCAGGTCGGGAAGTCGGGCGGGAAGCCGAGCCCGAGGAAGGACAAGGTCGACTCGGTGATGATCGCGGTCGCGATGCCGAGCGTCGCCGAGACCATGATGGGCGACAGGACGTTCGGCAACATGTGCCGCGTGATGATCCGGCGCGGCGGCGTTCCGATGGAGCGCGCAGCCAGGATGAACTCCCGCTCCTTGAGCGCGAGCACGTCGCCGCGCACGATCCGAGCTGTCTGCATCCACGACGTGATGCCGATGGCAGTCACCATTAGCACGAAGATCCCGGTCTCGATGCCGAACGCGGCCGACAGCGGCTCTCGGAAGAGCACCACCAGCACAAGCAGGAGCGGCAGGATCGGCAAGGCGAGAAACATGTCCGTCAGACGCATCAGCGGCCCGTCGAGACGCTTGAAATAGCCCGCCAGCACCCCGATCAGCGTTCCGAGGAAGAGCGACAGCAGCATGGCGACAAGTCCGACCGCCATCGAGATCCGCCCGCCCGCCATCACACGCGCAAACGTGTCCCGGCCCAGCCTGTCGGTTCCCATCGGATGCGCCCAGGACATGCCCTCGTTGCGCGCGCGCATGTTGGTCTCGGTCGGATCGAGTGGCCAGAACCAAGGGCCGATGGCCACGAAAAGGCAGATCCCGAGGAAGACAAAAGCCCCGATCAGCGCCCCTTTATGCGTGCGGAACTGGTCCCAGACGTCGCGCCACTGGCTGCGTGCGGCGGGTACGGCGACCGCCTCGGGGCCCATCTGGTGCGAGGCGGTCACGGTCTGCGGATCGTTGCCGGATGAGACGACCGGATCAGTCATATCGGATCCTCGGGTCCAGAATGCCGTAGAGCAGGTCGGCGACCAGGTTGGAGACCACGATCAGCACGGCGAAGATGAAGGACAGCGTCTGGACCATGGGCCAGTCATTCGCCTGAAGTGCCGTGATCAGGAGTTGTCCGATCCCGTTCACCTTGAAGATCTGCTCGGTGATGATCGCTCCCGAGAAGATCGCCGGCACGTAAAGCGCGATCACCGTCACGACGGGCAGCAGCGAGTTGCGCAGGACGTGGACCAGGATCACCCGCCGTTCCACGAGACCCTTGGCGCGTGCCGTGCGCACATAGTCCTGATTGAGGTTGTCCAGCACGCTGGCGCGCATGAAACGCGAAAGCTGCGACGTGATCTGCAGCGCCAGTACCATGACCGGCAGGATCATCTGGCGAACCTGCTGCATGAAGCTGTCCCAGTCGTTCACGACCAGCCGGGTGTCGTAGATCGTCGGGAACCAGCCCAGATAGACCGAGAAGATCAGGATTACGAAGACGCCCGAGAAGAACGGCGGCACCGAAAACCCGATCATGGTGATGAACGTGCCTGCCTGATCGAAGAGCGAGTACTGCCGGTAGGCCGAATAGATGCCGATCGGGATCGCGATCAGGATGGCAACCAGATAGCTGGTGCCGACGACCCATAGCGTCTGGGGAATGCGCTCTGCGATGGTCAGGAAGACCGGGCTGCGGTTTTGCCAGGAGATGATCCGCAATTCCCCTTCTGCGAAGGTGGTGCCGAACCAGTGGTCCACGAGGTTGAGTGGCTCGATCCAGAAGAACTGCTTGAGCCAGAGCACGAAGCGAATATGCGCCGGCTCGCCCAGACCGAGCGCCTGTCGCATCTGCTCCCGCACCTCGGACGGCACGGTCAGGGGAACGTTCGCCATCGGATCGCCCGGCGCGAGTTCCAGCAGGAAAAAGATCGCGGCCGCGATGAAGAACAACGTCGGCACGGCGAACATCAGACGGCGCAGCGTGTAGGTCAGCATGGGCGGCCCACGGGTTGAGGCGGCGGGACCCTCCCGCCGAAGGTCGGCCGGACCGCGAACGGTCCGGCCGGGATCAGGTCACTCGCCGATGCGATACCAGTCGGCGATGTTCCACAACTCGCTGTCCCAGACGTTCAGCTTGATGCCGCCCAGCGAGTTCGCGTGGGCCGACAGGCGCCCGCGGTGGACCAGCGGGATCATCCCGCCGTTCTGGACGATCATGTCGTTCAGTTCCTTCGCGATGCGCTGCCGCTCGGACAGGTCGGCCGTCTGCGACAGCTCGTTCCAGAGCGCGTCGTACTCCTCCATGCAGAAGCGCGAGATGTTCTCGCCCTGCCACTGCGTGGCCGGGGTCGGCGCCTTGTCGCACAGGCCGCGGGCCAGATAGGCCTGTGGATCGGTGCCGTTGAAGGTGTTCGCGTACATCTCGACGTCCGCGTAGAACTTCTCGAACGTGTCCGGGCTTCCCGCATCGCCGCCGAAGAAGACCGAGGCGTTCACGTTGCGAAGCTCGGTCGCGATGCCGATTTCTTCCCACCATTCCTTGATCAGCGCCTGAAAGTCCTGACGCACGGCGTTGGTCGATGTCTGGTAGAGCACGCGCAGCTCGACGCCGTCCTTCTCGCGGACGCCATCGCCGTTCTCGTCGACCCAGCCGGCCTCTTCGAGCATGGCCTTTGCACCTTCCAGATCCTGCGTGTCGCACGTCATGGAGGTGGACGAGAAGGCTTCGGGCGCCGGCACCCAGTTGCAGGTCACGCGACCGGCCTGACCGTAGCCGATCTCGACCAGCAGCGGCCGGTCGATGGCCATCGACATGGCGTTGTAGACCGCTGGATCGCCCAGGAACGGATGCGGCCTGACGACCGAACGCTCTTCCGGCGGAAGCGACGGATCGGGGTTCGTGTTATTGAGCATGATCCGCTCGACCAGCGGACCGAAGCCGGCAACCGGCACGCCAAGGCCGCCCGCTTCCATCTGCTGGATCACCTCGGGGGCGAGTTGCAGGTTCCAGGCGTAGTCGAACTCGCCGGTCTGCATCACCGCGCGGCCGGCCGCCTCGGCGTCGCCACCGCCCTTGAAGTTGACGGCCGCAAACGCTGGCTTGCCCTCTTCGCGGAAGTTCGGGTTCGCCTCGAACGCGATCACGTCGTTCGTGCGAAACTCGGTGACCACGAACGGCCCGGTGCCGATCGGGCCGAAATTCTGCTCGGTGCAGGTCGATGCGGCGGCGCCGAGACATCCTTCGAACTGCGCCTTCTTAAGGATCGGGCTCTCACCACCGACGAAGGCCGTGTAGGGATAGGGCGTCGGCTCGCGGAAGTTTACGACAACGGTGGTCGCGTCGGGCGTCTCGACGCTCTCGACGGGTTCGAACTTGGTCGCCTGCGCGCAGCCACCTTCGGGATGGGTGCAATATTCGTAGGTGAAGGCGACGTCTTCGGAGGTAAAGGGCGTTCCGTCGGACCAGACGATATCGTCGCGCAGCGTCCAGGTGATCTGCGTCAGGTCTTCGTTGATGCCGCCATTCTCGACGGTCGGGATCTCGGTCACGAGCCAGGGCTGGATCGTGCCGGTCTCATCGAAGCGCGCCAACGGCTCCAGCACCAGGCTCGCGGCCTCGACGTCCTTCGTGCCGCCTGACAAGAACGGGTTCAGCGTGGATGGCGCCTGCCAGTAGATGATGTTGACCTGACCGTCCCGGCCGCGTTCGCCTTCATGGCCATCCGCAAAGGCCGGCCCGGCGGCCAGCGCTGCGGCGCTGGCCCAGAGCGCGTGCTTGAGTTTCATGGGTTCCCTCCTTGTTGAGTGCTTGGATAGGTGCCTGTTCGCGCCTGCGCGGTGCCGGGGTTCGCGCCTCCGGTCTGCTCGGGGGCGGTGCCCCCGTGTTCGGGGTCGTAGAGGTGACAGGCCACGTAACGGCCGGGCGTCACCTCTCTGAAATCGGGGTCGATGCGCCGGCAGACATCCATCACGGCCGGGCAACGGGTGCAGAAGTTGCAGCCATCCGGCGGATTGGCCGGGCTCGGCACGTCGCCCCTGAGGACGATCCTCTCGCCCTGATTGTCCGACTGGGCCGGATCCGGCTCCGGCACCGCCGACAGCAAGGCCTGCGTGTAAGGATGGAGCGGCTGTGCATAGAGGTCGTCGCGCGGTGCGAGTTCGGCGATCTTGCCCAGATACATCACGGCGACGCGGTCGGCGATGTGCCGGACCATCGACAGGTCGTGGCTGATGAAGAGGTAGGTCAGTCCAAGCTCGTCCTGCAACTCTTCGAGCAGGTTCACGACCTGCGCCTGGATCGAGACGTCGAGCGCGGCGATGGGCTCGTCGCAGACGATGAACTTCGGGTTCAGCGCCAGCGCCCGCGCGATGCCGATCCGCTGGCGCTGACCGCCCGAAAACTCGTGAGGATACCGACTGGCGAAGGTCGGGTTCAGGCCCACCTTGTCCATCAATTCAAGCACACGGGCCCGCTTTTCCGCGCCGGACATCTTCGTATGCTCGTCGAGGGGCTCCGAGATGATGCGGGCCACCGTCATGCGCGGGTTCAGCGAAGCCTGCGGATCCTGGAAGACCATTTGCATGGTCGGCCGGACATGGCGGAGGCTGTTCTGGTCTTCGTGCCCGATCGCCTTGCCGTCGATGACGATCTCGCCGTCGGTGATGTCGTAGAGGCGCAGCACCGCACGGCCGCAGGTGGACTTGCCGCATCCCGACTCGCCCACCAGCCCCAGTGTCTCGCCCTCGCGAATGTCGAAGCTGACACCGTCGACGGCGCGAACCGCGCCGATTTGCCGGCGCAGCAGACCGGCATGGATCGGAAAGTGCATCTTCAGATCGCGGACCTCGACCAGCGGGCGCGTCATGCCACCGCCTCCGCGCCCTGGGCGGAAGGGTGGAAGCAGGCGACGTCGTGCCCCTCTGCGACGACCTCGCGCGCCGGGTTCTGTGCGTGGCATCTTTCGAATGCCAGCGGACATCTGTCGCGAAACGGACAGGCCGTCGGAAACGCACCGAGGATCGGCGGCTGGCCTTCGATCACCTGCAATTTCGCCGCGCGCTCTCCGGTAACCGACGGGATCGTCTTGAGCAGCGCGCGCGTGTAGGGATGCCGTGGGTCGCGGAACAGGGGCCTGACCGGCGCCTGCTCCACCACCTGTCCGCCATACATGACCAGCACGCGGTCGGCGATCTGCGCGATCACGCCCAGATCGTGTGTGATCCAGACGATCGCCATCCCCAACTCGTCGCGCAGCTTGTGGACCAGTTCGAGGATCTGCGCCTGGATTGTCACGTCCAGCGCCGTGGTGGGTTCGTCGGCGATCAGAAGCTTGGGATCGCAAGCCAGCGCGATGGCGATCATCACCCGCTGGCGCATCCCGCCGGAAAACTGGTGCGGATAGTCGTCCAGCCGTGCCCGTGCACCGGGAATCCCGACGAGCTCCAGCAGCTCGACGGCCCGGTCGCGCGCGGCTTTCTTCGACAGGCCCATGTGGCGACGCAGAGGCTCGACGATCTGGAAGCCGACCGGAAAGACGGGATTCAGCGACGTCATCGGGTCCTGAAAGACGAACCCGACCTCTCCACCGCGAACGTTCCGCAGGCGGGCCGGCGATGCCTTGAGCAGGTCCTCGCCGTCCAAAAGCACTTCGCCGGCCTCGATCCGGGCCGGCGGCATCGGCAACAGACCGATCAGCGACATCATCGTGACGGACTTGCCGGACCCGCTTTCGCCGACGACACCCAAGAGCTCGCCGCGCTTCACATCGAAGCTGACGTCGTTGACGGCATAGACCGAGCCGCTGCGCGTCTGAAATGCCGTGCGAAGCCCCCGGACTTCCAGCACGGTGCGGTCGCCTGACGGCATCCCCCGCTCCCTATACGTGTCCGGGTCTTGATCGCCCGGATCCTGCGCGAAAGCTGGCAGAGCCCCATCCGACACGCAAGCGCTTTGCTTAATCAGCAGGCTTCGGGTTGCCAGCGCCTCAAATGCAGGCGGTTCGCCTTGACGCCTGCCCGCTCTCGCCGCACGACGTTGCCATGGAACCCTTGTCCGCCCGCGCGATCCTGGATCGCCTCGTCTCCTTTCCGACCGTCAGCCGCGACAGCAATCTCGACCTCATCGACTGGGTCGAGGACTACCTCGCGCGACATGACGTTGCGTCGCGCCGCGTCTATGACGCGACCGGCACGAAGGCCGCGCTCTACGCCAACATAGGACCGGAGGTCGAAGGCGGCCTGGTCCTGTCGGGCCATACCGACGTCGTGCCCGTCGACGGTCAGGACTGGTCCACGGACCCCTGGACGGTGACCGAGCGGGATGGCCGTCTCTACGGGCGTGGGACCTGCGACATGAAAGGCTTCGATGCGCTCGCGCTCGCGATGGTGCCGTATGCGCAGTCGATCGACCTGAAACGGCCCCTCCAGATTGCGCTCAGCTATGACGAGGAGGTCGGTTGCGTCGGCGCTCCACCGATGATCGACGACATGGTCCGACACCTGCCCCGCGCCGCCGCCGCCCTGATCGGAGAGCCGACGATGCTGCGCACGGTGACCGGTCACAACGCCAGCGTGATGTTCAAGATCCACGTCCGCGGCTTCGAGGTCCATTCGTCCAAGCTGCCCGAAGGCGTCAGCGCCGTGCACGAGGCGGGCCGCATCCTGAACTGGGTGAACGAACGCAACGACATGCTGCAAGCAGCCGAGCCCGATCCGGTCTCGGCCCTGTTCGATCCGCCCTTCACGACCGCCCATGTCGGCATGATCGAGGGCGGCACCGCTCACAACATCACCGCAAAGGACTGCCACCTGAATGTCGGCTTCCGCAGCCCCGCCGGCGATGACCCGGAACGGCACGCCGCCGATCTGAAAATCTTCCTGGATGACTTGGACACCCGGCTGAAAGCCCGCAATCCGCAGGCCGGTATCGACTACGATCGCAACTTCGGCGTCCCCGGCCTGCGCCCCGAGCCCGACGGCGCCGCCGAAGCTCTGGTTCGTCGCGTGACCGGCGACAATGGCAGCCACACCGTGACCTACGGCACCGAGGCCGGGCAGTTCCAGGAACGCGGCTACTCCGCTGTCGTCTGCGGCCCGGGCGATATCGCCCAGGCCCATCAACCCGACGAATGGATCTCGGTCGATCAGTTCGAGAAGGGCGAAGCCTTCCTGCGCCGCACGGTCGAGACGCTGACAGTCTGAACGCGGGCCTGCGGCGCCATCACGGCTTGAAGCTCCCCCGTCGGCGCGGCACCCTCTGCGCAAAGAGGAGAGATCATGCCCATCAAGAACCGTTTCGCCGAGTTGCTCCCCGAGATCACGGAATGGCGACGCGACATGCACCGCCATCCCGAGATCCTGTTCGATACCCATCGGACTTCGGCCCTGGTTACAGAGAAGCTCCGCGCCTTCGGCTGCGACGAGGTCGTCGAAGGGATCGGCCGAACCGGCGTCGTGGGCGTCATTAAGGGCCGTACTGACAGCACAGGCAAGGTCGTGGGCCTGCGCGCCGACATGGACGCGCTTCCCATTCACGAGCAGACCGGCGCCGAATGGGCGTCCGGCACCGCCGGCGCGATGCATGCCTGCGGCCATGACGGGCATACCGCCATGCTGCTGGGCGCCGCGAAGTACCTGTCGGAGACGCGCAATTTCGACGGCACCTGCGTCGTCATTTTCCAGCCGGCGGAGGAAGGCGGCGGCGGCGGCAAGGAGATGTGCGACGACGGAATGATGGACCGCTGGAACATCCAGGAGGTCTACGGGATGCACAACTGGCCGGGGCGCAAGGTCGGAGAATTCGCCATCCGGCCCGGCGCGTTCTTCGCCGCCACGGACGTCTTCGAGATCGCGCTCGAAGGCAAAGGCGGCCACGCCGCGAAACCTCAGGAGGTCATCGACACCACATTGATGGGCGCGCATCTGGTCACGGCACTCCAGCAGATCGTGTCCCGCAATGCCGACCCGACCAAGCAGATCGTCGTCTCCGTCACCTCGTTCGAGACGTCGTCCAACGCCTTCAACGTGATCCCCCAGCGGGCGCATATTCGCGGCACGGTCCGCACGATGGCGCCAGAGATGCGCGACCTCGCCGAAAAGCGGATGGAAGAGATCGCCGCCGGCGTCGCGGCGACCTTCGGCGGCACGATCGAAGTGAACTACCATCGCAATTACCCGGTGATGGTGAACCACGAGGACCAGACCGAATTCGCCGCCGAAGCCGCCCGCGCCGTTTCAGGCCAGTGCGAGGACGCGCCGCTCGTGATGGGAGGCGAGGATTTCGCCTTCATGCTGGAGGAACGGCCGGGCGCCTATATCCTGATCGGCAATGGCGACACGGCGCCGGTTCACCATCCCGAATACGACTTCACCGACGAGGCGATCCCGGCGGGCTGTTCGTGGTGGGCCGAAGTCGTCGAGCGGCGGATGCCGGCGGCCTGATCCGGTCGGCGTTACAGGATGCAGCGGCGCGATGCGCTCGCGCCAGCATCCGCATCACGTCAGATCAGCCCATACCAGACGCAATTCGGAAGACAGAACGATGATAAAGACAATCCGCGCAGCCCTCTGCGCGGCCCTCGCTCTGTCGGCTAGCGCCGCCATGGCCGAAACCAAGGTCACCGTCACCTAAGACTTCGTGCGCGGTAGAACGGGTTGGACCGGCGGGATCGGCGGACGCCTCTACCTCGCTTACAAGGTGATGGCCGTGAACGGCCAGCCGATGGTCTGCGGTGCTTACAACGTGACAGATCACAGGTTGAATCGCGGTGTGCGGAACATGCTGCGTCGAGGCGGGGTCAACATGGACGGCCGGCGCGTTCTGACCGACCTGACCTACTTCAATCGGGTCAATGCCCGCAGCGAAGAGGGGCTGATCGGCAAGATCGCCGATTGCCGTCCATTGAGCGTTGCCCCCTCGCGGCAAGGCCGCTTCAGCATCGAGTTCGGAAGTGGGACCGTCAGAAACTGAACGTACGGATCAGGGTCGCTGCGACTCCCGGATGAGGCGCAGCACATCCGCCGCCGCGTCGGGGATATTGGTCCCGGGACCGAATATCGCCGCGACGCCGGCCTTGCGCAGGAACTCGTAATCCTGCTGCGGGATCACGCCACCGCAGATCACGATGATCTCTCCGGCATCCCGCTCGCGGAGGGCGTCGATCAGCTTGGGCGCCAGGGTCCTGTGACCCGCCGCCTGGCTCGAGATGCCGACGACGTGCACATCGTTGTCGATGGCATCCTGCGCCGCTTCTTCGGGCGTCTGGAAAAGCGGGCCGACATCCACGTCGAAGCCGATATCCGCAAAGGCCGTGGCGATCACCTTGGCGCCGCGGTCATGGCCGTCCTGGCCCATCTTGATGACCAGCATCCGGGGGCGGCGCCCCTCCTCTTCGGCGAACGCCTCCACGTCCTTCTGGATCGCGGCGAAGCCCTCGTCCCCCTCGTAGGCCGACCCGTAAACCCCTGACAACGTGAGTACCTCCGCTCTGTGGCGACCGAAAACGACCTCCATCGCGTCGCTGATCTCGCCCACGGTGGCGCGGGCGCGGGCGGCGTCGACGGCAAGCGCCAGAAGGTTGCCCTGCCCCTTCGCCCCTTCCGTCAGCGCGTCGAGCGCCGCTTTGCAGGCCGCTTCATCTCGCTCGCCCCGAATGCGTTTCAGACGGCGCACCTGCGCCTCTCGTACCGCGTCGTTGTCGATATCGAGGATGTCGATCGCGTCCTCCTTGTCGCGGCGGTACTTGTTCACGCCGACGATCACATCGTCGCCCCGGTCGATGGCGGCCTGGCGCTGTGCCGCGCTTTCCTCGATGCGCAGCTTGGGCATGCCAGAGGCGACCGCCTTGGTCATGCCGCCCATCTCTTCGACCTCTTCGATCAGGGCCCAGGCCTTCTCGGCCAGATCGTGCGTCAGTTTCTCGACGTAATAGCTGCCGGCAAGCGGGTCGACGACGTTGGTCACGCCGGTCTCATGCTGAAGGATCAACTGCGTGTTCCGCGCGATCCGGGCCGAGTTTTCCGTCGGCAGAGCAATGGCTTCGTCGAAAGAGTTCGTGTGCAGCGACTGCGTCCCGCCGAGTACGGCGGCCAGGGCCTCATAGGCTGTGCGCACGACGTTATTGTAGGGGTCCTGCTCCTGCAGGGACACGCCCGAGGTCTGGCAATGGGTCCGCAGCATCAGCGATTTCGGGTTCTTCGGCTCGAACTCCGACATGATCCGATGCCACAGCAGGCGGGCGGCGCGCAGCTTGGCGGCCTCCATGAAGAAATTCATGCCGATAGCGAAGAAGAAGGACAGGCGTCCCGCGAAGCGGTCCACATCCATGCCCCTGGCGATCGCGGCGCGGACATATTCGCGGCCATCGGCCAGAGTGAAGGCCAACTCCTGCACCAGATCCGCGCCGGCTTCCTGCATGTGGTAGCCCGAGATCGAGATCGAATTGAACTTCGGCATCTTTTCGGACGTGAATTCAATGATATCCGAAACGATCCTCATGCTCGGCTCGGGCGGATAGATGTAGGTGTTGCGGACCATGAACTCCTTCAGGATGTCGTTCTGGATGGTCCCGGACAGCGCCTCGACCGGGACGCCCTGCTCTTCGCCCGCGACGATGAAATTGGCGAGGACCGGGATCACCGCTCCATTCATCGTCATCGAGACGGAGATCTTCTTGAGGGGGATGCCGTCGAACAGGATCTTCATGTCCTCGACGCTGTCGATGGCGACGCCCGCCTTGCCGACATCGCCGACGACCCGGGGATGGTCGCTGTCGTAGCCGCGATGGGTGGCCAGGTCGAAGGCCACGCTGACCCCTTGTTGTCCCGCATCGAGCGCGCGGCGGTAGAAGGCATTCGATTCCTCAGCCGTCGAGAAGCCCGCATATTGGCGGATCGTCCACGGACGGCCGGCATACATCGTCGCCTTCGGCCCCCGGACGAAGGGGGCGGCGCCGGGAATGGTGCCGAGGTGGTTCACACCGGCCAGGTCGGCTTCGGTATAGAGGGGTTGGACGTCGATCCCCTCCAGCGTGCGCCAGGTCAGGTCTTCGAGCGGCCTGCCCCGGAGTTCCTTCTCTGCGATGGTCTTCCAGTCAGCGCGGGGGTCCCGCGACGCTCCGTCGGCCATGATGTCGTCCTTTCCTGTCGCTCGGCGGCGCCGTGCGTGCGGCGCGCGTCCTGAATTCTGCGAGGCCGTCCGCGCCGTCGCGCAGCCAGGCCAAGTCGTCGGCATAGGCGGCGCGCAAGGCCGCCCGATCGTCGGGCCCGAACGGGGCATAGCTTGCGCCCAGCACCGGCAGGACGTCATCGCTTCCCTCGTCGTGCAGACGCTGTTGAAGAAGGGCGACCGGCGGGGTCGCGTTCACGATCGCCGCACCGCCATGTTCCGGCGGCAGGCCGGTCATCGCATCGAAGATCTCTGCAGGGCGATGACCCCATTCCTCGTAGGACGCAACAGAGATCCGCGCCCGCGGCAAGGCGGCCGCCGCATCCTCGATCACGTGGCGCCACGACCGTCGCCCCCGAAGGATCGCGTCCAGCGTAGCCCGGTCGGGCGGCCCGAAGCCGCGCGTCATCAGAAAGGCGAAAACCGAGGTCCACCAGGTATCCGGGCTGCGGATGGACATATGCACCTGGGTGACCTCGGGGATGGCCTGGGCCACGCGCGCCATCCGGGCCCCTGCGGACGGATAGAGCCGCGCGAGCGCGAGGTTCTCGCGCAGTCCCCCGAGCATGTTCTCGTCGGAGACGATCAGGCGATGGATACCTTGCCCCGCCAGCCGCGAGCGGTGCATCGCGACGCGCCCGGCAGAGCGATGCGCCAGAAGGTCGCGCCTGGGATCGCGACGGCCGGGATCGCCCATCACGCCGGCCAGCAGGCCGCCACGGGTGCGGTCGGGTGTCCAGACGGCGACGCCGGACGACGCCAGCGCCCCCGCGTTGCGCGAAATAAGGCGTTGAAGCGTGGACGTGGCGGTGCGGTGGGCGCCGATATGTAGGATCGTTTCCATCCTGGTCTCCGTCATGGCAGGCCCCCCGGACCTGCCCCACCAGCCGTTTTCACCACGTTAAATCGCGCATTCGAGACGGATTTGCCAGAAGACGTGCATAGGGCCTTCGTCTCGGTCCCCGCGCCGCCTATATCTTCGGCAATGACCGGAGCACCCATGATATCACGCCTGACCTTGTCCGCCTTCCTCGCTCTTGCCGCGCCTGCCTTTGCCGATACCGACGCCGTGGTCCGCTGGCAGCAGGAACCGACCACCGTCTTCGATGCGACCGAGATCGACATCGACGCGTTCCAATGGATCGCGCGCCCCGTCGTCGTCTTCGCGAACACCCCGGCCGATCCCGCCTTCCAGGAACAGATGGAGGAGATCATCGCCGAACTCGACCGTCTGGTCGAACGGGATGTCGTCGTGATCACGGATACCGATCCCGACGGGCAATCGGACCTGCGCAGACAGCTCCGCCCGCGCGGCTTCATGATGGTGCTGATGGGCAAGGACGGACAGGTGTCGCTGCGCAAGCCGCTGCCATGGACGGTCCGGGAATTGTCCCGCTCCATCGACAAGATGCCCATGCGCCGCCGCGAGTTGCGGGAGAACCCAAGCGGCGACGCCACGTAAGGGTCTCTGCCCCCTATCGATAGCGACATGTTGCGTCCGAGGCCTGTCAGCCCCACATTGAGAATGTAACGGAGGACGAGTATGGAACGCGACCCTGACATTCCGCTCACGCCGTATCCGAACCCGCCGGGGACGAACGGTCCTCGGCCGGGCTACTGACAGGGCGGCTTCCGAATTCGGCCTGAACCCGGTCGGCCTCGGCGGGGCCGCCTTCGCTGAACGCCAGGATCAAGCGCAGCACGTATTGACCGTAATCGAATGCACGGGCGCGCATGGCGATATAGTCCCGATATACGGCGAGGCGCCGTTTGGGGCCTGACGCCGAATACCGCTCTCCGCGCATGTCTTCGGACAGCCACTGGATCGTCTCGATCAAGGCGTAGAATGCGACGATCGCGTCGATCGTCTGGCGCGGCAGCACGTCGATCTGCGGCAAAATCGTCTCATAGACACGGTCGTGCCGTTCCGCCGGAATGAAAGGCACGAAGTCGGGCTCCGCCTCCATGCGCTCGATCAGAGCGGCTGCATGGGCCTCCGCCTCGCCCTCCAGCCAGTAGGTCGCGCAGACGTTTCGGATCTCGGCGTAGATTGCCTTGTGGGCATCGCGCAGCTTCTCGGCCCGCAACTCCCGCTCGGCGCGCCGGGTGCGCCAGCCGTTGAAAACCCAACCCAGCGCGACGACCGTGCCGGCGATGACGGCCTGCCAGATCCGCGGATCGAGCTGGGCGAGGGTCGACGGCTCCATCAGGCGCGCACTGGCAGGATCGCGGCGGCGCCGCAGGCGAGGATCGCCGACACCGCCGCCGCCTCGATCGGTGTCGCCAGCCCCTGCGTGATGACGACGTAGAAAAGGACAGCGATCCCGGTCACGATCGCGATCGCGAAGGCCCAGAACCGGCTATCGAGTGCCCGACCCACAACGATGCCGTAGAGAAAGGCAAAGGCCGCGACACCGGCAATCGGCGTCCCGAGCGCGGCCAGAAGCACACCGCGCGTCGGCGCGCCGGAGAGCGTCAGTTCAGCCGACGCCCGCGCCACCGCATAGGCCGCGGCCAACCCGCCCGCGCATGCGATAACCCAAGCGAGCCGGGGCCTCATTCGAACTCCATGATGACCGCATCCACCGCCAGGCTGTCTCCGGCGGCGGCCTTGATCGCGCTGACCTTGCCCTTCCGCTCCGCGCGCAGGACATTCTCCATCTTCATGGCCTCGATCACGGCCAAGGCCTGCCCTTCCTGCACCTCGTCTCCCTGGGCCACGTCGATGCGAACGATCAGGCCCGGCATCGGACAGAGCAGCATCTTCGAGGTGTCCGGCGGGACCTTCACCGGCATCAACGCCGCCAGTTCGGCCTGCCGTGGCGTGCGGACATGGACGCGAAGCTCCGCCCCGCCATGCCGGATGCGGAAGCCCTGGACGATCTTCTCGACCTTCAGGGCGATGACCTCTCCGTCGATCTTGACACGGGCAGTACTGTCGCCCGGAGTCCATGCGCTTTCTACGCGGAAGGTATGCTCACCGACCGTCACGTCCGCGCCGTCCCGGTCGGCCCTGATGCGTGTCTCGAACCGCACGTCCGTGTCATGACCCGCCATGCTCACGATCCAGTCGTCGCCGACGACCCGTTCGTGGTTGTCCATCCGCCCCGAGACGCGCGTGCGCCGGATCTCGGCCACGCGGTGCATCGCGGCGGTGGCGGCGGCGATCTCCTCCAGCCGCGCGTCCGGAAGGCGCACGCCCGCGAACCCGTCGGGATATTCCTCGGCGATGAAGGCGGTCGTCATGTCGCCCGCGCGGAACTTCGGGTGATCCATCACCGCGCTGAGGAACGGCAGGTTGTGACCGATCCCTTCGACCTCGAAGCTGTCCAGCGCATCCGCCATCGCGTCGATGGCCGCCTCTCGCGTCTCGGCCCAGGTGCAGAGCTTGGCGATCATCGGGTCGTAATACATGCTGATCTCGCCGCCTTCGTAGACGCCGGTATCGTTTCGGATCACCGGGCTGCCGGCGGCCCCGGCGGCGGTGCCCGGCTCGTAGGCACGGGTCTCGGCCGGGGGACGATAGCGCGTCAGACGCCCGATCGACGGCAGGAACTCGCGATAGGGATCCTCGGCGTAGAGGCGGCTTTCGATGGCCCAGCCGGTCAGGCTGACATCCTCCTGCGTCATCGACAGCTTTTCGCCGGCGGCCACGCGGATCATGTGCTCGACCAGATCGACGCCCGTGATCAACTCCGTGACCGGATGCTCCACCTGCAGGCGGGTGTTCATCTCCAGGAAGTAGAAGTTTCGGTCGCCATCGACGATGAACTCGACCGTCCCCGCGCTGGAATAGCCGACCGCATGGGCCAGCGCGACGGCCTGCTCGCCCATCGCCTTGCGCGTCGCCTCGTCCAGGAAGGGCGACGGTGCCTCTTCGACCACCTTCTGGTTGCGGCGCTGGATCGAGCATTCCCGCTCGCCCAGATAGACGCCGTTGCCGTGCTGATCGCAGAGAACCTGGATCTCGATGTGGCGCGGCTGGGTGACGAACTTTTCGATGAACATCCGGTCGTCGCCGAAACTACTGGCCGCTTCGGATTTCGAGGCCCGGAACCCCTCGGCCACCTCATCGGCGGACCAGGCGATCCGCATCCCCTTGCCGCCGCCGCCCGCGCTGGCCTTCAGCATGACGGGAAAGCCGATCTCCTCGCTGATGCGCACGGCTTCCTCGGCGTCCTCGATCAGCCCCATATGGCCTGGCACGGTGCTGACGCCCGCATCGGCGGCGATCTTCTTCGAGGTGATCTTGTCGCCCATCGCTTCGATGGCGCCCTTGGGCGGGCCGACGAAGGCGACGCCCTCCGCCTCCAGCGCCTCGGCGAATTTCGGGTTCTCCGACAGGAAGCCGTATCCGGGATGCACGGCCGTGGCGCCGGTTTGACGGATCGCGTCCATCACCTTGTCGATGACGATGTAGGACTGGTTGGCGGGCGGGGGGCCGATGTGGACCGCCTCGTCCGCCATGGAGACATGCAGCGCGTTGCGATCCGCATCCGAATAGAGCGCGACCGTCGGGATCCCCATCCGCCGGGCCGTCTTGATGACACGGCAGGCGATCTCTCCCCGGTTCGCGATCAGTAGCTTGTCGAACATGTCATCCCTTTCCCCGGTCTTGCGCAGGGTCCCATAGAAAAAGCCGCCCGGTGGCAACACCGGACGGCCGTTTGATCCGGCGCCTCGGAAAAGGCGCCGTCAGAAAAGCCGACTCAGAAGTCGTTTGCCAAGGCGCCCGCCGCGCCGCCGACAGCGGCGCCGGTGATGCATTCGCCGTCCGACAGGATCTCGCCCGCCGCACAGCCGATGGCCGCGCCGACGGCGGCACGCTCGAGATCGCTGCCCTGCTGGCAGGCCGCCAGAAGTGCCACAAGTCCGAGGGCGGGGATAAAGGAACGTCGCATAGGTGATCTCCTGTCTGCGTTCGCGCATCTGCGGCGCGTTCGTGGTTGCCGACAAATAACGTGCCGGGTGCATGTTCGGTTTCAAGCCCGGACCCGCGATATGCGATAACCGAACGCCCAGCGTCTGTCCTGAAAGGCAAAGAAAAGCCGGATGACGATTGCCCCGAATTGGGACAGCGCCATCCGGCAGGGGAAGGGGTACGGTTCCACTCGCGATCCGGGCGGGAAAGCCCCGAACGCAATGACAGCCTGCATCGCCCGGCCCATACCGCATAGCGCGAATCGGACGTTGCGGAACTATCGGCAAGGTTCAGCCAAGAGCGGCCATGGGTCGGCGGCAAAACGCTCACGTCGCACCCGTCTCGAAGGCATCGGGAAAGCTCGTCCGGGCAACCCCGGGATCAATCCGCAGCAGAGCGTCGTAGGAGGCCGGATCCCACGGATCGGTGGCCGGAACGACCTCGCGTCCAAGCAACCAGGACAGCCGCCCGGCATCGAGGTTTCCCCGCTCGAAGGGCTCTTCGCCGAAATGAGCCCAGAGCGCCGCCATGAATGCGGCGTCGGCGGCGCGGTCCGCGGGACGCCGGTCGCGGAACCGCTCGCGCGGACGCAATTCCGTCGCGCCCTTCGGATTGGCACGGCGCAGGGTGAACTGGAAATCGGTCCCGGGCAGGCGGCCGGGGAATCCGCGGTGCTTCAGCATCGGCGCCCCCGTGGACGATCCGCGATACCGGGGGCCGGGATACGGGGGGCGGGTTCGACCCGCCCCCGCGTGAGGTCAGTACTTCGTCGTGACGGGTTCGACCACGACGGGTTCCACGATGACCACCTCTTCCGGATTCGGATCCGGGAGGAAGCAGCCGGCCAGTGCAGTGAGCAGGCCGAGCATCGCGGCGGACTTGACGACTTTCGACATGAAGGTCTCCTGACGTTGACGGGCGGCGCCGGAACACATCCGACGCCGCCCGTGAATGGGACCGCGAAATCGCGGCCTGCAGAGACCTTACCAGCCTGATTTTCGTGTGAATACGGGTGCCCCGAAATCACCACGTTTGGCCGCCTGGCCTGTAGCGCCCCGGAAACATCCGGCGAAAGATCGCCGGAATGTTGGCGGGACGCCGCGCAATCAGAACTTGGGGCTGACCGGATCGACCACGATCGGATCGACGATGACGACCTCGTCGTCGGCGTTGCCGCCACAGGCGGCCAGCGTGACGGTGAAGCCGAGAACGGCGACGGTCTTGATGAGCTTGGACATGCGAGTCTCCTGTCTTTTCCGGGGAGTCGGTAGCGTTCTTGCGGCACTCTCCCATGAGTAGAATGGCGCAGACCAGCCCCGGGTTCCATGGCTCTCCACAGCACGATCAGCCGTCCTCCGGCAGACATCCGCCGTCGGCGATGCGGTAGACGCCGAAATACTGCGTCGCATTGGGGTCCGTTTCCCCGCGGGCAACCGGACGATCCATGAGATTGACGATGACCATGTCCGAGCGCGCGTAAGACATGGACGCAAGCGGCATGGCATGGGTCTCGCACAGCCAGTCCATATCCAGCATCGCCGCCTCGGCATCGACGGTGCCGCCCTCTCGCGCAACGCCGGGCGCGATGAAACGCAGAACGGCCTGAACGTCCTCCTGTCCTTCGACCTTTTCCCAGAGGATCTCCCACAACACGAGCGCCTGCCCCGACGGCACCGCCTCCTGCGCGGTGGCCGGAGCGGCAAGCCCGATCGCGAGCGCGGCCGCGATCAGGTGTCGCGCAAGGCCGCGATCAACTCGTCCTTCGTCATGTCCGACCGGCCCTCGACGTCCAGCTCCTGAGCCCGCTCGTAGAGCTCGTCCTTGGTCCATTCCTCGTAGGGCGGCGCCTTGCCCCCCTTCTTCGACGGCTCGTCCCCGCCCGCCTGCGCGTTGGCGATCGCCGCCGCCTTCGACTTCGACGCGCCCTGCTCGCGCAGCGCCTCGTAGGTCTCGTCGTCCTTCACGCTGGGTCCGTGATCCTTGGTCATGGCGCACCTCGCCGGTCATACATCGTTCCTCCCAACACTAGCGGTGACGTCCCCGCCGTCGAGGGCGGCGTCAAGTCGGGCCGCCAGATCGGCGACCTCCTCCTCGGCATCCAGCGGCACGACACCGACGACAGAATTCAGATCCGTGACATAGCCGTTGATCGGCTGGCGGATGCAGGACTCGATCCGGTCCGGGCGCACACCGGCGGCGCGCAAGGCACCTGCATCGGGCGACGGTCCGGGCGGCAGCGTCAGCGCGTTCTCCTGCACGAAACCCGCCGTTACCGAAGACGCCGCGAGATATGGCGCCGACAGATGCTGCACCACGACGGGATCGCCGACGCCCGGTCCCAGCCCAGCCTGCGCCAAGCGCCGCGCCGCGATCCAGGTCTCCGCCGTGCGCCGTGTCGCACGCGTGGACAGCGCCCGGTGCCAATCCTCGACCAGATACGGCCCGATCCGCCGTCCCGTCATGGCAGAGACGCGGTTCAGGACCCGCTGCGCCGGCCCCGGCGACACGAAACGCCGCGCCCGCCTGTGCAGGCAGGTCTGCCGACCCTCCCGCGCGTGGGACAGTTTCAGTTTCACGAGCGGGGCGTAGAAAGCCCAGGCCCCGGACTGGACCGGCATCTCCTCGCCCTCGATATGCGCATGGGTGATCCCGCCCCGGTCATCGGCCATCAGCTCGATGCGGTGGATCACCCGTATCGCCGGTTCCGCCCCCATCGCGCGCTCAGAGCGGCAGGGTCGGGTGCTTGCGCCACGGCCGCTGCGTCTGCTTGGTCCGCAGCGAGGCGAAGGCCCGCGCCACGCGCTTGCGGGTCGCGCGGGGCTCGATCACCTCGTCGATGAATCCGCGCTCGGCCGCGACGAAGGGGTTGGCGAAACGGTCCTCGTAATCCGCCGTCCGGGCCGCGATCTTGTCGGGATCGCCCAGCTCCTTGCGATAGAGGATCTCGACCGCGCCCTTGGCCCCCATCACGGCGATCTCGGCGCTGGGCCAGGCGTAGTTGAAATCCGCCCTCAGATGCTTGGACGCCATGACGTCGTAGGCGCCGCCATAGGCCTTGCGGGTGATGACCGTCACCTTCGGCACCGTCGCCTCGCCATAGGCGAAGAGCAGCTTCGCCCCGTGCTTGATGATGCCGCCATATTCCTGGCTCGAGCCGGGCAGGAAGCCAGGCACGTCCACCAGCGTCAGGATCGGAATCGAGAAGGCGTCGCAGAAGCGGACGAACTTCGCGCCCTTGCGGGAGCTGTCGATATCCAGACACCCGGCCAGAACCATGGGCTGGTTGGCGACGACACCGACGGTCCGCCCTTCCAGGCGGATGAAGCCGGTCAGGATGTTGGCGGCGAAATCGGGCTGGATCTCGTAGAAGTCGCCCTCGTCGGCGATCTTCAGGATCAACTCCTTCATGTCGTAGGGCTGGTTGGGGTTGTCGGGGATCAATGTCTCGAGGCTGTCCTCCAGCCGGTCCGGGTCGTCGAAGAAGGGCCGCACCGGCACAACCTCGCGGTTCGAGAGCGGCAGAAAGTCGACCAGGCGCCGCACCTCGGCCAGCGCCTCGACATCGTTTTCGAAGGCGCCGTCGGCCACGCCGGACTTCTTCGTATGGGCCGACGCGCCGCCCAGTTCTTCGGCGGTGACGACCTCGTTGGTGACAGTCTTCACCACGTCTGGGCCGGTGACGAACATGTAGGAGGTGTCCTTCACCATGAAGATGAAATCCGTCATCGCCGGCGAATAGACGGCGCCCCCCGCGCACGGCCCCATGATCACGCTGATCTGCGGGATCACGCCCGAGGCATCAATGTTGCGGGTGAAGACGTCGCCATATCCCGCAAGGCTGTCGACGCCTTCCTGGATGCGCGCCCCGCCGGAATCGTTCAGCCCGATCACCGGCGCCCCGTTCTGCAATGCCATGTCCATGATCTTGCAGATCTTCTGCGCATGGGTCTCGGAGACGGAGCCGCCCAGAACAGTGAAATCCTGACTGAAGACGTAGACGAGGCGACCGTTGATCGTGCCCCAGCCGGTCACGACGCCGTCGCCCGCCGGGCGGTTCTTCTCCATCCCGAACTCGGTGCAGCGGTGGGCCTTGAACATGTCGAACTCTTCGAAGGAGCCCGCATCCAGCAGCAATTCGACCCGCTCACGCGCGGTCAGCTTGCCCTTCTCGTGTTGCGCGTCGATCCGCGCCTGCCCGCCGCCGGTACGCGCCGCCTCGCGACGGCCCTCGACCTCGTTCAGGATATCCTTCATGCGGCGTCCTCCCTGTCTGGCGTCCGGTTAGACGCTGCGACGCGGCGAGGGAAGACCCCCGCGCAACATTTGCCAACTTTCGAACGGCAATCCGCACGATCCGATCCCCGAGGATCGCGGACCGTAAAGACCCTCACCGATTCTTCCGCGAACATACCGCACGCACGCATCAGATCATCCCGGATCCCGGCGCAGACGCACAGGCGCCGCTGCATCCACGGAATTGGACGAGCGCGCCCTGCGCGCTTAATGGAAGACGATGGCCCAGCTCACCGACCAGACCACGACCCGGCGCTCACCGCCCCACATCCTGACGCTGGTCGCGCTGGTCGGGGTGTCGACCCTGTCGATGAACATCTTCCTGCCCAGCCTTCCCGCCATGGCGGAATGGTTCGCGGCGGACTACGCGCTCGTGCAGCTTTCGGTCGGCGCCTATCTCGGCGTGAACGCCGTCCTGCAACTCATCGTCGGTCCGCTCTCGGACCGGTACGGGCGGCGGCCGGTGATCCTCTGGGGGATCGCGTTGTTCATGCTCGCCACGATCGGCTGCCTCATGGCCGAGACGATCGAGACGTTCCTCGTCTTCCGCATGTGCCAGGCGGCCATCGTGACGGCGATGGTGCTCAGCCGAGCCGTCGTCCGGGACCTCTATCCGCAGGACAAGGCGGCCTCGATGCTGGGCTACGTGACCATGGGCATGTCTGTCGTTCCAATGGTTGGCCCCGCGATCGGAGGTCTGCTGGAAGGCTCGTTCGGCTGGCACTCGAACTTCTGGCTCTTGCTTCTGTGCGGCGCGGGCCTCTGGATCCTCGCCTACACGGATCTCGGAGAGACCGCCCCGCTGAAGGGCGGCAATTTCCGCCAGCAGGTCGCGGAATATCCCGACCTGCTCACGTCGCCCCGCTTCTGGGGCTACTGCCTTGCGGCGGCCTTCGCCTCGGGCTCGTTCTTTGCGTATCTCGGCGGCGCGCCTTTCGTCGGCTCGGCGATCTACGGCCTGACGCCTGCCGAGCTGGGCTTCTATTTCGGCGCACCGGCGGTCGGCTACATGATCGGGAACGGGATCTCCGGGCGCTTCTCCCAGCGGATCGGCGTCGACCGCATGGTGCTGTGGGGGGCACTGGGACAAGCGGTCGGCCTGGGGGTGCTGCTGGTCCTGACGCTGGTCACCGGCGTGACCTCGGCACTCGTGTTCTTCGGTTTCATGACCGTGCTGGGCCTCGGCAACGGCATGGTCATCCCGAATGCGACGGCTGGCATGCTGTCGGTTCGGCCGCATCTGGCAGGCACGGCCAGCGGACTGGGCGGGTCGATGATGATTGGCGGCGGCGCGGCGCTCTCGGCCGTGGCCGGCTGGCTCCTGAATGGAGGCGAGAGCGCCGTTCCCCTGATCGCACTTCAGGTCGCCTCCGGCAGCATCGCGGTCCTCGCCATCGCGCTCACGATCCGGCGGAACAAGCGACTGGCTTCCTGATCCTTGCCGCCGCAACGCCTATCGGCGCGCTTTCCGCCACCCCGCCTCGCGCGCCTCGCGTTCCGAACAGAACCACCGCTCGCCCCGCCGCGTGTCGATGCGCGTCGCGTCGTAGTCCCGCTGGCCCGGCATGTGATAGATGCGACCCGAAGACGACATGTTGCCCTTGATCGCGCAATCCGTCCGCGCAACCGACCCGCTCGCGCGCTGCGCCGCCCGCCAGGCGGCCGGGTCCATCATCTCGTACGCCCAGAGACCCCGCGCCAGCAGCTGGGCTTCCTTCTCCTCTTCGGCATAGGCCGGGCTGTCGCGATACGTCCGCGCCAGTCCCAGGCGCACCAGATCGGCATTGGCATCGCGCCCCTCGACCGTGCAGACCGCCAAGGGCCGGCCATATCGGTCGGTTTCCTCCCACCGGCAGGTCGCGCGCTTTCCCTGGTAGAGCCGTCGCGCCGCCGCGCTCGCCATCTCTCCGCAGGCGAGGATGGTGCCCGATGCGTCCGTGCAGGTCTGCGCGCCCTCAGCGGCGTCGATGCCGATCAGGCGGACATTCTCCGCCAGCCCGATATCGAACGTGTCCGCATCGACGACGCGGATCGGGCCGCTGGCCTCTCCGGCGCCAAGTGGGGCAGCGAGCAGGACGAGGAGTGAACAAAGTCTGAACATGGCCAAGACATGCGGCCCGGATCCGCCGCCCGCAACGCGAAATCCTAACGAAAGGTTAATTCGCCCCGGTCAGTGTTTCACCGCCAACACAGGCGGCGTCACCTGCCGCTTGAGGCGCGATTCCCGCCACGCGATGAACGTCACCGACCCGATGATGAGCGCCGCGCCCAGAACGACGAACAGATCCGGCGGCTCATCGAACAGCGCCCAGCCCAGCAAAACGGCCCAGACCATCTGAAGGAACGTCACCGGTTGCGTCACTGCGATAGGCGCGGCGGCGAAGGCCCGCGTCATCGTGTAGTGCCCGGCGGTCGCGAAGGCGGCCACGAGGAACATCCAGCCCAGATCGGCCAGGGTCGGGGGCACCCAGACCAGCGCGGCCAGCGGCGCCAACCCGATCGTTACCGTGACCGAGAGCATGGCAACGACCAGCGTCGCCGGATGGCGATCCGACAACGGCTTGGCCGTCAGGTACGATACCGCGAACAGCACCGCCGTCAGCAGCATCGCCGCATGGCCCAGTTGCACTTCCCGGAAACCGGGGCGCAGGATCACGACCACGCCGAACAGCGCCACGCCCACGGCGATCAGACGACGCGCCGCCAGCTTCTCGCCCAGGACCAGCGCCGCACCAAGCGTGACGTAGACGGGGTTGAGGTAGTTCATCGCCGTGACCTCGGCGATCGGGATCTGGGTCATGGCGAAGAACCACAGCGTCACGCCCAGCGTGTGCGCCGCCCCCCGCGTCGCGAAAAGGCCCCAGTCGCGCGCCGGCATCCGCACTGCCACCAGACTGCGCAGCAGAGGCAGCAGGAAGACCAGCCCCAGCAGGTAGCGCAGAAAAGCCGCCTGCGCCGCCGGCAGATCCTGCGCGCCATGCTTGACCACCGCCGTCACGGCGATGAAGCACAGGCCCGTCACGGCCATCCACAGGATGCCCTGAACGGGTCGGCTGGGGGACGTCATGTGACCCTCCTGCGCCCGCGACCGCCGCGGCGCAAGATGCAACCGCGTCCGAACGCGCTTCGCCTAGCCCGTCGCCAGCCCCACGGCGATCACGGTCATGACCAGCGCGATGCCCGCGTCTAGCGCCCGCCACGCCGCAGGCCGCGCAAAGATCGGCCGCAGCAGCCGCGCGCCGAAGCCCAGCGAAAAGAAGAAGACGGCCGCCGCCACGATCGCGCCCGCCCCGAACAGGCCCGGCACCTCTGCCTGCGTCGAGACTGAGCCGAGCAGCACGACCGTGTCCAGCCAGGCGTGTGGGTTCAACCAGGTCACGGCCAGACAGGTCAGAAGCGCCGCCCGCAGCGACGTCATCTGCCCGCCGGGCCTCAACGCGGCCCCTCCGATCCAGGCCCGCCGCGCCGCGATCGCGGCATAGACCAGCAGAAACGCGACCCCGCCCCAGCGCATCGCTTCGACCGCCCAGGGCGCACGCGCGACCAGCGTGCCGAAACCCAGCACGCCGATCGAGATGAGCACGATTTCGGACAGGGCGCAGGTCAGCACGACGGGCAGCACATGCTCTCCGCGCAGACCCTGACGAAGGACAAAGGCATTCTGCGCGCCGATGGCGAGGATGAGGGACAGGCCAAGGCCGAAGCCGGAAAGAAGCGAAGTCATGGGCGCCAACTGGACCGCCGCCGACTATCATGACAACTTAGGAATGGTCACCCAGAATTAGAGTTTCTTATGTTTGCGCCCACCCTCCTCGCCACTCTCGATGCCGTCTGCGAGACCGGCAGCTTCGATCTGGCGGCCGCGCGCGTGGGCGTGACCCCCTCGGCGGTCAGTCAGCGCATGAAGGCCCTGGCCGAGGCGGCGGGCGGCGCGCTCTTTGTCCGATTGGGACCGGCAGAGCCGACGGCGCTCGGCCGGCGCCTCCTGCGCCACGCGCGCGAGATGGCCGCCCTCGATGCGGCACTGGCCGCCGATCTGGGCCAGGAAGGGGCGCCCCCTGCCCTCGCCATCGCGATCAACGCCGACAGCCTGGAGACCTGGGCCGTGCCCGCGCTCGCCGCGGTCGAGGGGCTCCGCTTCGATGTCGTCATCGACGACCAGGACCATTCCGCGGACCTCTTGCGCCGGGGCGAGGTCAGCGCCGCCGTCACCGCCCAGACGCGCCCCCTGCCCGGCTGCGACGCCTATCCGCTGGGCGCGCTGCGCTATCTGGCCGCCTGTTCGCCCGGCTTCCGGGACCGGTGGTTTCCGGACGGCCCCGATGCCGCCGCGCTGGCCCGCGCGCCGACGCTGCGGTTCAATCCGAAGGACGCGCTCCAGACCCGCTGGATCCGGCAGGTCACCGGAGAGGCGATCAACCCGCCCGCCCATTCCCTGCCGGCGACCTCCCCGCTTCAGGCGGCCCTTCGCGCAGGTCTGGCCTGGGGCGTGAATCCCGAAGGGCTCATGCGCCCCGATCTCGAGGCCGGTCATCTGGTCGAGCTGATCCCGGGCGCGACACTCGAAACACCGCTGACATGGCAGGTCAGCCGCGTGATGGCCGATGTGCTTGCGCCGCTGACACGCGCCATGCGGCGCGCGGCGAGAGACGGCATGTGATCGGTCTTTCGGCCGCTCGGACTGAAGGGCCTCCGGGCCGTCTTGTCGGTCGAACGGGGCAGGCCTCCACCTCACTGTCAGTCCTCGCCGTCCGGCCCACTTCACGTGCATCAGGCCGCAGCGCCGGCTGCCTTACCCGTCGCGCGCGGCCTCGACGGCAGCGGCACGGCCGACCAGCAGCCACGCCATCGCGCAGACGAAGATGAAGGTCAGCAGGCCCAGCCCACGCTCATAGATACCGTCCCAGGTGTCGGGCACCACCAGCATGAAAGCCGGCGCCAGAGGCACCCAGAGGATCGCAACGCCCCGAAAGATCCATTTTAGCGTCACGGAGCAGGCCTCCGCCCCGTAGGACATCGCCCAAGGCACCGCCGCGAACAGGAGCCCGAGAGCCCAGACCAGCTGGCTGTGGATCACCACGCCTTCGTTGTCGCCATCTCCGTATTCGTTGCGCGCCCCCACGAGGAAAACGATCAGCCCCATGAAGATCAGTCCGAAGATCCCGAAGCTCCAGCCCCGTCCGCCCATATGGGAATGCGAGGCCCCGACGGCGCAGGCGATCAGGGCGCAGGAATAGGCATAGATGCCGATATCGACGATGAATTCGTAGCGACCCGCCCCCAGGTCGCTGATCGTGTCGGCGACCCAGTCGTGGTTCGGGACGACGAAATCCGCGATCAGAACGGAGACGGCGAAGACCACGCATCCACCCACAGCGAGCATCGCGAGCAGGCGCAGGAAAGTCGGGCGCTCGGCCCCCGGATCATCGGGACTGACGATCCCGGAATTGTCTGACACAGCCATGCCTCCCAACGCGACCTTGCCCGTCTGGGTTGCATGGATCGGTCGAAGCCGCCAACGGCGTCGCGCGCGCGGGTGCCGGAACGAGCCGCACGAGCCGGACCTAGAGTTGGGCCATCACCTCGTCGGAAGCCTCGAAATTTGCCGTGACGGTCTGAACGTCGTCGTCCTCCTCCAGCGCCTCGATCAGCTTCATCAATGACTGCATCCCGTCGAGGTCCAGCTCGGTCGTCGTCTGCGGCCGCCAGACCAGCCTGGTCGACTCGGCCTCGCCCAGATCGGCCTCCAAAGCGGTCGAGACGGCGTTGAGGTCCGTGTCCGCGCACCAGATGACATGCCCGTCCTCATCGGACTCGACATCCTCGGCACCCGCTTCGATGGCGGCCATCATCACGTCGTCCTCGGACCCCGCATCGGCCGGGTAGACGATCTGACCCTTTCGGTCGAACATGAAGCCGACGCTGCCCGTCTCGCCCAGGTTCCCGCCGTTCTTGGTAAAGGTCGAGCGGACGTTCGAGGCGGTGCGGTTGCGGTTGTCGGTCATTGTCTCGACGATGATCGCGACACCGTTGGGGCCGTAGCCCTCATAGCGGATCTCGTCGTAATTCTCGCCGTCGCCGCCCGTCGCCTTGGCGATGGCCCGCTCGATATTGTCCTTGGGCATCGAGTTGGACTTGGCCTCCTTGATGGCGAGGCGCAGGCGGGGGTTCTTGTCCGGATCGGGGTCGCCCATCTTGGCGGCGACCGTGATCTCCTTCGAGAGCCGCGAGAACAACTTGGCGCGCAGCTTGTCCTGGCGTCCCTTGCGGTGCTGGATATTCGCCCACTTGCTGTGTCCGGCCATGGAAATCCCCTCTCGTCGCGTGGGCCGCGATATAGGTCGTGCCAATGCCCGCCCGCAAGCCCGGAGACCGCCATGCTCGACACACACGGGATCACGCCCTTCACCCTCGTGCCAGACCTGAAACAGGCCATCGCCTTCTACGAGGCGCTGGGCCTCACCTGCACGTTCAGGGGAGAGGAAGACGGCTATGCCTACATGCGCAGCGCGGGCGGCGGTATCCGGTTGCTGGAGAACCCGGACTTTGCCGCGCAGACGGGCCTCCAGCACATGGTCTATGTCGACGTCCCCGATGTCGACGCGTTCTGGGCGGAACGCCGCGGCTTTCTTGCGACCCTGCCGGACGGCCATGTCCGGGCGCCCTTCGACACGGACTACGGCCAGCGGGAGGTGCATGTCTTCGGTCCCGGCGGATTGATGATCTTCTTCGGCCAGTCGATCAGGTAGCCCGCGCCGGCCGCCCGAGGCCGGGCGCGTAGGCCGCCACCAACAGGGCCAGCGCCGCGACCGACGCCGTCCAACCCGGCAACAATGCCAGCACCGCGACGCCGATCCACAGGACGGGCGCCAAGGGCCCGAGCCGTACGACCGGCTGACCGGCAAACAGGTTCGCCACCGCCAGCACGAAGACCACGCCCGACAGGATAGCATGGGCGATCGCCTCGGCCCCGCCCTGAAGCAAGAGCCCCGGATAGGCGATGAACAGCATCGGCAGCGCATAGGCCGTGCCGCCAAGCCGCAGCGTGTCGCGCGCGACCTTCAGCCAGGGCGCCTCGGCGATGGTCGCGCTGACGAAGACGGCGACGCAAACGGGCGGCGTGATGACGGACAGCGCGGCGTAGTAGAGCACGAAGAGATGCACCATCACCGGGTCCAGCCCCTGCTGGATCAGGACCGGCGCAAAGACCGCCGCCACCAGCACGTAGGCCGCCGACGTGGGCAGCCCCATCCCCGCGATCAGGCAGACCACCGCCATGATGCCCGCGATCACCCAGATATTGTCCCCGGCGACGGCGAGGATCTGGCTCGTGACGGCCACGCCCACGCCGGTCAGGTTGACCATGGCGACGAAGACCTGCGCCGCGACCAGGAGAATGCCCACGATCACCACGCCCTTGCCACCGTCGCGGAAGGCGCGGACCAGCGTTCGGACGACCTCGCCGATGCTGCCGCCACCGCTGAGGGTCGCGACGGTAAAGGCGAGCATGATCCCGATCATGCCGTAACAGGCCGTCAACTGGATCGAGTTGCCGTTACAGATCCCCCACGCCAACCCAGCAATCCCGGCGAAGATGGGGGCCAGCCGCCGCCAGTTCGCCGCCGCGCGCCAATCCGGCAGATCCTCCCCCGAGACCTGTCCCAGTCCCGTCCGCTTGGCGATCAGGTGCACGGTCGTGAAGACGCCCAGATAGAACAGAGCCGCCGGCAGGAAGGCCACGGCGGCGATGGTCCAATAATTAACCCCAACCAGCTCGGCCATGACGAAGGCGGCCGTGCCCATGATCGGAGGCGCAAGCTGCCCGCCGGTCGAGGCGACGGCCTCCACGCCCCCGGCAAAGGACGCGGGGTAGCGCAGGCGCTTCATCAGGGGGATCGTGAAATTGCCGGTGGTCGCGATATTCGCCACCGACGAGCCGGAGATCGACCCGAAGAGCCCGCTCGCGATGGTCGCGATCTTGGCCGCTCCTCCGGGGCTTGCGCCCCCCGCCCGGGCCGACAGGTCGAAGAAGGTCTGTCCCGCCCCCGTATGCAGAAGCAACGCGCCGAACAGGATGAAGGCGGCCAGCGTCGTGGACGCGATAGAAACCAGCATCCCCCAGAGGCCCCGGTCCGACAGGAACATGACCTCGGTTATGTAGAAGGCATCGAAGCCCCTGTGACCGAAGGCGCCGGGGATCAGGTCCCCGAAGAAGGCATAGGCGACCATCCCGCCCACGATGATCGGAAAGACCAGGCTGGCGGTGCGGCGCGCCAGTTCCAGCACCACCAGCAGCGTGCCGAAGCCCAGCCAGACGTCCAGCGGCTCGGCAAAGGGGAGCTGGACCATGATCCGCTCAAAATTCGCGATCACGTAGAGGGCCGAGACCAGAACCCAGCCTCCCATCGCCGCGTCCAGCGCGATGCCCAGCGGGCGCCAGCGCCGCCCCCCTCCAGTGGGATACAAGAGCACCGCCATGGCGACGATCATCGCGACGAAGCTTGCGCGCTGATTCAGCGTCTCGAAGGCGCCGAAGAACGAGGTGTAGAAGACGAAGACCCCGATCAGCAGCGCCAGCGCCTCGGCCGCGCGAATCCGCAGCGAGGGGCGCGGCTCGGGGTCCGTGCCCGGCGGGGTCGGGTCGATGTCCTGGGTCGTCATGGGACCTCCGGCCGACGGGGGCGCAAGCCGGGGCGCGGACGCCCCGGCAGGTCAGGCGGCGGACGTCACTCGGCCGGGCGCAGCCGGTCCGGCACCTCGTAGCCGTTCTCCTCGAACCAGCGGATCGCGCCGGGATGCAGCGGCGACGTGGCATAGGCCAGCGTCTGCTCGGCCAGGTTCACACCGTCGATGGAGGGGAACGCCGTGACCTGCTCCACGTCGTCCTCCATCACCGCCTTGACGATGTCGTAGGCGGTCTCGTCATCGAGGCCGGGCCGCGCGGAGACGCCGATCATGAAGCCCCAGGTCCGGTAGGGGCCGGTATTCTCCATCTCTCCGCCAGGCATGTCGACGATGCTGAGTTCCGGCAAGGTCTCCTGGATCATGGCGACCTTGTCGTCGGGCACCGGCAGCACCTGCACCGGCGTGAAGGTGGCGATATCGGTGGTCAGCGCGTCGAAATCGGTGCCCACGGCCGACTTGATGAAGCCGATGGCGCGGTTGTCCTTGATGGCCGCCGCCAGTTCGCCGTTCGAGCCGCGGACCCAGTCCGGCTCCACCCCGAAGAGCGCGAGCACCTCCTGGCTGGTCGCCTCGGTCGAGCTGCCGCGCTGCCCGGGCCCAAAGCGCTGGCCCGCCAATTCCTCGATGGAGGTGACACCGGCATCCTGCCGCACGATCACGTTCTGCGGCGCCAGCGCATAGGCCCAGAGCAGCGGCGAGTCGATCGCCTCTCCGTCGAAGGTCTTGATCCCCTCGTTGGCATGATAGAGCGCGGAGGTCGTGATCAGACCCATGTCCAGCTGCCCCCGCTCCATCCGGCGGAGATTGTCCACCGTGGCGCCGGTCTCGACGACGCTGGCCTGGTACTTGTCGGGATAGGCCTCGTTGATGACCTTCGCGAGCGCGGCGAAATAGGCGTAATGCGACGATTGCGCGTTGGTGGCGCCGAGCGCCAGGCGCTCCTGCGCGGCGGCGGGCTCTGCCATGGCTCCGGCCACCAAGGCGGCGGCGGCGATCCGTGCGAACAGCTTCATCGGGTCCTCCCTCCCTGTCATGTCCGGGGCGATCCTCCTCCGATCTGCCCCCGCGTCACCCTATTGCATACGTATGCAAAATCAATCGTTGGTCATCCCCGCGACGAGAATCCTCGCCCTTTGGACGAGTTGGGATATCTAGGCCGTGGAAGCAGGGGCCACGCATGACCACAGACCAGACCATCCTCTTCGCGCTTTTCGGCGCGGTGTTCGCCCTGCTGCTCTGGGGGCGCATCCGATACGACATCGTCGCCTTCGCCGCGCTTCTGACCGGTGTCGTCCTGGGCGTCGTCCCGGTCGAGGGGGCGTTCGACGGCTTCGGCCATCCGGCCGTCCTGATCGTGGCGCTGGTCCTGATCGTCTCGGCGGGGCTGGTGCGCTCGGGCGCGGTGATGGTCATCACCCGCACGCTGGTAGACAGTTCGCGCCGCGTGGGGGCCCATGTCGCCGTGATGGGCGGGATCGGGGGCATCCTGTCGGCCTTCATGAACAACGTCGCCGCGCTGGCACTGCTGATGCCGGTGGATGTGGCCACCGCGCGCAAGGCGGGCCGTCGGGCGGGCGTGACGCTGATGCCGCTCTCCTTCGCGACGATCCTCGGAGGCATGATCACCCTGATCGGCACACCGCCCAACATCATCATCGCGGGCATCCGTCAGGACCAGTTGGGCGCGTCCTTCGCCATGTTCGACTTCGCGCCGGTGGGCCT
Organism: Jannaschia aquimarina; assembly: GCF_000877395.1. Classification (GTDB taxonomy): domain Bacteria; phylum Pseudomonadota; class Alphaproteobacteria; order Rhodobacterales; family Rhodobacteraceae; genus Jannaschia; species Jannaschia aquimarina. Next base: position 207,733 of record NZ_JYFE01000041.1, on the reverse strand, counting down.
TGTGGTCGCCGCGGCCGGGCTGGCCTTCGTGGCGCTGGTGGGCTGGCGCCTGATCCCGGGCGACAAGGGCGCGAGCGAAGGCGACGCGGGCGAACAGGTGTCCCACTACGTGGCCGAACTGACGCTGCCCAAGGACAGCAAGCTGGAAGGCCGGAAGCTCATGGACCTGCAGGCCGAGGCCGACGAGTCCGGCGTCAACGTCCTGGGCCTCGTCCGCGAGGGGCGCCGTCTTTTCGGGCCCGCCCGGCACGTGAAGCTGCGGGCCAAGGACAGCCTCGTCCTGGAGGCGCCCGCCGACGCGCTGGACGAGTTCCGCGCGGCGCTGGATCTGGATTTCGCGGACGGCAAGCGGATGACCCTGCTGGAGGCCGCCGACCAAGGCCTCTCGCTGATCGAGGTCGTCGTGACCGAGGACAGCCGCATCAACGGCAAGTCCTCCAGCGCCATCGGGCTGGCCTGGCGCCAGCGCACCGTGCTGATGGGCATCTCCCGCCGGGGCCGCCGCATCACGGACCGGCTGCGGCGCGAACGGATCCGCACGGGCGACATCCTGCTGCTGCTGACGCCGACCGAGACCGCCGACGACACCGTCTCCTGGCTGGGCGCCCTGCCCCTGGCCGATCGGGGGCTGGCGGTGACGGCCCATCGCAAGATCTGGCTGGCCGTCGGGCTGTTCGGGGCCGCCGTGGCCGCGGCCAGCTTCGGGTTGATCGACTTGACCGTGGCGCTGGGGCTGGTCGTGGTGGCCTTTGCCCTGTCCAAGATCGTGCCGCTGCGGGACCTCTACGATCATGTCGAATGGCCGGTCGTGGTGCTGCTCGGGTCGATGATCCCGCTGGGCGCGGCGCTCGAATCGTCGGGCGGGACCAAGCTGATCGCCGACAGCCTGACGACCCTGACGAACGGACAGCCCGGCTGGGTCGCGCTGCTGGTCCTGATGGTGGTGACGATGACGATGTCGGACGTGCTCAACAACACCGCGACCGCTATCGTCGCGGCCCCTGTCGGGATCGAGATGGCCCGGACGCTGGGGGCCTCTCCGGACCCGTTCCTGATGGCGGTGGCGGTCGCGGCCTCCTGCGCGTTCCTCACGCCCATCGGGCACAAGAACAACACGCTCATCCTCGGCCCCGGCGGCTATCGGTTCGGAGATTACTGGCGCATGGGCCTGCCGCTGGAGATCCTGGTCATCGCCGTGGGCCTGCCCGCCATCCTGCTGTTCTGGCCGCTCTGAGGCGGGGCGGATCGGACGGGGATATTTGAGAAACGAAGAAACGGGGCGCGACGCCCCTTGGCGGGCAGGACCTACAGACCGCCGGGCGGCGAGGTCAGCCCGTCGGTGCGTCTTCGAAGACCGCGTTGCGCAGGGGGCGCACGAAGAGGCGACGCTGACCGTCCGTGTCGGTCACGAAGACCTCCGCCCGGGGACCGGCCTGCCCCCCTCCGGTCAGGGTGCCGCCCGGATCCTCGATGGTGAAGCGCCGCGCCTGGCCGCCGCGCGAGAACGACACCGAGTAGGGCAGCGCATAGCCGCAGGCCTCGTCGGTGACGCCGGACCAGCCGCTGCGCTCTCCCTCGGGGCGCTCTCCGATGCAGCGCGACCCGTCCGCCATGCGGAACGTCACTTGCGAGGGCCGCGCGGTCACGTCGACGACGGAGGCCCCGAAGCGCGGCGTGCCTTCAGCCCCCCCGGTGGACAGGCCGCCCGTCTCGACGCAGGCGGCCAGCAAGAGCGGGCAGAGGAGCAGGACACGACGCATGGAATACCTCAGAGCGGCCATATCAACGGAATCACCAGGGCCGACAGGACCCCGATGCTCAGGTTCAGCGGGATACCCGCCCGAAGGAAGTCGGTAAACCTGTAACCGCCCGGTCCGTAGACAAGCATGTTGGTCTGGTAGCCGATCGGCGTCGAAAAGCTGGCCGAGGCGGCGACCATCACCGCCACCACCAGCGGGCGCGGGTCGATCCCCAGCGCCTGCGCGAGCCCGATGGCGACGGGGGTGACGACGACGGCCACGGCGTTGTTGCTGACCAGTTCGGTCAGCACGCTGGTCAGCACGAAGATCGCCCAGATCAGGACCGGCCCCGGCAACCCGCCCAGATAGGGCGCGGCCGCGTCCACGATCATCTGGACGGCACCCGAGGCCTGCAAGGCGGCCCCGACGGCCAGCATGGCGAAGATCATGGCCAGAAGCCGCCCCTCGACATAGCCGAAGCCCTCTTCGGCATCGACGCAGCGCGTCAGCAGCACCACCGCAACGGCCAGCACGGCCAGCGCCAGGATGGGCGCCCCCCCAATGGCCGCCAGCCCGACCAGCAGCGCGATCGAGGCGACCGGGATCCAGGCCTTCTCGCGCCGGAAGGCACTGGCCGAGGGGCGGCTGACATCCTGCAGGCGCATGTCGTCGGCAAAGCGGGTGATGTCGGCCTCGGCGCCTTCGACCAGCAGCGTGTCGCCTACCTTCAGCTCCAGCTCGTCGAGCTGGCCCTGGAGGTTCTGGTCCCGCCGGTGCACCGCCAGCGGATAGACCCCGTAGCGCCGGCGCAGGCGCAGCACCCCCAGCGTGCGCCCCACCAGCCGCGCGCCCGGCGTGACCAGCACCTCGACCGTCGTCGTCTCGACCGCGCCCACCTGATCCAGCCGTTTGAGCGACGGGTCCCGCTGCAAGGTCAGCAACTCCGCCATCGGGGTGCGCAACACCACCCGGTCGCCCACCTGCAACTCCACGCCCTCCAGATCGCGGCGCAGCGACAGGTCGCCCCGGATCACGTCGACCAGCCGCACGCCCGGCCGCTTGAACAGCTGCACGCCCAGCACCTCGCGCCCGATCAGGTTCGAATCCGGCGGGATCACCGCCTCGGCGAAGAACTTGGCCTTGCGCGACCCGCCCCCGCCCAGCAGGGCCGCCATGCTCGTCCGCTCAGGCAGGACGCGCGGGGCGATCAGCCACAGATAGAGCAATCCCCAGACGCAGAGCACCGCCGCCAGCGGCGTCACCTCGAAGATGCCGAACGGCTCCAGCCCCTCGGCGCGGGCGACGCCATCGACCAGCAGGTTGGTCGATGTCCCGATCAGGGTCAGCATGCCGCCCAGGATCGAGGCGTAGCTCAACGGGATCAGCAGCTTCGACGGAACCGTGCCCAGCGTCCCTGCGATCTGAACGATGACCGGGATCATCACGACCACCACCGGCGTATTCGCGACGAAACCCGATGCGATCACGACGAAGCCCATCAGCAAAGCCACCGCGCCCCGCGGGTTCGAGCGCGCGCGCCCCTCTGCCAGCTTGGTGAAGGCGTCCAGCGCGCCGGTCCGCACCAGCGCGCCCATCAGCACGAACATCGCCGCGATCGTCCAGGGCGCCGGGTTGGCCAACACCTCCCGCGCCGCATCATAGGGCAGGACGCCCGTGCCCAGCAGCACCGCTGCCCCGCCGATGGCGACCACCTCGGTCGGATAGACCTCGCGCAGGAAGAGCAGGAACATGACGCCCACCACGGCGATCGCCAGCCAGGCTTCGGCCGGCTGAGGCAGGTCGAGCCACGTCACTGCAACCGGTCTCCGGCACCAAGGGTGGTGGCGGCCCGGTCCATTGCGCCATGTGATCTCATGCGATGGGTCCGTTCTTCTTGCGGCTGACTGGGTGGGGTTCGTTCATCTCGGCTCGCTCGGCGGGGCCGCCGATATCGGAGGCCTCTGGCGCGCGGAATGTAGACCCGCCGGGGGCGGCTTCATAGCCACTTCGCGCCGGATCTCCGCCGAGGCCCGCGCAAATCCTCGGATGAGATCCTCGCATCTCTCATCGCGGGCCTGCATGGACCTGAAGAGGGCCGCCCTCCAAGGTGGAGATCCTCACCCCTGCCCCGCAGGAACCGAAGATCCACCGCCACGGCACGTGCGGCGTCCGGCAGACCACAGAGCGCGGGTCGCGTTCGGACCCGAGGTCGGGCGGAAAGGAGATGCCCTCGACCTCGACGCCCCCGTCCGGGTCCCGGCCCCAACCGCGAGGAACGCGGCGAGGTTGTCTCCGACGAACCCCATTTCGGAGAGTGGCGCAGCGTGGCGGTCGGTGGTGGTTTGCCCAGATCCGGCCGATTCGCTGCTCGATATGTGCATGGCTGAAACGGGCTTGGCCGAGAGGATCTGCCGACAGTGCCGGCCCTCGTCATCCGCCATCGGCTGATCCGCGCCGGGCGATTGCGGCCATTGAGACGCGCGAAGGGCCGACTTCTTCTGCGCCGTCGCGCGGGTCATTCCCCGACCTTCCTGAACGCTGGATTCACGCGTTCGGTCTCTTCCGCGACGACGCGCTCCTCCAGCCAGGCGCGGTGCGCATGGACGGTCTTCGGCACTTCGCAGAGCCAGGCGCGGCGAAAGAGGTAGGTGGCGTTCAGCCAATCGCGGGGCGGCGCGTCGAGGAGGCATAGCTGGTCATCCTCGCACAGCAACTCGAACTCGTAGGTCACGCCGCCCTCGTTCGGCCACCCGAAAAGGCGCGCGCGGTCGTGCGGAAATAGTATGTCGGGCAGTGGGGGGCGTGTTAGATCGAGGGGATGCTGGTGCCATTCACGATCGGTCGTGGACTCGAACATATCGAAACCGCAATGCTCGCCGACGTGGTGAACCTCGTCGGGGTCGCTCAAAGCCAAGCGCCCGCCCCCCAGTCTATATTTGCCCGGAAAGGGCGGATTGAACTGCTTCGCCTGGATCATCAAACGTTCGAGGATCCGATGGTTCGGGGAGTCGCTCGAGGAGAGTCTTACGCCGAAACCCGGCGGCGTCACCGTGCCGCCCCTCGGCGGGCCATCATGTGATGTCGCTTGCGGCAGGATCGAGACCGACCCATCCTCCGCAAACGCCGCATTGTGGTAGAGCGTCGCGCCGGCCGAACTCTCCGCGTTCGGCGCACCCACGAGCCAACCGTAGCCGCCCGTCGTGTGGCCCAATGCCATCTCGAAGGTTACAAAGCGCCCTGTGACGATGTTCCCCCGCGCACGCTCGTGGAACGCGAAGGTCAGCTGGCGACGCGGATCCCATTTCGGCCAATCGCCGCCCTGCGTCGCGGGCAGGTGCCACGGATCCCGCTGGGGCAAATGCTGGGCCACGGCGCCCGCGCCAAGGCCGACGGCGAGCAGCGCCGCCAGCAACGCCTGCGCCTTCACCCTGCCAACCCTTCATGCGGCGACGCGACAGGCGCGGTCATCCTTCGGGGCCCTGCGGCGCCAACCGCCCGCCCTGCCGGACCGGCGCGACCGTGACAGCCCGGCCGGTGGCGTCGTCGGTCTCCACGAACAGTCCGCAAAGCGTTGCCTCCCCGCCCGCCGGCTCGAACCGGGCGCGGGTCATGCCGGTGACGAAGCGGCGCATGGGCTCGGTCTTCTCCATCCCGATGACGGAGTTGTAGTCGCCGCACATGCCCGCATCGGTCTGGTACGCCGTCCCCCCCGGAAGGATCATCGCGTCCGACGTGGGGACATGGGTGTGCGTGCCGACCACGACGCTGACCCGGCCGTCGCAGAAATGGCCCATCGCCATCTTCTCGGAGGTCGCCTCGCAATGCATGTCGACCAGCGCCGCCTGCACGGCCCCCCCAAGAGGCGCCTGCCCCAGAACCGCGTCCACGGCGCTGAAGGGGTCGTCATAGGTGCGCGACATGAAGACCTGGCCCAGAACCTGCGCCACCAGCACCTTGCGGCCCGCGATCTCGTAGATGCGCGCCCCCTTGCCCGGCGCCGTCTTGGCATAATTCAGGGGCCGCAGGATGCGCGGCTCCCGCTCGACCATCTGCATCATGTCCTTCTGGTCGAAAGCATGGTCGCCGAGCGTGATCACGTCGGCCCCGGCCTCCAGCAGCGCGCGCGCCTGCCCCTCGTTCAGACCGCGCCCCGAAGAGGCGTTCTCTCCGTTGACGATCACCGCATCGAGGCGCCAGTCGCGGCGCAAATCCGGCAGGCGGGCGGCGACGGCCGTCCGGCCCGCCCGCCCCATGATGTCGCCCAGAAACAGGATCCGCATGGCTAGCGCTTATGCGGGCCCCGCGCCCCCGGCGCAATGAGCGTCAGGCGCCCCGGCCAGTCTTCTCCTGCAAGGCGTCGATCCGCTTGGAAGCGTCGGCCTTGGTCATGTCGGGGTCGAATTCCTCCCCGGCCTCCTCGCACAGCGTCTTGAGATAGCTTGCCTGCGCGCCGGTCATCGGCTCGTCTCCCGTGGTCCAGTTATCAGGATCTTTCTCGGCATTGCCGGGCGCGTCCTGCTTGGGGGTGTCGGTGATCTTGTCCATGGGATCCTCCGTTGGGATGTTCGCCTAACGTTCCAGAGGCGTCGTGGTTCCCGGTTGGATCAGATCCCAACGGTTGCCCCACGGATCGCGCCAGACGGCGACGCGGCCGTAGGGCTCGTCCCTTGGCGCCTCTTCGAAATGACCGCCCGCCGCCTTGATTGCCACGGCGTCCCGGTCGAAATCGTCGGTTTCCAGAAACAAGCCGACCCGTCCGCCGAACTGCGTGCCGATCGCATCACGCTGCGCGCCCTCCGCCCGTGCCAGTAGCAGCTTGCCCCCGGCCGGGGCCTCCACCACGACCCAACGCTTGCGTCCCTGATCCTCGTCCACGAGGCAGGTCCATCCCAGCCCCCCGACGAAGAAGGCCAGAGCCGGGTCGTAATCCGGCACCAGCAGCGCGAAGAGACCCAGCTTCATGAAGGGGCCATGCACCGATTGTGCAGACGGGGGGTGCACAGGGGGTGCACAGGGGGTGCATCAGGATTTGCGCACTGTAAGGACGCCGAGGCGGCCTTATGGCGCGCAAATCGCATCATTCCCGGCGCCCCGAAAAACGCGCCGCCCACCCGTCCCGCTCCTCGTCCGAGATCTTGCGGAACAGGTTCTCGGGCACCTCGAAGGCATGGCCCGGCGCCAGCGCCGTCAGCGCGTTACGGCCCTTCGGCAAAGGCGCGTCCGACAGGTTGAGCGACTTCAACATCGCATTACAAGCGTCTGGAATGAATGGAGAAGAGATCGCCGCATAGAGCCGGATGAGGTTGAGGCCCATCCGGACCTGCATGGCCGCCGTCCCGGGATCCTCCTTGAAAGTGGCCCAGGGCGCCGCCTCCTGCAGGTACTCGTTGCCCGCCACCCACAGGCTGCGCAGTTCCGAGGCCGCCTTGCGCACCTCGATCGCATCCATGTGACTGGAATATCTGGAGAATCCCGCCTCGATCCGCTCCGCCAGCGCCTCTTCCCGGGCCCCCCACTCGCCCCCCTCTGGCACCGCCTCTCCGAACTTGGAGCGGCAGAACTTGGTGATCCGGCTCACGAAGTTGCCCAAGACGTCGGCCAGATCCTTGTTCACGTCGGCCGCGAACTTCTCCCATGTGAATTCCGTGTCCTGGCTCTCTGGCACATGGCTCAACAGCCACCAGCGCCAATAATCCGGCGGCAGGATCTCGAGCGCCTGATCCATGAACACGCCGCGCCCCTGACTGGTCGAGAACTGCCCGCCATCGTAGTTCAGGTAGTTGAAGGACTTGAGATAATCGACCTTCTTCCAAGGCTCGGCGGATCCGATCAGCGTGGCCGGAAAGCTCAGCGTGTGAAAGGGCACGTTGTCCTTGCCCATGAACTGCACGTAGCGGACATCGCCGGCGCCCTTGTCCTCGCGCCACCAGCGTTCCCAATCCTCGCCCTTGCCCGCCTCGACCCATTCGGCGGCGCAGGCGATGTACTCGATGGGCGCATCGAACCAGACGTAGAAGACCTTGCCCTCCATCCCCGGCCAGTCATCTTCGCCCTTGCGAACGGGAATTCCCCAATCAAGATCTCGGGTTATGCCGCGGTCTTGAAGTCCTTCCCCGTCGTGCAGCCACTTCTTCGCGATCGAGGTGGTCAGGATCGGCCATCCTTCCTGGCTGTCGATCCACGCATCCAGTTCGTCCTTCAACTTTGACTGGAGCAGGTAGAGGTGCTTCGTCTCCCGCTGCTCCAGCTCCGTCGAGCCGGAGATGGCCGAGCGCGGTTCGATCAGGTCCGTCGGATCGAGTTGCTTGGTGCAGTTCTCGCACTGGTCTCCGCGCGCCCGGTCGTAGCCGCAATTGGGACAGGTCCCCTCGACATAGCGGTCGGGCAAGAACCGACCGTCGGCGACGGAATAGACCTGCCGCTCGACCCGCTCCTCGATCAGACCGTTCTCGGCCAATTGGCCCGCGAAATGCTGCGTGAGGCGGTGGTTCTGCGGGCTGCTCGACCGTCCGAAATGGTCGAAGGACAGGCGAAACCCCTCGGCCAGCCCGGCCTGCACCTGCCACATTTCGGCGCAATACTCGGCCACGGGCTTGCCCGCCTTGGCCGCCGCCAGTTCTGCGGGCGTCCCGTGCTCGTCCGTGGCGCAGAGGAACAGAACCTCGTCCCCGCGCAGACGGCACCAGCGCGCATAGAGATCGGCGGGAAGCTGACTGCCCACCAGGTTCCCCAGATGCTTGATCCCGTTGATGTAGGGGATCGCGGACGTAATCAGCGTGCGGGCCATGTCTCTCTCCTGATCGGCGCGCATCTAGGCCGGGCATGGCCGATCCCGCAAGAACCGATCCGCGGCTTCTTCTCGGCACAAATACTCCGGGGGAGGCGCGGCACGCGCCGGGGGCAGAGCCCCTGTCGACCGAATCACTTGCGCGCAAGGCGCGCTCCGCCAGATTACGTGAACTGCTCCTGAAGCAACCGCTCTTCCAGGCCGTGTCCGGGATCGAACAGCAGACGGTGGGCGACGCGCGGCTCGCTCTCGACCTCGACGCGGACGACGTCGCGCACGGAGCGGGAATCGGCCTCGGCCATCATCGGACGCTTGCCCGGGTCCAGCACGTCGAAACGCACCTTCGCGGTCTGCGGCAGCAGCGCACCGCGCCAGCGCCGGGGTCGGAAGGCCGACATGGCCGTCAGCGCCAAGACGCCCGCGCCGATCGGCAGGATCGGACCGTGAGCACTGTAATTATAGGCCGTGGATCCTGCCGGCGTCGCGACCAGCGCGCCGTCGCAGACCAGCTCCTCCATGCGGACCTTGCCGTCGATCACGATCCGCAGACGTGCAGCCTGAGGCCCGGCGCGCAGCATCGACACCTCGTTGATGGCCAGCGCCTCGACCACCGTCCCATCGGACTGCGTCGCCCGCATGCGCAAGGGGTTGGTCACCGCCTCCTCTGCCGCCGTCAGCCGCCAGAGAAGGTCGTCCTCCTGATAGGCATTCATCAGGAACCCGACCGTGCCCCGGTTCATGCCATAGGTCGGTGTATCGAGCCCCTCGGTCGCGTGCAGGGTCTGCAACATGAACCCGTCGCCGCCCAAGGCAACGATCACGTCGGCCCCGTGCATGTCATGTTGTCCGTAACGGTTCGTGAGACGCTCCAACGCGTCCTGCGCCTCGGGCGTCTCCGAGGCCACGAAGGCGATATTCGGTGCGTCGCGCATGGTCCCCCCATCGTCGCGGGACAGGGTTGGCCGCAGCCTATCGGAAACGCAACCCACGCGCGATCGGCCCTCCGCGCGGGTTTGACCGCTTCAAACCCGCGATCTGTCGGCGTATGAGGCCGCAACCACGGAGGATTGCCCCATGAACGCCCCCTTCAAGGACGACGGATTCTTCACGCGCGGCCTGGCCGAGACCGATCCCGAGATCGCCGCCGCAACGCAGGACGAACTCAAGCGCCAGCGCGACGAGATCGAGCTGATCGCGTCCGAAAACATCGTCTCTCGCGCCGTGATGGAGGCGCAGGGCGGCGTGATGACCAACAAGTACGCCGAGGGCTATCCCGGCCGGCGCTACTATGGCGGCTGTCAATTCGTCGACGTGGCCGAAGACCTGGCCCGCGACCGGGCCAAGGAGCTGTTCGGCTGCAACTATGCCAACGTGCAGCCCAATTCCGGGAGCCAGGCGAACCAAGGCGTGTTCACCGCGCTTCTGCAGCCGGGCGACACGATCCTGGGCATGTCGCTGGATGCGGGGGGGCACCTGACACATGGCGCCAAGCCGAACCAGTCGGGCAAGTGGTTCAACGCGATCCAGTACGGCGTGCGCCGCGATGACCTGCTGCTCGATTACGATCAGGTGCAGGCGCTCGCGTCCGAACATCGGCCCAAGATGATCATCGCCGGCGGCTCGGCCATTCCGCGGATCATCGACTTCGCCAGGATGCGCGAAATCGCCGACAGCGTGGGCGCTTGGCTGCTGGTGGACATGGCACATTTCGCCGGGTTGGTGGCGGCCGGACATTATCCGTCCCCCTTCCCCCACGCCCATGTCGCCACCACCACGACGCACAAGACGCTGCGCGGCCCGCGCGGCGGCATGATCCTGACCGACGATGCAGAAATCGCCAAGAAGGTGAACTCGGCCATCTTCCCCGGCATCCAGGGCGGGCCGTTGATGCATGTGATCGCCGCCAAGGCCGTGGCGTTCGGCGAAGCGTTGCGCCCCGGCTTCAAGGAGTATCAGGCCCAGGTGATCGCGAACGCCCAGGCGCTGGCCGATCAGCTCATGAAGGGCGGGCTCGATATCGTGACCGGCGGCACGGATACGCATCTCATGCTCGTCGACCTGCGCCCCAAGGGCGTGAAGGGCAACGAGACCGAGGCCGCGCTGGGCCGCGCCCACATCACCTGCAACAAGAACGGCATCCCCTTCGACGACGAGAAGCCGACAGTGACCAGCGGCATCCGTCTCGGCACGCCCGCCGGAACCACGCGCGGATTTGCCGAAGCGGAATTCCGCACCGTCGCCGATTTGATCGTGGAGGTGGTCGACGGGCTGGCCGCGAACGGCGCGGACGGCAACGCAGATGTCGAGGCGCGGGTACGGGCCAAGGTCGCCGACCTGACGGCGCGTTTCCCGATCTATCCCGGCCTCTGAGGCTGGACGCCCATGGGGGTCGCGCCTAGCGTCGGCGTCATGCGGACGCTCGCGACCCTGATCCTGCTGGCCGGATGCGGCCCCGAACTGCCACCGGTAGACGTGTCCGTTCCGGCCAACGTACCGCTGCGCGACTATCCGGTCCTTCAGCCCCTGGACGGTCTGCTCGAGGAAGGCGCCCGCCCCAGCCGCGCCGCCGAAGCACAGGATGCCCTGCGCGCCCGCAGCGCGGGATTGCGCAGAAGCCGGGTCCCCGAACCGACGGGCACTGACCTCGATGCGCGCGCCGACCGCCTGCGCGAGCGGGCCGACGCATTGCGGAGCGCGCCGCTCTGACGGGCCGCGTTGCGCCCTCCTGCCCGCCACGCTAGCAGAGGCGCGATCAACCTACGGGAGCGCGCCATGTCAGAACCACTCCGTCTCGGGATCGCGGGTCTGGGCACGGTCGGCGCGGGCGTGGTCAAGATCGTGCAGGCTCATGGCGACATGCTGGCCGCCCGATCGGGGCGCCCCCTTGCGATCACCGCCGTCTCGGCCCGGAGCCGCGCCAAGAATCGCGGCGTCGACCTGTCGGCCTACGCATGGGAGGACGATCCCGTCGCGCTCGCCCGACGCGACGACGTGGATGTTCTCGTGGAACTGATGGGCGGCTCGGACGGCCTGGCCAAGGCCGCGACCGAGGCGGCGCTGTCGGCGGGCAAGGACGTGGTGACCGCGAACAAGGCGATGCTCGCGCTCCATGGCCAGGCCCTTGCCGAATTGGCCGAGACGAATGGCGCGGCGCTGCGGTTCGAGGCGGCAGTCGCGGGCGGCATTCCCTGCGTGAAGGCCCTGACCGAGGGTCTGGCCGGGAACCGTGTGACGCGCGTGATGGGCGTCATGAACGGGACCTGCAATTACATCCTGACCCGCATGGAGAGCGCCGGCCTGCCCTATGACGACGTCTTCGAGGAGGCGCGCGCGCTGGGCTATCTGGAGGCCGATCCCACGCTGGATGTCGGCGGGATAGATGCAGGCCACAAGCTGGCGCTGCTGTCGGCCATCGCCTTCGGCAGCCAGGTCGATTTCGACGGCGTGCAGCTTCAGGGCATCGAGCGGGTCAGCATCGACGATATCCGCCGCGCCCGCGACATGGGCTACCGGATCAAGCTGCTTGGCGTCGCGCAAAGCGGTCCGGACGGCGTACAGCAGAGCATGCGCCCCACGCTGGTTCCTGCCGACTCGCCGTTGGGACAGCTGGAGGGGGCCACAAACATGGTCGTCCTCGAAGGCGACGCCGTGGGCCAGATCGTCCTGCGCGGGGCCGGTGCGGGCGAAGGTCCGACCGCCAGCGCCGTGATGGGCGATGTGATCGACATCGCGCGTGGCGTCTCGATCCCCGCATTCGGGCAGCCCGCGGACACGCTCGCCACGCCACGGCGCGCGAATGAGGCGGCCCCCTGTGCCCACTATGTCCGCCTGTTGCTTCGCGACGAACCCGGCGCGTTGGCGCATGTGGCGACGCGACTGGGCGCGGCCGGCATCTCGATCGACCGGATGCGCCAATACGACCATCCCGGCGCCGACGCGCCCGTGCTGATCGTCACCCATCCCTGCCCGCCCGCCGATCTGACCGACGCCCTGGCCGAACTCGCGACCAGCAGCGTTGTCGCGGACGAACCCGTGGCGCTCCAAATCCAGGACGCCTGACGCGATGCTGCCCGGCCTGCCCCCTCTGGTCGCGGGCCCGTTGGTCGTCGCGCTCGTAGTGGCGGGAGCGCTCGCAAGTTACGCCATCGCTCACAAGGCGCTGGCCCACCGGGCCGATGAAGACACGCGCGACCTGGCTGGGTCGGTCGTCTTCCGGATCGCCGCGCTGCACGGGCTGGTGCTCGCGCTGGTCTTCGCGCAGGAACTGGCCGGCATCGGCGCGGTCCGCGAGGCGACGGCGCGCGAGGCGACGCTCGTCGGCGATATCTTCTACGACCTGCGCCGCTACGACGCCGAAACGACGGAGCAGGCACAAGAGGCCATTGCGCGCTACGCCGGCCTGGTCGTCGAAGAGGAGTGGGCCGCGCTCGGCCGCGCCGGCACATTGTCCCCCGACGCGTGGGGGGCGTGGGACGAGACTTATGCCCTGATCCTCGATCTCGCCCCCGCGACACCCCGGCAAGAGAGGCTGTCGGAGATCCTGCTGCGCGATATCCGCGAACTCTCCGCTTTGCGGGAGGCCCGCGCAGAGGCGGCGCGTGCGGGCGTGTCAGGCCTTTTCATCGTAACCGCGCTGGTCGGGGTGATGCTGACCGCGGCAGCCTACTTCACCTTTCCTCCGACCGCGCTGAACCTGACGTTGATCGGGGCCTTCGCGGGATTCTCGGGCCTCATCATCCATTTCGTCGTCGCCTTCGCGAACCCTTATGTGAGACCCGGCCATGCCCCGCCGCACGGGTTCGAGCGCTTCCTCGGCAGCGATCTGCCCGCCGCCACACTCGGCCGAGACGGCTGAAGACCCGGAGACCCTCATGAGAGATCCCCTGCCCTACGCTCCCGACCCCGAACGCTATCAGCGGATGGTCTATCGCCGTTGCGGACGATCCGGTCTGAAGTTGCCCGCGATCAGCCTAGGGCTCTGGCACAATTTCGGCCACGACACCCCGCACCAGACCAAGCGGGACATCTGCCGCGCCGCCTTCGACCACGGCATCACCCATTTCGATCTGGCCAACAATTACGGCCCCCCCACCGGCAGCGCCGAGGAAGCCTTCGGAGAGATCCTGCGCACCGACTTCCGCGGCTACCGGGACGAGCTGATCCTGTCGTCCAAGGCGGGCTACGAGATGTGGCCGGGGCCCTATGGCGAATGGGGCAGCCGCAAGTACCTCATCGCCTCTTGCGATCAGTCCCTGAAGCGGCTGGGCGTGGACTATGTCGACATCTTCTATTCCCACCGCTTCGACCCCGACACGCCGCTGGAAGAGACGATGGGCGCACTGGATCAGATCGTCCGCTCCGGCCGCGCGCTCTATGCCGGGATCAGCAGCTACAATTCCGAACGGACCCGAGAGGCGGTCGCCATCCTGGGCGATCTGGGCACGCCCTGCCTGATCCACCAGCCCAGCTACAACTTGCTGAACCGGTGGGTGGAACGCGACGGGTTGCTCGACACGCTGGACGACCTTGGCGTGGGCTCCATCGCCTTCACGCCGCTAGCGCAGGGGATCCTGACCTCGCGCTATCTGAAGGGTCTTCCGAACGAAGGGCGCGCCACGCAGGGAAAGTCGCTGGATCCCGCGATGGTCACCGACGAGGTCGTGGCCAAACTGAACGCCCTCAACGACATCGCGCAGGCCCGCGGCCAGACACTCGCACAGATGGCGATTGCGTGGGTCCTGCGGGGCGGCCGGGTGACGACGGCCCTGATCGGCGCCTCCCGGTCCGAGCAGGTCGTCGACTGCGCCGGGGCCGCAGGGAATCTGGAATTCACCGATGCCGAACTCGCCGCCATCGAAGAGGCGTCCAGCGACGAAGGCCTCAATCTCTGGGCGAAGTCCTCCGAAGAGGTTTAGCGCAATCAGCGCGCCGCCGGGGGTTTCCCGCCCGTGACCCAGCGGATAACCCGATGCCTGAAGCTCAGGAGGCCAAGATGGCGAAGACCGATTTCAACGACCGCATGCTGTCCCTGGGCCTTGCCCGCGTCTCGGAGGCGGCGGCGCTGGCCTCGGCCACGCTGATCGGCCGCGGGGACGAGAAGGCGGCCGATCAGGCCGCCGTCAACGCCATGCGCGATCAGCTCAACCTCCTCGACATCAAGGGCACCGTCGTCATCGGAGAGGGAGAGCGCGACGAGGCGCCGATGCTCTATATTGGCGAAGAGGTCGGATCGGGATCCGGACCCGAGGTGGACATCGCCCTGGACCCGCTGGAAGGCACAACCCTGACCGCAAAGGACATGCCGAACGCTTTGTGCGTGATCGCGATGGCCCCGCGCGGCACTCTGCTGCATGCCCCCGACGTCTACATGGACAAGCTGGCCATCGGGCCCGGCTACCGTGATGGCGTCGTCACGATGGACATGTCTCCGGCCGAACGGGTCAGCGCGCTGGCCGCCGCGCGCGGCTGTTCGACCAATGACATCACCGTCTGCGTGCTGGAGCGTCCGCGGCACGAGGACATGATCGCGGAGTTGCGGACCACCGGTTGCGCCATCCGCCTGATCACGGATGGCGACGTGGCTGGCGTCATCCACTGCGCCGAAGCCGCGAAAACCGGGATCGACATGTATATGGGCCTGGGCGGCGCCCCCGAGGGCGTGCTGGCGGCCGCCGCGCTCAAATGCATGGGCGGCCAGATGTTCGGCCGTCTCACCTTCCGCAACGACGACGAACGCGGCCGCGCCGAGAAGGCGGGCATCACCAATTTCGATCGCGTCTATACCCGCGACGACATGGTGACGTCCGACGTCATCTTCGCCGCCACGGGTGTCACCGACGGATCGATCCTCGCCGGCATCCAGCGCGAGCCCGGCTTCCTGACCGCCGAGACGATCCTCATGCGTTCCAAGACCGGCAGTGTCCGGCGGATGGTCTACCGCAACCCGACCTGACCTGCCAGGACGGCCGCTTGCGCTCCTCCGGCAGGCGGGCGAGAGGACGGCCATGTCGTTCCTTGGTGTCACAGCATCCGCAACGGGCCGCCGCTGGATCGGCCCCGGCCCCGAAGCCGAGCGATTGGCCGACGCGCTGGCCCAAGCGGGCCACCCGCGTCCGCTCGCGCAGCACTTGGCGCGGCGAGGTGTCACGGCGGATACGGCCTCGGCGTTCCTCGACCCCAAGCTGCGGGATCTGCTGCCGGATCCGCGCGGCCTGCGCGACATGCAGATCGCGGCCGAGCGCCTCCTGCGTGCGGCCAGAACGGGTGAGCGGATCGCGATCTTCGCGGATTACGACGTGGACGGGGGCGCCTCGGCCGCGCTCCTGATCTGGTGGCTGCGCGCGCTGGACCGCGACGCGACCCTATATATCCCCGACCGCGTGACAGAAGGGTACGGCCCCAACGCGCCCGCCATGGCCCGCCTCGCCGAGGGGCATGACCTGATCGTCTGCGTGGATTGCGGAACCGCAGCCCATGACGCCCTGGACGCGGCGACCAAGGCCGACATCATCGTCCTCGACCACCATCTGGGCGCCGAAACCCTGCCACCGGCACTTGCCATTGTGAATCCGAACCGGCAGGACGAAGACCGTTCGCAGGGCCATCTTTGCGCGGCAGCCGTCACGTTCCTCTGCCTCGTCGAAGCGAACCGTCAGGGGCGCGGCGCGACGCCGATGCCCGACCTCATGGCGATGCTCGATCTCGTGGCCTTGGCCACGGTGGCCGATGTCGCGCCGCTGGTGGGGGTGAACCGCGCCCTTGTGAGGGCCGGGCTGACCGTGATGCGGCAGCGAGCCCGTCCGGGGCTGCGGGCGCTCTCGGATCGCGCGCGTCTCGAAGGGCCGCCTTCGGCCTATCACCTGGGCTACCTGCTCGGTCCTCGGATCAACGCCGGCGGGCGCATCGGGGCCGCGGATCTTGGCGCGCGACTTCTGGCAACGTCCGATCCATCCGAGGCCGACGCCCTGGCAGAGCGATTGGATGCCCTGAACGCGGAGCGGCGCGCCATCGAGACACGGATTACCGAAGCCGCGCTGGAGCAGGCGGCAACCCGCGAGGGTGCCATCGCCTGGGCGGCGGGTGACGGCTGGCATCCCGGTGTCGTGGGCATCGTGGCGTCCCGGCTCAAAGACGCGACCAACCGCCCGTCCCTCGTGATCGGCGTGCGGCCGGACGGAACGGCCCAGGGATCGGCCCGTTCCGTCAGCGGCGTCGATATCGGAGCCGCGGTTCAGCGCCTCGTGACCGAAGGGCTGGCGACCAAGGGGGGCGGCCACGTCATGGCGGCCGGGATCACGCTTTCCGCAGACGGGATCGAACCTGCGATGGAGCGGCTGGCAGAGCTGGTCGAACGACAAGGCGGCGTCAGATCCGGTCCAAGGGACCTGACGCTCGACGGGGCTCTGATGGCGGGCGGAGCTCACCTCGATCTCGTCCGGGCCCTGGATGCCGCGGGGCCCTTCGGCCAAGGCGCCCCCGCGCCGCGCTTCGCCCTTCCGGACCTGCGCGTGGCGCATACCCGCACGGTCGGGGATGGTCATCTGAAGGTGACGCTTGCCGATGGCCCATCCCGGCTCGATGCAATCGCTTTCCGCTGCCCTGCGGACCTGTCGGACCTGCTCAGCCGCGCAGACCGTCCGGTGCATGTCGCTGGCCGGTTGGAGGTCAACCGGTGGCAGGGCCGGGAGAGCGTCCAGTTGAAGCTGGAAGACGCGGCGCCCGCCTCTGGCTGATCGTGACGAAACCGGCGAAAAATCCGCTTGCGCCCGTTCCGCCGATTTCCTAAGTGCAGCGTCACACCGACGGCGCCCCGTTCGTCTATCGGTTAGGACGCCAGGTTTTCAACCTGGAAAGAGGGGTTCGATTCCCCTACGGGGTACCATCGATTTCAGATCGATGGACGGGTGCGACTGGAATGTTCGGGCTCTCTGGCAGAGACATCGTTGGACGCGGTCCAGTCCCAACCTCGGTAACAGATCAATCCGACCAACCGGGGGTCCGCACTGATGGTGCGAAGCATCGCTCATGGATCCGCGCACCCATTGCAGTGGATCCGCCGAGACGGGCCGGATATCGCGACAGCAGCAGCGCCGCAGCTTCGATCGTGAATGAAAGCCAGAACAACCTCTTGATGCCCCACCCACCCGATGCAGGGTTCCGAATACGGGAGACGGGGGCCGTGAAAGAGTGCAACCACCCCGCCTGCGGTCAGGATCGGCCGACTTCCGCGGCGGGCGGAGTGTCGACCTCTGCGGCGCGCCGCACTCTGCCAGCCTTCGAGGCGGCCGCCACTCTGGTTGAGCGGGCCGCAGGCTCCTTCAAGCCGTCCGGCAGCGCATCGTCGACCCTTTCTCGCTTCGCATTTCCCGCGCGGCGGTCTATCGGAGCGCCCGATCTGTCGGCCGCTGCATCCGGATCGACGCCATGGAAGGTGAAGGTCGCACGCCCACTTCGCTTGGACACGTAGAGCGCGGAATCGGCGTCCGACAGAAGGCGCGCGGCTTCGACCCGCGTGTAACCGGCTGAAGAGACGATACCGATGCTGCCAGAGATGTGGCAGACCTGACCGCAGGTCGGGATCGGCTGGGCCAGCCGGCGCAGGATCCGCTTGGCGATCCGCGCCATGAGCTTGCGGTCTGAGCAATTCTCGATCAGCAGCACGAATTCGTCGCCACCGACCCGAGCAACCAGATCGCCCTTGCGGGTTTCCTCCCGAAGAATGCGCGCGACCCTTTCGAGGACTTCGTCGCCGGCCGCATGACCCAGCGTATCGTTGACGGCCTTGAAGTGATCGAGATCCAGATGCATCAGGCCGAAGCCCACTCCCCCGCTGACGAGCTCGTCCAGACGACGGTCCATCGCGCGGCGATTCCTCAGGCCGGTCAGCCGATCGGTCGCGGCCTCTTCCGCCGCGATCGCGTGGTCACGCTCCCGCCGCGCGATCACATCCGCCAGTTCCGCACGGATCAGGACCTGCGACTCGAGGAGGTAGAGCACCTCCATCACCGGATCGACGGCCGAGAAGTCGCCCGCCGTGAGGCCGTGGCGCCGGATGGCGGCCGTGAGGTCCGGCCCGAAGCCCAACTGAAGGAGGCCGCCCCCCTGGGCGAGCGGGACGACCATGGCCCGCATGCGCTGTGGCTCACCGTTATCCTTTGTCTTGAGATCGATCATGAGACGGCGGTCGGGATGGGCGAGCACATCTTCCGGATCGCCCTTCAATTGCGGCCGTCGGAACGTCACTACATCGGACAGACGGCGCCCTGTCACCGTGCCCGCAATACTCGACAAGGCCGGTCCCATCGCGCGGATGCGGCCCGCATTGTCGAATATGAGATGAAGGGGCATCAGCATCGCCAAGGCCCGTTCATCGATGCGAACGCCCTTCATGCGGCACCTCCCAACTCGAAACTGCGACCTGCGGCGAAGGCCGGATCCAACATCCGGACCGAAATAACCTCGGTCCAGGCGCCGTTGACTTCGGCACCCTTGACGAAATCGAGAACCGCGAGCACGCCGTAATCGTCGGCCATGGCACGCAGCATTCCGCTGAGGACAGGGCCGGCGCCCGGCGCCGACCAAGTGGACGCGATACGATAGGCCCCGTCGCCCTTTTCGATCAGACTGAAGACCGGAAGATCGAGGTCGGGCAGCGCCATGTGCGCCCGCTCGTGCAGTTCCTCGAGTGAAAACAGCATCTCTTCGAAACTCGCGCCCGAAAAGCGGATCAGACGGCGGACGGGTTCCAGCGGAGGATGCGTGCAGAGCCAATGGCCGAAATCCTCCGCCAAGGCGGCCGGCGGTGTATCCGTAACCTCACCCGCTTTGGCAAAAAGCTCCGGCAGGATGGCATCGCCATAGGTCCGTGTCGCTTCGAAATGGGCGAAGCCAAGGCCTGCCGCCTTGCCGATTTCGGCCCACGTTTCCTCGCCGTAGCGCGTGGACAGGAACGCACCCACCCCCTTGCAAATCAGACCGTGCATCGTCCTGTCCGCCATCCTTGGTCACCCGGACCGTAGCGAGCGATGTGCGAACATTCCGTTAATGCTCGGATCCTTCAGAGAGCCGCGGCCCAATCCTCCAGCAGATCCGCAAGCGCCGAAATATCGGGCAGAACGGCGACCGCGCCGGGAAACGCACTGGCTTCGGCGGTCCCCGTCAGAACGCCGACGAACGGCATCCCTGCCCCGGCCGCCGCTTGTCTGTCCGTCTCTCCATCTCCGACCAACAGCACATCCTTCGGCGCGACCCCCATCGCTCGCGCGGCGGCCAGCGCGCCCCTCGGATCCGGTTTTGCGCCGTGCCCGTCGTCGCAGGCGACCAAGGTGTCGAGAAGGCGCGCGAGGCCCATATGGTCGAGGTGGGTCTCGGCTTCGCGCCGTGTCGCGTTGGTCAGGACGCCCGTGCCAAGGCCGCGGTTGCGCAACCCGCTCAGGACGGCAACCGGATCGCCAACGGGGACTTGCCGAACCGTCGCCAAACGCGCCGTCAACCAGGCCGCGATCGCGTTCTCGTCCCAGCCCGTGGCTTGCGCGATGGATTTGCGAGTCACCCGGTCCGGCTGCGTGACGAAAGCCGCGTCGGGCCGCAGCCGCCCGGCCGACAGGTCGAACCCGATCGCATCGGCCACGCCGGCCGGGTCCGCCTTCGCCTCGGCCGCCAGAGCGGGGACGGCGCCCGCCATCCAATCGTCCCAAGTCGCGCGGAAGTCGGTCAGCGTCCCGTCCTTGTCGAAGAGGACAGCCTTGGGTCGGATCACCGATCCCTGGCCGCACCGAGGATCGCGCTCGGCCGGCCCTTTGCGTCGATCTCCTGCGCAAGGACGACCCGGATCATTCCGTCGCGACGGGCCGGCAGGTCCAGCCCGCCGGGCGCACCATCCCACGATCCGAGGTTTTCCCATCCCTGAACCACGTTCGCGTAGGTGATCGTCCGTCCCGCATTCTCCCCGTGGCCAATGGCAACCTGTATCTCCGGAAGGACATGCGCCATCACGAGGTCGGCGCGGCTGTCCTGGCCGGACAGAAGCAGTCGGTCTCCGTCGATCTCCAGCACTTCCGCACCGCCCGAATGAGCGGACACCGCTTCCGACACTTTCATGCCCTTGGCTCCCGCGATCTGAACCTGCCCGTCGATCACGAATTGCGGGGTGTAGACGACGCTCGATCCTTCGCGCGCTGCATAAGCCTTTTGCCGCTCGGTATGGGCCGCATCGCCGAACGTGTCTTCCCAGCCGATCCAGTCCCAGTAGTCGACATGCAGCGACAACGCGATGACGTCTTCCCGTTCGGCGAGATCATGCAGCATCGCGTCGGCCGGTGGGCACGAGGAGCAACCCTGCGACGTGAAAAGCTCGACCACGACCGGATCGGCAGAGGCCGGAAGGGATATGCAAGCGGTAATGGCGAGGGCGAGGCGCATGGACGGTCCTGTGACTGCGTCTGACCGACCTAACGAGACAAGGGCGTCAATGCCAGATCGTCCGGGTCAACGTTGCGTGAACCTCGCGGCGACGGATGACCGGTCTTTGCGGCGCCTCGCACAGCACGAACCGGCCGGGGCCTCGCACTGCGACGCATGGCCGAGATCGAAAACGTCTCACCGCCGTCGCGGCCCGTTGCGGAGCCGAGACGTCGGATCTGCGCAGATCCCGAAAAGAAAACGGGGCCCTGAGGCCCCGTCCTGTTCCAAATGCAAGACCGGCTTACTCGGCCGCGACCGCGGGCGCGGCAAGGTTGCGCAACACATAGTGCAGCACACCGCCATTCTTGATGTAGTCGATCTCGACCGCCGTATCGATCCGGCACTTGAGCGTGATCGTCTTCTCGCTGCCATCGGCCATCTTGATCTGCGCCTCGACCTCTTGCAGCGGCTTCACGTCGCCGAGGCCCTTGATCGTGACCTCTTCCTGGCCGGTCAGGCCCAGAGACTTGCGCGTATCGCCGCCGGTGAACTCGAACGGGATGACCCCCATGCCCACCAGGTTCGAGCGGTGGATCCGCTCGAAGCTCTCGGCGATGACGGCCTTCACGCCCAGCAACGCAGTACCCTTCGCGGCCCAGTCACGGCTGGATCCGGCGCCGTATTGTTCGCCCCCGAAGACGACCAGCGGCACGCCCTTCTCCTGCCACGCCATCGCGGCATCGTAGATCGAAGTCTGCTCACCGTCCGGCCCCAGCGTGTAGCCGCCCTCGACCCCGTCCAGCATCTCGTTGCGAATGCGGATGTTGGCGAAGGTGCCGCGCATCATCACCTCGTGGTTGCCCCTGCGCGATCCGTAGGAGTTGAACTCCCGCACCGGCACCTGACGCTCCTTGAGGTACTGCCCTGCGGGCGAGGTCTCCTTGAACGACCCGGCGGGGCTGATGTGATCGGTCGTGATCATGTCGCCCAGCACCGCCAGCACGCGGGCACCCACGACATCCTCGATCTCTCCGGCATCGGGCCCCATGCCCTGGAAGTAAGGCGGGTTCTGCACGTAGGTCGAGGTGGGGGGCCAGTCGTACGTCTCCTGTTGGGGCACGTCGACCGCCTGCCATTTCTCGTCGCCCTTGAAGACGTCGGCATACTTCTCCTGGAAGGCCTCGCGGGTCACGGTGCGCTCGACTAGCTCGGCGATCTCGGCTTGGCTCGGCCAGATGTCCTTCAGGAAGACATCGTTGCCGTCCTGATCCTGTCCCAGCGGCTCGGTCGTGATGTCGACATTCATGTCGCCCACCAGCGCGTAGGCCACCACCAGCGGCGGGCTGGCCAGGTAGTTGGCGCGCACGTCGGGGCTGATCCGGCCCTCGAAGTTGCGGTTCCCCGACAGCACCGACGTGGCGATCAGATCGTTGTCGTTGATGCACTTGCTGATCTCGGGCGCCAGCGGGCCGCTGTTGCCGATGCAGGTGGTGCAGCCATAGCCCACGAGGTTGAAACCGATCGCGTCAAGGTCTTCCTGAAGCTCGGCCGCTTCCAGATAGGCGCTCACGACCTGCGAGCCCGGCGCCAGCGACGTCTTCACCCACGGCTTGCGGTTCAGACCCTTCTCGCGCGCTTTCCGCGCCACCAGGCCCGCGCCGATCATCACGTAGGGGTTCGACGTGTTGGTACAGGACGTGATCGACGCGATCACGATCGAGCCGTCATGCATCTGCGCGCGATCGGCCTCGCCCCCGTTGATATAGCCACGCGCGTGGTGGCCCTCATCGCCAGGGATGTCGACAGGCTCGGGCGCGCCGCCTTCACCTTCCCAGCGGATCTCGGCCTTTGCGGACGCATCCTCGCCGGACCGCACGCCCTTGACGTATTCGCCGAAGGCTTTCGCCGCCCGGTCCAGCGCGATGTAGTCCTGCGGCCGTTTCGGGCCGGAGATCGCGGGGACGATCGTTCCCATGTCCAGATGCAGCGTGTCGGTATAGACCGGCGCGTAATCGGCGTCGCGCCACATGCCGTTGGCCTTGGCATAGGCCTCGACAAGCGCGATCCGGTCTTCATCCCGCCCCGTGGTGCGCAGGTAGCGCAGCGTCTCGCCGTCGATGGGGAAGAAGCCGCAGGTCGCGCCGTATTCGGGCGCCATGTTGGCGATCGTTGCCCGATCCGCCAGCGGCAGCGTGTCGAGACCAGCGCCGTAGAACTCGACGAACTTGCCGACCACGCCCTTTTCGCGAAGCATCTCGACCACTTTCAGCACGAGATCGGTGCCGGTCGTGCCCTCGACCATCTGGCCTGTCAGCTCGAAGCCCACGACCTCGGGGATCAACATGGAGATCGGCTGACCCAGCATCGCGGCCTCGGCCTCGATGCCTCCCACGCCCCAGCCCAGGACGGCCGCGCCGTTGACCATGGTCGTGTGGCTGTCGGTGCCCACCAGAGTATCCGGATAGGCGACCTCGGTCCCGTCCTGATCGGCGTCGGTCCAGACGGTCTGCGCCAGGTATTCAAGGTTCACCTGGTGACAGATCCCGGTGCCCGGCGGCACCACGCGGAAGTTCTGAAACGCGGTCTGGCCCCATTTGAGGAACTGGTACCGCTCCATGTTGCGCTCATATTCGCGATCCACGTTCATCTGGAAGGCGCGCGGATTGCCGAACTCGTCGATCATGACCGAATGGTCGATGACCAGATCGACCGGGTTCAGAGGGTTGATCTTCTGCGCGTCGCCGCCGAGGCCCACGATCCCGTCGCGCATCGCAGCGAGGTCCACGACGGCGGGAACGCCGGTGAAATCCTGCATCAGGACGCGGGCGGGCCGATAGGCGATCTCCCGGGGGTTCTTGCCGCCCTTGGCGGCCCAGTCCGCAAAGGCCTTCGCGTCGTCGGTCGAAACCGTCGCGCCGCCATCCTCGAAGCGCAAGATGTTTTCCAGCACCACCTTGAGCGCCGCAGGCAACTTCGAGAAGTCGCCCAGTCCGGCCTCGGTGGCGGCATCCAGCGAGTAGTAGGCGTAGGTCTTGCCGCCGACGCTCAGCTCGCGGCGGGTCTTGGCAGTGTCGGTTCCGACTTCGATGGTCATGCGGGGTTCCTCCGGTCAGGCCTGGCTTGCGCGCGGTTTGCCCGATCCCGCGCCCCGGCGCAAGTGCATACCGTGGTATACCGCACTGGCATGCTGTCGCACCGCCCCCTCTCGGGTCCTCTTCTCGGCCGAAATAGTCCGGGGGGCGCTGCTGGCGCGGGGGCAGCGCCCCCTCCAGCCGCGCAACCGGGTGACAAGGCCGCGACCGTGCCCTAACGATGCCGCCATGCGCATCGCCACCTTCAACATCAACGGCGTCAAGGCCCGGGCCCAGACGCTGCAATCCTGGCTCAGGGAAGACGCCCCGGACGTCGCCGTCCTGCAAGAAATCAAGTCGACCGACGGGGCGTTCCCCCGCGACCTGGTCGAGGACGAGGGCTACACCCTCCACACCCACGGCCAGAAGGGCTTCAACGGCGTGGCCTTCGCCGCCAAGATCCCGCTGGAAGATATCACGCGCGGCCTGCCCGGCGACGATGCGGACGAGCAGGCGCGCTATATCGAGGCGACCGCGATCGGCGAGGCGGGCGCGGTCAGGATCTGCGGGCTCTACCTGCCCAACGGCAATCCCGCGCCGGGGCCGAAATACGACTACAAGCTCGCCTGGATGGAGCGGCTGGAGACCCGCGCCCGCGCCATGCTGGCCGAGGAAACGCCCTTTCTGATGACGGGCGACTTCAATGTCATCCCGCAGGACGAGGACGCGGCCGCCCCCGCGAAATGGCATGACGACGCGCTTGCCCGGCCGGAGACCCGCGCCGCCTGGCGCCGCCTCTGCAATCTCGGCCTGACCGAGGCGTTCCGCACCCGCCATCCGGGCCAGCCGGGGCATTACTCCTTCTGGGATTATCAGGCCGGCGCCTGGGACAGGAACGACGGTATCCGCATCGACCACTTCCTGCTGTCGCCATGGGTCGCCGACCGGATGACCGACTGCACGATCCAGACCGAAATGCGCGGCCGCGAGAAACCCTCGGACCACGTTCCCGTCTGGCTGGACCTGGATCTCTAGCGGCCCCCGCTCGGGGTCATTTCGCCCCGTTCGCGCGGCCGACGCCGTCAGGCCTCCAGTTCGGCATCCCAGTAAAGGAAGTCCATCCAGCTTTCATGCAGATGGTTCGGCGGGAATTTCCGACCGAGATTCATCAGCTGTCCGGACGAGGGCTGCTTCGGCGGCTTGCGCAGCGAAAAGCCCACCTGCTTGAGCGACCGCGATCCCTTGCGAAGGTTGCACCGCCCACAGGCCGCGACGACGTTTTCCCACGACGTCACGCCCCCGCGGGCGCGCGGGATCACGTGATCGAAGGTCAGGTCGCCCTTGGCGCCGCAATACTGGCACTGGAATTCGTCCCGCAGGAACAGGTTGAAGCGGGTGAACGCGACCCTCTTCTGAGGCTGCACATAGTCCCGCAGCACGACGACCGACGGGATCCGGATCGTGGTCGAAGGAGAGCGTACGACCTCTTCGTACTCGCTGACGATCGTCACGCGGTCCAGCACGGCCGCCTTCACCGCCTCCTGCCACGGCCAGAGCGACAGGGGCAGGTAAGAGAGCGGCCGGTAATCCGCATTCAGCACGAGCGCCGGGAAATGCCGCGTCCCGGCAGGGTCGCGCACGAAACTGGTGCGGAATTCCGGACTTCGATCCGGGTCTGATCTGGGACTCGTCGCTGGCATCCGGTCATTCCTCTAACCGGCCCCGCGGCTCGGGGCGCGAGGCCCTCTCAGGTCGGACTATATCTGGCGTCCGATCCCGTTCAAGTGCCCATATGGCGGGGGCCGGTGACGACCCTGTGACAGTTATTCACAGACCACACAGGACGCCCGGCACATTCCCTGCCGCAAAGCTGACGGGGCGCACCAGGCTTCTTCTCGGCCCGGACTTGCCCCGGAGTGCGCGGCGCTGCGCCCCCGGAAGGAAAAAAGAGAACCCGAGCCAACACGTCCGGAGGATCAGTCTTCCAGCCCCAGGACGTCCCGCATGAAGCCCAGCGAGACCGACAGGCCATCCGGTGCGATACCGTGGCCGGTCCCCTTCATCACATGCGCATAGAGCCGTTCGAACCCTGCCTGCTCCAGCGCCTCGGCGGCCAGCGGCAGCGATTGAGGCGGAACCACCTCATCGGCATCTCCGTGAACCAGCAGGATCGGCATCCGCACCTGCACCTCGTCGGCCAACCGCTCCGGCGCCAGCAAACGGCCGGAGAAGCCCACGATGCCCGCGACCGCCTCTCTCCTGCGCGGGGCGACATGCAGCGACATCATCGTCCCCTGACTGAAGCCGAAGAGCACCACGTCCTTGGCCGCGACCCCCTCGCGCTCCATCGCCTCGTCGAGAAAGGCGTTCAGATCGGCGACCGCGCGTTCCATACCCGCCATCGCCTCTTCTTCCGAGGACCCGTCGATCCAGGGAATCGGGAACCACTGGAACCCCATCGGGTTCGCGACGCTCCGCTCGGGCGCATCGGGGGACAGGAAGGCGGTGCCCGGCGTGTGCTCTGCCAGTGGGTCGGCAAGGCCGATTAGGTCGGCCCCGTTGGCGCCATAGCCGTGGACGAAGATCACCAGCCGGTCGGGGCTCTCGGGCCCCCGGCGTTCGAATGCAAGCGTCACGCGATGCCCTCCCGGTCCTTGGCCACGTGGTAGTAGGACCACAGCAGCCGCGCCGCAACCGACCGCCACGGCGCCCAGGCCTCGGCCATCTCGCGCAGCGGCCGCTCCTTGGGGCGGTCGGGCAGATCGAACAGCACGCGCGCCGATTCCTGCAATGCGAGATCGGCAGGCGCGAAGACATCGGCATGGCCCAGGCTGAACATCGCATAGATCTCGGCCGTCCAGCGGCCGATGCCAGGCACGCGGATCAATGTCTCGACCACCTCCTCGGTCGGCGCTGTGCGCAAGGCGCGCCAGTCGATCCGCGCGGCGGCGAGTTCGCGCAGATAGCGGATCTTCTGACGGCTCAGCCCGCAGGCGCGCAACTCGTCGTCGCTGGCCCACATCACCTTGCGGGGCCCGGTGATCCCGGCGGCGCGACACTTGGCGCTGATGGCCCGCGCTGCGGCCACGCTGACCTGCTGGCTGATGATGGCGTTCTGAAGCGCGACAAAGCCGTCCCCCCGCCGCCGCAGCGGCAGGGGTCCCGTCTCGCGCAAGGCGGCGGCGAAGCGCGGCTCGACGGCGGCAAGCCAAGCCGCGCCCTCGGCCACATCGTCCGGAGTCTCGATGATTCGCATCTCTCTGCAGGCCAGGCCGCGCCCTCTCCGTTCTGCCAGACGACCGCACGCGCGGGTGGCGGGCCAGTCGCGTCAATTCGTATGCGTCCACATGTGCGAGGCGGAGAGCGGGGATCAACCCGCTCCTTGCTGTCCGCCCCACGCGATCGGGAATGCGAGGCCCCGTCCCGCCCGCGCGCGGGCCAAGCGTATCCACACAATCCAGCGCTGGACGCTGCCCCCGCCCCGCGCTTATCCCGGAGCCATGACGAGCCCGGCCGACATTCCCAGCGACGCCCCCCTCGTGGACGATCGCCGCGCGCGGCGGAACGTCTGGGTTCTGGTAGCGGCACAGGCGATCCTCGGCGCGCAGATGCCTTTGCATTTCATCGCCGGCGGGCTGGCGGGCATGACGCTCGCGCCCACGCCGCTGATGGCGACGCTGCCGATCAGCCTGATCGTGATCGGCTCGATGACGACGGCGCCCTGGATCAGCCCGTTCATGCAGCGTTTCGGGCGCCGGTCGGGCTTCGTTCTGGGCGCACTGGCCGGGGCTGGCGGCGCGCTTCTCTGCGTCGCGGGCCTTGTCTGGAGCAGCTTCGTCCTGTTCCTCCTCGGCTCCTACGCGACCGGCATCTACATGAGCGCGCAGGGCTTCTACCGGTTCGCCGCGACCGATACCGCGTCAGACGATTTCAAGCCCAAGGCCATCAGCTACGTCATGGCCGGGGGCCTGCTCAGCGCGCTGATCGGGCCGCAACTGGTCAAGGCGACCTCCGACGTCACGCTGACCCCCTTCCTTGCGACCTATCTCGCGGCGGCCGCGCTCAACCTTGCGGGGATGTGGCTGTTCTTCGCGCTCGACATCCCGCGCCCGCCGCGGCCTGCACCGGGCGCGGATCGCGGCCGCTCCTGGTCGGAACTCCTCTCGGATCCGGTGATCGCGGTGGCAATCATCTGCGCGATGGTCAGCTACGCCCTGATGAACCTGGTGATGACCTCGACGCCGCTTGCGGTCGTGGGCTGCGGCTTCGGCGTCGGCAACGCCTCGGACATCGTGGCCGCCCATGTCGTGGCGATGTTCGCCCCCAGCTTCTTCACGGGCCACCTGATCGCTCGCTTCGGCACGACCACCATCGTCGGCGCGGGCCTCGCGCTGCTGGCGGCGGCCGGCCTCGCGGGGCTTTCCGGGACCGAACTCGTCAATTTCTATCTCGCCCTGATCCTTCTCGGCCTCGGATGGAATTTCGGCTTCATCGGCGCCACGACCATGCTGACCCGCGCGCACGCCCCGCACGAGCGCGGGACCGTGCAGGGCCTCAATGACGCGATGGTCTTCGGCCTCGTCTCGCTGGCATCGCTGTCCTCGGGCGGGTTGATGAACTCTGCCGACACGGCCGAACTCGGATGGGCCGCCGTGAATTGGGCGATGGCGCCGTTCCTGACGCTGGCGGGCGGCGCGCTGGTCTGGCTGGTCTTCGCGCGCAAGCCGGCCTGAAGCGGCGGGCGCCTATCGCGCCTCCGGCGGCAGATCCCGCAACCGCTGCACGATCTCGTCCACATCCTCGCGGCGCCATCTCGACAGCACGCGCGTGATCGAGGCGGGCTGGTTTGCAAGCCCCAGCCTCGGCGCCTCGCGATGGGCGTGCCGCGGCCGGATCGGACGCGGCACGAGGCCCCCGCCGCAAGTCGCGCACACATTGTGGAGCACGTCGCGCACGCAATCCGCGCAATAGGTGCATTCGTATAAACAGATCATCGCGTCCGCGCTATCGGGCGGCAGATCCCGGTCGCACCATTCGCAATTGGGCCTGATCTGGAGCATCAGCTCCGCCCCTTCCACGGGACGAGCCAGCTCTCGGCCTTGCGCATCAGGATGTCGATGCCGAAGCCGATGATGCCGATGAGGATGATCCCCATCACCACGATATAGGTCTGCTGGAACTTGGACGCCGTGGTGATCATCATCCCCGCGCCGACATTCGCGGCCACAAGCTCGGCCGCGACCACCGTCCCCCAGCAGACGCCCATGGCGACACGCGCGGCGGTGAAGATCTCGGGCAGAGAGTTCGGAATGATGACATGGCGCAGGATCTGCGTCTTGCTTGCCCCCAGCGAATAGGCGGCGTGGACCTTGGTGATGTTCACACCGGACACGCCCGCCCGTGCCCCGATCGCCATGATCCAGAGCGCCGCGAGGAACAGCAGCACCACCTTCCCCGTCTCGTCGATGCCGAACCAGATGATCACCAGCGGGATCAGGGCCAGCGGCGGAACCGGACGCATGAATTCCACGATCGGGTCGAACCAGCCGCGGAACCAGTTGCTCAACCCCATCGCATAGCCCAGCGGGATGCCGATCAGCGCGCCGAAGAAGAACCCGGCCAGCACCCGGAACAGCGAATATCCCAGATGCTCAAGCAGGGTGTAGTTGCGGTACCCGTCGGTCGCCACTTCGCTCAGCGCGGCCCACACCCGCTCGGGCGACGGCAGGTAGAGCGGCTGCATCTGGAAGCCCCGCTCGGGCACGAAGTTCAGGCTACCCCGCGCGTTCATCGTGACGCGGCCATCCGCGGTCTGGACGGTTTCGTTGAAGCCGATGGGCTGGCCGTCGATGGCGGTGACCGCATAGCCGTCCTCGCGCCCGCCCTCGTCGTTGCGTTCCACCCGAATGATAGCGGAGTTGTAGACGGCGATCCGCTCGGCGTCGTTCCTGGCGAAGCCGTCGCCTTCCTCGATCGCGGGGTCCTCCACATCGGCACCGAATTCGTGCACCCGCACCGTGACCGTCGCCTCGTCCGTCTCGCCGGACGCGTTCCGGGCCGTGTAGGTGAACGAGGTGTCGCCCATGAACGGTCCGGGCACGTGGATCGGCGACAGGCTGGACCCGGTGAAGGCGCCCCAGATCAGGAACAGCACGACGACCGAGATGACGCTGGCCCAGCGGTTCGGTCGCACCGCGCTTTCGTCGCCGAAAGTCACCGTCTTCAGCGAGGTGTAGTCCTTGGGCCGCGCCCGCGCCGTGATCGCCGTGACCACGAAGGCCGAGAGCGCGAAGAGGACGATGTAGACGAGGACGATCAGCAATCCGGTCATGTCACGCAGTCTCCGTCCGGCCCATGATCTCTTCCTCCATCTCCCAGATCATCGTCAGGATCTCTTCGCGGGTGGTGGCGAAATCGGGGTGTTTCTTGACCTGTCGCAGGTCCGCGCCCACGCCGGCTTCGGCGAAGGGCAGACGGTACTCCTTGTGGATCCGGCCCGGACGCGGCGCCATGACCAGCAGCCGCTCGCCCAGGAGAAGCGCCTCCTCCACCGAGTGGGTGATCAGGATGATGGTCTTGCCGGTCTCCTTCCAGAGTTCCAGTACCAGGCCCTGCATCTTCTCTCGGGTCAGCGCGTCCAGCGCGCCCAACGGCTCGTCCATCAGGATGACGTCCGGGTCGTTGGCCAAGCAGCGGGCCAGCGCCACGCGCTGCTGCATCCCGCCCGAAAGCTCGTAGATCGCCTTGTCCTTGAAATCCTTCAGGCCGGTGATCTCCAGCAGGTGGTCGGACTTTTCGCGCCGCTCCGCCACGGGCGCGCCCTTCATGCGCGGACCGAACTCGACATTGTCGCGCACGCTCATCCATTCGAAGAGGGCACCTTGCTGGAACACCATTCCGCGCTCGGCATCCGGTCCTTTCACATCGTGCCCGTTCAGGACGATCCGCCCCTCCGTCGGAGCGAGGAACCCGGCGACGATGTTCAGTAGCGTCGTCTTCCCGCAACCCGACGGGCCCAGCACGCTCAGCAGCTCGCCGTTCTTCAGATCCAGCGACACGTCCTTGAGCGCCTGGACATGGCTGCCATTGGGCAGGTCGAAGCGCATCGAGAGCTTCTCGATGGATAATCCGGTCATCCCTGTCCCCCTTGCCCCGCTCTCGGGGGCCGATTGACCGGGGGCGACGAGGCCGCCCCCGGCGCCGATCACATGCCCTGCGCGTCCTGTAGCGGCTCGACGTTGATCAGGTCTTCATAGCTGTCCAGCGCCGAGGGAATCGATCCCGCCTCGACGAAGACGTCCGCCACGCCCTTCATGAAGGTCGCCGCATTGGCGCCCAGCCAGGCGTCGGACAGCTGCTGATCGATGGTCGGGAACTCGAACGTGTCGAGCGAGGCCTGCGTCGCCTCGGTGTCCATGCCGGATTCGTCGGCGATGACGGCCAGCATCTCGTCCGTGGGGTTTGCCGCCCATTCCGCATTCGCGTCCGCCGTCGCCTTTACGAAGGCAGCGACCAGATCCGGGTTCTCGGCCACGAACTCGGCCGGGGCCGAGGTCACGTCGAAGACTAGGATGCCCAGCTCCTGCTTCTCGGCGCCGGTCAGCAGGATGTTCCCCGCCTCCTTCATGCGGTTCAGCGATCCGCCCCAGCCGCAGGCCATGTCCACCGATCCCTGATCCAGCGCGGCCGCGCCCTCTGGCGGGGCCATGTCGACGACCTCCATGGTCGAGATGTCGACGTCGAAATGCTCCATCTGGCGCAGGAAGCCGTAATGCGCCGCGGTGCCCAATGGCACGGCGGCCTTCTTGCCCGACAGGTCCGCCGCGTTGTCGGCGGTGATCTCCAGATCCTCCCGGACGACGCAATTGTCGTTGTCGGCATAGCTGACGGCCACGTCGACGATTTGCAGGTTCTGGCCCGCGCTGGTGGCGACCACGAAGGGCGGCACACCCTGGCTGACGCTGATCTGCACGTCGCCCGAGGCCATCGCGGCGCTCATCGCGGTGCCGGTGTCGAAGCTGACCCAGTTCACCGTCACACCCAGGGCCTCGTCATAGGCGCCGGACGCCTTTGCGGCCAGGAACGGCATCGGCCATTCCAGGAAGTAGCCCACCGTGATTTCTTCAAGATGGGCGTCTGCCATCGCCATCTGCGCGCCGGACAGCGCGGCCACCGCGGCTGCGGCGCCCATCAGCTTGGATTTCAGGGTCATGTCGGTCTCCCGTTGGATATGTGTCGGGCGGCATCTCTCTCGGCCGCCTTGATCTGCACCCCAGCATCGCAGGGGCGTCCACGCAAGCAGAGCCTAAGCGCGACGCGAGAGCGCTGACAAGCGACCCGGCGTCACTTCCCCGATGTGGACCGATCCTGACGGATAATCTGGCCCTATCCCGCTCACGATTTCGCTGCCCTACTTGCGGGCGGCATGATATTCGTGCGCTGTGCGAAGACGGGCGGGCCACGCCCCTCGCCAGATCAGTCCCGGAGGTCAGTGATGAAGGATTTCAACGCGAACGACCTGAGCCATGTGGTCGAGGCGGACCGTGCCCATATCTGGCACCACCTCATGCCCCACAAATCGCTCGAGACGACGGATCCCCGGATCATCGTCGAGGGCAAGGGGATGCGCGTCTGGGACCAGCACGGCAAGGAACATCTCGACGCCGTGTCCGGCGGCGTCTGGACGGTCAATGTCGGCTACGGCCGGACAGAGATCGCGGATGCCGTCCGCGACCAGCTCGTCAAGATGAACTACTTCGCGCAAACCCTTGGCAGCATTCCGGGATCGCTGTTCGCGGAACGGCTTCTCGACAAGATGCCGGGGCTCAGCCGCGTCTTCTACACCAATTCCGGATCCGAGGCGAACGAGCAGGCGTTCAAGATGATCCGCCAGATCGCCCAGACGCGCCACGGTGGCAAGAAGTGGAAGATCCTCTACCGTGACCGCGACTATCACGGCACCACCATCGGCTGCATGTCCGCCGGGGGTCAGGACGAACGCAACGAGCAATACGGCCCCTTCGCCCCCGGCTTCGTGCGCGTCCCTCACTGCCTCGAATACCGCAAGCACGACCAGGGCTGGGGCGACCTGTCCGGAGAGGATTACGGCCGCCGCGCCGCCGACGCCATCGAAGAGGTCATCCTCGCCGAAGGCCCCGATACCGTCGGTGCCATCTGTCTCGAGCCGATCACGGCAGGCGGCGGCGTCATCGTCCCGCCCCCCGGCTACTGGGAGCGCGTGCAGGAGATCGTCGACAAATACGACCTGATCCTCCACATCGACGAGGTCGTCTGCGGCATCGGCCGGACGGGCACCTGGTTCGGCTACCAGCATTACGGCGTGCGCCCCGATATCGTGACAATGGCGAAGGGTGTCGCCTCGGGCTATGCCGCCATCTCCTGCGTCGCGACGACCGAAGAGGTGTTCGACACCTTCAAATCCGCCCCCGACGATCCGATGAACTTCTTCCGCGCCGTCTCCACCTTCGGGGGGTGCGCCGCCGGGCCCGTCGCAGCCCTCAAGAACATGGAGATCATCGAGACCGAGGACCTGCTCCGGAACACGCAGGCCATGGGCGAACGCCTGCTGGACAACCTTCACGCGCTGGCCGAACGCCACGCAGCCATCGGGGACGTGCGCGGCAAGGGCCTCTTCTGCGGCATCGAACTCGTCGCCGACCGCGACACGCGAGAGCCTCTGCCGGAGGCGCAGGTCAAGGCCATTGCCGCCGACTGCATGCAGCAGGGCTACGTGATCGGGGCGTCGAACCGCTCGGTCCCCAAGCGCAACAACTGCCTGCTCTTCAGCCCGGCGCTGATCGCGACGGCCGACGACATCGACGCCATCACCGCCTCGGTTGACGAGGCGATGGGCCGCGTCCTCTCCTGATGCCTTGCCGGCCCTCCGGGGCCGGCTAAGTCCTTAGAGATGAAGGACGGACCGACCAGGATCCTGCTCGACAGCCTCGCCATCGGCGTCGTGGTGTCGACCCTTCTGCTCGAAGCCATGATGCTGCTCGACATCTTCGGGGCACGCGAGGGGCTGCGGGCCATGGGGCCATTGATGCTGACCGTCGTCTGGGCCCATCTCGCCATGCTGGCGGCGCCGATCGGCACGCTCGTCCTGCTTGGCCGGGACGAGGAATAGCCCGCGCACCGACCCAATCCGGCTCGATTTCGAGGCGATCAGGTCCGGCATGCGAAAGCTGCACCCTCTCGACGAACGCAATCGCTCCGCGCCCCCTCCACCTGCGGACGGTCCCATCGTCGACATGCGCGCCGAGGCGAAGGCACGCAAGGCGCGCGTCCGGTCGGCCGAGCGCGAGGCACGGCGCAGCGTCCCGCTCTGGGCAAGGCTGTTCCTGCCCGGCGCCGCCGTTCTGGCCCTGTTCCGCGGGGAAAGCGCCCGCCAGCGCGCCGAAGGCAGGAGCGCGCCCGCGATGATCCTCAGCGTGCTGGCCGCCGTCGCGCTGTATCTGCTGCTCTTCACCCTCTCCAATCCGACCGTCGGCCAAGTCGGCGATCCCGATACGGGCGTGACCGTTCTCGGGCTCACGGTCTACGAGCCGAAGACATATCTCCAGGCCGTTTGGGACGTCCTGACACGGGACGGCGAGACACCCTGAGAGCGGGCGGCATACTGCTCGCCGCACCCCAGGCCCCCGGACCCGGATCGCCGGGCAACGCCCCGTGGGGCCACACCCCTCCTCGCCAAGCGGCGGCGCGGCGCCGGGCGGCCAAATCCCTGCCGCATTCGCCCGCCATGGGATCGGCATGGCGAAGTCGTTCCACCCGCTCGACACCAGGCACCCCCGCAACGCGGTTCCGCGCGACGAGGGGCCGATCACGAATATGCGCGGGACCGCGCAGGCAAGATCCGGCAGCGCGCCGGTCGTCCGCTCCGAAAGACCGTCCAAGGTCCGGGCCGCCACCGCCCCTGCATCCGCCAAGGCGGCTCCTCGTCCCGCGCCCGCCTGGGGCGCCGCCGCTCCGGCGCGGAAGCAATCGAAGGCGCCTGCCCCGCTGGTCGTTCTGGCGATCGGAGGGGTCATTCTCTACGTCGCGATCACCGATGTGGCCGCACCTCTGTCCGCCCTTTTCGACGAAGCGACGATCCGCTCCATTGATCTCGGCTTCTGACATGACAGCCGCGTGGAAAGCCGGATTTCGGCTTCTTTACTGGATGTTAGGAAGCTCCGGCCTAGATGAGCCCTCATGAACCGGCACGTTCGTCAGGTCCTGAACGAATGGCTCGATTGCCTCGCCATGGGCGTGATCCTGTCGACGGCCTTCACCTGCTTCCTTCTGATCAACGATGTCTCGCGCTTTGCGACGACCACGGCGAATGACGGCGGCTCTGCGGTGCGGATCACGTTCTGGCTGCTGATGGCGATCATCCTCGCCCCCATGACCGGCGCCACCGACCGCTGGTTCCGCCGCCGCCGCTGATCGCGGCACCCGGCCACAACACCCCTTCATAAGGCCAACCCGGCCGCGCTATCGGTCCAGACATGGCCCGGATCCCCGTCGAATCGTTCGTGCTCGGCCCCGCTCAGGGGGCGACGCTGCAACGGCAGGTGCAGGACGCGGTGACGCGCGGCGTTCTCGCGGGCCGGATGCGGCCGGGCGACCGGATGCCGTCCAGCCGCGCGCTGGCCCGCCATCTGGGCCTCAGCCGCATCACCGTGACGCTGGCCTATGCCGATCTCGTTGCCAACGACTACCTCGTCTCCCGCGGCCGGTCCGGCACGTTCGTGTCGCCCAATGCGCCGACGCCCGCGCCCGTCCCGCGCGCGGCCCGGCCGGCGCGCGGCGGTGTGGACTGGTCGCGCGCCCTGGGCCAGCGCTTTCCCGACCCGGCGCCACTGGCCCGCCCGGCGGATTGGCGGCGCTATCCGTATCCCTTCATCTACGGCCAGACCGACCAGCGGCTCTTCGATCACGGCAATTGGCGGCGCTGCGCGCTCCAGGCGCTTGGCTCGCGCGATTTCGGCCCCCTCTCCGAAGACGCTTATGCCCGCGACGACCCCTATCTGGTCGAGCAGATCACCACCCGCATCCTGCCCCGCCGCGGTATCGACGCCCGCCCCGAAGAGGTGCTGGTGACGATGGGCGCGCAGAACGCGCTCTGGATGGCGGCGCAGGTCCTGCTCACGCAGCGGCGCACCGCGGTGATGGAGCGCCCCTGCTACCCCGCCCTGCGCGAGATCCTGCAACTCGGCCGCTGCATCGCGCAGGAAGTTGCGGTCGATGGCGGCGGGCTGCCTCCCGGTCAGGTGCCCGAGGGGGCGGACGTCCTGTTCGTGACGCCCAGCCACCATTGCCCCACCGGCGTGACGATGCCGCTCGCCCGCCGCCGCGCCCTGCTCGCATTGGCCGAGCGGCGCGAGATGCTGATCGTCGAGGACGATTACGAGTTCGAACTGGGCTTCGTCACACCGCCCCTGCCCGCGCTCAAATCGCTCGATCGCACGGGCCGGGTTATTTATATCGGCTCGTTCGCCAAGTCGCTCTTTCCGGGCCTGCGCCTGGGATACCTCGTCGCCGCCGAGCCCGTGATCCGCGAATTGCGTGCCCTGCGCGGCCTCGTCCTGCGCCACGTTCCCGGCCACGTCCAGCGCACCGCGGCCTACTTCCTCGCCCAGGGCCACTGGGACGCGCAGGTGGCGCGCATGACCCGGGCCTTCCGCGACCGCCGCGCCGCCGCGCAGGCCGCCATGGACACACATGGCCTGGCTCCGGCGCGCGCGAATGCCTTCGGTGGCTCATCCTTCTGGATGCGCGCGCCCGAGGGCGTCCGGGCCATCGACCTTGCGGACCGCCTGCGCGCCCGCGGCGTCCTGATCGAACCCGCGGATGCCTTCTTCTCCGACCCGCGCCCGGGGCCGTTCTACCGCCTCGCCTATTCGTCCATCGCCTCCGAGGACATCCCGGAGGGCATCGCCCGCATCGCGCGGGAAACCGCCCGGTTGGCCGGATCGGCCCAGGCCGTCTGGCCTTAGGCCCACCGGTCGTCTGGCCCTATCGACCCCTTGATCCGGACCGTAGATTCTGAACACAACGGCTCAGGCGCCGGGGAGGGCGCCGCCACCCGTAATTCCCGCGCGTCAGGCGCGCCCGCTGCCAGCAGGAGTCGGCCCATGAAGATGACCACCGAGGAAGCCTTCGTCAAAGTCCTCCAGCGCCATGGCATCCGTCATGCCTTCGGGATCATCGGCTCCGCCATGATGCCGATCTCGGACCTGTTCCCGACCGCCGGCATCACCTTCTGGGATTGCGCGCACGAGGGCAGCGCGGGCTTCATGGCCGACGGCTATACCCGCGCCACGGGCGAGATGTGCATGATGATCGCCCAGAACGGCCCCGGCATCACCAACTTCGTCACCGCCGTGAAGACGGCCTACTGGAACCACACGCCGCTGCTGCTGGTGACGCCCCAGGCGGCCAACAAGACCATCGGTCAGGGCGGCTTCCAAGAAGTCGAGCAGATGAAGCTTTTCGAGGACATGGTCGCCTATCAGGAAGAGGTCCGCGACCCCTCCCGCATCGCCGAGGTCCTCACCCGCGTCATCGCCAAGGCCCACCGCGCCAGCGCGCCCGCGCAGATCAACGTGCCCCGCGACTTCTGGACCCAGGTCGTCGATATCGACATCCCCGACCCCATCGAGTTCGAGCATTCGCCGGGCGGCGAGAACAGCGTCAAGGCGGCCGCCGACCTGCTGTCGTCGGCGAAGTTCCCGGTCATCCTCAACGGGGTCGGCACGGTCCTTTCCGACGGCGGGATCAAGGCGTCGAAGGCCTTGGCCGAACGTCTCGATGCACCGGTCTGCGTGGGCTACCAGCACAACGACGCCTTCCCGGGCGCGCACCCGCTCTTTGCCGGGCCGCTGGGCTATAACGGCTCCAAGGCGGGGATGGAGCTGATCTCCAAGGCCGACGTCGTGCTGGCGCTCGGCACCCGTCTCAACCCGTTCTCGACCCTGCCCGGATACGGCATCGACTACTGGCCCAAGGACGCCAAGGTCATTCAGGTCGACATCAATCCCGACCGCATCGGCCTCACCAAGAAGGTCAGCGTCGGCATCGTCGGCGATGCCGCCAAGGTGGCGTCCGGCATCCTGGAAAACCTCGCCGACGACGCGGGCGATGCGGGCCGCGCCGACCGCAAGGCCGTCATCGCCGACACGAAATCGCGCTGGAAGCAGGAGCTGTCGTCCCTCGACCACGAAGAAGACGATCCCGGCACCACCTGGAACCAGCGCGCCCGCGACGCCAAGCCCGACTGGATGAGCCCCCGCATGGCCTGGCGCGCGATCCAGGCGGCCCTGCCCCGCGACGCCATCATCTCCAGCGACATCGGCAACAACTGCGCCATCGGCAACGCCTATCCCGATTTCGACGCCGGCCGGAAATACCTAGCCCCCGGCCTCTTCGGCCCTTGCGGCTACGGCCTGCCCTCCATCGTTGGCGCCAAGATCGGCCAGCCGGACGTCCCCGTCGTGGGGTTCGCTGGGGACGGCGCTTTCGGCATCGCGGTGAACGAGCTGACCGCCATCGGGCGCGAGGAATGGCCGGCCATCACGCAGATCGTGTTCCGCAACTACCAGTGGGGCGCAGAAAAGCGGAACTCGACCCTCTGGTTCGACGACAATTTCGTGGGTACCGAACTCGACACCAAGGTCTCCTATGCGGGCATCGCGCAGGCCTGTGGCCTGATCGGCGTGCAGGTCCGCACCATGGACGAGCTGACCGAGGCGCTGGCCGAGGCGATCCGCGCACAGATGAAGGACAACCGCACCACGCTCATCGAGGTGATGCTGAACCAGGAACTGGGCGAACCCTTCCGCCGCGACGCGATGAAGAAGCCGGTCCAGGTCGCGGGGATCTCGAAAGACGACATGAACGTCGCCGCCGAATGAGCGGCGCGCCGCGGCGGGGGGTCACATCCCCGTCGCCTCCGGGCCCTACCCACTTGGCCATCGTCCACAAACCGGCCAAGCCTGTCCCATGACCCATCCCTTCCTGTCCCCCACCCCGCCCGAGACGCCCGGCGCCCTGTTGGCCCGCGCACGCGATCTGCCCGTTCCCCGCGTGGCGCTGGTCAATGCCGGCTCCGCCACCGCGCTGGCCGGCCTGCGCGAGATGGCAGCGGCGGGCCTCGCCACGCCGATCCTGATCGGGGACCCGGCCAAGATCCGGGACGCCGCGACGCAGATCGACTGGGACATCTCGGACCTCCCGCTGATCGACGCCCCGCGAGAGGCGGCCTCGGTCGCCGCCGCCGAGTTGGCGCGCGACAGCGGCGCCGACGCGATCATGAAGGGGCAGGTCCACACCTCCACCTTCCTGAAGGGTCTCCTTCCGTCCCGGGCGGGCCTCCGGGCTCCCGGCGCGCGCTGCGGGCACGTCTTCCATATCACCCTCCCCGGCGACGACCGCCCGCTCTTCCTGACGGATGCGGCGTTGAACGTGGCGCCCGATGTCGAGACCCGGAAGGCCTGCCTAGCCCACGCCGTCCGGCTCGCGCAGCTCGTCGGGATCGAAAGGCCCCGTGCCGCCATGCTGGGCGCGACCGAAGATCCCATAGCTTCGATCCCCAACACGCTGGAATCACAGGACATCGCCGACTGGGCGAAGGACGCGCTGCCTCAGGCGGACGTCGCGGGTCCCATTGCGATGGACCTCGCGCTGTCGGCCGAGGCGGCGCGGATCAAGGGCTACGAGAACCCCGTCGCGGGCGCCGCGGACATAATGGTCGCCCCCGCGATCACCACGGGCAATGTGCTCTTCAAGACGCTGGCCTTCGGCATGGGCGCATGTGCGGGCGGCGTGGTGATGGGGGCGAAGGTCCCCTTCCTGCTGACGTCGCGCGCGCAGAAGACGCCTGCGCGGCTCGCCTCGGCGGCGCTGGGCATGATCGTCGCGGCCGATGCGGCGCGCACCGCGCCGGCCGCGCAATGATGCTGGTCCTCAATGCCGGCTCCAGCAGCCTCAAGTTCGCGCTGTTCGACGCGGACCTGAATGAGGCGCTGGCCGGCGCCGTGTCCGAAATCGGCGGCGCGGCCCGCTTCGAACTGGACGACACCGAGACATCGGCCGACGCGCCCGACCACGATGCCGCCACCGCCCTCGTACTGGAGGCGCTGCGCGACCGCGGCCATCCCGCCGCCACGCTCACGGCGGCGGCCCACCGGGTCGTCCATGGCGGCACCGCCTTCACCGGGACCGTCCGAGTGACGTCCGACGTCATCGACGCGATCGAGGCGCATGTCCCCCTCGCCCCCCTCCACAATCCCCACAACCTCGCCCCGATCCGCGCGCTGGCCGCCCGCGCTCCCGATCTGGCGCAGGTCGCGGGGTTCGATACCGCCTTCCACACGACGATCCCCGAAGTGGCGCAGACCTATGCCATCCCCGCCGAGGATCGCGAAGCGGGCCTGCGCCGCTACGGCTTTCACGGCCTCTCCTATGCCGGCCTCACGGAAACCCTGCGCGCGCGTGGCGCGCTGCCCGCCCGCCTTCTGGCGCTGCATCTGGGCAATGGCGCCTCGCTCTGCGCGATCCGCGATGGACGCTCTGTGGCGACCTCCATGGGCTATTCCCCGGTGGCGGGCCTGACCATGGGCACCCGGTCGGGGGATATCGATCCGATGGCCGTCCTCGACATGGCGCGCCGCCATGGCATCGACGGCGCCGCAGAACGCCTGAACCGCGCCTCGGGCCTGCGCGCGCTGGGGGGCGCTTCCGACATGCGGATGCTGGCGCAGGCGGGGACGGCCGATGCCCGCTTCGCCCGCGACCACTTCGCCTATTGGGCCATCCGCCATGCGGGCAGCGCCATCGCCGCGATGGGCGGGCTGGATGCGCTCGCCTTCACCGGCGGCATCGGCGAGAACGACGCCGAGATTCGCGACCGCATCGCCGATGGCCTCTCCTGGGCGGGCGACATCCCCGTCCACGTCATCCCCGCCGAGGAAGAGCGCACCCTCGCCCGTGACGCCGCCGCCCTGCTGGAGGCCGCATGACCACGCTCGGCAACTGGATGGGCCTCGCACCCGGCATCGCGGTACTCGCCATCCTTGCCTGCCTTCTGGCGGGCGCGATCCGGGGCTTCGCCGGGTTCGGCCTCTCCGCGCTCGCCATGGCGATCCTCGCCGCCTTCATCGCCCCAATCGAGCTCATCCCGCTCTTCTGGTTCCTCGAGATGTCGGCCAGCCTCGTCCTGATGAAGGGCGGCTGGGCCGATGCGGACCGGACCGCCGCGGTCACGCTGGTCGCCACGGCGGGGGTCGGCCTGCCGCTTGGCCTGCTGGCCACGATGGCCATCCCGGCCACGCTCTCGAAGGCGGTCGCGCTGACGCTCCTGATCGGGCTGGCGCTGACCCAACTCGCGCGTCTGCGGATCCCGGCACTGGCCAGCCGCCCCGGCACGCTGGCCACCGGGCTGGGCGCAGGGCTGATCACGGGGCTGGCGGGCGCGGGCGGCATGTTCATCGCGCTCTACGCGCTGGTGCGCGACCTGCCCGCGCGCACCATGCGCGGCACGCTCAACATCTACATGCTGGGCTCCGGCGCGGTGGGCCTCGTGACGCATCTGGCCCTGCGCACGATGGACGGGCAGACCGCGGCGCGCGCGGCGATCCTCGTGCCGGTGACCCTTTTGGGCGTCTTTCTCGGACAGGCCGCCTTCACCCCCCGGTGGGAGCGGTACTACCGCCCCGCCTGCCTCGTCCTTCTGCTGGGGCTTGCCGGGTCTGGCCTGATCCGGCTCGCATGGGAGCGATCATGACCAAGCTGATTCCGAACCTGCATCCCAAACCCGGCGACGAGATCCGCAAGACGACCTGCTACATGTGCGCCTGCCGCTGCGGCATCGACGTCCACGTCAAGCACACCGACCAGGGCGACCGCATCTCCTACATCGAGGGCAATCGCGACCATCCCGTCAATCGCGGCGTCCTCTGCGCCAAGGGTAGCGCGGGGATCATGCAGCACAATGCCCCGTCCCGCCTGCGCGCCCCGATGAAGCGCACGGGCCCCCGCGGCTCCGGCCAGTTCGAGGAGATCTCGTGGGACGAGGCCTACGAGATCGCCGCCTCCTGGCTCGGGCCGATCCGGGAGACGGCGCCCGAAAAGCTCGCCTTCTTCACCGGCCGCGACCAGTCGCAAAGCTTCACCAGCTACTGGGCCCAGGCCTTCGGCACCCCCAACTACGCGGCCCATGGCGGCTTCTGCTCGGTCAACATGGCGGCGGCGGGCATCTACACGATGGGCGGCGCGTTCTGGGAATTCGGCCAGCCCGACTGGGACCGCACCAAACTTTTCATCCTCTTCGGGGTGGCGGAAGATCACGACAGCAACCCGATCAAGATGGGGATCGGCAAGATCAAGGCGAACGGCGCGCGCGTCGTCGGCGTGAACCCGATCCGGTCCGGCTACAACGCCGTCGCCGACGACTGGTTCGGCGTCACGCCCGGCACCGACGGCCTCCTGATCCTCTCGCTCGTCCATTGCCTGCTCAAGGCCGGGCGCATCGACCTCAGATACCTTCGCGACTTCACGGACGCTCCC
This sequence comes from Jannaschia aquimarina, assembly GCF_000877395.1. Classification (GTDB taxonomy): domain Bacteria; phylum Pseudomonadota; class Alphaproteobacteria; order Rhodobacterales; family Rhodobacteraceae; genus Jannaschia; species Jannaschia aquimarina. Next base: position 165,164 of record NZ_JYFE01000041.1, on the reverse strand, counting down.
GTCCTGATCGATGCGCGCGAGGGGCCGACCAAGGGCCTGCCGCTGCGCGACGACGACGGCCACGCGCTCGTCTGGTGCCGGCGCGAACAGCGCCCGCGCTGCTTCGACGCCGAAGACGTCGAACCCGACCTGAACGGCGCCTGGGAGGAGGACGGGGTGATCCACCGCACCGTCTTCCACGCGCTCGCCCACAAGTATCTCGATGCGCAATACGCGCCCGAGGCGGTGGCCGACCGCACCGGCATCCCCGCCTCCCGCATCCGCGCCCTGGCCGCCGAAATCGCGCGCGTCGCCTTCGAGGAGGCGTTCGAGCTGCCCATCGAATGGACCGATTTCCGCGGCCGCACCCACGCGACGATGCAGGGCCGCCCCGTCAGTTTTCATGCCATGCGCGGCATCTCGGCCCATGCCAACGGCTTCCAGACCTGCCGCGCGCTGCACATGCTCCAGATCCTGATCGGCAGCGTCGAGGCGCCCGGCGGCTTCCGCTTCAAGCCGCCCTACCCCAAGCCCGCGACGATCCATCCCAAGCCCCATTGCAAGGTCACGCCCGGCGCGCCGCTTGACGGGCCGCATCTGGGCTTCGTGCACGGCCCCGACGATCTGGCCCTGCGCGAAGACGGCACGCCCGCGCGCATCGACAAGGCCTTCACCTGGGAAAACCCGATGTCGGCGCATGGGCTGATGCACATGGTCATCTCGAACGCCCATGCGGGCGACCCCTACGAGATCGACACCCTGTTTCTCTACATGGCGAACATGGCGTGGAACTCGTCCATGAACACGGCCGGCACGATGAAGATGCTGACCGACACGCGGCCCGACGGCGAATACCGGATCCCCCGGATCATCTATTCCGACGCCTATTCCTCCGAGATGGTGGCCTATGCCGACCTGATCCTGCCGGACACGACGTATCTGGAGCGCCACGACTGCATCTCGCTGCTGGACCGTCCCATCTGCGAGGCAGAGGCCGCCGCCGACGCCATCCGCTGGCCCGTGGTCGAGCCCGACCGCGACGTGAAAGGCTTCCAGACGGCACTGATCGAACTGGGCGCCAGGCTTGGCCTGCCGGGTTTCGTCACCGATGACGGCAGCCCGAAATACCGCGACTACGCCGACTACATGGTCAACCACGAACGCCGCCCCGGCATCGGCCCTCTGATGGGCTGGCGCGGCAACGGCGAACAGACCGGGCGTGGCGATGCGAACCCCAATCAGTTGGACCGCTACATTGAAAACGGCGGCTTCGCGCTGGCCCACATTCCCGAAGACGCGCAATTCATGAAGCCATGGAACAAGGCGTATCAGGATTGGGCCGTCTCTCTGGGCCTCTACGACAAGCCCGCGCCCTACCTCTTCACGCTGTGGTGCGAGCCGCTGCGCCGCTTCCAGCTCGCCGCGGAAGGGCATGGCAATCGCCAGCCCCCCGATCATTTGCGGCCGCGCATCCTGGCGACCTTCGACCCCCTGCCGATCTGGTGGAATCCCATGCAGGACCACGAGACGGAGGCCCGCTTCACCACCACGGCACTGACCCAGCGGCCCATGGCGATGTACCATAGCTGGGGCACCCAGAACGCCTGGCTGCGTCAGATCCACGGCCGCAACCCGCTCTATGTGCCCACCGACATCTGGCGCCGCGAAGGCTTCGCCGACGGCGATTGGGCGCGGGTGACATCGCCCCATGGGGAGATCACCGTCCCCGTCGCCCACATGCCCGCGCTCAACGCGAACACGGTCTGGACATGGAACGCCATCGGCAAGCGCAAGGGGGCCTGGGCCCTCCACGACACCGCACCCGAGGCGAGGAAGGGCTTCCTCCTGAACCATCTGATCCACGAGCTTCTGCCCCCCCGAGAGGACGGTATGCGCTGGTCCAATTCGGACCCCATCACCGGCCAGGCGGCCTGGTTCGACCTCAAGGTCGAGGTGAAGAAGATTGCAGCCCCTGCGGACGGGGTGAGCAAGCCGCAATTCGACCGGCTGGAAAGTCCTGTCGGAAAAGGTCCGGGTCAACTGGAATGGGTGGTGAAATGACGTCTTGCATCGCCACCCCGGCATTTGGCGCCCGCGGGCCGATCCGCGCGGCCACGCGCTTCCGGATCCGGCGGGCGAGCACCGGTTGCAGGGGTGGGAGCGAGGGGCCAGCCCCTCGCGCTCCCCGGGATATTTTTGAAGCAGAGAAGACAGATATCGGGGGGTCCCGGTCCGCAGAGTGGTGCACGTTGTGCAGACGGGGGGTGCACAGGGGGTGCACAGGGGGTGCATCGGCATTTTTGCACCAAGGGGGCAGAAGATGACGGCCTTACCTGCATCGACGAACAAGAAGCTCGGCCTCGTCATCGACCTCGACACCTGCGTGGGCTGTCATGCCTGCGTGACCGCCTGCAAGGGCTGGAACACCCAGAATTACGGCGCCCCGCTCTCCGATCAGGATCCGTATGGCGATGCGTCCGGCACGTTCCTCAACCGGATCCACTCCTACCAAGTCGAGCCCGATCAAGGACTTGCGCAAACCATCCACTTCCCGAAGAGCTGTCTGCATTGCGATGACGCGCCCTGTGTGACGGTCTGCCCAACGGGGGCCAGCTACAAGCGCGAGGAGGACGGCATCGTCCTCGTGAACGAAGACGCCTGCATGGGCTGCGGCCTCTGCGCCTGGGCCTGTCCCTACGGCGCCCGCGAAGTGGACGAAGCCGCTGGAATCATGAAGAAATGCACGCTCTGCGTGGATCGGATCTACAACGAGAACCTGCCCGAGGAGGACCGCGTGCCGGCCTGCGTCCGCACCTGCCCGGCCGGCGCGCGCCATTTCGGAGACCTCGCCGACCCGGACAGCGATGTCAGCCGGCTGGTTCAGGCCCGCGGCGGCGTCGACCTGATGCCCGAACAAGAGACGAAACCGGTCAACAAGTACTTGCCGCCGCGTGAGAAGGACACGCTGCAAGCCCCTGAAATGTCTGGGGAGGAAGACGTGCTCGCGCCCTTCCTCGCCCCGGTCGCGGAGGAACCGAAAGGGTTTCTCGGCTGGCTCGACCGGACGCTTGAGAAGCTCTGATGCATCCTGCCCCCAGCGTCATCATCTTCTCGACCCTGTCTGGTGCGGGGTTCGGATTGCTGTTCTTCCTCGGCCTCGACCCGGACCCGCCCCGCGGATGGGTCGGCTTCACCTTCTTCGCCATCGCCTACGCGCTGGCCTGCGGCGGATTGTTTTCGGCGTTCTTCCATCTGAAAAATAAGAAGAACGCCTGGAAATCCTACAGCCAATGGCGCACGTCCTGGCTGAGCCGGGAAGCCTGGGCGGCGGTGCTGGCACTGGTCGTGATGGGTGTCTTCGCGGCCGGGCTGGTCTTCCGCGACACGCATTTCGCGCCTCTGGGCTGGGTCGGCGCCTTGCTCTCGCTCGCCACCGTCTTCACGACCTCGATGATCTATGCCCAACTCCGTGCCGTACCCCGTTGGAATCAGGCGGCAACGCCTGCGATGTTCCTGGCCTACGCGCTGGCGGGGGGCGCGCTCCTGTCGGGCCGCGAGACATGGTCGGGCTGGCTGTTCCTGCTGGCCGGCGCGATCACCCTCTGGCACTGGTGGAAGGGCGACCGCCGCTTTGCCGAGGTCGGGACCACGATCCGCTCCGCCACGCGCCTGAACAGTGGAGTCACCCTATTCGAGGCCCCCCATACTGGCGATAACTACCTGACGAGAGAGATGGTCTTTCGCATCGCGCGCAAGCATGCCGTCAAGTTGCGGGTCATCGGCCTGCTTGCCGCATCCCTGGTGCCCGCGATCCTGGTCCTGGCCCCCTTCGATCTGGGTTTCGCAGCCAAACACGCGCTGGCCGGCCTCGCCTTGCTGATCCATCTGGGCGGCGTCTTCGTGACGCGCTGGCTGTTCTTCGCCGAAGCGGAGCATGTGGTGGGCCTGTATTACGGCGCTCATCTTGACCGGCAGGCTGCCTGATAGTTTGAATGGCCAAGTTTGATAGAGTTTGTCACAGATCAATGCGCGGCCCGGAACCGGCTGCTAGAGGTCGAAGACAGTCACGGAGGCGACGACGACCGCTCCGTGCGAGCGCGGGCCGTCGAAAGACGCTCCTGCGCGCCGACGCCCGGCTGGAGGGGAGGCCAGCCGGGCGTCGATGTAACCGCGTTCGGGATTGAATGGCCTACGGATAGAGGTCGCCGAATTTCGCTTCCAGATAGTCGAGCAAAGGTCCCGCCGAGGGGGGCGACCCGGTAGCGTTCTCGATCGTCTCGACCGGCGGGCGCAGACCGCCGAACCGTTGCAGGCAATCGCACATCCATGTCGTCGCAGGCGATGGATCGCCCTTTGCCAGCGCCGCGTCGATCCCGCTCAGCTCCTGCCGTGCCGCAGCCATGAGGCAGCCGGCATACAGGTTGCCCAGCGAGTAGGTCGGGAAGTATCCCATCAATCCCACCGACCAGTGCACGTCCTGCAGGAATCCATTCGAAGGCCTGTCGACGGCAAAGCCGAAATCCGCCTCGAACCGCTCGTTCCAGGCAGCCTCGATGCCGTCCGCCTCCAACTCGCCCCGGATCAGCGCGCGCTCCAGATCGAAGCGCAACATGATGTGGAGGTTGTAGTTCACCTCGTCGGCCTCGGTCCGGATGTAGCCGGACCGGACGGCGTTCACGGCGCGGTAGAAGTCGCGTTCCGAGGCGACACCGATCTCGCCGAAGAGGTCGCGCATCCGCCCGTAGAGCCATCCGCAATAGGCCTCGGACCGGCCCATCTGGTTCTCGTAGCTGCGTGACTGGCTTTCGTGGACCCCCATCGAAACACCGCGCCCGAGCGGCGTCAGCAGATGCGCTGCGTCGACGTTCTGCTCGTAGGCCGCGTGGCCGACTTCGTGGATCGTGGAATAGAGGCAGTTGAAAGGATCGGCCTCGTCCACGCGTGTGGTGATGCGAACGTCCAGCCCCGAGCCGGAACTGAAAGGATGCACCGCAAGATCGAGTCGGCCGCGCTGGAAGTCGTAGCCGAACGCCTCGGCGATCTCGCGCGCCAGCATGAGTTGCGTCTCTTTCGGGAAGGTCCCCGAGAGGCGGGGTGCCGGCTCGCCGTCCAACGCACGGCGGCGCAGGTCGACCAGGCGGGACCGCATCTCGTCGAACATGGCCGCCATGGCCGAGGCATGGCCGCCCGGCTCGTAATCCTGCATCAGCGCGTCGTAGGGATCCCCGCCTTCGGCCAAGGCCGCCCCCTCCTCGCGGCGCAGGCGAACCACTTCGGCCAGCACCGGGATGAAGGCATCGGCATCCTCGTTCTCGCGTGCGCGGGCCCACTTGCCCTGCGCCAGCGACGTGACCCGCGCGATTTCCGCCGCCAGATCGCCCGGCACTTTCAGCGTCCGCTCGTAATTGCGGCGTATCTCGCGGAGGTTGGCGGTTTGCACTTCGTCCATCGGATCTGCGGCGTCCAGCCACTCCCCGATGCGCGGATCCGTGCGGCGGGCGTGGAGCACCTCCTCCAGCGCGGCCATCTCATCGGCACGCTGGGGGGCGGAGCCGCGTGGCATCATCGTCTCCTGGTCCCATCCGGTCCGACCGGCAACCGAGGCGAGCGCCTCGGTCGTCCGCTGATGCGCCATCAGCGTATCGTAGGCAGAGAGCGTGTCCTTCATGCGGTCCTCACCGATTGAGCCAATGGATACTTGGCGCGATGCCTGGCCCGGATGGCAAGGACCAACAGCACGACGGCCCCGAATTGGTGGACGATCGCGAGATACCAGGGCGAGGAATACATCACCGTCACGATCCCCAACAGAATCTGAAGGAAGGTCATGTGCGCCACGGCGGTGAAGGCGATCTTCGTCTTACGGTTCGGCGACCGGCGCGCGGCCATGGCGGCCCAGATCACCAGCGCGAACAGAACGTACCCCCAGAGACGATGGAAGAACTGCACCGTTCCGTCATTCTCGAACAGGTTGCGCCACCACGGTGCCATCTCCCACATGCCGGGCGGGGTCAGGCCGCCGGCCATCAGCGGCCAGTCGATATAGTTGCGCCCGGCATCGATGCCCGCGACCAGCGCGCCCCATATGATCTGGAAGAGGACCGCCCCGACCAGCACGGCGCCCCAGGTCATGAAGCGTGTCTCCGACAGCCGCCGCGCCTGGAGCAGGTCCGATGCGGGCCGCGCCATCGACAGCATGAACCACGCGATCAGGCCCAGGATCACGAAGGCCAGCCCGAGATGCGTCGCGAGGCGATAAGAGGCGACGTCCAGCATCGTCCCCGTCAGACCGGAGGCGACCATCCACCAGCCGATCGCCCCCTGCAGGCCGCCCAAAGCACCGAGACCCAACAGGCGCCCCGTCCAGCCCGGCGGGATGCGCTTGGTCAGCAGCAGGCCGAGGAAGCCAACCGCCCAGACGAGTCCGATGAAGCGCCCAAGCTGCCGGTGCCCCCATTCCCACCAATAGATCACCTTGAACTCGGCCATCGTCATGCCGCGGTTCTGAAGCTGGTATTCCGGGATCTGGCGGTAGAGCTCGAACTCGGCCTCCCAGTCGGCCTGCGACAGCGGAGGGATCGCGCCAGTCACGGGGCGCCATTCCGTGATCGAGAGCCCCGAGTCGGTCAGCCGGGTCATGCCGCCAACGGCGATCATCACGACGACCAAGGCGAACAGGATCCCCAGCCACAGACGGACCGCCAATCTGTCGCCCTTGCGCGCGGCATCTATACCACCGGTCGCGACCGCCTTGCGCTCGCTTGTGCCCACTTCCTCGAAGATCGCGCGCTTTGCCATGCGGGTCCCTCTCGTCATCCGTCGGGGGGCAGGTAAGCAGTTATCCCCGCTCCTTCCAGCGTACCATCTGACGCATCATGCCATGAAAGGTCTGAACGTCGGCCCGCGTCAGCGGCATGCGTGACCAGAGGTTGCGCAGGTGCCGCTTCATGGCGGGCGCTTTCGCCTCTGGAAAGAAGAACCCGGCCTGCCCCAGCCGCTCTTCGAAATGGTCGCCCAATGCCGCGATCTCGGCCGCATTGGCCCAGTCCGTGCCGGCCATGCGGGTCTCTGCGCCCGCCGCCCCGGTCGTGACACGCCGCCATTCGTATCCCGTCAGCAGCACGCATTGCGCGAGGTTCAGGGACGCGAAGTCGGGATTGGTCGGCACGCTCACGATGGCGTTCGCCGTGGCGATGTCGTCGTTCTCCAGCCCCGCCCTCTCGGGCCCGAACAGGACGGCGACCCGCTGGCCCGCCGCGATGCGGTCGCGGGCCTCGGTCATCGCCGCTTCGGGAGTGTAGATCGGTTTGGTCAGATCGCGGTCACGGGCGGTCGTGGCCAGAACCCATTGCGCGTCCGCCACGGCCTCCGCCGTGGTTTCCGTCACCATCGCCGCGTCCAGCACCCTGCCCGCGCCCGACGCCAATGCGACGGCCCGCTCGTTGGGCCATCCGTCGCGTGGGCCGACCACGCGCATCCGATCCAGACCGAAATTCAGCATGGCACGGGCGGCGGCGCCGATATTCTCACCCATCTGGGGGCGGACCAGGACGAAGGCGGGTCGGGACATGGCGCGCGCCCTATCCCGCTGGCGCTTGCGGCGCAACGTCCCGCCGGATAGCGAAGCGCGCATGACCGACGTGCCGCAGATCTACCTGATCACCCCGCCCGAGATCGACGCCGCCTTTCCCGACCGTCTGGCGGCGGTTCTGGATGCACGGCCGGTGGCTTGCATACGATTGCAAATGCTCACGCAGGATGCGGACCGGGTGACGCGCGCCGCCGATCTGTGCCGCGAGGTCGCCCATGCGCGCGACGTGCCGTTGGTGGTCGCCGATCATACCGCGCTCGTACAGCCGCTCGGGCTGGATGGCGTTCACCTGACGGACCCCCGGCCCTTGCGGAAGCTGCGCGCGGATTGGGGCGAGGACCCGATCATCGGCGCGTGGTGCGGCGCCTCGCGTCACGACGGCATGGTCGCAGGCGAGAACGGCGCCGACTACGTGTCCTTCGGGCCGGTCGGCACCAACCTCGGCGCCGGCGAGACCGCGCAACGCGAACTGTTCGCCTGGTGGTCCGAGATCATAGAGTTGCCCGTCGTGGCGGAGGGCGGATTGGACGCGACCGCAATCGAGGCGCTGGCCGGTGTCTGCGACTTCTTCGCCCTAGGAGAAGAGATCTGGAGCTCGGACGAGCCGGCCGGCCAACTGGCGCGGCTGACGGCATCGCTGGTGTAACGCTTCCTTAAGGCGGCACTGCCAAGAGAGGCGCATGAGCGCGCCCCGCCATCCTCTCACACCGACGCAGAAGGCTGCGGTGATCGTCCACCTTCTGTTGTCGGAGGGGGCGGATCCCGGTGTCTCGGATCTCCCGCCGGATCTTCAGCGGTTACTGACGCGTGCGCTTGGGGATCTGCGTTTCGTGGACCGTGCGACATTGGCCGCGGTCACGGCGGAATTCGCGACGGAGATCGACCAGCTCGGCGTCCGCTTTCCCGCCGATCTTGGGGAGGCGTTGACCGCGCTCGACGGGCGCCTTGCGCCTGAAGTCGTCGAGGACCTGATATCCGAATTGCCGGATGAGGGTTCGGTCTCCGGGAACGCGACGTGGAACAGCCTGGGGGAACTTCCGCCGGACCGCCTGCTCGCCCTCATGGCTGGCGAAACGCCGGAGGTCTGCGCGGTTCTCCTCTCTCAGTTGCCGTCACTGCTGTCGGCCGACCTGATGCAGAAGATGGGCCCCGACCGGGCGAGCGAGGTGATGATCGCCTTCGACACGACGGGCGCGGTGCCTCCGCACACCGTCGCGCAGATCGGCCGTGCGCTCGGCCGATCGGCCGCGTCGACGGCGCCCAAGGCGTTCGATCTCCCGGCGGAGATCAGGGGCGGTGCGATCCTGAACGCATCGACCTCCGGTGCGCGGGCGGATCTTCTCGATCGCCTGGACGCCGCGGCGCCGGAATTTGCGGCCCGACTTCGGGCTGCCGTCTTCTCATGGGAGAACATTCCGGACCGCCTTGAAAAGCGCGATGTGCCGCGGGTCATGCGCGACGTCCCGAACGAAACCGTCCTTGCCGCCATCGGGAACGAGGCCGATGGCCCGGTCGCCACCTTCCTGTTCTCTGCGATCACCGAGCGTCTTTCGCAACAGATGCGTGACGAACTGGAAGAGAAGGGCGCCATCGATCCGGAAGAGGCGGAGGTCGCCCAACGGGACTTCGCCGCGAAGATTCGCGAGTTGGAGGATGCGGGTGAGCTGACGCTTCTGCCTGCGCCGGAGAGCTGAGGGCGGACCCGACCGGTTCATGGCCTGCATGATCGCCGGCCGCTCGGCACGACGTCTCGTGAAAGGTCGAATTGCTCCGGCGGATCAGGTCGTGCTTCGGGCCACGCGCGACCATCCGTATCTTCGCGCGGCATGATCGGGGGCGCGAAGCTGCCCTTTACGGAACCGAACCAAGAGGCCCTGTGGCGTCAGTGGGTTCCGATGTCGGAAGAACATGCGCCATTGCGCCTCCGTCCGCTGCCAGCCATCGGACCATCGCGCCCGATCTCGGTGCCTCTCTGCGTAGCTTGACCGCGACAGGACAGATCGGGCTGACACGGCCGCCGAACCGGATCGCGGCCAGCCATGTGCAAGCAAAGCATAGGCCGCGCAATCCGGGCAGCCCCCGAATGCAGCGGCCTATGCCGGACACGCGGCACCGATCCTAACCTACCATCGACAGAAGCCCGGATCCGGCTTCAGCCGTCCGGAGGCGCTCCGAACCAATTCAGCCCGGAGATGACGGCTGGACACGTCGTCCCATCCGCCCCACCTAAAAGGGGATGGTACTCGAATTCACCGACGATGGGATCTATTGCCCGGCGGGCGATTTCCACATCGACCCTTGGCGGCCCGTCGCCCGCGCGCTGATCACCCATGGACATGCGGATCATTCGCGGCCGGGCCATGGGGCCTACCTCGCAACCCATGCGGCGCTGCCGGTCATGCGCCATCGGCTTGGCGAGATCCGGGCCGACGGGATCGGGTTCGGGGAGACCCGCGACGTAAACGGCGTCACCGTCAGCTTCCACCCGGCCGGGCACGTTCCGGGAAGCGCTCAGATCCGCGTGGAGCACAAGGGCGAGGTCTGGGTCGTCTCGGGCGATTACAAGACGGGTGCAGACAGGTTGTCCGAACCGTGGGAACCCGTTTCCTGCCACGCCTTCATCACGGAATGCACCTTCGGTCTCCCGGTCTTCAAATGGCGCGAAGACGCGGAGCTCGAAGCCGATTTGAACGCATGGTGGGCCGCGAACGCCGCAGAGGACCGCTTCAGCGTCATCGGCGCATATGCCTTGGGAAAAGCGCAACGCGTGATGACCATGGTCGACGCGTCAATCGGACCGATCCTCACCCATGGTGCGGTGGAGAACACGAATGCGGTTCTGCGCGCGCAGGGGGTGGCCCTTCCCGACACGGTGCGGGTCACGCCCGAGACAGATCTCAAGGCCCATGCCGGCGCGCTTGTCGTGGCTCCACCTTCGGCTCTTGCGGGCGGGTGGATCCGCAAGTTCGGGCAGGCCTCGACGGGGATCGCATCGGGGTGGATGGCGCTGCGTGGCGTGCGGCGCCGCCGGTCTGCCGATCGGGGCTTCGTCATCAGCGATCATGCCGATTGGCCAGGTCTGAACGACGCGATCCGCGCGACCGGCGCCAGCAGGATCTTCGCCACCCATGGCTATACCGCGGCCTTCCATCGCTGGCTGCGCGAAGAGGGTTATGACGCCCATGTCGTCAGCACCGAATACGAGGGCGAGGAGTTCGAGAGCGAGCTCGACACGGCCGAGGACGCCGCGTGACCGCGATGGAGCCGACGACCTGGCAGGATCGCGCGCTGGCCCTGTCGGCACGGTTCGGTGCCAAGCCGGCCCTGGCCGCGCCCCTGCCCTGGAGCGTCTGGCGCAGCGCGGTCCAGATCGCTGTCAGGGATACGGCCCGGCCCGGCCTGCATGTGGAATGGGGGCGCATCGGCTCCCGCGAGGCCCGCATCGCCACGCCGCGCGACCCGGTCGAGACGGTTCTCTGGTGCCATGGCGGATGCTTCACGCTCGGCTCGCCACGGACCCATGCGCGTCTGACGGACCCGATGGCTGCGGCCGGTCTGCGCTTCGTGGTCCCGAACTATCGTCTCGCGCCCGAGCACCCCTTCCCCGCAGGCTACGAGGACTGCCTCGCCGCCGCCCGCGAGATCGCCGCGCAGGGTCCTTTTCTGCTGGGGGGGGACAGTGCGGGGGGCACACTGGCGGCATCGGTTCTCGCCCAATTGCTTGCGGACGGCACGCCGCCCCTTCGCGTCGCCCTCATCGCCCCCGCCGCGGACCTCGATCCGGCACGCCCCGACCCGACCGGGGCGCGCGATCTGGTCCTGTCGCGCCCGCTGCTGGAACGGATCGCGCGGGACTACGTGGCTGGCGCCAATCCCGCCGACCCGCGCCTGTCGCCGTTGCGCGCGGACTATCCCGGCTGCCCGCCGGTCTTGATCCATTGCTCGCATGGCGAGATCCTGGAGGAGGATTGCGACCGGCTGGCGGACAGGATGCGCGATGGCGGAGGCCAGGTGACGGTCGAGAAAGCGGCCGGCCTTCCCCATGCATGGCACATCGCCGCCGGGCGCGCCCCGGCCGCGGATGCGGCGCTGGCGCAGATGGCGGCATTTCTCAAGGGCGACGCATGAGCACGCAGGCCCGGTTCGATCGGATGCGGGCGCTGACCGCGCGCTGGATCGACCGTCCGCTTCTCGCGCTGCCGCTGCCGATCGCCGTGCACCGTGCGATGTTCGAGATGCAGGCCCGCCTCGCCACCAAGACGCCCCGACTTCCCGCACGATGGGAAAGGATCGCGGGCGTTCCCTGCAGGATCGTCACGCCGCCCGACGCGGTGCGCCGCGTGCTCTACCTGCACGGCGGAGGTTTCATTCTCGGATCTCCGCGCACCCATGCCGGGCTGACGGACCGGATCGCTTCGGCCGCCCGGGCCGAGGTCATCGTGCCCGATTACCGCCTGGCACCCGAACACCCGTTCCCCGCGGCGGTCGAGGATTGCGAAGCGGTCGCCCGCGCCCTGGAGCCCGGCTTCCATCTGGGAGGGGACAGCGCTGGCGGTGGCATCGCGCTGGCCGTCCTGCAGGACCTGCTGCGTCGGGGCACGCCCCCGGCCACGGTCTTCCTGATCTCGCCGGTTGCGCGCGTTGACGCCACGCGCGAGGCACCGCCGGATCATGACGAGATGCTGTTGCCGGAGGCCTTTCTGCGACGATGCATCGCTGCCTATGCCTGCGACGTGGATTGTTCCGATCCCCGGCTCTCGCCGATCCACGGCCGCTACGACGGATGCCCACCGGTCCATATCGAGGTCTCCGCCCGCGAAGTGCTGGAGGGCGACGGACAGGCCGTTGCGGCGCTGCTGCGGGGATACGGCGCCCCGGTCGAAGTCGCGCGGGTCGAAGGCGTCCCGCATGTCTACCATCTGTCGGCGGGCTATTCCGCTGCCGCCGATGCCGCGATCGAGCGTATCGTCGCCTCGCTTGGTCCTGCATGAAACGGTTTGCCCAACTCTTCACCGCGCTGGACCAGACGACGAAAACGACGCGCAAGACGGCGGCGCTGTCGGCATATTTCGGAGACGCGCCCGAGGCGGATCGCCTCTGGACCATCGCGCTCCTTTCGGGGCGGCGGCCAAAGCGGACGATCACCGCCAACCGGCTCGCGGAGTGGGCGGCCGAAGTCGCCGGCTTGCCCATGTGGCTGTTCCGCGAAAGCTACGACAAGGTCGGGGATCTGGCGGAGACCATCCACCTCGTGCTGCCCGACCCCACCCGCGAGGCCGACCGGAGCCTGTCGGAGTGGATCGGCGATATCCGTGCATTGGCAAAAGCCGACGAAGCCGAGAAGAAGGCCGCGATCCTGGATGCGTGGGACAGGCTCGGCGGCGCAGAGCGTTTTGTCTTCAACAAGCTCATCACGGGCGGTTTCCGCGTCGGAGTGAGCCAGAAGCTCATGACCCGGGCCTTGTCGCAGGCCACCGGGATCGAGGAGGCGGAGCTTGCCCATCGGATCATGGGCGAATGGTCCCCCGAAAGCGTGAGCTACCAGTCTCTGATCGTGGCGCCCGATCCCGGGGCCGACCTGTCCCGCCCCTATCCGTTCTGCCTTGCCCACGGTGTGGACACAGCCCCCGGCTACGATACCGGGACGGGCCCCGCCGTCTTGGGACCCGCCGAAGACTGGCTGGCGGAATGGAAATGGGACGGCATTCGCGGACAATTGATCCTTCGCGGCGGCGGGCATTACCTCTGGTCGCGCGGCGAAGAATTGATGACCGACCGCTTCCCCGAATTCGCGCGGGCGGGCGACTTCCTGCCCGACGGGACCGTCATCGACGGTGAGATCCTGGCATGGGATCATACGGCCGGTCGCCCCATGGGCTTCAGCGCGCTGCAAAAGCGCATCGGGCGCAAGACGGTGCCGAAGAAACTGCTGAGCGAGGCGCCCGCGATCCTCTATGCCTACGACCTGCTGGAGGAGGCGGGCCGCGACATCCGCGCCCGACCGTTCGCCGAGCGGCGCGCGCGGCTCGAAGAGCTTGTCTCGCCCCTGCCCGCGGATGCGCCGGTCCTCTTGTCCCCGACGGTTTCGGCTGACGATTGGGAGGGTCTGGCGGAGATCCGCAGCGGCGCGCGCGAGGCGCAAGCCGAGGGCTTGATGCTCAAACGCAAAGACAGCCCGTACCATGTCGGCCGCAAGAAGGGCGATTGGTGGAAGTGGAAGCTGGACCCGCTCAGCATCGACGCGGTGATGGTCTACGCGCAGGCCGGCCACGGACGGCGCGCGAACCTTTATACCGACTTTACCTTCGCCGTCTGGAAAGGAAACGATCTGGTGCCCTTCACCAAGGCCTATTCGGGGCTGACGGATGCGGAATTCCGGAAGATCACCCACTGGGTCCGCCGCAACACCCTCGCGCGGTTCGGACCCGTGCGGCAGGTTCCCCCCGAACAGGTTTTCGAGATCGGATTCGAGGGGATACGCGAAAGTACGCGCCACAAGTCAGGCGTCTCGTTGCGCTTTCCACGGATGCTGCGCTGGCGGCAAGACAAAGACGTCAGCGAGGCGGACACCCACGACACCCTCATGCAGATGCTCGCCCAGTATGGCTGAGGGACCCTTTTCCCCTTAAATCGCTGCATCGGGCCCGTATGCTTGGTCTCGTCACGACAACTGGGAGGATTGTCATGCTGCAACCAAGCGAAGCCGTTCAGCAGGCCCATCGGCTATACGATGTGGCGGGCGACCGCGCCGAAGCCGTCGCCGCCAAGAATGCGCGCCAACAACGCGTCGCCGGGCACCGGGACGAGGCCGACGACTGGGAGGCCGTGAGGCGCATCATCCGATCCTGGCGGGGGGCGAACCAAAGCTAAGCTCACCCCGCCGATCTTGCAGCGAGCATTCCGCGCGAGGACGTCAGAGGACCAAGTCGTTGTCCTCTTCCTCGTCGCGGGTCTCGTCATGTGCCGCCAGCGCCATTCCGAACGTCAGGATACCCACGCGTCCGGCGGTCATCAGCACGATGATGACCAGCTTGCCGACTTCCGTCAGATCGCCGGTGATCCCCATCGACAGGCCCACGGTGCCCATCGCGCTGATCGCCTCGAAGAAGACCTTGTCGAAGGGCAGCGAACTGTCGGTGAGAAACAGCAGGAACGTGGCGACGAACAGGAGCCCGACATAGTAGGTCAGCGATGCCGTCGCCGTCTGGAGCCGTTCCAACGGGATCTCCCGCTTGAAATAGCGGATCCGGTCCCGCCCCTTCAGCGTCGACCGGACGAGCCCGACGAGCGCGGCGAACGAGGTCGTCTTGAGCCCTCCTCCCGTCCCGGCCGGCGAGGCGCCGACGATCATGAGGAAGAACATCACCACGATGATCGCGGGGGCAAGCGCGGATGTCGGGGTGGTGTTGAACCCGACCGTCGTCGAGGCGGTCATCACCTGGAAGAAGCTGGCCATCAGGCGTTCGTCAGCGGGCATCTCCTGATAGGACGGCTCGACGACAAACAGAACCAGCGTGCCGACGATCAGGAAGCTGAGCGTGATGCGCCAGATGACCTTCGACGTGAAGCCCAGATGGCGGTTCCGGCCCGTCATGTTCCGCCAGAAATCGACGACGATCAGAAAGCCCATCGCGCCGAGGATCGACAGCGTCGAAATCACGATATTCACGCCCGGGTTGGCGACGAAATCCTCGAACGAGTTCGAATTGAGGCTGAACCCGGCGGTCGCGAAGGCCGAGACCGAGTGGAAGATCGCCGACCAGGCGGCCCGATCCACACCCGCTTCCAAAAACAGGAAGTAGAGCAGGATCGCACCGATCGCCTCGACCGCGAAGGTGAAGATCACCACCGCCTTGACGAATTGGGCCGGGTCGATCGTGTCCGGCAGGTTGAATGCATGCTTCGTCGTGGTGCGCCTCACCCGGTCGAAGCCTTGGGCCAGATGCATGATGACGAACGACCCGATCGTCATGTAACCCAACCCGCCCATCTGGATCAGGAAAAGGATCACGATCTCGCCGAACAGGCTGAACGAGGAACCGGGATCGACCGACACGAGACCCGTGGTCGAAACCGCCGATGTCGCAATGAAGAGCGCGTCCAGGGCGGCGACCGGGACCTGTTGCGCGAACGGAAGGCAGAGCAGGGCCCAACCGATGAGCATGTAGCTCAGATATCCGACCAGGAGCAGCTTTGGCGGAGACAGGTGCATCAGGATGGAGCGCCAGCGCGCCCACCCTTTCAGAATCTTGCCCGGCACGTGAGGAGTGGTCATCGCATTTCTCTTTGCGGTTGAGCCGAGTCGAAACTCTTATTGCTACCCGCATGTTCCGTCCATCGTGCGTCCCCGCGCGAGCGCCCTTGCGCGTTTCGCCAGCCGCGCCCTAGTGTCGCCTGCGAGATCGAGAGGGGATGCCAGCATGGGTTACAGGGACGAGTATGATCGGGCCGCGACGGATCCCGAAGGGTTCTGGATGGACGCGGCGCAGGCCATCGACTGGGATCGGATGCCCTCCAGGGCGCTGTTCGACCGGGGCGGGCCGGTGCCGGAATGGTATTGCGACGGACTGGTCAACACCTGCTGGAACGCGGTCGACCGGCATGTCGAGGCCGGACATGGCGACCGGTTTGCGATCATCCATGACAGCCCGGTCACGGAAAGCGTCGCGCGCCTGACCTATGTGGAACTCCGTGACCGGGTGGCCGTTCTCGCTGGAACCATGACCGCACGCGGTGTCGGCACGGGGGACCGCGTCGTCATCTACATGCCGATGATCCCCGAAGCGATCGTTGCGATGCTCGCCTGCGCCAGAATTGGGGCCATTCACTCGGTCGTATTCGGCGGGTTCGCAAGTCCGGAGCTGGCAATCCGGATCGACGACGCCAAGCCCAAGGCCGTCCTCGCGGCCTCCTGCGGGATCGAGCCCTCGCGGGTCGTCGAATACGGCCCGCTTCTGGCGGGGGCCTTGAACCAGGCCGAACATGAACCCGACTGCATCCTGATACTGCAACGCAACCGATGCCACGCCGAAATGCAAGAGGGATGGGAGGATTGGGTCGCCGCGCAACACGGGGTCGCACCCGTCGAGTGCGTCCCGGTGCAAGCGGATCATCCGGCCTACATCCTCTATACGTCGGGGACGACAGGGGCGCCGAAGGGCGTCGTCCGGCCGACCGGCGGGCATCTGGTCGCGCTGGAATGGACCATGACGAACGTCTACGGCGTCGCGCCCGGCGAAGTCTTCTGGGCGGCATCGGATGTGGGATGGGTCGTCGGCCACAGTTACATCGCCTACGCGCCGCTGATCCACGGCTGCACGACCATCGTTTTCGAAGGCAAGCCGGTAGGCACGCCGGATGCGACGACGTTCTGGCGCGTGATGGCGGATCACGAGGTCTCGGTCTTCTTTACCGCGCCGACCGCGTTCCGCGCCGTCAAGCGTGAGGACCCGAAAGGTGAGCTGGCTTCGCGGTTCGATCTGTCAGCGTTGCGGACGATCTTCCTCGCCGGAGAGCGGGCCGACCCGGATACGGTCGAATGGATCGAACGGACCACCGGAAAGCCGGTCATCGACCATTGGTGGCAGACCGAAACCGGATTCGCCATCGCCGCGAACCCGATGGGGCTGGAGCCTCTGCCAGTGAAATCCGGAAGCCCGTCGGTTCCGATGCCCGGCTATCAGGTCGAGGTGCTCGACGAGGGAGGCACCGCCGTGGCCCCCGGGGCGCTGGGTGCGATCGCGATCAAGCTGCCCCTGCCGCCGGGAACCCTGCCAACGCTCTGGAACGCCGAAGAGCGGTTCCGGAAATCCTACCTGACCACCTTCCCCGGCTACTACGAGACCGGGGATGCCGGGATGCTGGACGAAGATGGATACCTCTGGATCATGGCCCGCACGGATGACGTCATCAACGTCGCCGGCCATCGCCTGTCGACCGGCGGAATGGAAGAGGTGCTCTCGACCCACCCTGACGTGGCCGAATGCGCCGTGATCGGCGCGGCCGATCCGCTGAAGGGTCAGGTCCCGGTCGGCTTCCTGTGCCTGAACGCAGGTGCCCAGCGTGCGGAAGCCGACATCGTCGCGGATTGCGTGCGCCTGGTCCGCGAGAGGATCGGGCCCGTCGCCGCCTTCCATCAGGCGGTCTGCGTCCCACGCCTGCCCAAGACCCGATCAGGCAAGATCCTTCGCGCGACCATGGCCAAGATCGCCGATGGCGAAACGGTGGCGACGCCGGCCACCATCGACGATCCTGCGATCCTGGACGAGATCCGCGACGCGCTCGCGACGCTCGGCAGAGGTCGCGGGTGAACGATCCGGCGGACGAGGCGAGCGACCTTCCCGATCACAGAGTCCTTCTGGGCCATGATCTCCGGGCTGCGGCGGCTGACGTCGTCGGCGGCTTGCGCCTCCTGGAACAGGAAGTCCTGACGTCGGCCGCCCGGGCGCAACTCGAACGGGTGCAGGCCGCGTCGGACCTCATGGTGCGGCTCATGGACGAGCTGCTGGACGACACGGCGAGCCTTCCGGGCGACACTTCCGTGGTCGATCTGCGCAGGCTGCTGGACCGAACCATGCGCCATTGGCGCGGTGCGGCCGCGCCGTTGGGCGTCACGGTGGACCTGGATATCGACGACGGCGTCACGAGACTCTGGCGCGTCGAAGCATTGCCGTTGCGCCGCATCCTGGCCAACGTCCTGGGCAATGCACTCCGCCACGCCCGGAGCCGTGTCACGCTCACGCTGGAGCAACGAAATGGCGGCGCGGCACTTCTGATCATCGATGACGGGCCGGGCTTTCCGCCCGAGCTGCCGCTCTTGTTCGAACCGGCACAGACCGGGCCGGGATCGCACGGGACAGGCATGGGCCTGCACATCGCGACCGAGCATGCGGGCCGGATCGGGGCCACGATCACCGCACGAAACGTCGCAGAGGGCGGCGCGGAGGTCTCGCTCCATCTGCCGGCAGAGCTTCAGGTCGCCGATCCTCCGCCCAGCGAAGAGATCCCTGATCTGTCGGGCTGGAAAGTCCTCATCGTCGATGACAGCGCGACCGTTCAGACGCTGCTGGCCGGCATGCTGTCCCGCATGGGGGCGGAATGCGACATCGCGACGGATGGCGTGGCCGCCCTGAACTGGCTCGCGCGGGCGCGGTTCGATCTGGCGCTGATCGACGTCGAGATGCCTCTGCTCGGGGGGCGCGAGGTCATACGGGCCGAGCGGCTGCGCCAGGCGCGCGGCGTCGCCCCGCCGATGCCGATGATCGCGATGACTGCACATCGGGATCCCGCCATACAGGCCGACATAGTGGAGGAAGGCGCGGACGGGATCCTGACGAAGCCGCTGCCCGACCTTGAGACGTTCGGACGCGCAATCTCCGGCCTTCTGGCCGACGCCCCCCGCGCAGCCGACTGGCAGCCCGAAGCAGCACCGGTCCTGAGCGCCGCCATCCTTGCCGACCTGCTCGCCTCTGCCGGACCGAGTGCCGCGCCGGAGATGCTGGAGCGCATGAAAGAGGACCTCGCCAATGTCGAGAAGACGCTCGAGAATGCCCTCGCGCAGGGAGATCTGGCGGAGGCACGATTCCAGACGCACATCCTGCTTTCGCTGACCGGGGCTCTGGGTGCTTTGCCGACCCAGACCCTCGCACAGAAGCTCAGCGAGCTCCTGAACACGGGCGATACGGACGCGGTCCGCATCGTCGGGAGAGCCTGCCTCGGCCGACTGGGCGAGTTGCGGGCGGAGCTTGCCAGTGCCACGGGATAGGAGACGACCCGAGACTTGCCCCACCGGTCAGGCGATGGCGCCGAAGTTCAGAACCCGTAGAGACGTGCCGGGTTGTCGACGAGCACGGCGTTCCGTGTCGCATCGTTCGGACACACCCGATCGAACGCATCGAGCAGCGTGCCCCCCGAAGCGCGTCTCGCCCCGTTGAGCATGATCTGCGGCCAATCGGACCCCCAGAGGCATCGCTGGGCATTCGCGGCCAGCAGCGCGCGGATGTGGTCGTCCAGCCTGTCGAACGGCGCTTCGGCCAGACGGTAGGGGGCCGACAGCTTTACATAGACGTCGTGCCGCTCCAGCAGTCGGCAGAGCGTGGCGAAGCCCGGCTCGGTCGGACCGGCGGACACGTTCGGCCATGCCATGTGATCGAGCACCACGGGAACCGGCAATGCAGCGATCCGCGAGGCCAGGTCGGGCAAGTGTCGGTCGGCCATGCACAACATCTGAATGTGCAGGCCGCGATCCGCGAGGCGGGGCGCGATGGCCTCGACCCCGTCCCACGTAAGCACGCCGCCATGGACATAGTTCAGACGGACACCGACGGCGCCGCGCGCGACCAGCTCGTCCAGCTCCGCATCGGTGACCTGATCCGTGACCAGCACCACCGCGCGAGCGGCGTTGCGTCCCAATTCCTCGACCGTCCGCAGCGTCACCGTGTTGTCGGTCCCGTACAGGATCGACTGCACGACAACCGTTCTGTCGATGCCGTTCGCAGCCATCTCGGCGCGCCAGACCGCGAGATAGTCGGCGAACCCCAATGCCGCCGGGTCCTCCACCCGTCCGGGCCACATCGGCATGTCATTCGCCAGCATGTGGATGTGGGTGTCGCACGCCCCCTCCGGAGCGGGACGGGTTGGCGGCTGGGGCGCGACAGGCGGATCGGAACGGTCGAGGCTCATGCGCGCCGTATAGACGCCAAGCAGAGCGGCTTCCATGCTCCGGTCCCGCCGGGGCGACCGGTGAAACCGGATGCGCAAGACCGGCGAGGGACCCGTTGACCATCCCCCTGCCCTGACCCATCGTCGAATCATGGACCTGAGACCTCTTTCCGAAAGCCACTCCGTCGCCCCCATGCTGGAACCGGCCGACATGGCGATCCTCGCCGAACGCGGAGCGACGGCGATCATCTGCAACCGGCCCGATGCCGAAGTGCCGCCCGGCCACAGGGCTGCGGACATGCAGGCGGCGGCCGAAGCGGCCGGCATGGCCTTCACCTTCAACCCGGTCGCCATGCCGGGCCTCACCGTCGACGCCATCGAAGAGCAGGCGAACGCCATAGAAGCGGCCTCGGGCCTGACGGTGGCCTACTGCGCCTCGGGCACCCGCTCGGCGATCCTCTGGGCGCTGGCCATGGCAGGGCGCATGCCGACCGACGAGATCATGGCCGCACTCGACCAGGCGGGCTATCCGATGCCGGGCCTGCGCACACAGATCGAGACGATGGCGCAGCGATGACCGATGGACGCCGCTGGCACGACATGGGCGGACGCGAGGCGGGCCGCGTCGTGCCCGAGGATCACGATTACGCGCTATGGGAAAAGCGGGTCGACGCCTTGGTCATCCTGGCGACCACCACTGGCAAGATGAATGTCGACGGCCTGCGGCGCGTGCTGGAGGACATGGGCGAAGACGCCTTCGAGACCATGAGCTACTACGAACGCTGGGTCGCATCGCTGAACCAGAACCTCCTTGAAGCGGGCGTTTATACCCCTTCGGAACTGGGCGAGCGCATCGCGGCGGTCCAGGCACGCGGCGAGACTTACGGAGATGCGTCGAATGGCTGACTTCGCGCCCGGTGCGCGTGTCCGCGTCAAAGCGATGATGCCGCCCGGCCACGTGCGCACGCCGGGATACCTGCGCGGCCGCGTCGGAGAGGTCGAGCGCGTCCTCGGTCCATTTCCGAACCCCGAACAGCTTGCCTACCGCCGGAAGGGAGATCCCCTCGATCTCTATCGTGTCCGCTTCCCGCTTGGCGATCTGTGGGACAGGGACGACGCGGACACGCTGGAGGCCGAGATCTACGCGCACTGGCTGGAGCCGGCCTGATGCCTCACGATCACCACGATCATCTCTCTCCATCCGGTCATCCGTATCGGCCCGATCAGGATGGACCGCTGACCTACTGGCAGGCGATGGAGATCGCGATCCGGGAACTGATGGTCGAGAAGGGCATCGTCACCGCTGCTCAGGTTCGAGAGCAGATCGACGCGATGGACGCGCGCAGCCCGGCACAAGGCGCCGCCTTCGTTGCGCGTTTCTGGACGGATCCTGCCTTTCGCGATCTCGCGCTGCGCGACGGATCGAACGCCTGTGCGGAGATGGGCTTCGAGGTCGGTCCCATGCGTTTGATCGCGCTGGAGAACACGTCCCGGCTGCACAACGTCGTCGTCTGCACCCTGTGTAGCTGCTATCCGCGCAACCTGCTCGGCCTGCCACCCGACTGGTACAAGAGCCGCGCCTATCGCTCCCGCACCGTGCGGGAGCCGCGAAAGGTGCTCGCCGAGTTCGGCACGATCCTTCCGGAAGGCGTGGAGCTTCGCGTCCACGACAGCACGGCCGACATGCGCTACATCGTCGTCCCGCGCAGGCCGGACGGCACCGACGGCTGGCAGCCCGATCGACTCGCGAAGCTGGTGACGCGCGACAGCATGATCGGCGTGGCAGAGGCGCTGCCTGCAACCGAGGCGCCTGCCTGACCGGGCTGAGGTGGATCCTGCAGCCGATGTGCCCAGGGCATGTCTCGACCGCCTACAGATGGGCCAGCACAGAGCGTGCGGCACGCAGACCGGGCGCTTCGCCCCCGCGGCCCAGACGATCCATCGTCAGGTCCAGTGCCTCGCGCTGGGTTTCCCTGAGAGAAGGCACCGTCAGCAACCGGGAGAAAGCTTCGCCCACGGGACCGGGCTTGCAGGCGGCGCCGAGGAATTCGGGTACGGCGCGCGTCTCGCTGACGAGATTGACGAGCGTCACGGTATCGACCTGGAGCATGCGTGCGAGCAGGAGGCGGCTCAGCCAGGCCATGTCGTATGCGATAACCATCGGGACCCCGTTCGCGGCCAGTTCAAGGCTGACAGTGCCCGAGGCCGCCAGCGCGGCGTCGGCTGCGGCGAAGGCCGCACGGCGATCGTCCTCCTCCGCCACGACAAGGGGCTTGCCGGGCCAGTTCCGCGTCGCCTCGGAGAGACGGTCCTTCAGATGCGGGAGGGTCGGAACCACGACACGGACGCCGTCGGGCAATTGCCGCAACGCCTCACCGAAGATGGACGCAAGGCGCGCGATCTCCCCTCCACGAGAGCCGGGCAGAACGAGAGCCAGGCGCTCCCCGTGGGCCGAACGGAACGCCTCTGCCTGCGCCAGGGTCGCTCGGGGCGCGGCGACCACGGGGTGGCCCACGAAATCGCAGGTCATACCAGCGGCCTCCATGTAGGGCGGCTCGAACGGCAGAAGCGCGAGGATGTGGTCGATGCTGCGCGCCATTTTCGCCGCCCGGCCGGGCCGCCACGCCCAGACGGAGGGGGCGACGTAGTGGATGGTCCGGATCGAAGGGTCCGCGGCGCGCACCTTCGCCGCGACCCTCAGGCCGAAATCGGGACTGTCGATGGTGATCAGCGCATCCGGCTTGCCGTCCAGCACGGCCTCTACCGCTTGATCCCGAAGGGCGAAAAGTTCCGGGAGACGCGGCAGGACCTCCGCGAGGCCCATCACCGACAGCCGATCCATTGGGAACAGGCTGTCGAGACCCCGCGCGATCATCTGCGGCCCGCCGATACCAGCGATCCGCGGCTTTGCAATCGTATGCAAGCCGTCCATCAGGGCCGCGCCAAGGCGGTCCCCAGATGGCTCCCCGGCCAGAAGAAACAGGTTCACGGCGTATAGGCGTGCAGGAACAGCCCTGCGCCGCGCGCGATCTGCGCGACCTCGTCGCGGTCGATCACCAGCACGCCGCCGGCTTCCACGGCGATGCCCGCGAGCTGGGCCTTGGCGGCCCGCTGCGCGGTTTCCGGGCCGATCGTCGGCAGGTCGATGCGTCGGTCCTGACCCGGCTTCGGCGCCTTCAGGAGCACCCCGCCCGGGGGACGCGGAAAGTCCGGCAGACCGGCGGGGAGGCCGGGTCCGGACAACCAATCCGCTGCCCCGCCGAAGAGATCACCCCCGAAAAGCCCCCCTGTGGATGGCCGAGGCGGTGCGGGGGGTGGCGGCGCGAGCGAGGCCAGCATCCAGTCCGTCCCCGGCAAGGCCTCCACCGCCAGGACCTGCCCCGCCACGACGACGCAGGCCTGCCCGACATCGGCCGACCCCATCGCGGCATGGACCTCCCGTGCACGGGCGATGTCGGCGCGGTGTCCTTCGTCCGGTTCTCCGATCTCCGGCAGATCGACCAGTTCCGGCGCGACGTCCTGCACGCCGACGACGGCGAGGCCGGCCTCTTCGAAGAACGAGATCACGGCGCGCAGGGCGGCATCGTCGCCGGAGCGGATCGCCTGCATCATCCGAGGCACAAGCGGCATCGTCGCCGCGTCCACTGCCTCGGCGTCCAAAGGCGGACGGGCCACGCGGCCGGCGAAAACCACCCGCTCTACCCCGTCATCCTTCAGGCCGGCGATGAAGCTGCCGAGATGTTCGATGCGAAAGCCACGCGACTGGCCCACACCCTCGGGCACGAAGCCTTCGAGATGGCACGCGAACCACGGCACATCGGCGCGGCCCAATGCGTTGGCCACGGCGCGGGGCAGACCGCCCTGCCCCGCGATCAGCGCCGTGCGGCTCATTTCGGCACGAGGAACGACCGATCGGTCGCGCCGGTGATGAACTCCACCATACGCGTGACGTAGGCGCTGTCGCTTTCCTCACCAAGACGGCGGGCCCGCTCGGCGAACGTGCCCTCGCCCTGTTTCAACGTCAGCAGCGCGGCACGCAAAGCCTGAATGTCGGAGCGCGCAACCCCGCGTCGCTTCAGTCCGACGAGGTTCAGGCCGTCCAACTCTCCACGAGGTCCATGAACGAGGCCGTAGGGCAGCACGTCCGCCGTCACCATCGACAGGGCCCCGATGATCGCCCCGCGCCCGACCCGGACCCATTGATGAATGCCCGACAGCCCGCCGATGATCACGTCATCCTCGACCTGGCAGTGACCGGCGACGGCAGAGTTGTTCACCACGATGACGTTGTTGCCGACATGGCAATCGTGGGCGATGTGGCATCCCGCCATGTAGAGCCCGTCATCCCCGACCACTGTCTCGCCCCCGCCGCCTTCGGTGCCCGGATTCATCGTCACGTATTCGCGGATCCGGTTCCGCCTCCCGATCGAGAGCTTCGTGCGTTCGCCACCGAACTTCAGATCCTGAGGGATCTCGCCGATGCAGGCAAAGGGCCAGATCGTCGTCCCCGAACCGATCTCCGTCCAGCCGGTGACAACGACATGGGATTTCAGCTCGACCCCTTCGTTCAGGGTCACGTCCGAACCGACGACGCTGAACGGACCGATGCGCACCCCGGGCCCTAGGCTTGCGCCCTCTTCGACAATCGCGCTCGGGTGGACGGAGGCGGACGGGTCGATGGCCATCAAGCCGCGTCCTTGGGCAAGTCCATCATGGCGGTGAAGTCGGCTTCGGCGGCGAGTTCCCCCTCGACGGTGGCGCGCCCCGTGAACCGCCAGACCTTCGCGCCGGGCTTGCCCCGCGTGACGGTGACGGCCAGTTCGAGCACGTCGCCCGGAACGACCTTGCGGCGAAATTTGGCGCCGTCGATCCCCATGAAATAGACGAGGAAATCCTTGTCCGCCAAATCGTTGCTGACCCCGACCATAACCGCCGCGGTCTGAGCCATCGCCTCGACGATCGTAACCCCCGGCATGATCGGCGCCTGAGGGAAATGCCCCTGAAAGTGCGGCTCGTTGAAGGTGACGTTCTTCACCCCCGTCGCGGACGTGTTCGCAACGATGTCGCGGACCTTGTCGATCAGGAGAAAGGGGTACCGATGCGGAATGATCCGCTGGATGAGGTGGATATCGGCTTCACTCGGGGTGTCGGACATGCGCCCTCCTTCACGTCTGTAACGGGGGTAGCAGGGCGGCCGGAGCGGGTCCAGTTGGCTGGTGCCGGGGACTCGCATGCCCGCTTGGCGACCGCGTATTGGACTGCGCGATGGCCCCCGTTCAGATCTAAGGATCGGTGGCTTCCTCGACTGGAGCGGGGGTCTCCTCTGTCCCGGAAGGGTCCTCCAGCCCGTGCCCTTCGCCCAGTTCCGCGTCGATCCGGCGAAGCGCGGCCTGGGTGATGTCGATCCCCTCGGCCGAAGCGATGACGAAACGCCGATCCAAGAGGATCTGCACCCCTGCCTCCTGAATGAGAGCGCCCAGGATCGGGCGCACCCGCTCCAGAAAGACCTGTTGTGCCCGGTCCGACTTGGCCTGGATTGCTCGCGCCTTGGCGTCCTGCGTCCGCCGGATCCCTTCCACTCGCGTATCGAAGGCCTGCGCCAACAGGCGAAATTCGCCCGGTTCCATCTCCTTGCGCCGTTCGGTCAGCGTCAGTTCTTCGGCCTCGAGTTCCGCCTCGATCCGCCGGTTCTCGGCCCCGAGTTCCGCGGTCTCTGCCTCGATTTCCCGCAGGATTCGTTGGCCGAACGCAGAGCGCGGAAAGAGGGCATCCCGGTCGAGCACCGCGATCGCGTCCTGACCCTGCGCATGGCCGGGAAGCGCGATCCACGCGGCCAATCCCGCGAGGACGCCTCTGCGGTGCATCAGAACCGCGTCTGAATCGTCAGATCGAAGGACTGGGTCTCATCGAAGTCGCGCTTGTCGATCGCCTCGGAGAAGTCAAAGCGAAGCGGGCCGATCTGGGTGTCCCACAGGATCGAGAAGCCAACGGCGGAGTTCAGGAAGAAGTCATCGTCCACGAGGCCGATCCCGTCGTCGCCATCGGCGCCACCGTCCACATCGTCCAACCCCCAGACCGAACCGGCATCCAGCCAGAGCGCGCCCGAGATGCCGTATTCCTCGGGGATGAACCCAAGAGGAAATTGCGCCTCGAAGCGGGCGGACGCGAAATAGTTGCCGCCCAGAGGATCGTCGGGCGCGAACGGGTCACGCGGACCGATCCCACCCGAGGCGAAGCCCCGGATCAGGCCGGTGTTGTTGATGAAACGGTTACCTCGTACGGAAACCGTGTCGTCCAGCGACACCAGCGCCCCGACATCCAGCGATGCGCGCAGCACGACCTCGTCGTTCCGGACCGTCCGCTGGGCATCGACGCCCAATGTCGTCTTCACGAACTTCTCGTCCCCGCCG
Organism: Jannaschia aquimarina; assembly: GCF_000877395.1. Lineage (GTDB taxonomy): Bacteria > Pseudomonadota > Alphaproteobacteria > Rhodobacterales > Rhodobacteraceae > Jannaschia > Jannaschia aquimarina. The sequence continues at coordinate 138,524 of NZ_JYFE01000041.1, read as the reverse complement.
AGGCCCGCGAATTCCTGGCCAAATGTCAGCCGGATGCCTCTCGTTGGATCGAGACCGGTCCCGATCGTGTTGTAGACGAAGCTGTACCCGACCGAAGAAGTCAGCGTCGGGTCGCCCGCATCGCGCAGCAGGATTGCCGATACCGGATCAATCCCTTCGCCCGGATCGACGATGCCATCGTCGTTCACGTCAAAGGGATCCTCGTTCCGCTCCAACTCCGTTTCCGTCAGGCTGTAGAAAACGTTCAGGCGGGAATACTCGCCCACCGGAAACCCGAGGCCGGTACGGAAGCCGATATCCTTGCTGTCGAAGTTCCGGCCATCGCGCGACGTCTCGTTGTAGAAGGCGGACACGCTGAATGCGAGATCGCGGTCGAGGAAGGCCGGCTCCACGAAGGTGATGTTCGAGGCCGATGCCTGGCTGCCGGTATCGACGGCGAAGTTCAGCGTCTGTCCGCGACCCAGAAAGTTGGTCTCGGCAAAGCTGAATGCCACGCTGGCCTGGTTGTCGGACGAATAGCTCACACCAAAGCCGAGCGATCCCGTCGGTTGTTCTTCGACGTCCACGTCGACGATCACGCGCCCTTCGTCGGTCCCCTCGCGGGCGGTGACCTCGGCCTGGGTGAAGTAACCCAAGGCGCGGATGCGTTCGGCCGCCGCGCGGATCTCGCGCGGATTAAAGGGATCGCCCTCGACCGTCTCGAACTGGCGGCGGATGACCCGATCAAGCGTCGTCGCGTTGCCCTCGATGTCGATGCGTTCGACGAAGACGCGTTCTCCACGCTCGATCACGAATTCGATGTCCAGCGACAGATCGGCATCGTTGCGGGTCACGCGGGGCGTCGCACGGATGAAGCTGAGACCGTCTCGGGTCGCAAGAAGCTCCAGCCGCTGGATCTGACGCTCAACGGCCTGCGGCGAGTAGACGTCGCCATCGTCGATCCGGATCTGGCGCTGGTAGGCGTCGATGTCGATTTCGGGCAGATCGGACGTGACCGTGACGTTGTTGAAACGGAACTGCTGTCCCTCCTGCACACGGAAGGTCAGGAAGTAGGCATCGCGGGACGGCGAGAGTTCAGGCGTCGCGGACAGCAACTCGAAGTCGATGTATCCCCGGCTCAGATAGAAGTCGCGCAAGAGCTGCGAGTCGAAGGCCACACGGTCGGCGACGAACGTGTCCGAGCCGATGAACGTCCGGAAGATACCCGCCTGCTTGGTCTCCAGAACGCGCCGCAGGCGTCTGTCCGAGAAGGCGCGGTTCCCGACGAAGCTAATCCGCTCAACTTCCGAGACCTGTCCCTCGGCGACCTCGAAGATCAGGTCGACACGGTTGTCGCTGCGGCGGATGATCTTTGGCACCACGGTCGCCGCGAGGCGTCCTTCCTGGGCGTAGGCCTGGGCGAGGTTCGCGGCGTCCTGCTCGGCCTGACGGGGATCGTAGACGCGACGGACCTGGCTTCGGATGATCTGGTTCAGCACCTCGTCATCAACGCGGCGATTCCCCTCGATGGAGATGCGGCTGATCGTTGGGTATTCCTCGACAAGAACCAGAAGCTGGTTGCCCTGCGGGACGACCTCGACGCTTTCGAAGAGACCCGACGCCTGAAGGCGCTGGATCCCATCGTTCAGCGCGCCCGCGCTGACCACTTCGCCGGGAGTGACGCCAAGCGTGGACAGGATCGTGGCTGTTTCGATGCGCTGGTTCCCCTGCACGTCGAAACTGCTGAACCGGAAAGATTGCGCGTGTATCGCTGCCGCCGTGACCGCGGCCAGCGCCGTGCCCGAAAGGAACGTCAGGATCGGCCTATACCCGATCCGCCCGCCAGAGCGTGCCCCCATCGCTTCCATCCTGTCCCGCCATTATTCTTGGGATCGGAGTAGCGTGGGGCCCAACCCTTGTCAAAGAGCCAGCACCCGCGCGTGTCGGGTGTGGCGTCTGCGCGTCAGAGGGACTGGATCCAGGCAGCCATCAGAATCGCACCGCCGATCGCGAAGGCCGACAGGAAACGGTCGATGTTCAGCCCAAGGAAAAGGGACAGGCCGCGATATCCATCTTGCATATGTCGCATGTCAACTCTCCTGCTCTGCGATGAACAGGTGAAGGTGAATTCGGGCGCGATTGGGGCAGCCCGGCGGCGATAGGGCGACTTTTAGTCTTCCCGACTACCGCGCCAGCAGGCCACCCGGACAAAAGAGGTCATTCGACAGCGCGAAGATCATGAGCGCCGCCATCAGGGTGATCCCAGCCGTCATGAGGACCTTTACCGCGTTGTCCGACGGAGGCCGGCCGCGCACCGCCTCGTAGGCATAGAACACGAGATGCCCGCCATCGAGTACGGGGATCGGAAAGAGGTTCAGCAGCCCGACCGCGGTCGACAGGATGGCGATGAAGAGGATGAAGTTCTCTGCCCCCAGCGAGGCTGTGGCCCCGGATACCTGCGCGATCCCGACCGGTCCGGAGAGGTTGCAGGTACTGATCGTCCCGATGAGGATGTGCTTGAGAGCCGAAAGCGACGTCGCCGCGATGTCGTAGGTTTGCGTCGCGCCGTGCGCGATCGCCGAGAACGGCCCGACCCATTCCGTGGCGGGGGCGAACGCCAGCTCTCCGCCGATACCGATCAGGTATTTGTTCTCGAACCCACCGTCTTCTGCCGGTCTGGCGGATTCGCGCGGGTTCAGCGCGACCGGGGGCAGCATCCCCTCTTCCGGGCGCCAGACTTCAAGTTCGAGTGTCGCTCCTTCGGACGCCGCGACGACGTTCTGCAGGTCACGGAACGAATGGATCGGAGAGCCGTCAACCGTCTGGATGAGGTCGCCCGGCCGAATGCCGGCCTGCCAGGCGGCCGAGCGCGGCTCGACCGATCCGGCGCGCGGCGGAAGAGCGGGCGCGGCCTCGACTTCGAGTTCCGCGCCATCGCGCAGGACCGTGTAGGTGACCGTCGCCTGATCCGACACGTCCTTGAGCTGCTCATGCATGTCCGTGAGCGAGCCGACGGGCGTCCCCTCGACGGCCAGCACCTCGTCGCCCTGGACGAGCGTGGGCACGTCTGCTGGCAGAGCCACGTAGTCCCCAACGACGGCGTCATCGGTCGCGCGACCGGTAAACAGGGCGAATGCCGCGAAGATGACGAGCGTCAGAAGGAAGTTGATCGCAGGCCCCGCGAAGACTGTGGCGGCCCGCTTCCACAGGGCCGCGCCGGTCATCGTTTCGGCACGTTCGCTTGCCGACATCGTGGCCACGGTGCCGTCGTCACCCACCGAAGCCGCGTTGGCGTCGCCGCGAAACTTGACGTAACCGCCAAGCGGAAGCGCCGCGAGCTGCCATTGCGTCCCACGGCTGTCCATTCGCTTCAGAAGGACCGGCCCGAAGCCGATCGAGAAGACATCCGCCTTGATGCCACACCAGCGTCCGACGATGTAATGGCCGTATTCATGGACCGCGACGATGATCGAGATCGCGACGATGAAGGCCAGCAAAGTCCACATCACGCTGCCGAATTGAAAGATCACTCCCGCAGCGTCCATGCTCACCTCGTCGCCATCGCCTGCTCACCAAGACGTCGAGCCGTCTCGCGGGCCCGCGCATCCATGTCCCGCACCATATCGAGCGTGATCGCGTCAGCTTCAAGGCGGCTTTCGAGCGCATCCATGGTCCGCGCGACCAATGGCGCCATATCCGTGAAGCGGATCGACCGCCCGATGAAGAGGTCGAGCGCCATTTCCTTTGCCGCGTTGAAGGCCGTTCCGGACAGGCCACCGGTCTCAATCACCCGCCAGGCGAGGTCGATCGCCGGGTAGCGCGCCGGATCCGGGGCGCGGAAATCCAGGCGGCCGATGCGGGGCAGGTCGAGACGTTCGACCGGAAGGTGCCGGCGGTCCGGCCAGTTCAGCGCGTAGCCAATCGCATGACGCATGTCGGTCGTGCCCATATGGGCCATCAGCGCTCCGTCCGAATACTGGACCAGCGCGTGGATCAGGCTTTGGGGATGGATGACCGTCTCGATCCTGTCGGACGGAAGGTCGAACAGTTCGTGCGCCTCGATCAGCTCCATCGCCTTGTTGAACATCGTGGCGGAATCGATCGTGATCCGCTGGCCCATGTCCCAGTTCGGATGGGTCCCGGCCTCTTCGGGCGTTGCGGAGGCCAGACGATCCAGCGGCCAGTCGCGCAGACCGCCCCCGGAGCCGGTGATGATGACCTTCTCGACTGTATCCATGCGTTCGCCGACAAGGGCCTGGAACAGCGCGGAATGCTCGCTATCCACAGGAAGAACGGTCGCGCCGTGCCGCCGCGCCTCGGCCAGCAGGATCGGACCGGCGCAGACCAGGCTCTCCTTGTTAGCAAGCGCGAGAGTGCCGCCATGGCGGAGTGCCCTCAGGCCCGGTGCGAGACCGGCGAAGCCGACGATCCCGCTCATGACCCAGTCGGTCGGCCTGTCGGCGGCCTCGATCAAAGCGCCCTGCCCCGCCGCCGCCTCGATACCCGTGCCGGACAGCGCGTCCCGCAAGTCCTGCAGCCGGTCCTCGTCGGCCGTCACCGCGACTTCGGCACGCAATCTGATCGCGTCCTCCGCGAGCCGGACGATGTTCGACGCCCCCGTCAACGCGACGACCTCGTACCGGTCCGGCTCCCGCCCGATGAGGTCGAGCGTGGACTGCCCGATCGACCCGGTCGCTCCGAAGATGCTGACGCGGCGGCGCATGTCAGACCCCAGGGATCGGCGGGAACTCGGCCACGGACTCGATTACCAGAAGCATGAGGGCAGCGCCGAGCATGGCATCGAAGCGGTCGAAGAGCCCGCCATGTCCCGGAAGGAGGTTCGAGCTGTCCTTGACGCCAAACCGCCGCTTGACCGCCGATTCAGCGATGTCGCCCATCTGCGCCATCATCGCGAGCGCGACGGAAATGCCGATGGTTTCCCAGCCCGCATCCATCCAGATCGCCCAGATCAAGCCCACGATTCCGGCGCCAACCCAGCCGGCGATGGTCCCGGACCACGTCTTCTTGGGGCTGACGCGAGGCCAGAACTTCGGACCGCCAAGCATCCGTCCGGCGAAATACCCCATCACGTCGGACGCGATGACGACGAGGATCAGCCAGATCATCCACCAGAAGCCGAAATTCGTCAGATGCTCAGTCAGCGCGAGGCCGGCCAGCATGATCGCGGTCGGAAAGAAGACCATGAGCCGCCGATGCTTGCGGATGACGGCGATCGCCAGCATCGGCACGAGCATCATGAGCGGCAGGCCGAAGCCGACAGGCAGGACACTCGACAGGAACAGGGTGACGCCCCCGGTTCCGGCCAGAAGCATCGCGCGCCTCGGTCCGGTCCGCACGATCGTGGCGAGTTCCCAGATCATCAGCCCGACCGCCAGCGAGATCAGCGCCGTGAAGAAGAGGCCGCCGATCCAGATCGACGCGAGTCCGACCGCCAGGAGCAGCAACGCGGTCACAAGCCGTGGAGCGAGATCCTCGAACCGCCCGGCCAGCGCGGGCTCGATCGGATCCTGCATCTCGAACTGGAAGAGCGGCGGCTCCTCTTCTTCCGCTTCCGGGCGCGCGGGGTCCGCCCGCTCGTGTCGCGGATCCGTCTCGCTCATGCGGACTTGATGCCTCCGAACCTGCGGTCACGGGCGCCGAAGCGCCCCATGATCTCCCGGAAACAGGCCTCGGTGAAATCGGGCCAGAGCGTGTCGACGAACTCGTATTCCGCGTAGGCCGATTGCCAGAGAAGGAAGTTCGAGATCCGGGCTTCGCCCGAAGTCCGGATCACGAGATCCGGATCGGGCAAGACGCAGGTATCCAGATAACGGGGCAGCGTCTCGTCGCTGATGCCTTCGGGGTCGAGCTTGCCGTCCGCCACATCGCGCGCCAGCCGCTTGGTCGCCCGCGCCACCTCGTCGCGGCCACCGTAATTCAGCGCGATGGTCAGGTTCACGCGCGTATTGTGGGCGGTCAGCGCTTCGAGTTCGTCCATTAGGCGGCGCAATTGGGCATCGAGCCGAAGGCGGTCGCCGATGAATCGGACCCGCACGCCGCGCCGGAGCAGATCTTGTGCCTCTTTCCGGATGTAGGTCCGGAAAAGGCGCATCAGACCCGAAACCTCTTCCTGGGTCCGCTTCCAGTTCTCGGTCGAGAAGGCAAAGATCGTGAGGTACTCGACGCCGAGGTCGGGACAGGCTTCGACGATCTCGCGGACCCGCTTGGCACCGGCGCGGTGACCGAGCAACCGAGGGCGTCCCCGCATCTCGGCCCAGCGGCCGTTTCCGTCCATTATGATCGCGACGTGCCGTGGCGATGTCTGGTTGGCCATCTGCAGGTTCCTTCCGGGTGAAGTCTGGGGTTGGTGGGGTTCGCCGTCATCTTCCCCGGACCGCACTTCCGGATCGGCGGAGGCAGGCCGTCAGACCTGCATGATCTCGCCCTGCTTCGTCTCGAGGGCGTCGTCGATCGCCTTGATGTGGCGGTCGGTCATCTCTTGGACCTCCTGTTCCCACATCTTTCGTTCGTCTTCCGGCAGATCGCCCTTCTTGATCTGATCCATTCCGTCACGGCGGATGTTGCGGACGCTGACACGGGCGCTCTCTGCATATTGGCCGGCGACCTTCGTGAGTTCGCGCCGCCGCTCTTCGTTGAGTTCCGGGATCGGCAGCATGATGATCGTGCCGTTCAGCTGCGGGTTTATGCCGAGCCCGCTTTCACGGATCGCCTTCTCGACCTTCCCGACAAGTCCCTTGTCCCAGACATTGACCGTGACCATCCGCGGCTCCGGCACGTTCACCGTGCCGACCTGGTTGATCGGCGTCGGCGAGCCGTAGGCATCGACCATCACCGGTTCGAGCATCGATGCGCTGGCCCGGCCGGTTCGCAGCGACGCGAACTCCGTTCGCAGGTTGGCCATGGCCCCATCCATGCGGCGTTCCAGATCGCCGGTGTCGAGGTCGAAATCGTCGGACATTCGGAGGTCTTTCTTATTCCATTGACGTGGCTATATCCGGCGCACCGCGCGATGCAAAGCGTCAGCCGGCCGGGTGGGTTTCCGAACTGTGTCTTGGAATCCTCTGTCGCCCGGTGCACTGCCCTCTCCGGCTAAGCCGGCTGGTCAGTAAGGCATCGAGCGCAAAGCTCCACGAAATTTTCTTATCTGTCAGGGGAGCGAAGCCTCCATCGCAGGTCGAGGCCGCCTAGGCCGCTCCGATCGTCGAAGGCGCCGTCGAGCGGCATCACCGGGCAGACGAGAGGCGATCCGCTACCCCTCGACCCGTGTAGACGTGCCCTCGCCACGAAGAATGGACCGGAACCCGCCCGGTTCATCCAGCGAGAAGACGATGATCGGAAGCTGGTTCTCCCTGGCCAACGCGATGGCCGACGCATCCATTACCTTGAGGTGCTTCTGGAGAACCTCGTCGTAGGTGATGCTGTCGTAACGCACGGCGTCGTCGTGCTTCATGGGGTCCTTGTCGTAGACGCCATCGACCTTCGTGCCCTTGAAAATCGCCTCGCAGGACATTTCGGACGCACGAAGGGTCGCGGCCGTGTCGGTCGTGAAATAGGGGTTGCCGGTGCCGGCCGCGAAGATCACGACTCGTTTCTTCTCCAGATGGCGGACGGCGCGACGCCGGATGTAAGGCTCACAGACCTGATCCATCGGGATCGCGCTGATGACCCGCGTATGCAGGCCCAGCGTTTCGAGCGCGCCCTGCATGGCCAGCGCATTCATCACAGTGGCCAGCATGCCCATGTAGTCGGCCGTGGTCCGTTCCATCCCCTGAGCCGACCCTTGAAGACCGCGAAAGATGTTGCCGCCGCCGATGACCATGCAGATCTCGACACCCAGATCGTGGACCGACTTCACCTCTCGCGCGATCCGTTCCACGGTGGGGGGATGCAGCCCGAACCCCTGATCTCCCATCAGGGCCTCGCCGCTGATCTTGAGCATCACGCGGGAATGGGTGGGGCGCGGGTCGCTTTGCGTTGCGGTGTCCTGCATGGCCTGCCCCCATCGTTGCGGAGCGACGTGTGCCAGAATACCCCCATCTCGGCAACCGCTGCGGGGCCGCTTACCTCAATGGTTGCCGAGTGACATGAAGGACGGGCCCTAGGATATTGGAATTGTTGGACTCGATACCTCAGAACCGCCCCGTCCTGATCGCAGGCCCGACAGCCTCCGGGAAATCGGGGCTTGCCATGCGGATCGCCAAGCGTGGGGGCCGGATCATCAATGCGGACGCGCTCCAGGTCTTTGCGGATTGGCGGGTCTTGACCGCACGGCCAAGCGCCGAGGACGAAGCTCGGGCAGCTCACGTCCTCTATGGCCATGTCGAGTGGGAGCGGGCCTATTCCACGGGCGATTGGCTCAGGGATGTCGCCCCCCTGCTTGGCGGACCCCGCCCTATCATCGTCGGCGGGACCGGCCTTTATTTCCGCGCTCTGACGGAGGGGCTGGCGGATATCCCGGCAATCCCGGCGGAGATCCGGGAAGAAGCAATTGCGCGGCTGGAAGACATCGGCCTGTCCCGTCTTGCCGAAGAATTGGATGAGGACGTGCGCGCCGACCTCGACCTCTCCAATCCGATGCGCGTCCTGCGGGCGTGGGAGGTCAAACGGGCAACCGGCCGGTCGATCAGGGCATGGCAGGCCGAAACCCCGCCTCCGCTGCTGCGCTTGCAGGATGCAACCTGTATCGTGATCGAGGCGCCCGTCGACTGGCTGGACGAGCGCATCGCCCTCCGCTTCGACACGATGCTCAAGGCTGGTGCACTGGATGAAGTGCGAAGGATCCTGCCGCGATGGGATCCGCGACTGAACGCCGCGCGCGCGATCGGCGCAGCGGAACTGGTCGGATATCTGAACGGGGAGGCCGGCCTGGATCAGGCGCGCGACGCCGCGATCCTCGCGACCCGCCAATACGCCAAGCGGCAGCGCACGTGGTTCCGGAACCGGATGAAGGGCTGGGTTCGAGTGAATGCGCGGACGTTCTGAGGCCGCGCCGATAGCCCTTCGAAGCGGTCAGAAAGCGACACATCTTTCCCCACGTCATGTCGCATTTTGACCTCGTCAAGTCGATTTGTGCTGTTGACGCCATCGTGCAAACCCGCCCCAATGTTTGCGGAAACGGTTTGGACCCTCGTCCGAGCCCAACGGTGCGGCCTGAAAAACGGGCCCGTCCGCCACAGGGAGAGTTGGAGAAACATGACCGATACAGAGAACCTGCATCCGGGTGCCGTGATGTTTGCCGAGGAGCACAAGGCGGGCCTTATGGACCGCCGTGAGTTCCTGACCCGGGCGACCGCGCTCGGCGTGAGCGTGCCGGCGGCCTATGCCCTGATCGGCGCCACCCCGGCCCGCGCGGATGCTCATGCGCAACAGGGCGGCACGCTGCGGATGCAGATGGAAGTGCGCGCCCTGAAGGATCCGCGCACCTTCGATTGGACCCAGATGTCGTATGTCGCCGGTGGCTGGCTGGAACATCTGGTGGAATACAATTCCGACGGTACGTTCACAGGCTTCCTGCTGGACGGTTGGGACGTGAACGATGACGCGACCGTCTACACCCTTCGTATCCGCCCGAATGTCGCGTGGTCGAACGGCGATCTGTTCACCGCCGAACACGTCGCGCACAATTTCCGCCGCTGGGCCGAACGGGATGCGGAAGGGAACTCGATGGCGGCACGGGTCGCCTCGATCATCGACGAGGAAACAGGTCAGGCGGCGGAAGGCGCGATCGAGGTGATCGACGACCTGACATTGCGCCTGAACCTGAACGTCCCCGACATCACGATGATTCCCGGGATTGCCGACTATCCGGCGCACATCATCCATCCCGACCAGGATCCGGGCGATATTCTCGGCCAGCAGATCGGGACGGGTCCCTACATGTCCGAAAGCCACGAAGTGGGCGTGAAGTCCGTTCTGGTTCGTCGGCCCGATCACGAATGGTGGGGCGCTGCCGCCGGCAAGGGCGCCTATCTGGATCGGATCGAATACATAGATTACGGAACGGATCCCTCCGCCTGGGTGGCCGCGGCCGAAGCCGAGGAAGTCGACACGATCTACGAGAATGTCGGAGAGTTCGTCGAGATCTTCGACTCGCTGGGTTGGGACAAGTCCGAGATCGCGACCGGATCGACGATCGTCATCCGCCCGAACCAATTGGCCGAAGTCGACGGCATGCGCCCCTACGAGGATGCGCGCGTCCGCCGGGCTCTCGCCATGGCCTGTGACAACGCGGTCCTTCTGGAACTGGGCAATGCCGGTCAGGGCGTCACGGCGGATAACTGCCATGTCGGTCCCATCCACCCGGAGCACGACCCGTCGGTCACCCGGATCCCCTACGATCCCGACGGCGCCCGCGCGTTGATGGAAGAGGCGGGGATGATGGATTTCGAGCATGAGCTCTTTTCCATCGACGACGATTGGCGCCGGAACACGACGGATGCCGTCGCGGCCCAGCTGCGTGACGCCGGGTTCCAGGTGAAGCGCACGATCCTGCCGGGTTCGACCTTCTGGAACGACTGGACGAAGTACAGCTTCTCCTCGACGAACTGGAACCACCGTCCGCTCGGAACGCAGGTATTGGGTCTGGCTTACAAGTCGGGGGTCGCTTGGAACGAGTTCGGCTTCTCGAATGCCGAGTTCGACAGCCTGCTGGCCGAAGCCAACTCGATCGCCGACGCCGATGCCCGGCGCGAAGTGATGGGCCGCATCCAGCAGATCGTGATCGACGAGGGCGTCACGATCCAGCCGTACTGGCGGTCGCTCTACCGCCACTCGCGGCCCGGCCTGGTCGGCCTCGACATGCACATCGCGTACCTTCCGCAGATGTATAAATGGGGCCTCGCCGCCTGAGCGATTGATCCGGGCGGGGGCCGGCGGCCCCTGCCCTTCTGCCTTCGGGCCAAAGAATACAGACCATCGGGGGGCGAATGGGCCTGTTCATTCTGAGACGGTTCGGGGTCATCGTGCTGACGGCACTGTGCCTGACCTTCATCGTCTTCTTCCTGACGAACCTCTATCCGAACCTCGAAAAGCTGGCGAAAACGCAAGCCAATGCGAGGATGAGCGACGATCAGGTCGTGTCCTGGCTCGACAACCGGGGCTACCTGGATCCGATGCCGTTGAAGTACGCCCGGTGGCTTGGCGTCGCGCCGGCCTATGTCCGGACTGGCGACGACGGTGCCATCGTCTTCAACCGCTGCGCCCGCCCCGGAGAAGAGCCGGACGAAGTCGGCCGCTACTGCGGTGTGCTTCAGGGCAATTGGGGGTTCTCGACCGTCTTCCGCTCCGACGTGCTCGACATCCTCGCAGAGCGTGGATGGCAGACGGCCAAGCTGATGTTCTGGGTTACGGTGGTGATGGTGCCCGGCGCTCTGCTTCTGGGCGTGTTCGCGGGCATGCGGGAAGGCTCCAAGCTCGACCGGTCCCTGTCGACGGTCTCCATCGCGACGACCGCGACCCCGGAATATGTGTCGGGCGTCATCTTCATCGCGGTCTTTGCATCCTCGGCGGTCGGTCTGCGGTGGTTCAAGGGGACCGCCACCTCGGCGATGGAGAACATCACCTTCGAGAACTTCACGCTCCCCGTTCTGACGGTCGCGCTGTACGGGATGGGATACATCGCCCGCATGACCCGAGCGTCCATGACGGAGGTGATGACCGCCCAATATATCCGGACCGCCCGCCTCAAGGGCGTGGCATTCCGCGACATCGTCCTCAAGCACGCCCTGCGCAACGCGCTGATCGCCCCCTTCACGGTGATCATGCTGCAATTCCCCTGGCTCCTGAACGGCGTCGTGATCGTCGAGACACTGTTCAACTACAAGGGCATAGGCTGGACGCTCGTTCAGGCGGCCGGCAACAACGATATCGAACTGCTGCTGGGCGTTTCGATCATCTCCGTCATCGTGGTTCTCGTCACGCAGCTGATTTCCGACATCGGCTACGTCTACCTGAACCCCCGCATCAGGATCGCTTGAGATGGAACCGTTGACCTGGACAGGCGAACTCGGAGACATTCTGGATCCCTTGCTCGGGATTGCGACCCTCGCGCTCGCAGTGACGACCGTATTCGCGATCCTTGCCTCGTTCGTGACACCGACGCCCCGCATCACGGTGAACCCCGATGGCACTGCCGCAATGGCAGAAGGTTTGCCGGGCCTCGTGGGACGGGCACAGCAAAACGCGCTCTACGCGCTCATCGGAACGCTGGTCGCCTACATCGTCGGAGGCATCGCGCTCGGATGGCAGGGGGCTGGCATCATCGGCGGAATGATGCGCGCTTTCACCCCGGTCTGGCTGTCGCTCGTCGCGCTCTTCGCGGCTTCGATCTGGTTCAAGCGGAGCCTCGGGCTCTACGGCAAGCTCTTCGACTCGACGATCGGGATGATCGGCTTCGGGTTGGTCATGTTCTGGGTCTTCACCGCGATCTTTGGTGGCGTCTTCGACATGATCTACACCTCCGACCCGCTCAATCAGGTGTCGGGCATGAAGAACGAGCCGCCCGGCTCGCCCCTGACCGAAGACGGGGGCTATCCGTTCTACCTCCTCGGCGGCGATACGCTGGCCCGTGACGTGTTCGCGCGGATGGTGGCCGGGTCGACCATCGTCATCGTGATCGCGCCCTTCGCCACGCTCTTCGCGTTCATGGTCGGGATCACCCTGGGCCTGCCCGCTGGCTATTACGGCGGCAAGCTGGACACCGTCCTGTCCTTTCTTGCGAACCTGATCCTCGCCTTCCCGGTGATCCTGCTCTTCTACCTTCTCGTGACGCCGGAGATCGTCCAGACGGGCCTCCCCGCCTACATGGCGATGGTGCTGTTCCTCGCGCCGCTCGTCTTCATGGGCGTCCTGATCTGGAGCCGGTATCGCACCCAACCCAACCGCGCCTGGCTTCTGCTCGCGCTCGTCCTGACGCCCATGGCGCTGGTATACCTTTCGGTCATCAACGCCGACGATACGCCGATCGACTTCTGGCCTTTGGACTTCTTCAACATTCCCGGCGGCATCCTCGTGGTATTCGTGTCGGTGGTCTTCGTGAACTCGCCTACCGTGTTCCGCATCGTCCGCGGCCTGACGCTCGACATCAAGACACGTGACTACGTGGCCGCCGCGCAGACACGGGGCGAGACGCCCTGGTACATCATGCTGTGGGAAATCCTGCCCAATGCCCGCGGCCCCCTCATTGTCGATTTCTGCCTCCGCATCGGCTACACCACGATCCTGCTGGGGACGCTCGGCTTCTTCGGCCTCGGCCTTCCGCCAGAGAGCCCAGATTGGGGATCGACGATCAACGAGGGCCGAAAGCTCCTCTCGATCTACCCGCACCCGGCCATCGCGCCCGCGCTCGCCCTCCTGAGCCTCGTCCTCGGCCTCAACCTCCTGGCCGACGGCCTGCGCGAAGAAAGCCTGCGGGATTGAGGCAGTCCTGCCTCTCATCCTGCTGAAAATATCCCGGGGGGTCCGGGGGGCTGGCCCCCCGGCGCTCTCCACCCGGAGACAGACATGAAACAGAACCCCGACTACGACGGCCCCATCCTCGAGATCGACCGTCTCTCGATCTCCTTCTTCACCCGCTTGCGCGAGATCCCGGCCGTCATGGATTTCTCCGTCAGCGTCCAACCGGGTGAAGCGGTGGGGCTGGTCGGAGAGTCGGGCTGCGGCAAATCCACGGTCGCGCTCGGCGTGATGCAGGATCTCGGCGTGAACGGACGGATCGTCGGCGGCACGATCAAGTTCAAGGGCCGCGATCTGGCCGAGATGTCCCAGGCCGAACTGCGCGATATCCGCGGCAACGAGATCGCCATGATCTACCAGGAACCCATGGCCTCTCTGAATCCTGCCATGAAAATCGGGAAGCAGCTGATGGAGGTCCCGATCCTGCACGATGGCGCCGACGAACAGGCCGCCTACGACATGGCGCTCCAGACCGTCACGGACGTCAAGCTGCCGGATCCGGCGCGCATCCTCGACGCCTATCCGCACCAGCTCTCCGGCGGCCAGCAGCAGCGCATCGTCATCGCGATGGCACTGATGTCGAAACCGTCGCTTCTGATCCTGGACGAGCCAACCACCGCGCTCGACGTGACGGTCGAGGCCGGCATCGTCGAACTCGTGAAGGAACTGGGCGTCAAATACGGCACTTCGATGCTGTTCATCTCGCACAATCTGGGTCTCGTGCTCGAGACCTGCGATCGGGTCTGCGTGATGTATTCCGGCGAAGCGGTCGAGGATGGCGCCATCGCCGAAGTCTTCGACCGGATGCGGCACCCCTATACGCAGGCCCTCTTTCGCTCGATCCCTCTGCCGAGTGCGAACAAGACGGCCCGCCCGCTCGTGGCGATCCCGGGCAACTTCCCCCTGCCCCATGAGCGTCCGCCCGGCTGCAATTTCGGCCCCCGCTGCGACTATTTCGAAGCCGGCCGCTGCGACGCACAGCCGATCCCGATGCGCGATGCGGGCCCCGGGCACAATTCACGCTGCGTCCGCTTCGAAGAGATCGACTGGGATGCCCCGCCCGAGGCATCCGACAAGCCACCTGCTCCGGCACCGGGCGCTCCGGTCCTGAAGGTGTCGAACCTGAAGAAGTATTACGAGGTCGCCGCAAACGCCTTGACCGGCGGCGGTGAGGCACGCGTCGTCAAGGCGAACGAGACCATCGATTTCGAAGCCCGAGAGAGCGAGACACTGGCAATCGTTGGAGAGTCCGGCTGCGGCAAGTCCACCCTCGCCAAGATGCTGATGGGGCTGGAGACGGCGACGGACGGTACGATCACTCTGGGCAACGAAGAGATCCAGGACAAGCCGATCGAGGATCGAGGTCCGTCGCAGGTCTCCGACGTGCAGATGGTGTTCCAGAACCCCTTCGATACGCTCAATCCGTCCATGACGGTCGGACGGCAGATCACCAGGGCACTGGAGGTCTTCGATTACGGCAACAGCGACGACGACCGACGGCAGCGGATGCTACAGCTTCTGGATCTCGTAAAGCTCCCCCGCGAATTCGCCGATCGGATGCCGCGCCAGCTTTCCGGTGGACAGAAGCAGCGGGTGGGCATTGCCCGCGCCTTTGCTGGGGACGCCAAGATCGTCGTCGCCGACGAACCTGTCAGCGCGCTAGACGTCAGCGTGCAAGCCGCGGTGACGGACCTGCTGATGGAGATCCAGCGCGAGCACAAGACGACGCTCCTGTTCATCTCCCACGATCTCTCGATCGTCCGCTATCTCAGCGACCGGATCATGGTCATGTATCTTGGCCATGTCGTCGAACTCGGCACGACCGAAGAGGTCTTCGCGCCGCCCTACCATCCCTATACCGAGGCGCTGCTGTCGGCGGTCCCGATCGCGGACACGCACGTCGTCAAGAAGCAGATCGTGCTCGAAGGCGACATTCCGTCCGCGATGAACCCGCCGCCGGGCTGTCCGTTTCAGACGCGATGCCGGTGGAAGGAAAAGGTCCCGGGCGCGCTCTGTGAGACGGAGGTGCCTCCGATGCGGAACTTCGATGGCCATCAGATCAAGTGCCATCTGTCCGAAGAGGACTTCGCCTCGATGGAACCGGTGATCCAGATCGCCGCCGAATAGCGACTGAACCTGCGAGCCGCGGGCTGCGTTCATCCGGTATACCTGCTGGAGACCGCTATGTCAGACTATCGCTGGGCAATTCCCGTCATGCGCGCCGGCTATGCCGGCCGAGGTGTCACGTATCTCGCCGTTGCCGGCCTTTCGCTTTGGGCGATCTGGCGCGGAGGCGAGGCACAAGGGACCGGATCGGCCTTGAGATCGCTCTCTGACAGCGGCTGGGGTGTCGCCGTCCTCTGGTTCGTGGCGATCGGCCTCTTCGCCTACACGATCTGGCGCGGGATCGATGCGGCCGAAGATCTCGAGGAATACGGCGACGATGCCGAAGGTCTGGTGTCGCGGGCCGGGATGATCGTGACCGGCCTGATCCACGGAGCCATCGCGGCACTTGCTCTCTCGCTCGCACTGGGCCTCGGCCTCTCGTCGGGCGGCGGTGAAGAAGACACCGTGTCCCGCGCGGTCGGCGCCGTTCTTGACTGGCCCGGCGGGCGCTGGCTCGTGGGCTTCGCCGCGACCTGCACGATCGGCAGCGGGATCTACTACATCCTGAAGGGATGGAAGGCGAAATACCGCGAAAAGCTCGCCGCCAACGAATTCACCCGCAACTACGATTGGGCCCTGCGCGCGGGCGTGATGTGCAACGGCCTTCTGATCCTCATCATCGGAGGCTTCCTCGCCATTGCGGCCTGGCGTGCCAGCGAGGCGCCCGCCGGCGGTCTGGGCGCGGCCTTCGACTGGCTCGCCTCTCAGCCCTTCGGGAACCTTCTTGTCGTCGCGATCTGCATCGGTCTATTGGGCTTCGCATTCTTCTGCTTCGTCAACGCCGCGTATCGGATCATTCCGCGTGTGCCGCACGACGATATCGAAAGCCTCGCTCACAAGTTGAAAGCGGCGTCCTAGGCCCGGTTAGAGCGCTGTCTGCCAAAGCCTCACCTTCAAGCCCCCGTGGTCGACATACGGCCCGGGGGCATCCCAATCGAGACCCGTCGCGCGGGCGAGCCCGTCCTCGCTTGTCACCATGGCGATCCGCCACCCGCCGAACCTCTCCCGCATGATCCGACCGAAGGTCCCGTAGAGCGGCTCTAGCCGGCGATCTCCGATCCGCGTGCCATAGGGCGGGTTGGTGATGACCAGGCCGGCTGCGCCTTCCGGCGGAACGACATCCGAAATCGACCGACATTCGAATGAACAGGACATGCCGGCCGACGCGGCGTTCTCTTTGGCGATCTGCACGGCTCCTGCATCCCGGTCGGAGCCATGGCATTTCAGGATCGACAAATTGACCGCGTCCATCGCGCGCAGCGCATCCCAACGGCCTGCATCGTGGGAGGGCAATCGCTCGAATGCGAAACCGCGCATCCGCCCCGGTCGAAGTCCGCGCGCAATCTCCGCCGCCTCGATGACGAAAGTGCCCGAGCCGCACATCGGGTCGAGGAGAGGTTCGCCGGCCCGGTAGCCCGCCGCCCTCAGAAACCCCGCGGCAAGCGTCTCTCGCAGCGGAGCGCGATTGACCCGCTGCTTGTAGCCCCTGCGATGCAGCGGCTCCCCCGATGTGTCGAGCGATATTGTGCAGATGTCGCGTTCGAGCCGGGCCAGGATGCGGAAGTCGTCCCCGGCCTCGGTCCCGCTCCGGGCCAAAGCTTCGCCGAGATGCCTCGCGACGGCGCCGCCGTGACTGGCGCGGGAACGGACGGACGTCGCGTCGACGGTCACGCCGACGCCGGCGGGCAGCCATGCGGACCAGTCGATTGCGCGAAAGCCAGCGATCAGGGCCGGAAAGCCGCGCGCATCGAACCGCGCGATGCGCGCCAGAACCCGCGAGGCGATCCGAGAGCGCAGGTTGGCGCGGCGAACCGCTTCCCAGCCGCCGTCGCATTCGACGCCCCCGGAGACCGCCTTCGGCCCCTTCAGACCGATCTCGCGCGCCTCGTCCAGCAGTTGCGGCTCAAGACCGGCCGGAGCGGCCAAAAAGACGGAGAGCGGTTCCATGTGTCGCGCCGTATCCAACTGCCTGCCCCGCGTCGAGGTCCCGACGCGGATCTCAGGCCGCATCGGCCTCCTCGGCCTGACGCGCCCACATCGAGGAATAGCGGCCACCCCGCGCCAACAGGTCGGCATGGCGGCCCTCTTCGACGATCACGCCTGCCTCCAATACGACAATCCGGTCCGCATCGACGACGGTCGACAGACGGTGCGCGATCGTGATGACACTTCGCCCCTTGGCCATGGCGCGCAGTTGATCCTGGATCTCGCGCTCCGTCTCGGAGTCCAGTGCCGAGGTCGCCTCGTCGAGGATCAGGATCGGCGGGTCCTTCAGGAGAGTGCGGGCAATGCCCACTCGCTGCTTCTCTCCACCGGACAGCTTGAGGCCACGCTCGCCCACCGTCGTCTCGTAGCCGTCCGGCAGACCGTCGATGAAGCTGCCGATCTGTGCTGCTGCGGCGGCGGCTTCGATCTCGGCGAAGGTCGCATCGGGGCGTCCATAGGCGATGTTGTAGCGAAGGGTGTCGTTGAAGAGGACGGTGTCCTGCGGAACGACCCCGATCTGCTCGTGCAGGCTTTCCTGCGTGATCTCGCGAATGTCCTGCCCGTCGATCAGAACCGCCCCGGAGCCGACATCGTAGAAGCGGAACAACAACCGGCCGAGCGTCGACTTGCCCGACCCGGACGGCCCGACCACGGCGACGGTCTGTCCCGGCTCGACCTCCAAGGTCAGATCGCGCAGGATCGGCCGGGCCGCGTCGTAGCCAAACTCCACGTTCCGGAAGAGGACGCGACCTTCCGTGACCCGCAGAGGCTCGGCGTCCGGGCGATCCTTTATCTCCGCCGGCTGTTCGAGAAGCCCGAACATCTCGCCCATGTCCACGAGCGCCTGCCGGATCTCTCGATAGACCGTCCCCAGGAAGTTGAGGGGCATCGTGATCTGGATCATGTAGGCATTCACCATCACGAAATCGCCAACCGTCAGCGTGCCGCGCTCGACGCCCACGGCCGCCATGCCCATCACGGCGATCAGCCCGGTCGTGATGATCAGCGTCTGACCGAAATTCAGCGCGCCCAGTGACCACGCGGTCTTGAGCGCTGCCTGCTCGTATTTCTCCATCGCGCCGTCGTAGCGCTGCGCCTCGCGCTGCTCGGCTCCGAAATACTTGACCGTCTCGAAATTCAGCAGGCTGTCGATGGCCTTCTGGTTCGCATCCGTGTCCTGCTCGTTCATTTCCCGCCGGATGCGGACCCGCCATTCCGTAACCTTGAAGGTGAACGCCACATAGACCGCGATCGTGCCGAGAACGACGACGAGGTACCGCCAGTCGAAAACGATCGCGAGGATCACCGCGATCATCGACAATTCGAGGATCAGCGGCCCGATGCTGAAGAGCAGGAAGCGGAGCAGGAATTCGACGCCCTTGACGCCCCGCTCGATGATCCGGCTGAGCCCGCCCGTCTTACGACTGATGTGGTAACGCATCGACAGCCGATGCATGTGCCTGAACGTCTGAGCGGCAAGCCTGCGGAGGGCGCGCTGCCCCACCCGGGCAAAGATCACGTCACGGAGTTGCTGGAACCCGACATTCAGCGCCCGGGCCCCGCCATAGACGACGGTCAGGGCAAGTGCGCCCATGCCCAGGGCCCAGGCCGGTGTCGGCGTGTCGGGCGTCAGCGAGTCGACGGCCGCCTTGTAAAAGAACGGTGTCGTGACGGCCACGACCTTGGCCAGGACCAATGCGAGGAGGGCAAGAACCACCCGACGTTTGACCCAGGCCTGACCGTCCGGCCAGAGATACGGCAGAACACGGCGGATGATCGACCATCCGCCGGCTGCGCTTTCGGAATCGGGGGTCTGGCTGCGCCGCATCTGGCGGACCCTATGGCCTGCGGTCGGGAATGGCTACCTAGCGATCCGCGCCGGCCGTTGGAAGCGTGATCACCTGCCCCGGATAGATCAGGTCCGGATCCCGGATCAGGTCGCGGTTGGCCTCGAAAATCTGGACGTAGTTGACGCCGCTTCCGAAATAGCCTTCGGAGATCGCCCACAGCGTGAAGCCCGGCTGGACCGTCACGACAGACACGCCCTCTCCCCGGTTCGCCGCGGCTGCGACGATCTCGGGCGCCGTGCGTTCGAATGGTGTCTCCACCCGGGACCGAACCGATCCCGCCTCGTCTATCTCGTCGATGCGGAGGGTATAGACCCCCTGCTTCACATCGGCGAGGGCACTGTCCCAGAGGCCGCTGGGATCCACGGTGCTGGTCTCACCGATCGCCTCGCCGTCAAGGTAGAGTTGGACCCGCGCGGACGGCTTCGCGCGCCCGGTCACGCGCACGTCTCCCGTGTCGTCATAGCTGATCGCGTCGATCCGGACCTCCTTGGGGGGCGCCTCGCTCTCGATTGCCGACAGCACACGCACACCGTCGGCCCCGGCGCGGAAGACGCGAGGCGCCTCCGGAGCGGTCCCTGACGCAGTCTGCAGGCTGTCCACTGGGGCCAAAGCCTCGTCGGGCGGCACGGAGGCCGCCTCCCGCGTCATTCGGCCCTCTGGGGCCTCAACGGGCCGCGCGTCGATGGTTTGGCCCCGGTCCGGTGCGTCGACGGCCGCGGTCTCGATCAAGGCGCTTGGCTTGGTGGTGTCAGGCACAGGATCGCCGCCAGCCGTCTCTGCCGGAGGCTCCGATACTGCCGCATCCATGGGTTCCGCCCCCTGCGGCTGTGACAGTGCGGCCCCGGCCGTCGGGCCCGCGACACGCGGCGCGGTCAACGGTGCGGATGCGACGTCCCTGTCGTCCTTCTCTCTGGGCGCGGGGGGCGCGACGATCACGCTGTCCCGCGCGCGGACGGTCCTTCCGTCCCCCCGCTCGACCTCGGCGGTGATGATCCGCGGCACGGTACTTTCGGGCAGTGTTAGGAAGGCGACAAAATTCCCGTCAACGTCGGCCGGTGCGCGTATGATCTCCGATCCGTCCAATAAAATCCGAACCTCCGACGAGGGGTCGGCGCGGCCCGCAACGATTGCAGCACCATCTGCCTCGACGCGGACGATCTCCAGAACGGGTGCGGGGTCGGCTGAGGCTTCTTCCTGTGCCGGCTGTTCGGCTGTCTCGGGGGCTGCCGGTCGTTTCGGCTCCGCCGCTTGAACGGGCGGGTCGCGGCCTTCTGTGCTTTGAGGGGTCAGACGCTCCGGCAGACCGTAGAGGACAGCGAACCCGATGGCGCCCGCCACGACGATGCCGGCCAGAATTCCCATACGTGCGGCCATACCCGACCCTTTCCACGAACAGCACTGCCGCGCTGCGTTCCCCGGCGGGAAAGGTAGCAAGCCTGACATATCCGGTCAAAAGAGATGGCGCGGCGCCTCGCAAAAGTGAGGCTGCGTGATCCCTTGCCCACGAAAAAGCCCGCCGGTCAGACCGGCGGGCATTATTTCAAGCTCACTCTTTTGCGGCTACGCGGCGCTGGATCCCTCGTGAAGATCTTCCGCCACGATACGTTCGATCTCGCCAAGAGGATGGTTTGTCAGCGTCTTGTCGATCGTCGCAACCAGCCGGTCGGCAACCTCTTTGTGCATCTCGTCCCGGACGACGCCCAGAACTTGCGGAGACGCGACGAGGACCAGCCGATCGTATTCACCTGCATGGGCCATCTTGTAGAGCCTGTCCGCCAGATCGGAGGCAAAGCGCTCTTTCTGAAGCTCATGAAAATCGGTCTCGTCGTAGGCCCGGCTGCCTGGCGCGTGGCTCTCTTGGACGCGGCCCCGACGGTTTTCGGTCTGCTCTCGGTCCGGCGGGTTGTCTTCGGTTTTCTTGCCGGCCACTTCCAGATGCGGGTTTTCGTCGTCGGTCTTGTTGATGAGGAACAGCGCTTTCTCGCTGTCCGTCACGACGACCAGGGTACCGTTCGTCAGCCTGGTCATTCGCGGTCCTCCGGATGGTTCATCTCGGCAGGGCCCTCACCGTTCCTGTTGCCGCCCTGGACCTCGTTGGTCTTCCCGATCCGCGTCACGCCGCGCGCACCTTGCGTATTGGCGCGGAGAAGAGCGTCCCGCGTCCCGACTTCCCGCGCGATATCGCCGCCCTGGCGCCCCTGATGATCGGGGGTCTTGGGCATGTCCTCGATGTAGTCATCGGTTTCGCGGGATCCGTCCTTCGAACGCACACGTTCCGTCATGGCTCGCCTCCTTGATAGGTTCAAAGGACGAACGCGCGGTGGAAAGCAGGGTTCCCGACGCAAAAGGGGCCCGCCCGGGCCCCTTTCCGTTCAGATCGGTCTGTCGCCTCACATCCGGGACGCGACATTCTCCCAGTTCACGAGATTGTCGACGAAGTTCTGGAGATAGGCCGGGCGCTTGTTGCGGTAGTCGATGTAGTAGGAATGCTCCCACACGTCGCAGCCCAGCAGAGCCGTTTGCCCGAAGCAGAGCGGGTTCACGCCGTTCTCGGTCTTTGTCACCTTCAGGCCGCCGTCGGTGTCCTTGACCAGCCAGCACCAGCCGGAACCGAACTGGCCGGCGCCCGCGGCCGCGAACTCTTCCTTGAACTTTTCGACGGTGCCGAAGCTTTCGGTGATCGCCTTCTCCAGCTCTCCGGGCATCGCGCTTTCGCCGGGACCCATCATCTCCCAGAACTGGTTGTGGTTCCAAAGCTGGCTGATGTTGTTGAAGATCCCGGATTGGGCCACCGCGCTGCTATCGTATGTGCCCTTCACGATCTCTTCGAGGGATTTCCCCTCCCACTCGGTGCCGGCGATCAGCTTGTTGCCGTTATCGACATAGGCCTTGTGGTGAAGATCGTGGTGGTATTCGAGGGTCTCTTTCGACATCCCCTTCGAAGCGAGGGCATCGTGGGGGTACGGAAGATCCGGAAGATCGAAAGCCATGTCGTGGACTCCTTGAAGTTGCGCTGCGCTTCATGTCGCCCGGTTTCGGCGAGGGTCAAGCCCTGAAAGCTGCCGGAAACGGCCCACGGGCCGCGTTCCGGAGCGCGGCCTCCACGTAGTCCTGAACCGACCGGAAACAGACCACACGATAGCGATCCCCTTCGTCCCAGCACGCCGCCGCGACCTGCGCCAGCCGGGTCCGTCGCACCTCTGCCTCGGCCAGCGCGGCAAAGTCGACCGGCATCAGCTTGGCAAGTGCCGCAGCGCGGTGCGGGCCGCTCACGTCGAAGACCGCACGCGCGTCCGTCACTTCAGCGACCGTCGCGAAACCATCCGAGAGAGCGGCCGAGAGCCGGCGCGCGAGCTCCGAGGCGTCATCCCGTCGGCAGGTCACAAGCAGCTCGTCCGGCGACATCCACAGACAGCGAAAATCGCCCGAAGCGGTCATCATCCGCGTGTCGGGTGCGTCGCACCCGGTGGCCGCCTCTACGGCCCCGGACAGCGTGGCCAGATCGCCTCGAAGGGTGATCATCCCCAGATCGGTGACGCGGGTGATCTCAGACATCCTGCCTCTCTCCCTCGCGATCGTAGAAGACCGGATCGACGATGCGGGCCTCCACGCGTCCGTCGCGCGGGGCGGTGAAGGTCAGAACCTCACCCATCCGCTCGGGGCCCCGGCGCACGAGGCCCATCGCGATGCCACGCCCGAGGGTCGGCGAATGGTAGGTCGAGGTGACCCGCCCCTGTACTTTCCGTTGTCCGTTGGCATTCGTGCCATCGTCGACAGCGTACGCCCCGTCCGACAGGACAGACCCGTCCAAGGTTTCGAGCCCCACGAGTTTCCAGCGGTCCGGATCGGTCAGATGAGTGCGCATCTGTCCCCGCTTGCCAAGAAAATCGTCCTTCTTCTTCGAAATGGCCCAGTCGAGGCCAAGATCCTGCGGAATGACCGTGCCGTCGGTTTCGTCGCCAATCATGATGAAGCCCTTCTCGGCCCGCATCACATGCAGCGCCTCGGTGCCATAGGGGGTCACGCCGAACGCGGCGCCTGCCTCGTGCAGCTTCTCCCACAGGGCAAGACCCTCCGAGGCCCGCACGGCAACCTCGTAGGACAACTCCCCGGAGAAGGAGATGCGGAACACCCGCACATCGTGGCCAGCCAAGGTCCCGTCGACCCAGCCCATGAACAAAAGCGCCTCCTTCGACACGTCAAGGCCGCCCAATTCCTCCAGCACGGCGCGGGCTTTCGGCCCCACAACGGCGATCTGCGCGAACTGTTCCGTCAGGTTGAGGGCATGGACCTTCCAGTCCCACCATTCGCACTGAAGCCAATCCTCCATCCATGCGTGGATGCGGTCCGCCCCACCGGTTGTCGTGTGACAAAGCCACTGATCTTCCGCGATGCGCGCGACGACCCCGTCATCCATCAGGAAGCCGTTCTCGTCGCACATGAGCCCGTAGCGGCAGCGTCCGACCTTCAGGTTGCTCATCATGTTGGTGTAGAGCATGTCGACGAGCCGCCCGGCATCCGGCCCGCTGACGAGGATCTTGCCCAGCGTCGAAGCGTCCAGCAAGCCGAGCCCCTCGCGTGTCGCGCGGACCTCGCGTGCGACGGCATCCTCTTGGCTTTCCTTGCCCTTCGGGTAGCAATAGGGACGCCGCCACTGTCCAACGGGCTCCCAATGGGCGCCGTGCGCCTCGTGCCAGCCATGGATCGGCGTCTTCCTCAGAGGCTGGAACAACTCGCCCCGCGCTTCGCCCGCCAGCGCGCCGAGAGTGACCGGCGTGTAAGGGGGCCTGAATGTCGTCGTCCCGACCTGAGGGATCGGCGCGTCCAATGCGCCGGCCAGGGTGGCGAGACCGTTGATGTTCGACAGTTTACCCTGGTCCGTCGCCATGCCCAGCGTCGTGTAGCGCTTGGTGTGCTCGACGCTCTCGAACCCTTCCTGCGCCGCGAGCCGCACATCCGAGACCTTCACGTCGTTCTGGAAGTCGAGGAAGGCCTTCGCGCGCAGCTCCGGCCCGGCCCCCTGCGGCATGAGCCAGACCGGCTTGATCGGTGCACACTCTTCCGTGGCGGCTTCGGGGGCGCCGTCCACGGTCGCAAGAACCTCGGCCGGCGAGAGGGCGCCGCTTGCCGCGCCGACGCATGTGACCATTGCCGTGCCGTCCGCCCCGAGCGGCGGGCGGTCCGGGTCGGGACGGAACATCGCGCGGGCGTCATCCCAGTTCAGCTTGCCTCCACAATGAGACCAGAGATGCACGACCGGCGACCAGCCGCCGGACATCGCCACGCAATCGCAGGCGATTTCCTGCAAGACGGCCCCTTCGCCAGCCTGGAGGCAGATTGCCACGCCCTTCACCCGGTTCCGGCCCAGGACCTTCGCGATCCCGCGTCCTTCGTGAATGCGCACGCCGCGATCCCGCACGGCGCGGATCAGGGCACTGTCCGCACCATCCCGCGCGTCGATCACGGCCGGAACATGGAGACCAGCATCCAGAAGCGTGATCGCAGTGCGGTAGCCGTCATCGTTGTTCGTCACGATGACGGTCCGGTCGCCGGGCGAGACACCGTAATTGACCATATAGTCCCGAACTGCCGAGGCGAGCATCACGCCGGGAACGTCGTTTCCCGCGAAAGAAAGCGGTCGCTCGAGCGCGCCGGTCGCCGCGACAATCCGGCCGGCCCGGACACGCCAGACCCGCTCGGCGGGACCGGCGCCTTTCAGCGCTTCGGTCAGCAGGACATACCCGTGATCGTAGACGCCCGACGCCTGCGTCTCGAGATGGAGAGACACATTCTCCATCTTTTCCAGGGCTTCCAGAGCGTCCTTCACCCAATCCGCCGCCGTCTGGCCGTCGATTTCAGCCCCGTCGACCACCGCGCGACCGCCCCAATGCGCCGCCTGTTCAACCAGCATCACACGCTCACCCCGGCGTCCTGCGGTCAGTGCGGCGGCCAGTCCCGCGATGCCGCCACCGGCGATCAGAACGTCACAGAAGGCGTAGGTATATTCGTAGCGGTCCGGATCCTGCTCCTGCGGGGCGGCACCCAGTCCGGCTGCCTTGCGGATGACGGGCTCGAAGAGGTGCTTCCAGAGCGGACGCGGGTGAATGAACGTCTTGTAGTAGAACCCGGCCGGTAGGAAACGCGCCGCCCAGTCGTTCACCACGCCGATATCGGTTTCCAACGATGGCCAAGCGTTCTGCGACGTCATCGTGAGCCCGTCTTCCGCAAAGGCGGTCGTCGCCCGAACGTTCGGCGTGAACGCCGCCCCTTCACCGACACCCAGCAAGGCGTTGGGCTCCTCCAAACCGGACGCGACGACCGACCGGGGGCGGTGATACTTGAAGCTGCGCCCCATCAAGAGGTGACCGTTGGCAAGCAGCGCGGATGCGAGCGTATCCCCCTCGAACGCACGGATATACCGCCCGTCGAACCGCATACCCAGAGGCCGGGCCCGATTGATCAACCGCCCACCGTCTCCGAGCCGGGACGTCATCGCACCGCCTCCATCGCCTTGACGATCCAGTCGGGCGGCCCGCCAGTCTGTGCCGGATAGGTTCCAAAGACCCGATTGGTCGCAGTGTCACGCGCCGCGATGAACCACTTGCCGCAACCGTAGCTGTGTCGCCACCGCTCCAGCGTCGGCCCCTTCGGATTGTCGCGTAGGAAAAGGTATTCCTCGAACGCGTCTTCGTCCGATCCAGGACCGAAACGCTTGAGATGCGCTTCGCCGCCGGGCGAAAGCTCGGTTTCCTCGACTGCGAGTCCGCAATGAGGACAGGTCAGCAAAAGCATGGGACCTCCGATGCGGAGGTCCGGATCTCCGACTTAGCGTTGCGACGCAGTCGCGCTGAGCGGCGCGTCGATTCGGACGTCCGGCGCACCGAACAGGCCGAGGTCGACCGGACCGGCGAGCAGCAGAACGCCGAGACCGATGGCCGCGACGACGACGCCGCCAAGCAGGAAGTTGAGGCCGCGCGGCCAATGCAAACGGGGGTGGGACTGATCAGACATGGGTAAACCGGGCAGACTGTTACCGACAGATGATCAATGTATACACCCTTCGGCGAGTTCCCGCCTAGTGTGGTAACACTTACCTTGGAAACAGAGTGTTCGTGCATCAGTGCGCGACCCCCGCCGCGACCGACTCGTCGATGAAGCGCCCTTCGCGGAACCGCTCCAGCCCGAATTCCGCCGTCAGCGGTGAATGGCCCTTGGCCATCAGTTCCGCCATGGCCCAGCCAGAGCCGGGGATCGCCTTGAAGCCGCCCGTGCCCCAGCCGCAATTCAGGAACATTCCTTCAACCGGAGTCTTCGACAGGATCGGAGAGCGATCGCCCGTGACATCGACGATCCCGCCCCATTGGCGCAGCATCTTGAGGCGCGAGATCATGGGGAAAGTCTCGACGAGCGCGCGCAACGTCTCTTCGATATGGTGGAAGCTGCCCCGCTGGGTATAGCCGACATACCCGTCCGTGCCGCCGCCGATGACCATCTCGCCCTTGTCGGACTGGCTCATGTAGCCGTGAACCGTGTTCGCCATCACGACGATGTCCATGCACGGCTTGATCGGCTCGCTGACAAGCGCCTGAAGCGGAACGGATTCGAGGGGGAGCCGGAACCCAGCCATCTCGGCCAGAACCGACGAATGACCCGCAACGATGCCGGCGAGTTGCCCGCACTCGATGCGGCCCCGCGTCGTCTCTACGGCAACGACCTTGCCGCCGTCGGTGTCGATGCCGGTGACCTCGCACTTCTGGATGATGTCCATCCCCATGTCGCTGCATGCCCTTGCATATCCCCAGGCCACCGCATCGTGACGGGCGGTCCCCCCCCGGGATTGCCAGAGCCCGCCCAGAACGGGGTAGCGCGGCCCGTGGATATTCATGATCGGGCACAGTTCCTTGACGCGCGCGGGGTCGACCCACTCCGTCCGCACGCCCTGAAGACCGTTCGCATGGGCCGTGCGTTTGTAGCCCCGTACCTCGTGGTGAGTCTGAGCCAGCATCAGCACGCCCCGCGGGCTGAACATGACGTTGTAGTTCAGCTCCTGGCTCAGCGTCTCGTAGAGGCTGCGCGACTTCTCGTAGATCGCCGCCGAGGGATCCTGGAGATAGTTCGACCGGATGATCGTCGTGTTCCGGCCGGTGTTTCCGCCGCCCAGCCAGCCTTTCTCCATCACCGCGACGTTCGTGATGCCGTGGTTCTTTCCCAGATAGTAGGCGGTCGCGAGGCCATGCCCTCCGGCCCCGACGATGATGACGTCATAGCGCCTCTTCGGCTCGGGCGACCGCCACGCCCGTTCCCACCCGTCGTGATACCGGGCAGCCTCTCGCGCGATGGCGAAAACCGAATAGCGTTTCATGGCCCTCTCCTAGGCCCTCCGTCTGGCGCGGTTTCGAAGCGTGCGAAAGCGCATGGGCGGCGCGTCGGGAGGGATTTGCGACATGTGCCGCGATGCCCAAACCGTCGCAAGGGGGTCGCGCTTGCGACGGATCGCCATTAGATCGGCGCCATGGATGGGGAATGGCTCTTCTGGCTCGTGGCCGCCGGCTTGACGCTGGGTGTGACACTGATCGTGGTCCGCGGCCTGACCGCGCGGGAGACGGGCGCGCCTGACGCGCCGGATGTCGATGTCT
Source organism: Jannaschia aquimarina (assembly GCF_000877395.1). Classification (GTDB taxonomy): domain Bacteria; phylum Pseudomonadota; class Alphaproteobacteria; order Rhodobacterales; family Rhodobacteraceae; genus Jannaschia; species Jannaschia aquimarina. Next base: position 110,434 of record NZ_JYFE01000041.1, on the reverse strand, counting down.
ACAAGGATCAGCTTCGTGAACTCGACCGAGATGTTGCCCGCGGCACGTTGACGAACGCTGAGGCCGAGGCCGCCCGTGCGGAAGTGGCGCGCCGTTTGCTGGCAGCCGATCAGTCCGCACAGTCGATCCGGCCCGCGACACCGGGCCGCACCGCTCTGGGCGCGGTGATCGTCGCGCTGTGTGTCGCCGCGATCGGCGCTGTGACCTACGGCTGTATCGGCGCACCCGGCTATCCGGACATGCCGCTCGCCGGACGGGTCGCCACGATCGAAGCGGCGCGGGCCGAAAGGCCGGGCCAGGCCGTTGCCGAAGCGGAGGTTCCGAACGCGCCCCCGCCGGCGGACGCACCGGCCGAAACGGTCGCGATGGTCGAACAGCTGCGCGACGTCCTTCAAAATCGTCCCGACGACCTGCGCGGCTGGCAATTGGCCGCCAGTGTCGAGGCGGGCATGAACAATCTCGAAGCCGCCTGGCGCGCACAGGACAGGGTCATCGCGATCCTGGGCGACGCGGCGACGGCCGAGGGTTTCGCGATCCTCGCCGAATTGATGATCCAGGCCGCGGGCGGCTACGTGTCGCCCGAGGCGGAGCGCGCCTTGGCAGAGGCGCTTCGGCGGGACCCGACGAACGGGCTCGCGCGCTATTACACGGGGCTGATGTTCGCACAGGGCGGGCGGGCCGACCGGGCATGGCCGATCTGGCGGCGCCTCTATTCCGACTCGCCCGCCGACGCGCCGTGGCTTCCGACGATCGCCGCGCAGCTCGAACGGATCAGCCAGCTTGCCGGTGACCCGACCCCGCTCGAAGACATTCCCCGCGCGACCGGGCCGTCCCAGGATCAGATCGAAGCCGCCGGAGACATGACGCCGGAAGAGCGCATGGAAATGATCGGCAGCATGGTTCAGGGCCTGGCCGAGCGGCTTGCGTCCCAAGGCGGCCCGCCCGGAGACTGGGCGCGCCTGATCACGGCCTACGGCGTGCTCGGTCGCAGCGACGCGGCAGCGGCCGTCTATGCCGAAGCGCAGCTGGTGTTTCAGGACGCGCCTGCCGCGCTGGACACCTTGGCCCGCGCGGCGGAGCGAGCGGGCCTGGCCCCTTGATCCACGCCAGGATCGAGGATTTCGCGGCCGCCCTGCCCGAATTCGGTGCGGTGCTGGGACTGGACCTCGGCACGAAGACGATCGGCGTCGCGCTCTCGGACGGGCTGCGCAGCGTCGCGACACCCCAGAAGACGATCCGAAGAACCAAGTTCACCGCCGACGCCGCCGAGATAACGAAGGCGATTGCCTCGCGCGACGTGACCGGCCTCGTTCTCGGCCTTCCGCTGAACATGGATGGCAGCGACGGGCCCAGGGCTCAGTCGACGCGCGCATTCGCTCGCAACCTGTCGCACCAAGTTGAGGTGCCGATCACGTTCTGGGACGAGCGGCTTTCGACGGTGGCGGCTGAACGGGCGTTGCTGGAGGCGGACACCTCGCGAAAACGTCGCGCCGAAGTCATCGACTCTGTCGCGGCAAGCTATATCCTGCAAGGCGTGCTGGATCGGCTACGACATCTGGGGAACACATGAGCGACGAGACTTTCCGGGCGGACCGGATCGACAGCCCCTGCATCCGGATCTGCACGATACATCCGGATACGCGCCTCTGCGTCGGATGTCTGCGCAGCCTGGACGAGATTTCAGACTGGTCCCGCATGACGCCCGCCGCCCGACAGGCAGTGATGGAGACCCTGCCCGCGCGGGCGGATCGCCACAAGGTCCGCCGCGGCGGGCGGCTGGGTAAGCTGGCCCGTTCTCAGTAGCCGGCAATCATCGCCTGAAGCGCGTCCTTCTCCATGCTCACTTCGCTCAGGCGTGCCTTGACGACGTCGCCCAGCGAAATCAGGCCGATCAACATCCCGTCCTCTTCGACCGGCATGTGACGGAACCGCCCTTCGGTCATCCGCGCAAGAACGCTGCCCGCATCTTCGTTGGGCGCCGCGATCTGAAGATCGCGCGTCATCATGTCCGAAACCTTCTGCTTCAGTATGTCGGGACCGCCTCGCCCGAGTTCCCGTACGATGTCCCGTTCGGACAGGATCCCCTCGGCGCGCCGCCCGTCGGTCGAGACCACGAGCGCACCGATGCGCCGCGCGGCCAGTTCGGCGACCGCATCCGAGACTGTCACGTTCGGGTCGATCGTCAGGACGCCCGGCGTCGCTTTCGAGGCGAGGATCTGTGTGACGAACATGGATATTCTCCCTTTCCCGCGATCCGTTTCCCCAGCGTCCGCCTGACTCAGCGTCAAGTCAAGCATCGTGACAGCTGCCGGGGATTCCGGCAGTGACCCGACATGGATCGGCTGACCCCATCTGATATCGAGGACCTCACCGCTTTTCGCCGCGCGTTGCACGCCGCACCGGAAGTGTCCGGCCAGGAAGTCGAAACGGCAGCCTGCATCGCGGACGCGTTGCGATCGCTCGGTGCACGCGTTGTGACGGGTCTCGGCGGGCACGGCGTCGCTGGTGTCTTCGGCACGGGCGATGAGACCGTTATGCTTCGCTGCGAGCTCGATGCTCTTCCGATCCAAGAGAAGGGCGCGTCGTCCCATCGCAGCCGCACCGATGGGGTGGCCCATCTCTGTGGCCACGACGGTCACATGGCGACGATGATCGGCGTGGCGCGCCTGCTTGCCCGCCGGCCCCCGTCCGTGGGCCGCGTCGTGCTACTGTTTCAGCCCGCCGAAGAAATCGGGACCGGCGCGATCGCCGTCTGCGAGGACCCTGCATTTGCTGATCTCGCCCCGGATTGGGCATTTGCCCTGCACAATCTTCCCGAGATCCCGACCGGAGAGGCACATATCCCCGACGGCCCGTCCAGCGCCGCATCGGTCGGATTGTGCATCGAACTCGGGGGGACCGAAGCTCACGCGGCGGCGCCGGAGACAGGCCGCTCGCCGGCCGGAGAGATCGCTGCGCTGATGACAGCCCTGCCCGCCCTGTCGCGCGGCCGGTTTCCTTATCCCGATTTCCGGCTCGTCACGCTGACACATGTCGCCCTCGGGGAGCCTGCATTCGGCATCGCCCCCGGCCAGGGCCGGATCCATGTCACGGCGCGCACGGTGTCTGACGAACGCCTCCTCGAGCTGGAGCGCAATGTGGGGAACACCATCTCCTCCGGGACCGCGGACCTGGACGTGCGGATCACAGAGCACGACCGGTTTCTCGCCGGCGCCAACGATCCGTCGGCCGCGGCCCATCTGAGACGAGCGGCCGAAGCCGTCGGGCTCGTGGTGTCCCACGGCCTCCCGTTGCGGGCATCGGAAGATTTCGGGCGTTTCGGCCATGATTGCCCGGCGGCCATGCTGTTTCTCGGCTGCGGTCCGGGCCCGGCACTTCACAACCCGGACTACGACTTCGATGACGATCTGATCGCTCCGGGCGCCCATCTGTTGCTGGAAGCGGCGCGCGGGATCGTCGGCTGACCTTTCCCCCCGACGCGCGCTCGCCTAGACCTGCGCGAAAGGGAGGACCGCATGGATCAGATCGGACATTACATCGACGGCGCGCGGGTCGCCGGCACTTCGGGCCGGACGGCGGATGTCTTCAACCCGGCCACGGGGGAGGTCCAGGCAAAGGTCGCGCTGGCTTCGGCGGACGAGGTGGCGCGCGCGGTCGAGATCGCCGCCGAAGCCCAGCCGGAATGGGCGGCGACCAATCCGCAACGCCGCGCCCGCGTCCTGATGAAATTCGTCGACCTGCTGAACCGCGACATGGACAAGTTGGCCGAAGCGTTGAGCCGCGAGCATGGGAAGACGTTGCCCGACGCCGCTGGCGACGTCCAACGCGGGTTGGAAGTGGTCGAGTTCTGTATCGGTGCGCCTCACCACCTGAAGGGCGAGTTCACGGATAGTGCAGGCCCCGGGATCGACATGTATTCCATGCGCCAGCCCCTCGGGGTCAGCGCCGGCATCACCCCGTTCAACTTCCCCGCCATGATCCCGATGTGGATGTTCGCGCCTGCCATCGCCTGCGGCAACGCCTTCATCCTCAAGCCATCCGAGCGTGACCCCTCCGTCCCGATCATGCTGGCCGAACTGATGGAGGAGGCGGGCCTTCCCAAAGGCGTGCTTCAGGTCGTGAATGGCGACAAGGAGGCAGTCGATGCGATCCTCCAGGACGAGACCATTCAATCCGTCGGCTTCGTCGGCTCGACCCCCATCGCCGCCTATATCTACGCCGAGGGCTGCAAGGCGGGCAAACGGGTGCAGTGCTTTGGCGGCGCCAAGAACCACATGATCGTGATGCCCGACGCCGACATGGACCAGGCGGCCGATGCACTGGTCGGAGCGGGATACGGCGCAGCGGGCGAACGCTGCATGGCCATCTCGGTGGCGGTGCCGGTCGGCGATGAGACAGCCGACCGCCTGATCGAGAAGCTCGTCCCCCGGATCGAGGCACTGAAGGTCGGGCCCTATACGTCTGGGACCGACGTCGATTACGGGCCGGTCGTCACCCGAGCCGCGCAAGAAAACATCCACCGTCTGATCCAGACCGGCATCGACCAGGGCGCCGAACTCGTCGTCGATGGACGGGACTTCAAGCTACAAGGCTACGAGGGCGGGTTCTTCGTCGGTCCGCACCTGTTCGACCGGGTGACGCCGGAGATGGACATCTATCGGCAAGAGATCTTCGGCCCCGTCCTCTCGACCGTTCGGGCGGGTAGCTACGAAGAGGCGCTGAAACTGGCCATGGACCACGAATACGGCAACGGGACGGCGATCTTCACCCGTGACGGCGACGCCGCGCGCGACTTCGCCAAACGCGTCAATGTCGGGATGGTGGGCGTCAACGTTCCGATCCCCGTGCCGCTCGCTTACCACACCTTCGGTGGATGGAAGAAATCGGTCTTCGGCGATCTGAATCAGCACGGCCCCGACGCCTTCCGGTTCTACACGCGAACCAAGACCGTCACATCACGCTGGCCATCGGGCATAAAGGAAGGCGGCGAGTTCTCCATCCCCGTTATGGAATAGACGGCCGCCGCCGCTTGAGAAGAAAGCGACCGGTCCGCCCGGTCGCCTCGACCCCCGACCTGATGGGCCTCAGTGATGCAGTGCGCGCACCGGCCGCAGGTCGGCGGTCTCCGGCTCGGGAACGGGCTGAGGGGGCAGCGGCTCCGGCGGGAGGGCCGTCCCTTCCGGGGCTTCGCCGTGCTCGTTTTCCCATGGCTCCCCGGCGGAGGCGAGATAGACGGCCGTCATCGAGGTCAGCAGGAGAGCGGCGAACCCAAGACCCAGCGCGACGGGTTCGGCCCAGGCTGCGGCGGAGCCCGACACGTTCTCACCCGCAAAGACGAGCGAGATCGGACCCGCAAGCCAGACCGCGCTCCGGCCGGTATCCTGAACGCGACGGGCCGTCGCGGCCGCAAGAGCGAAGAGCCAATAAAAAACCAGGAGAACCACGCCGATCACGACGGTCTGGAACAACGTCCGGGACTGCTGGGCCAACGGTTCGATCATGGTCATCGCCGGCGAGCCGGCGGCAGCCAGTCGCCCTTCGGCCGCGATTGCCTCGAACGACGCCCCATCGCTCAGGGCTGTCGCCATCGCCGGAATGGCAGGCCATGTCAGCGCAAGACCGCCCGCTCCGAGAACAAGCAGACTCGTAAGCACGAAGCCCCAATACTCGCCGCGAGATGTGCGACCACCCCATGCAAACCCGTTGACCAGACCCTGTACCGTCGATGTGAGCGGATTCATCAGGTAATGCTCCCTTGGTTTGTGCCTTGATGCGGAAGACCGGTGGCCAAACCCGGGACAATTCGTGTCAACACAGTTGCAAATGGCGAAAAAGCGCCGACGCCTATGCAGCAACATTGCGAAGATGTGAACAATCCGGGTCTTCACTGCGCTTGGACCGCATCATAACTGGGACGGAAGACCAGAGGAGGCCTGCAATGAACGACCGGACCCGTCGCACACTCTTGCTTGGCGCAGCGGCCACGCTTGCCGCGCCGATGGTTGCGCGCGCCCAGGGGTTCCGTTCAGGCGAGATCACGCGCCGGAACATCTCGAGCTTTGAGATGGTCGATTGGCGGGACCACTTCGACAGCCTCGGCAGGGCCACGATCCTTGTCGATATCACCTCGCGCGCGCTCCATTACTGGGACGCGACCGGGACGGACTATCGCCTCTATCCTACCTCCGTCCCGATGACCGAGGAACTGACCCGCAGAGGCTACACGGAGATCGTGCGCAAGAAGGTCGGGCCGACCTGGACGCCGACCGCCGCGATGCGCGAACGTGACCCGTCCTTGCCCGAATTCATGCCGGCTGGGCCGGGTAACCCCCTTGGCACCCACGCGATGTATCTCAGCTGGCCCGCCTATCTGATCCATGGGACACACGACACGCGCAAGATCGGTCGGCAGTCGTCCTCGGGCTGCATCGGCCTGTACAACGAGAAGATCGCGGAACTGTACGAGATCTGCCCGATCGGGACCCAAGTCCGCCTGTTCTAGATAAACGCCGGGGCTTGCGGGCTCGCGGCCCCCGCGCTATCCGGCGCGCCAGGTCGGGTGATTAGCTCAGTGGTAGAGCGCTTCGTTCACATCGAAGATGTCGGGGGTTCAAATCCCTCATCACCCACCACCTTCCTCTCGATATCTGAGCAGCGGCTACGGCAGTTCCGAATCTCGATGATTGCCGTCCGGTAGGTGGCGTGATCCTTCTGCCCCGAGGAGCAGAGCGGAAGGGATCCTCCACCAGTCGCTCGCGTCGCCGCTTACCCATCCGAGGCAACTCAAAGCGGCAAGACCAAGAGCCGATCCTGCATCGCGCCGGTCTCTTGCATGGTCGAACACTTCCGGCGGCGACAAAGACATGTTGCCGCCATCGGCCCGACATCGGGGCTCAGCTGGGCATGCGGCTCTGACGGAGGGCGCGGAGGTCGGCGGCGCGCGCGCGGCGCATCTCCTCACGCTGCGTTTCGGCAGCCGCCATGATCGCGACGCCCTCTCCCCAATCGAAATCGTCGTCGAGATCCAATTGACCGCGACGCGAGCGGACCGCCACCTTCGGCGCCACCCTCTTGGCCGTCGCCGGACCGCTTCCGTATTCGTTACGGCCCTGATCGCTCGGCTTGGCCATCAACAGGATGTACCAGATGAAGCCGATGAATGGCACGAGCATGATCCAGTACCACCATCCGCTATGGTCCGTGTCGTGGAGACGCCGGACACTGACCGAGATCTGAACGGCGCAGACGTAGAGATAGACCACCGACGCTGCGACCCAGAGGTTGCGGTTCGACAGGATGGCCGGTGCCTCGCCCCCGTTCAGAATGCCCTGGATCGCAAACACGAAGCCTGCGACGAAGATAACGAAGAAGCTGATCGTTTGCCCGAGAATGCAGTACCAGAATTCCGACCTCGAGGCGCGTCCCTCGAAGGTAAGCGGGTTCTTCAGGCAGTGGAGATTGGCTTCGAAGAATCCCATATCCGCGGCTCCGTCGGTTCGACCAAGGTCTGAGTCGCGCCCAATTCGGGCAAGAGCGCGGCCGGGAGTGGAAAATCACCGGGCGGTCAGGTCAGACCCGCACGGTTGAGAGCAAGCCATTGGGCGGACAGGATGAGCGGTGCGTTCGCGGCTTCTCCCGTCGAGATCATGTCGATCAGCCGGTCGAGCGGCAGAAGATGGCTGCGAATATCCTCTGCCTCGTCGTCCAGCCCTCCCAGTCCCTCGGTGCCGTCGGACAGGTCGCACAGGCCGATGTAGGAATGAAGGATTTGCGCCAGGCCGCCCGGGCTTGGGTAGTAGCGGGCAACGAAACGGAGTTCGCGCAGCGTAATCCCGGCTTCTTCCCGCGCCTCGCGCAAAACGGTCTCCTCCGGACCCTCGCCCGGGTCGATCAGCCCGGCGACAGGTTCCAGCATCCACGGCAAGGGGTCGCCAAGCGCGACCGCGCCAGCCCGGACCTGTTCCACCACCAGAACCCTCTCGCGGACCGGATCGTAGGGCAGCACCGTCGCCGCCTGGGTCACCACGCTGACCGCACGGGTGACGGGCTCGCTTATCGTTCCGTCGAACCGACGAAATGCGAACCGACGTTCCTCCACGGCGTGGAACCCTTCATAGGGACGAACGACGTCGATGCTTTCGACATCAGACGAGGTGAGGTCACCTCCGATCGTCGCTGGCCGCCGATATGCGGCCGCCATGACACGGGAATGAGCCCGGGCACGTGCATACCGATATCGCGGCGCGGCCGCTTCCGGCGTCGATCTTCCATGCAGGCGCAAGATCTCTTCGGCGGCCAGGCGCGTCATTTCCCCATGCGACGCCACCCAGGATGCCAGATCCCACGAGGTCTCGGACCCGCCGCGTGCCCCGGAATCGTAGACCCAGCAATCGGTTTCGCGCGCCCCCACGCTTACGGTGACTTCCCGCCGCGCGTAGCCGAACAAAGCCTCATACCAGTCCATCCGGTCCATCGCAGTCGGGTCGGTCAGTTCGAAAATCTCACCTTCAGCGACGGAGCCCCCGTCGCGTAGCAGGACAGGCCAGTCTCCGTCGGGCGCACGAACGATCCGATGCCCCATGAGCCGGCCGGCGGACAGGTCGCAGGATCGGCCGCATACCGTTTCAAGAAGCGGCACCCATCGCAGCGTGCCGAAAAGGAAGACTTTCAACGCCAGACGCGGCCGGTCACACCTGCCATCAGCCCGGCGACGGCGCCCCCGCCGAGAAGGACTCCGATGATGATCGGGTTGGCGACCAGGATGAAGTCTTCCTTGATGAAGCCGATCATCGCGGTCGCCGCCTTGCCCGGCTGGTCGTAGGCCAGTTTCATCGATTCCGAAATCATCTGGTAGAACCCGTGCAGGAATACCGCCAGGACGAGGATCGCGAGCGAGGTCGCCATTCCCATCGTCAGCGAATTGACGATCTTGTCGCCCCGCCCGCGCACGCCCGTCGCGGCCCGACCCAGCATCCGCCAGCCGAAGAACAGCCCGATCACGGCGCAGATCTCCCGGAACCGGCCCACGGACGAGCCCTCCGGCAGCGCGTAGCGGACCACGGCTTCAGCCGTGAACCAGGCAACAGCGGCCATAAGTATTGCGGCAACGAGCTTGGCGGGCGTTGGCATGGACGATCCCTCGTCAAAGCGGTCGATTCCGCCCCGGATATCCACAGAATACGGCACATCCATGGCGTCAGGCCGGCTTGCGCACGACCAGTTGCACCACGTCGCAATTGCCGTATTCGAACGCCCCCGCACAGGAAAGCAGGTAGGTATCCCACATGCGCTTGAAGCGCTCGTCAAAGCCGAGCGCGGCCACCTCCTCCCAGCGTTCGTTGAAGGTCTCGTACCAGCGTCGCAGCGTGAGGGAGTAGTCCTTGGCAAGGCTCAGACTGTCGCCTTCCTCGAGTCCCGCGCGCCCGATCTCTTCCGTCAGACGGAACGGCGCAGGCAGGAACCCACCGGGAAAAATGTACTTCTGTATGAAGTCGATCGAGCGATTGTAGACCTCCCAGCGGCGGTCGGGCACGGTGATAATCTGCAGGCTGGCCTTGGCACCTGGCTTCAAACGGTCCCGCAGGGTCTCGAAATAGGCGGGCCAGTATTTTTGCCCCACCGCCTCGAACATCTCGATGGACGCGATCCCGTCATAACTGCCTCGTTCGTCGCGGTAGTCCCGCAGCTTCAGATCGACACGGTCGGCGATCCCTGCGCGCTCCATCCGATCATTGGCGAAACGCAACTGCTCCGGGCTCAGCGTCAAGCCCGTGACCCGCAGACCGCGCTCGCGCGCCGCATATTCGGCGAAACCACCCCAGCCGCAGCCGATCTCGAGCACGTGATCGCCCGGCTGGACGCCCATGCGGTCGACGATGCTGGCGTATTTCGCGGTTTGGGCGGCTTCGAGGCTGCGCTGGGGGTCGTCGTCGTACTTGGCAGCCGAATAGGTCATCGTCCCGTCCAGCCAGAGCGAGTAGAAGGAATTGCCGAGGTCGTAATGGGCCTGGATGTTCTTCTTCGCCTGCCCGCGCGTGTTCCGCTTGAGCCAGAACCGCAGCTTTTCGTAGGCGCGGACCAGACCGATCCCGGGCATCTGCTGGATCAGAACATCCCCTTCCTTGTTGACCCAATCATAGAGCGCCATGAGGTCGGGGCTTTCCCACTGCCCATCCATGTAGCTGTCCGTAAAACCCAGATCGCCGTCCCGGACGAAGCGCGCGAACAGGTCCATGTCATGCACCACAACTTCGGCCACGGGTCCCGGTTCGGCGCCCTCGTGCCGGAACGTGCGGCCATCCGGCAAGGTCACGTCCAGACGGCCCGACCGGGCGTTCGTCGCCAAGTTCCAGACCTGCGCGAAGTAGCGGGGCAGGTCGCCCTGCCCTTCTGTGGTCGTATTTAGATCCATTCGAGGCCCCCCGTTGGCCATTCCCGCCTACAACCTTGGCGGTCTCTTTCCTGTTGGTAAAGCCGTGCGCGGTGTTATTCTGCCGCGTCACGTCCCTTGTAAGCTTCGAGCGCACGCTCGCGGCCTTCTTTCAGACCGACGATGGGCTCCTTGGGGTACTCCTGATCGGGCGATTGTTCCCAACTCTCGGGTATCGCGTCGAACCAGGCCATGGCGTCGTCGCCCTTCCCCCCGAGCTCGGCGACCCAGCGGCGGCGGTACTGGCCCTTAGGGTCAAACTTCTCGGCCTGCGTGGCAGGATTGAAGACACGAAAGAACGGGGAAGCATCCGGTCCGGACCCGGCGGCCCATTGCCAACCCATCGCGTTCGACGCCGGATCCCAATCGATCAGCACATCCGCGAACCAGTCGCAGCCCCCCCGCCAATGCGTCATCAGGTGCTTGGTCAGATAGCTTGCGACCAGCATCCGTGCCCGATTGTGCATCGTACCAGTGACATAGATCTCGCGCATCGCGGCGTCGACGACCTCGACACCCGTGCGGGCGCGGCGCCAGGTCTCGGCATCGTCGTTGTCGTTTCGCCATGGAAACGAGTCCCATTCCTCGCGCCAGTTCGCATGGGTCAGGCGCGGGGTGTGAAAGGCGAGATGGTGGGCGAAGTCGCGCCAGACGAGTTCCTGAAGGAATGTCTCGGCCCCCGGCTTCCCGTCCTCCTTGGCACGCTGGGCGGCATGCCAGCATGTCCGCGCACTGATCTCGCCAAGGGTCAGGTTCTGAGAGAGCTTCGATGTCCCGTCCTCGGCCAGCATGTCCCGGGCGTCATTGTAGTCGGCGATCTTGCTGCCGACGAAGGCGCCGAGTCGGCCCCGTGCCGCCGCCTCTCCGACACTGGCATGACGGGCGACGATTTCGGCACCGCGGCGCATGTCGGCTGCAAGCGCCCAATCCTCGAGCTTGTCCGAGGCAGGCCAATCGCTCGGGGCCGTGAGATCGGGCATGGCCAGCGTATCAGGCACGTCGCGGTCCCGGACGGCCTTCCAGAACGGAGTATAGACCTTGTAGTAGCTTCCGGAGCCTGTCTCGACGGTCCAGGGCTCGAACAGGACGTGTCCGTGAAAGCTCTCTGCCGTGATGCCCTGCTCCTTTAGGTTGGACTTCACGCCTTCATCCCGCTCCCGCTCGTCGGCGGTGTAGAGCCGGTTCCAGACGACCGTGTCCGCGCCGGTCTCTTCGATCAGGGCGCGCAACTCCTCGAGGGCCTCTCCCCGCCGCAGGATCAAACGCGATCCGGCGTCTTGCAGTGCTTCACCGAAGACTCGTAACCCCTCGCCAAGGCGCCAACGTGGCGCGGCGCCCCAGCTTTCGACCACTTCGTCCAGTAGGAAGACCGGGATCACCGGGCGTCCCTGCTCCGCCGCCCAGTGCAGCGCGGGATTGTCGGAAAGCCGCAGGTCGCGGCGGTGCCACATCAGGATCGGTTTGGTCATGACGCCGGACCTAGGGCGACCGCCCGAAAGGAAAACGGGGACCCGAAGGCCCCCGTCGTCGCGCGTGGCGCGCAGGTCACTCCGCCGCGACGGCGTCCTTCGTGACCTTGCGCTCCTCGGACAGGCCCATCGCGATCGCGACGCACATGACCAGAAGGACGACCGTGAACGGAAGCCCGGTCGAGATCACCATGCTCTGCAGGGACTGCAATCCCCCCGCACTGAGCAGCAGAACGATGGCGACCGCTCCTTCGAAGATGCACCAGAAGACGCGCTGCGGCACCGGCGCGTCGATCTTGCCCCCGGCCGTGATCGTGTCGATCACCAGCGAGCCGGAGTCGGACGACGTCACGAAGAACACGACCACCAGGATGATCCCGATAAGCGAGGTGATCCCCGCCAGCGGAAGCTCGTCGAGCATCTTGAAGAGCTTCAGTTCGAGCGGCGCGTCCTGCGCGGCGGTGTAGCCATCGGCGAGGACCTGATTGATCGCCGTGCCGCCGAAGACGGTCATCCAGAGGACGCAGACCAGCGATGGGATCAGCAAGACGCAGACGACGAACTCGCGCACGGTCCGGCCCCGGCTGACGCGGGCGATGAACATGCCGACGAAGGGCGACCAGCTGATCCACCAGGCCCAGTAGAACGACGTCCAGCCCTGGCTGAAGTTCACATCCTCCCGGGCGATCGGGTTCGAGAGGGCGGGAAGGTACGTCAGGTAGGCGACGAGGCTGTCCCAGAACAGCGTGAGCAGATACAGGGTCGGCCCTACCAAAAGCACGAAGAGCAGCAGCAGGAAGGCAAGGCCCATATTGATCTCGGAGAGGACCTTCACGCCGCCGTCGAGACCGCGAAGAACTGATACCAGCGCGACCGCCGTGATGACCGAGATCAGCACCACCTCGGTCGTCGAGCCAAGCGGCACGCCGAAGAGCTCGTTCAGCCCGGCATTCGCCTGCGTCGCGCCGAAGCCCAGCGAGGTCGCCAGCCCGAACAGCGTCGCGAAGACGGCCAGAGTGTCGATCACGTGGCCCGGCCAGCCCCAGACCCGTTCACCGAGGATGGGGTAGAAGGCCGAGCGGATCGTCAGCGGCAGACCCTTGTTGTAGGTGAAGAGCGCCAGAGCCAGCGCAACAACGGCGTAGATCGCCCAGGGGTGCAGGCCCCAATGGAAGATCGTGGCCGCCATGCCCATCCGCACCGCCTCGGCCTGATTGTCGGCCGCACCGGCGAGCGGTGACCAGTCGGTGCGCAACCCGGCCTCGTCCGTCGCCGGACCGCCGAATGCCGTCGAGTAGTGACTCAGCGGTTCGGAGACGCCGTAGAACATCAGGCCGATGCCCATACCGGCCGCGAAGAGCATCGCGAACCAGGCAGGATATCCGTAGTCCGGAGCGGCCTCGGCGCCGCCCAAACGCACGTTACCCCAAGGCGTTACGATCAGGAGCAGGCAGAACAGCACGAAAACGTTCGCGGAACCCAGAAAAAACCAGTCGAAGGTCTTGGTCACCACGCCGAACAGGTAGGAAAACAACGCACCCGAATGTTCCGGCAAAGCGAGCGTGTAGAACACGAAGGCCACGACCGTGATCCCGGAAACCAGGAAGACCGGGTTGTGGACGTCGAAGCCAAAGGGTCCGACGGATCCCTCGATGTTGTTCTGGCCGATCTCGTAATCGGTTTCGATATTGGCCGAGATGCCTTCGGGCTCGGGTATTCCCTGCGGAGTTGTCGTGTCGGTCATCCCTGTCATCCCTTATGGTTCGTCCAGTGCTGCCCCGATCCCCCGTGGGCCGCTGGACAGGTCATCAATTGTCGCGGACGACGAAGACAGATGCCTTCGAGTGAGCCGCGACCTTGCCGCCATTTGACGGCCAGAAGTAATCGGCGAAGCCGGGCGCATGGGACGCCATCACGACCAGATCCGCGTCGAGGTCGGTCACCGCCTTCAGGAGCGCATCGTCGACATCCACGCTCGGGTCGTGACTTACGATCACATGCGCATCCGTCGGGATGCCATGTGCCGACCCCTGTTCGCTCGCGAAGGCTTCCAGCTTCGCCTTGAACTCCTCGGGGCTGTGCGCAACCGCGCCCGGCTGCGGCGATGTCACCGAGACGTAGGTGATAGCCGCCCCCTCTGATTTGGCCAGTGCGGCAGCCGCCGCCAATGCCTTTTCCAGCTTCCCGACATGGCCGAGATCCACCGGGGTCATGATCCGCTTGAACATGCCTCTCTGCCCCTCCGTTCCGTTGCGCTTCCGCAGCCCGGTACGCGAGATGCCCACCGGGCAGAGCCTCACCCTGCCCGATGCAAGACCATCATTAAACCGTCACACGGCCAAAAAGCGCCAAATTCTCGCACATTTGCGACATCAATCCACGTCGCGGAGCGGGAACGAAGACTTATCCGGCGATATCCACGACCACGCGGCCTTTCACCTGACCCTGAAGAATCGCCGCGCCGAGCTCGGGCAGGTCGTCGAGCGTTGCCGGCTGGATCATGGCTTCCAGCTTATCCATCGGCAGGATCTCGGCCAGCCGGGTCCAGGCGCGCAGGCGGTTCTCGTAGGGCTGCATGACGCTGTCGATCCCCAGCAGGTTCACCCCGCGCAGAAGGAATGGGATCACAGTTGCGGGCAGCCCCGGCCCCCCGGCTAGGCCGACGGCGGCGACGGACGCACCATAGCGCATCTGCCCCAGGATACGGGCCAGCATCGCCCCGCCGACCGCATCGACACACCCGCCCCATTCCTCTGTCTCGAGGGGCCGCTTGACGGTTTCGGCCAGGTCTGCACGCGGGACGATACGTGAGGCGCCAAGTCCGCGCAGATATTCCTCCTGCTCGGGTCGGCCGGTCACGGCGGCCACCTCGTGACCCAGCGCCGCCAAGAGAGCGACGGCCACGCTGCCGACGCCCCCGGCCGCGCCGGTGACCAGAATGGGATCGGCCTTCAGGCCCTGATCCTCAAGCGCCTGGATGGCGAGCATCGCGGTGAACCCCGCCGTGCCGACGGCCATGGCCTGTCGTGTGGTCAGGCCGTCGGGCAGAGGCACGAGCCAATCGGCCCGGACGCGCGCTTTCTCGGCATATCCGCCCCATTGCACCTCGCCGACGCGCCACCCCGTCAGGACGACCTTGTCGCCGGGCTTGTAGCGTTCGTCGTCGGAGGTCTCGACCGTTCCGGCGAAGTCGATCCCCGGCACGTGCGGGTAGTTCCGGACCAGGCCGCCGCCCGACCCGATGCACAATCCGTCCTTGTAGTTGAGCGTGGAATACTCGACCGCGACGGTCACGTCGCCCTCGGGCAGATCGGCCTCGGCGACCTCGGTGACAGAGGCGGAGGTTTTCCCGTCCTCGCCCTTCTCGACCAGCAATGCGCGCATGACGTCCTCCCCGGAATGCGTATCCCCCTGCCTGCCGCAGCCGGACGTCATTCACAAGCCGGGGCGAGACACCGGTTCGGGATTTCCGAGGTCTGGCCGAAGGCAGTCGCCGGCGCAGCCGGATCGGAGGTTACAGTCCGAGGGTCCCCGCGCCGTAGGTTTCGACCTCGCGCGACGCGACCGCCTTCGCCTCGACGGTGCGGCGCGTCGAACGCGGCGCGAGGCACAGACCCGCACTTGCCGCCGCCGCCACGAAGATGATGGTTCCCGTCACCATGTCCTGTCTCCCGTTCTGGGCCCGTCCCCCCGGGGCTCGGACTGAGCGTTGCCGCCGAACCGGGCAATGGAAGGGCGGAACGGCGACGCGACAGTGGAGCCGGTGGCAACAGCGGGGCGCAGCCCGCTCAGCGCCAGAAGCGTTCCCGCAGACGGCCGGTCTTGGAGCCGTCCTGGGTCACGATCTCGACCCCCTGCCCGGCGTCCCAGCGTCGATCCACCATGCCGATGGCCACGCCGCAGCCATAGTCGAGCGAATAGGCCGCCGAGGTGATCACGCCGATCCGGGTGCCATCCGCAAGGATGGGCCAGCGGCGGTCGCAGATCGGAAGCGGGCCGTCCATCTCGACAGCCATGATCCTTCGGTCCGAGACATGATCGCGCAATGCGTCGCCCCCGATGCAGTCATAGCGCTGAACGAACTTGTCCAGACCCAGCTCGAACGGGGTATCCAGATCCGTCATGTCGTTGCCGTAGCTCAGCATCCCGCCCTCGATCCGCTCGATCAGGTTGGGGCATCCGGCACGCACGTCGAGATCGGACCCCGCCTCCATGAGCGCATCCCAAAGCGGCATCGCATCGGCCTCTCGCTCGACATAGATCTCGAATCCGCCCTGTTTCGAGTAGCCCGTCCGGCTGATAAGCATCGGGCGGCCCCGAAAGGGGAAGCGGCCATGTCGAAAGAACCGCAACGCCCGGATTTCTTCGCCGAAGACGCGCGCCGCAAGGTCGTCGGATAGCGGCCCCTGGATCGCGAGCGGTTGAACATCTGCCTCGAAGACCTGAACACCGTATCCGCCCGCTTCGGCCATCCCCTCGATCCACAGACGCAGCTCGCCATCGGCCAGGCTGACCCACCACGTATCGGGGCGCGGCTTCAGCGCCACCGGGTCGTTCAACATGCCGCCGTCGTGGTTGCAGATCGGGACGTAGGCGCACTGGTCCGCATCGAGCTGCATCAGGTCGCGAGGCGTCAGCCGCTGCATGAGCGTATCGGCATCGGGCCCGGTGATCTCCACCTGGCGCTCGCAGGCCACGTCCCAGACCTGCACGGCGCGCTTGAGATGGGCGCAATCGACCGCCGCCCCTTCGAAGGCGGCCGGCAGCATCATCCGGTTGTAGACGGTATAAGCCGTGCAACCGGCCGCATCGACCGCATCGGTCCACCATGTCCGCCGGACACGATTGGACCGCGCGAGCGTGGTCACGCATCCTCCGGCATGAAGGCGACATCGCTGGCACCCGTCTCGATGCCCAGCGCGGTGAGCATCGCATGGACCTGACCGCGATGGTGGGTCTGATGGTTGAAGAAATGGGTGAAGAGCAAGCCCTTCGGCTTTGAGACCTGCCGCCCGAGCATGGGCGAGTGCCATGTCAGATCGCCCGCGCAGTCCGTGAGGTCCTGCGCCCAAGCCACGATGTCGGCATCCACACCGGGCCTGCGCGCGGCCCAGTCTTCGATATCGGCCGCCCAATCGACCGAGCCCGCAATCCCGCCGCCATCCCGCGCGGCCCCGACAAAACGCGACAGCCAGATCTCGTCCGCCCAGAGGAGATGCGAGACGGTCTTGCGGATCGAGCCGAAAAACGCCCCTCGATCCCGCTCGGCCTCGCCCGGGGGCAGCGAGAGGATCGCGGGCATCAGCCAGCGGTTCTGCCACGCATTGTAGCGCGCCATAAGCCTCACCCAGTCGGGGCCGATCAGCGGGTTATTCACCGCGGCACCTCGGGACCGGACCAGTCGATCTGGCAGATCTCTGCGGACCGGCCATCGAAATCCCAGACCCGGCCGAAGGCGCGGACACGGCCCTTGGTCGCGGTGGCGACGGTGATATCGGGGCCCATCCAGTATTCGGTGTTGACGGCCACCACCTCCTCGCCCTTCCGCTTGCCCTGGATCGGGACGACCTCGCCCTGGATCTTCTTGCCGACGGTCAGGCGACGCTTGTTGCCTTCGGTCTCGAAACTGACCGGGGCGCGTTCGGCGCCGATGAACTCGCTCACGAGCAGCTTGAAGAGGCCCGTGGTGCCCTTGGCCCGCCCGGAAAAGATCTCGATCAATCCGTGATAGGCGTTGTGATCCGCCCTCTCGTCGATGAAGGCGGCCGCTTTCCAGTTGCCCCGCGCCATCTGGCCAGGGATCTCCAGCAGAAGGCCGACGTTCAGACCCGAGAGATCGCTGTCGCCATAGTGCCCCTTGTCGATGCGGATCCCGGACCACGCCTGGCAGACGCCTTCGGTCGGCGCGTGCTTTCCCAGCGAGATGACGCAGGGGCAGAAGACGGTGCAGTTGCAGTTGAGGATCAGTTCGCCCTTGATCGCCCAGGGCGTCAGCGCGCCCTGCGGTGCGGGACTCATCCGGGACGAGACGACGGGCGCCGCAATGCGTTCGTTCATGTCAAACCTCCGATTAGATAGCCCGCCCCAGTGAGGCAGGCGCAGGCGATGAGGGTCGAGACGATCCGCCCGGACCCCAGTTTTTCCAACGTCATCAGCAGCGTCGCCAGCGCCATGAACCCCAGCGACATCAGCCCGCCGATCAGGCCCAGCGCCATGAGCGCCCAGCAGCATCCCAGGCAGACCGCGCCCAGTCGCATTCCCATGCGCCACTGCCCTTCGTCCCAGTGCCCCATGAAGAAGGTCAGCGGCTGACGGCATCGCGTGAGGCAGGCCTCCTTGAGCGGGGTCCATTGATAGGCCGCCGCAGCCACCAGCAGGCCTGCGGCCGCCGCATGCGGCAGGGACGCGGGCATCAGGATCGTCTGACACAACGTTGCCAGACCGGCGAAGCCCACCCAGACGACCGCGTAACCGGCAACCAGCCTGCCGCCCCCGTCCACACCCTGAGCATCTGCGATTTCGTCAAATGTCGCGAAGGCCGGCAAGGCGGTGGGCAGCATCATCGCCGCCGACATCAGGAGCCACATGGCGAGCGTCGACAACCAACCCGTCCCCGACACCGGCGTCCGGCAGAGATCGAGCACGACTTCCCACAGCGTTCCCGACGGCGCCGCCTGCACCCAGAGCAAGGTCCAAGCCGCGACGATCGTCCCGTAGAGAGCGATCCAGTGCGGGGCCGCCATACGCGAAAGTCGCCTCAATCCGATCCTCCCTCGACCGGACCCAGCGTTGGCAGACGAACGGCACCGACGCAATGACCGGAACCCCGCGGCCAAGCCGCGCATTCCTCCAACGCAATTACCGGAGCGCCCCATGGACCTCGCAAGCATACTGAACGTCCTCCTCGCCCTCGCCACGATCGGCTTCGGAGCCGCCGGCTGGCTGGCGCCCCGCTGGACGATGGAGAAGGTCTCCCTCTCGGATACGGGCAGCACGATGGGCCTGTCCGAAGTCCGTGCAGCGTCCGGCGCGCTCTTCGTGGTCGCGGGGCTTGGAGCGTTGCTGATGGGATCTCCGACCGCCTACGCGATGCTCGGCTTCATCTGGCTCGGCGGTGCCGTGGGCCGTGCGACGTCACTGCTGCTGGACGGGACGACGACGCGAAAATGGGGCTTCTTCGCCACCGAGATCGGCGTGGGCCTCATTCTCGTGACGGTGAACCTGTTCCTCGTTCCGATGGCTTGATCCGAACCCCGCTGCCGCCTACATTCAAACAGTCTCTCAAGGGACTATGGCGATAAACGCGCCCGTAATAAGCGGATCGGACCCGGGGGCGGTACCCGGCGGCTCCACCAAATTCCTTCGTTGGGGGATCAGGGGGCCGAAACAGGATCGACGGACGTCTAAAGGGGTTAGCTTTCGCCCGGTGAGATACCACCGTTATCGGTTCAAGCTTTATAGTTGCCAACGACAACAAAGCTCCGGTTGCGCTGGCTGCGTAAGCAGTCCGCAAGACCAAAACCTAAGTCCTTGCGCCTAGCCGCGTAAGGCGGGGTTCGCAGGCACCTGGCAACAGAAGCCTGCACTTCTTCCTACTTCTTTGGTCACGGATTGTGACAGGGCCTGCAATACGCCCTTGTTCCGCAAGGTCACCTCTGTTCTACCGATCGTATCGGACGGGAGAGGGCATCCATGGCCGAAGAAGGTGAGATCGACTACGGCGACTTGATGCATGACGCGATGCGGAGCCTGATCGCACGGGTTCTGAGGCGTGTCTCGCGCGACGGCCTTCCCGGCGAGCATCACTTCTTCATCACGTTCGATACCACCCATCCCGACGTGGCGATCGCCGACTGGCTGCGCGAGCGGTATCCCGAAGAGATGACCATCGTATTGCAGCATTGGTTCGAGGCGCTCGACGTGCGCGAGGACGGCTTTTCGGTCACGCTCAACTTCGGCGACGCGCCCGAGCCGCTGAGCATTCCCTGGGGTGCGCTCAAGACGTTCGTCGATCCTTCTGTGGAGTTCGGTCTGCGCTTTGAAACCCGCGAGGACGCCAAGCTGGAAGACTTCCCCGATCCGGAGCCCGATCCTGAGGAAGCCGAGGAAGCCCCCTTCACCGTCGCGGAGGAGCCGCCCCGCGGGGACGCCGAGATCGTCCGTCTCGACCAGTTCAGAAAGACCTGAGGCAGCGCATCGGCCCGGTCACGGCAGTCGCGGCGAGCCGTGCGAACGGCGATCTCGCGTCTTCCGGTTGATGCCGCTTGCGTTGCGTGGTCGCCACGGCCGGTTCTCTTACCTAGCCCGTCTTGTCGGTGGCTTTGGTT
This sequence comes from Jannaschia aquimarina, assembly GCF_000877395.1. Taxonomy (GTDB): domain Bacteria; phylum Pseudomonadota; class Alphaproteobacteria; order Rhodobacterales; family Rhodobacteraceae; genus Jannaschia; species Jannaschia aquimarina. The sequence goes on along the minus strand of NZ_JYFE01000041.1, from coordinate 90,209 downwards.
GCGCCCGCCTCCCGGCGAAGCTCGAACAGGATCCGCCCGTGATCGTTAGCGCACTCGCCGCCGCTGCGATCTCTTGGGGCGACTTTCCATGATCTGATCGCAGGTAGTCGACGGCGATACAGCCTTCATCGATCCGCTTGGCAGGTCCGCATCACCCATTTGAATGATCTCGGTTTGCCTCGGCTTGCCTATCAGGTTTGCATGGGAGTTGTCCGTCTCATTCGCCATGGCATAGCTGCCCTGATGCTGTTGCTTGCGCTGGCAGGGGCTGCGTCCGCGCAGTCGGATAAGCCTGAATACGAGATCATAGATGTCCGCATCCTGACATACCTCCCCGAACGTGGTTGGATATCCGGTGAATTCACATCCGGTTTCATCAGGGCGAACAAAAAGGACTGGCAGGTCAGTCTCGGGCGCGGTTGGGTCGGTATCGAAGGCCAGCGCTTCGTGCAGAGCGCGATGACCCTTCAGGACATCACCGTCTTGATGGGCATCCCCAACAGGGAACACGATCCGGAAGCATTTCCTTTCGTGCCCGAATTGGCCGGGCCTTACATCGGCGAGGCCATCTTCGAGGATGGCGATCCGTTCGGCCGTCGTTGGTATCTGGAAGGCGCGGATACGACTGCGGGAAGTTTCATTCTGCCTGTCGGTACCAATCTCATGCGTTTCGACGCGTATCAACTGGAGGGCGCGCCCAAGCAGCAAGGCGCGGCATGGTGGATCCGGCTCATTTTCTACGAAAGCAAGGAAGGCATCATCGAACTCGAACCATCGCCTCCGTCGGAAAGCGAAGGCTTTGATTTCGACAATCCCGAGGACATCGCACGTGGAGAAACGACGCCCGAAGAGGACGCGGAATACCTGAAAGAACTCGAAGCGGCCGAGGCGGCTGCAGAAGCCGAGGGTTTCGACTTCGACGACCCCGAAGACATCGCACGAAGGAAAACCGATGCCGTCGAGTGGCAGCGTGACATGTCAGATGACCAGAAAGCCGAGGCGCAAGAGCTTTACGATGGGCTCATCTCATGCGCCGAGATCGGGAGCGGCTGTCCCGACGGGTATGAGGCCGACATCTTGAAGGCAGGATTGGAAACCGACCCGGACGGCTTTTCGGATACCATCCGCGGCCTCGCCGAAGACGTTGTCCTGGGCGTGGAGACGACCGAGGAGGGTTGGCCGAAGTCCATCCCGAAGCATGAAGCGGAAGAGGCGCAAGCTGACTATGAACGGGTGCAGGGTTGCGTGGAGGGCCGGACATCCTGTCCGGACTACCTCGACGCGGAAACTGTGCGCCTGTTCTTCGAGCTTGCCGACCCGAACGCTGCCGACGCAACCAACCGCGACATCATCGTCGACCACGTAAGCCGTCGCTACGAGCCGGACTCAGAAGAGTGAGAGAACCAGTTGCCATGATTACCCTTCGAAGCATCACGCAACTCGCGAGCGCAAGCACGCGCCGGACCTTGGCTGCTACGGCTTGTGCGGCGCTTACGATGACCGGCGCCGCATCGGCGCAGGATGCCGATGCGGGCGTCGCGCATGGCTACAAGGTGCAAGGGCAAACCGGGGCGTCGGTCGTTCTTGCGAGAACCCACCCCGGCGGCGCGCGGCCTGGCGCCTTCAGGCTGGTCGCGCCGGACGTGACCGGCTGTATGGACGTGTTTCCGGACAGTGGCGTCTGGGCCGATCTCTGCGTCGCTGCGAACCAGCGCGAGGGCAATCGCTTCCGGATCCCGTTCGTCGCCAGCCCGCAGAAGGGCGATCTCATTCAGGCCGTAACGGTTGAGCCGGATGCGGTCGGCTTTCCCTTCGAACTGACCATGATGCTCAACAGCGACGATGATGTCCTGTCTGTGTCGGCGAGTGAGGTCGGAGAGGCCTTCTCTCCTACGGCGTTCACGGACTCGAAAGCTCGTTTCGAGGCGATCCGCACGATGGGGGCAGACGAAACCGAGGTGACCGCTGTTTTGCAGGCTGGCGGATTTGCGGTGCGTCTCGATCTTGGCAGCGTGCAGGCCAACGGCCATCGCCGGGCGTCAATGAGCTTCTACTACAACTACGAGCCGGGCAGAGACTGCCTCGCCAATTTGCGCCAGACCGGCAATAGAAGCGGCTGGGCGCGTCTGTGTGAAAAAGCCGACGAAGACGGCCTACAGGAACTGACCGGTATCCTTGAACCTCTCGGCGGCGGTGCAGCTCATACCGGTGTGATCACCACGGGAGACGGGTTCGATTTCCGGATCGTGATCTCGCAGGCCAGGCAGAACTTCGCACGGGTGGGTCTGCGGCTTCTGGAGGAGTCGGCGTTCACGACCGCGAACGCGCCCGAAAACGTCATCCTCGATGGCATTACGCCGCAACCACTACCCGCGCCCGCGCCACCATCGCCGGCCGATATTTCCGATGCCGTGATCGGGTACCGCTTAGGTGCGTTCACCGTGGCTGAGGTGAGCCTCTCCCCCGTTTCTGGGGGACAACGCTGGGAAGCCAAATTCAAGCTTGACGCGAAGGTTGACGAATACGGCTACGAAAGTGCTGCGAGTGATTGTCCCCGCACATTATCGCTGGTGGACTACGCATGGGGCCGCCAGTGCGAGAAGGCGACGAAGGACGGCCTGGCTTTTGAAATGAGCGGAACGCTGGAGCCTGTTTCATGGCGCACGGACGCCTTCTCCGGGTTGGTCTCCAGCCCTGACGGCGGATGGACGTATCACATGCTGGTCGTCAATCCGACACAACGCGCCTTCGAAGTGGCTTTGACTGATAAGTTCGACGCCGGCTTCACCGAGAGCTACCAGTTGATCGAATTCGACACCATGGCGCGTCCATTGGGTTCGGGGGAGCCTGTCGGATTGGCGGCATTGGTCGGAAACTGGCGGGTGCCGCAAGAGGATCTTGCCGATATCGGTTTTGATCTCGAGATGTCGCTTGAGCAGGTCGGCGGCACCATGCGCGGCAAGGCAATCGCCTGGTTTCGCGCCGAAACCGATCAGATCAGCGGCTTCTGCCCTTCAACGAGTGCCATGCTTCGGATCTGCGAAAAGATCCAGAAAGGCGGCCCGTTGGAGATTGATCTCAATCTTGATGAACGGGCTCGCAATGCAAGTAATGGTTGGCGGGGTGTTGCCACGCCGATCGACTTCGATGCCGGACCATATGAAGTAGACTTCTTCGAAGGCAGCTCGATCCCGGATTGGGGGGATCAAGAGTCGGACGCGCACTATCTGCGATTTCGGACACCCGGTATGCCCCCTGGAAGCGAAGCGGTCGCTTGGCTGAAGGTCGAGAGGATCGAGCGCGCGACCGTGACCCTGGACGAATTAACGGCTCGCGGGACGTATGACCGCCCGCCCGTTGTACCTCCAGTTTCCACAGCATCCCCCCTTACTGGTACGACCTGCGAAACACTTGCGGACATGATGGCCGCGATATCCAGGACCACACGTTATCCGGAGGCTGTGACCGCCCTTTCGAACTCGGGATTCTGGGCCGGATTGCCTCAAGACGATCCCGACGAGTGCGCACGCGCCGCGCGGGTGCTGGCCGATCGCGGGCTCGTCAACCTCGATCAATGGACCGACAATGGCGAAGGGGCCGAGTCACTTCCCCCACCAGTCGGATCTGGCTGGCCAACCCCGGGTACAAGCCTGTATTCCAAAGTCATCGGCGCCCGGAATACGCGGGTTGAGCTGACCAGGGCTTCCGATGGCCGCCCGGTTGTCCGCATCCCGCGCTTTGAAAACTGCATGTCCAGCGGCCAACCCGTTTGCGAAGCGATGAAGAGCAATCCGGGCGATCTTACGGTGTTCAATCTGGCATCGAGTGACGGCAATACAATCGGGATGTTCAATCTCGGCGGCGGGCTCTATCTCGCACGTATCGCCGATCAGGAGAACGGGGATAGGATGGCGTACATATCCGTTATCGAGATGGAGAGCACGTTTGGCTTGGGTGCCCTGACCGCCCAGTAACCGAAAATCTGTTTCACGACACTTTGGAGCTTCGGTGATCAGGCCATCGTGCGTGAGGCCGTGTCGCTGGTCTTCTCGGCACCGTTCGAAAACCACGATCGTTCGAATGCGAAAGGGAGGGGCAAAGTCGGCACCCTCAGCCGATCTGCTTCCATAACTCGCGATCCAGCCTTGCAGGTTACCAGGAATATGGGCCACGCCCACGACAAGACCGATCCGGTTTCCGCGCAGATGGCGCCGCCTCTCGGGCTCGCATCCTTATGGTGCCGCCAGCGGAACCTGAATCCTTGAGAGCCGCCGTGTCGGCGTTGCGGGATTACTGTATCACTGCAACGAAGACCGGAAAGAAACGTCCACGAAGACGCGGGCTTTCTCGCCCCATCCGCGCATCTGCTCCGCTTCGAACAGGCCCGATATGGTCAAGACGATCTCTTCGCTGCCAAATCGCACCAGCTTCACCCGGGGAACACCGACCGGCGTGGCCATCACGTAGCCTTCCGGCCCGCCAAGTTCCCGAAGATCGAACATCATGCCGGTCAGATCGAACCGGTTTGCCGCCAAGTCTTCGGATAGGTCAGGGACAAGGATCCCGGGTCGGGACAGATGCATCCCTGTGCCGATGTAAAGCGGCGAGATCCCGGCGGTAAGGATCTCGCAAGTCGGCCCATACGGCCCCTCTGCCCTGGTGCTGACGACATCGAGCGGCAACTCCTTGCGCATGGAGCCGCTCACCGTACCCGACACCCGCGCCTCGAAGACGCCATTCAGACCGAAAATCTCGTATCCATCGGCGGTGGGCAGATTGCGCAGCAAGGCACCCGCCAGGGTTTCAATTGCGGTGCCCTCGCGTGTGAGCCGCCCCGAAGCCGCAGCGAAGCCAGGCTGCGCGGTATCCGTGACGAGGCGCTGATCGAAGAAGTCGGTTCCGCAATCGCAGGTACCGCGCAACGTCACGCGCCCGCGATAGGCGTTGGCGCCGACGCCACGCGCGATGACAGTCACTTCGTCCATCTTCCGATCGGTCCGCACGATGCCCTGACCATCGACCGAGCTTCCCCGCTCGAGCGTGCGAAACACCAGGTTGCGCGCGGGTACGCGCTCTCTCGTGCGCTGATCGAAGGCGATGACCTCGGATTCCATCCCTGGCGACAGGCAACTGCGCGTCGGCACAAGCCAAAGCCCACCGGCTTGCACGCTGAATTCGATGAAGCGATCCGCCGCATCGCTTTCCGGGAGGAACTCTCCGGTAAGCCGCGCCGTCGCCACGCCAGGATAGTTCTCCAGCCTGCGCGAGGTCGTCGCGGTGACGCCAAATGTGTCCGGGCTGATACTGTGCGTCAGAAATGGACTTTGGGGCAGATCCCATTCCAGTCGCGTCTGAGGCGAGGTCGCGTTGACAAGCGAGGCGCCGAAAGACACGGGATCGCCCGCCTGAATGACATGATCCCCGTATTCACGCGCGATCTGGATCTGCGGGACGCGCACGTTCTTGGTGAATTTCGGCAAGGTGGCGTAGGTGACGTGGGCGCCGTAACGCCGGTCCTTGGTGTTCGGCTGAATCTCAAGCTGCGCCTGCCCTGCCCTCACAGGACGGTAGCGACCGAACTCCTGGTATTCGTAAACAAGCTGGGGGTCACGGAGGGTGATCTGGGCATCCCTATTGGTTGCCATCGGGATCGCACATTCCTGATGCTTCAATCCCTTGCCGGCCTTTTGCGACGACTTGGTCAGATCGCCGTAAAGCGCGCTCATCATCTCACCCTGATGATAGCCGACGACCCCGCCGATCACATCATCTACAGCCGCCTGAATGGCATTGATCGATCGGCCTATCACGATCTTCTGCGCTTGTTCGGTACTCTGCGTTGCCTTCTTCGCAAGATCAGTGGTCAGCTTGCCGCCCAGGCGGCCAGAGACACCGCCTGCAAGTTCCCCCACGGCAGATTTGCCCAGAAGCCCCTGCGCCGCGAGCGCCAGATCCACCCCAGCCTTGGCCGCGTCCCAACCCTTGCTCTTGGTGTGCAGCACCATATCACGTACACGCAACTCGCCGTCCGACTGGTCTTCGTAAAGGATCGCTCCGTCGATCTCGGCGGTAATTCTGGTGAGTTCGTAGGGCATCATTCCATCGAGATACCCAAGATGAATGCTGTAGATCGCAGCGCCGAAATTGACCAACTTGTCTGGGATGTCGGCGGCAGCGCCTTTGCCTCCGGCGCTCATGACCGCTAGCCGTGCAGAGAGGCCCCCAAGCACTGAAGCACCGGTATAGAGAAGTTTCGCATTGCGGGTCTGCGCGAAGGATCCTGCTCCGTGCATCCGCATGAAATACTCAAGGTCATCCATGGTCGCCGGACAGGCATCCTTGTAGACGTCGAAATCCGTCGGAAAGGCCTGCGAGAAGAACGGTTCAGAAAATTTCGAGCCTATCTGTTCCAGCCCGTCTCCGCGGAAATTGGGATCGGCCGCAAGCGTCATCGGGATCGTGCCGGGCGTGACATGGGTCTGTTGCTGCTGCGGATCAGAGGCGGTGTTGAGAGGGTGAAGCTCCGCTGCGGTATTCTGGCGTGTCCTCAGTCTATCCGCGCCCAACCCGTGCTGGGCGACAAACGTCAACCGGACCGTGGCGGACATGTCGAGCGCCCACTGCTCCTGCGGCTCTGCGATATTGTAGAGACGGCGCATTTCCTCGGTTTCACGCGCCCGCGCCTCAAGCCAACTCGCGTCGAACGGTTCGGGCCCTCCGAGTGCTTTGGCAACGGCATTCGTTTCTTCCGCAAGCGCCGTGTCGTTCTCGAGCTTGCGAAGATAGGCGCCTTCCTGCACCGGCGGCGGCGATATCGAGATCGGCCGGGGCGCGCATTGACGGCGAATGTTTAGCGGGCCGTCATCGAACATCAGCGTCAGGTACGCCTCACCCCCAGCCGGGCCCGCAGGGTGCGCAGGCAGCATCACCGCCGCCTCGGTCTCCGTTTCGCGGAAGACCAGCCCCGGCAGGACGAGGCCCGCTTCGGTCTCGATAACCGCGAGCAGGCCTTCGGCGCCATGCAGTTCCCGCGGCAGGCTCACCGTCTTCAGGACCAATCCTTGAAACTCATGCGGCAGGCTCGGGCCGTCACAGCTCATCGGATCGCCGACGAGGCCGATTAGGTCGCGATCACTTGGGGGCGCATCGGCTTTTGGCAAAAGCTCTGCCGGGTCGATCCGCGGCGGGTCGTACGCAAGGGCTGACCCCGGCAGATCGAACCCCGTCACCCGTTCTGACGTCAGCCTGGACAAATGCTCGTTCAGCGCTTCGCTATCTCTGAGCACCTGATCGAGAAGGGGGCCGGACCCCGGTGGCGGTGTCCAGCTGCCTTGCGAAAAGCGCACCGCACGGGCAAGGCGCAATGGGTCATCGACTTGGCTCTCCGCCGCAAACGTCTTGCAGTCGCGCGCGTACCCGGTGTCGTGGTACCACAGGCATTGGCCCTCCAGCAGCGCCTCCGGCTCTTCTTCGACACTCAGCGCCTGGTCGACCCAGTCGCTCGGTCGCGAAACTCCTCCGTCGCGCATGATTTCGACAATCCGGGCATCGACAGCCGTGCGCATCTCCCCTGGCGACAGATCCTCGGGCAGAACCTGCGCCGACGCGGAAAATGCGCAGAGACAAAGCGTTGCGGAAAGCATGCTGCGTCTCGCCATGTCCGGACCCCGATCTCGATCATTTCTGTTCGGAAGCTACGCGAGATTGGAACCGACCCCATCACCCAGATGAATGACAGGGATCCCCCCGGTGTCTGCCATCATGCTCCGACGAATGGTGAAGGAGTACGTTCAAAATGGGCAAGGCAGGCTCAATTCTGGCCCTCGGCCTCATGCTTATATCCCGCCCCGGTTTTGGCGACAGCGGACCGTTTTCGGAGCTTGCAGGGCAGTATTACGAGAACACCTTGCCGGCCGAGATCATATGTCCGCTTTCGGAATGGGTGCTGTCCGCTGACGGCCAGCTACGTTCCCTGCAGGTCGGGGCAGCGTCGCTGGATGTGGCGGGCGGCTATGTCTGCGAACCGGGTCCGCGTTTTGCCACCTGTGCCAAGGCAGATGTGGTCGATGGAGTTTTGAATGTGCCGGCCACATCGGGGGCGGCCGAATTTCAGCGGCTGACCATCCTCGACGACGGCTTGATTGCCCTCGGCGAGATCGATGGCGAAGGCAACCCGACACTTCTGGCGCGCTGTCCATCCGACTATAGCCCCGTGGTACCCCACGCCACGCACGCCGCCTTTACCGCACCGCCCCCTCCGGCCCAGATCGGCGAAGGCGCCTTCGACGTGGCGGCCGCGCGGGAGAGAGCCTGGGACACAACACAGCTTGCGCCGCTCCCGATTACGGGCGTCTTCGGTGATTTCGTCCTGTCGCAGCGGATGGAAGCCTTTACGGAGATGATGGCCAGCATCCCGATCGAGAAGCTGACAGACGACCAGCTTCAGGGTAACTCGCGAGACGAGCTCACGCCCGAACGGCTGCGGCAGTTGGCACGAACCGAAAACTGCCGCAAGCAGCCTCGTATCTTCACCGAAGACGGTTTCATGCTCGTTCTGCGCATCGCGGAAGCCGAGGGCGATGCTCCCCCCGAGGCCAACATCCGGGCCGCTTTTGCCTGCCATCAGGATGCTGAGGGGATGATATCGTGCCGAAAAACCCGCAAGATGAATGGCAGCTTCGCGCCCGATCCGGATGGAGAGCACCGCGTCTACGCGCTTGGTGAGACCGAGACGGCGGAGCCGTATCTCTGCCGCCCGGGATATACGCCGGCGGATGACGGTGCTTGCGTGGCGCTGGTGTCATGCAGTCCCAAACACAGCAGTCCCGTGTTGCGCGGCACGAACACGCCGCTCTCCGATCTGATCGGCTGGAGGCCCTGATGCAGGACGCGACGATCGCCGGGGCTTCACTGCAATCCCGGATTGTGGGGGCGTCTATTCAGGCTGGCCCGCCTTTCGGCCTCCACTTCGATTTGCCGACCGGCCAACCCCTGCGTGGCGACCGATCGGCCCACCGCGTGCGGACGGATTTTCCAGTGACAGGAGTACGGTGATGAAGCATGTCAGAACGACATTGTGTGCAGCGGCCATCTTTTCGGCACCCTGCGGACCCGCGCTGGCACAAAGCCCCGACATCGTCTTCGTTTTCGACGGCTCGGGGTCCATGTGGGGACAGATCAACGGCAGGACGAAGATCGAGATCGCCCGAGAGACGTTGTCATCCGTCCTCTCCGAGGTCTCGTCCGATATGCAGATCGGCATGATCGCATATGGCCATCGGCAGAAAGGGGTCTGCGCTGATATCGAAACGGTCGTGCCGATCGGTCCCGCAAACCTCTCGGTCCCGCGGATCGTAGATGCCGCAAACCGGCTGCAACCCAAGGGCAAGACGCCACTGACAGATGCGGTCCGCATGGCCGCGGACGAGTTGAGGTATACCGAGAACGCCGCGACAGTCGTCTTGGTGACGGATGGCATCGAGACCTGCGATGCGGATCCATGCGCGCTCGGCCGCGAACTCGAGGCTGCTGGCATTGATTTCACCGCTCATGTCGTGGGTTTCGGCCTGTCGGAGGAAGATGGCACACAGGTCCAGTGCCTCGCCGACAATACCGGCGGGCTCTACCTTTCGGCCAGCAACGGCGACGAGCTTGGCAATGCCTTACGTCGAACCGTGTCGACCCCGGCAATCGCGTCCAGCGAGGACGATTTCGGGCCGGAGGCCGCGACGACACGCGATGTCCGCTTCGTCTTCCGCGACACCGATGGTGGCGAACAGCTCGGAACACGGCAGTTGAGCGGCACGGTCGAACGCGCGGATGGCACCGCCCTTGAGCCCGATGCGTTCCAATTCGCCTATCCCGAAGCGAACGGCAATTCGGCGACTGGCTCGCTTGAGCCCGGCAGATACATCGCCACGCTGCGCCGAGAGGGCGGGTCCGCTGGCGGCTACACGGCACGCTACGAGTTCGACATACCAGAGGGTGCGGGTGAGCACGTCGTCGAGGCCAGCCTCTCTGCCGAACTCAAGATCAATCCCTTCCTGAATCCCGGCCTGCCCTACGATCCTGAAAGTCCGCCCAAAGGCTCGGTCAAAACAACAGGCTGGGCCTATTTCAGCGTCTACCCAGTGATTGACGGCGCCATCTCCGACGAGGCCATCGTCAGCGAGGCCTACAGCGATCTGCAATTCCCTCTTGCCGCGGGTACCTACCTGGTTCGCGGCAACATCGACCGGACGACGACCGCTGAGCAATTGATCGAGGTCAACGGGCCGACGGCGATGGATTTCTCTTTCGACGTCACGCGGGTCTTCATCGACGCGCGAGAGGCAAACGGCCAGCCTGTCGTGAGCCAGACGACCTATTGGTACGAGGAGGTGCCATCGGGCCGGAACTATTGGCGCGGCGGCTATGGCGCGACGGAGGATGGCCCGACGCCATTCTACCTGCCGACCGGTACCTGGATCACGAATGTCGGCGGAGAAGGATATGGCGGTCGGCGAAGCGAACTCGTCGTAGATATCCCAGGTGATTTTCAGGACATCCGTATCGAAGTTGGCGAAGGCGAAGCCTTGAGCGAAGCCGACAAGGCCATCTTCACTTCTCCCGACTACGTTGGGTGCATCGAAATCGCCGCTGTAAAGTACGGCGGGTGTCTCGTGAAGAAGGCGGTCCTGGCCCCCATAGCCGCGTCTCAAACGGCACAGCCACAGAGCACTGCATCGGCGACTGCACCAAGCGGCGATACCGATCTGCGCTTCGTCGATCCGGATACCCAAAGGGATTACGTGCGCATCGACTTCCCGGAGGGTGCGGCGCCGGGGCAGGCTCGGATCGTCATGGGCGCCGGCTGGTGCGGGGACGAGACGCGCTGCGCGGGGTCAATTGCAGGGATCTCTGCAGACATCGTGGCGGCTCTGCGCAGTGGACGCACGGAGACATTCGTCGACTCCTGGGACGTCGGAACCGCGACAGTCAATCCGGACGGAATCCGCGATGCGATCGAGGTAAGCGAAGGCGGCATGACGCGGCGCTTCGTGCTCGAAGGGGCGGCCTCCGCGCTGTCCGGAACGCAGGCGGACACAAATGCCGGAGATCCGCTAGATGGGCTCTCCGGCACGGCCTACGCCTTCGCTTATTCGGGGACAGATCCGAAGATCCACGTCGTATTCGGCCCGTCTACCACGCAAGATGCTACGATCGTGCTGACCGACGGGTGGTGCGGTGACGGAACGAGCTGTCCCGGTCGGCGGATCACTGTCGCGTATGACGCCGTCGACCATCTCATCGGAGGCGAGTTCGCGGCAGGCTCGATATCCGTCGACGGCTACAGGTTCGACATCTCCAGCTTCGGCGAGGCGGAAAAGGACCTCCATGTCAGCGGAAGTGGGACGGAGCCGATGGCCTTCACCTTCGTCGGTCCGATCGATCTCGGCGGCAGCTAGGCGCACGGCCGCAAGGCAAATGCCGCACCTCGCTGAATATCGTTCACGAAAGGTAACAGATGACCAAGGTTGTTTTCCCCGGAATGCCTGTTTTGGCACTCGCCGCACTGGCCACGGCGGAGCGGGCTGCCGCTGAACCGATCAGTTTCGTCGATGCCGAAAGCGGCATCGTCCACGCGGAATTGACGTTTCCTGAAACCGGCGATGGTCAGCTGGTGTTACACGAGCGCTGGTGCTGGACCGACAGCCGCCATTGCGACCCCGCAACGCTGACAATGCCGGCCTCCTATCGGCGCTTCTTCGATCTGAACGACCCAGTTCCTGCCATGATCGAATTGGAGAACGATGTCTCAATCATTCTCGACATCGTAGCCGGGTCGGACGCGCGCCTCGGTATTGGAGAGCCCACGATGATGGGCGACCTGGACTTCTTTCGGGACTACGAGTTGATGCATGGCAGCGGCACGACTGCGCCTCGTCCCGCTGAACGCTCTTCGGCAATTGTCGAGCTAGCTGCTGACGCGCTTCATGGCGCGCCGATGCGGGTCCGCCTTGCAGACAACGCGCACGTCGTTGCTCCGGCCCTCGCAGGATATGGCTCGGTCATCGAATTGCCCGACGGATGGTGCGGCGAGCCCGTGGCTCAATGCCCAGCGTTCAGCATCGAGCTGCCGGGATCGCTGCTGCGGGAATGGGCCCATGGCACGTCCGAAGAGGCAGCCAATCAGGACGACGCATTTTCCATCCTGATGGATGATTTCGAATTCTATCTGTTGCGGACAGACCGGGCGCTGTCGGTCGAAGTCATCCAGTGGTTGGATAACGACCGGCAGTTCAGGCAGCGCTTCGACGGCGGGGAGGTCGTCGCATCCGCGGGTGCCGACACCGGTTCCACGCCTGCCTTCGACTGCTCCGTCAACGACACCACCGCAGCCGGAGGCGCCGCGTTTCATGTTATTCGGGAGATCGACAAGGCCTGCATCGGCGATCTGTCCTGGCCCGATGGCCCCGACCCGCTCGCAGCAATCAGGATGGCACCAGGATGGTGCGGCACCGACGAGTGCGGGGGAATCCAACTCCGCTCGGACAGCTTCATCGAAGATGGAACCCCTCGCCGTTTCTACGAAGGTCAGACCAACCAGCCGAGCCTGATCATCGAAACCGGCGACGCGGCATGGGACGGACCGGTAGGCCTCTTTGCCTCCGATGGCCGGGTTCTTGCTCGTCTCGTGCAGGCTAAGGACGACACGGCGGGGACGCCCGTGACGGATGACGGACCTGGAGAGCGCGTCGCCATCGCCGATCTTCCCGTTCCGGTCGGAGCCTATGCCCTTGTAGAAGGGCAGACCACGCTCGAGGGGCTCGGCAACCGCGGCGACAATCTATGCCTGATGCGTCCCACCATCTTTGCTGGAGGCGGCCGCGTCCTGTTCAAGACGCTTGGCGAGCCGGTCGATGGAAACCCCTACCGCACGCAGGAATACCTCGAATGCTCCAGCTTCGAGGGCGGCCCGGACGCGTGCACCAAGCATGCGGGCACACCCGATGTGCCGAACCCGGTAGGATCGGGCCCCGGGTACGAATACACGCCTCTCGGTGGCGGCGACTTCACTATCTGCCCTGTAAGAGGCGAAGAGCCCTGTGCCCTGCTCTATGCATGCGTCCGCGAGGGCGGCGCGATCACGGTCGACCGCACTATGGCGAACGGCATGAACCTGATCGAGGCGATGATCGCTCCCGGCGGCGGCGTCCAGTCGCGTTTTCGGTACATCGACAACACGACGCTTGAGGCCACGAAATGAACAGCATGTTGAACGTCTGGGCAAGGGCAGCCATGCGGGCCCTCGCGCTCTTTGTACTCGCATTCGCAAGCCAGGTTTCGGCCGCCGATTGGTCCGGTACCTGGACATCCGATTACGGAGAGCTTCGCCTCATCAGAGATGGCGATCGTCTTTATGGCGATTACGCAGAACGGGGCACGATCGAGGGACTTGTGTTCGGACGCAAAGACGAGCTCGTTCATGCGATCTTCATGTATACCGACGGCCGATGGGGCACGGTTCTGTGGCGGCGCGATGGAGACCGGTTGAACGGGCGTTGGAACTGGTCTGCGAACGGGTTGCCCGCAAACAGCCCGAACAAATGGTCCGCAACACGGACATCCGCGCAGACCTCGCCCCTGAAATACGCCGATGCCCACCGGGTCGGCTATCCATTCGGCGATGTCAACTTCACTGAAGGGCCGTTCCAATCCTGGCTTGAGACCGGCAATCGCCCGGTTCCGCAGCCCGCCACCGAACCGAACCGCCGCGACAATCTGAGCGCGCTGTATGGCGGCTACGTTCTATCCGGTCTCGACCAAGCCTTTGCCATAGAAGCAGACGTCCTCCACTTCCGCGGAGCCAGAACAGCCGCTGTCGATTTCTCCGTATTCGTCAACCGCGGCGAAGCCTGCCCCACCTCCATGCATCTGCAATTCTGCAACGAGTTACGGTCGCTTGCAGACGGGAGGGGATATGTCGCGGTGCGGTCAACCGGCACGACGATCGTGAACCTGAACCATGCCAGCGAGACGGTCGAGACGACGTTCCGCCTGCCCGGCGACCGTGATGACAGGTTGTTGCGATTGCATCGGGACGGCAACTCATTCCACGGCTCCATACACCACCGACAAAGGGGATTGGACTACGAGGGCGTCGTCCGGACACGTCCGCATTTGTGCGAACAGACCGCGTGCCAGAACGCCGTCTTTGCCGATCTACGGGCCAATCCGGCCCGATATCAGGGAAATGTCGACCGGGGCGCGATCCTGCGGATGATCAACGGGCCGAACCGGATTGCTCAATCACACGGACGCAGCACGCCCGCCCCCAACCCCGGCCCGGTCTCGAATAACGGCGCAGGGCCCCGACCGCTTTTTACCGATGCATGGGCCATCCTTGAGGAAACGGGCGACAATCTCGGCGAGATCGCATTTTCGCTCGATGGAGACCGCTTGGCGGCCAGCGGCAAACTCCGCGGCTTCTTCGAGACAGCGGAGGACCACGATGTGGTCTTCACCCTCTCCACCTGGACCTCCGAAGCGGTCGCCTTCGATCTGGTCGTCTATGCCGGGCAGTCCGGTGAGAGCAAACAGGGGCGGCTGTTGGTCGAACTACCCTCTTCGGCGCCCGCTGTCCCGCGCGGCACTCTGTTCGTGGAAGACGAAATCCTTCTGGTCGAGCTGGTCAGGCCGACGAACGGCCTCTCACCAAGGGAGGTCTTCGACACACCGGCAATCGGGATCTACGGTGTCTCTTACCGTTTGCACAACGTTCCACAGGGCCGAACCCTGCGGCTCCGTGAAAAGCCCGATCGCAACGCGGCGGTCACTGGCAGCATCACCGCGAATGCGTCCGGACTGACGATGTTGGGTTGCGACGAGCGGGTCCACCGCATCGATTCTCTGGCCTTCGAGCGCGCGGATATGGCCGCACGGACAGACATGTTGTCCCGGACCTGGTGCCAGATCTCGAATGGGCAGATCGCCGGCTGGTTGCCAGGCCTTTACCTGTCACCCGAAGCGAATTGAGGGCGGTTCGATGATCAAGTCACTAATCGTACTCGCTGCGCTCCTCACGAGCATGCTTGTGGGACCCCAGGCCGTCCGCGCAGCCGATTTTTTCTACGACCACAACGGATCGCGCATGGTGCTGAGCGTCGATGGCAGCGAGGTCCGGATCCGTTATCAGCAACCGCGCGCGGGTCTCGCCAACATCGGCGTCCGGCCGGGCACGTTGCTATTCGAAGGACGTGTTACGAACGGGATCCTCGACGGCATGAGTCGCATCTTCAACACGAATTGCGGTGAGATCGACTATTTCGTCCATGGCGCGTTCCGGACCGGCGAAGACTTCACGCTGAAGGGTGCAGCCCCAGTCGTGTCGAACATGAGTTGCCGGATTGTCGACAATCGATATGACGGACCGAACGCGAATTTGGTCTTCACGTCTCTCGCGCGCGCGAACGGAACCGCCCTGCCGGTCGGGCGTGGGTGCGTCACTGGTGTCCGGACGGTGCTCAATGTGCGCGTCGGTCCGGGGGCGGGCTACGGAAAGATCGGCACGCTGCCCGCCGGTGCCTGCGGTGTCGAGATACTGGCGCGATGCGATAGCGACTGGTGCGCGGTCACAAGAGGCACCGTGAAAGGCTGGGTGTCGATGCGCTACCTCCGGCGCTGATCTCGTTTGGCCTCTGCAGAAGAGATGTGTCTTTTCACCGCACCGTAATCGTCGACGTATGGGGACCAAGCAACGTTACGCCCCTATCACGCACGCGGGCAGCCGGGTTCTCTCGCGCCCGTTGGCCGTAAAAACCCCGTTATACCCAAGACCTCGCCACTTGTTGGCCTGAGAGAAGTCAGTGTAGCCTCGCGTGACTTGTCACGAGTGAAGAGGAACTGTGGGAGAGATGTATGCCGGGCGTATGACGCAGGGCCAGAACGTGTCCATGCAGACGACGAATCTCGTGACTGCGGACGGCATCTCGTTGGTTCACAGGGTTTTCACGCCGGCAGACAAGACGAGCCGCGTCGCCTTCGTCGCTCATTCCCAGGCGCAACACACGCTGAACCTCCGGCCCACGATCGAAGGTGTAGCGGCACGCGGCTGGCAGGTTCACGGGACGGACCTGCGTGGACACGGCTACTCAAGCGGCGCTCGGGCGCCGCGTGCGCATATGGACATGAACGAGGGCTGGGAACGCCTCGTATCGGATCTCAAGCTCGGTCTTGAAACGGCATTTGCGAAGACGGCTTGGGAGGACAGAATGATCGTCGCGCCGAATATCGGCGCAACGCTCGTCCTCGAGATCCTGAAGGACTGGCCCGATCTGGCTCGCTCCATCGTCTTCATCACTCCGCCGCCAAATCAACCGATCATCTGGCGGCTCGCGCGGTCATTCATGCAGGCCCGCGCCAAGATGCACCCCGAAGACGCGCCCGATGAACTGACGATGCACCAACTGTATACATTTCTCAGCGCGCGCCTAAATGACCGCAAGCGGCTGATCGATGTGATTTCGAGCGACCCCGCGATCACCGATGAGTTGCTGCAGGACCCGTATGCATGGCCCACGCCGACCACCGGTTACTTCCACGAGATTTTTCGCGGCATCCCGAATGCCTGGCGCTGGCCGCAGGGATCCCAAGTGGCCGACGGTATGCGGATCCTGCTCCTGTACGGCGGTGACGACCCAATGACGGCGAACGGCAAGTTTGTTGCGCCGATGCAGCGCCATTTCGAGACGATGAATATCACCGATGTCACATCTCATTGCTTCGAAAAAGGTCGGGCCGGGTTGTTCATCGAGGAACGGCGCCTCGGGATTTCGCAGGTGATCCACCATTGGTACGAAGGCGAGGCATTGAGCAGCCGAGACAACGAAAACGTCTCGATCGCCGATATCTCTTCGAACGTCCTGTCGCAGCTCGGCCTCGATCCCAACGCTGGCGATCTAAGCGAGGACGCTCTGGTCGAGCTTTGCTACGGCGCTATCGACGACGAAAGCCGCTGGGTCGAGATGCTTTACCGTTTCACCTACGCGCTCTCTTCCCACGCCACGCCCAACGATGAGACGCTCGACCGAATGGTTACGGCGCTTATGCCCCACTGGGACCGATCCTATCAGTTGAACCGCCAGATCATGCAGTCGGCGACCATTGGGGCGGTGCTGCAAAACGTCATCGAGCGTTTTGATATCGGTATGGCGGTGATTTCGTCCGATATGGATGTCAAATTCGCGAACTCGCACTTCGCCCGGGTGATTTCGGAGCTGAGCGGCGAGAACGTGGACGACTCAGACCTTCCCGCACTGACGAAGGCGATCGCGGAATTGTCGGACCGTGACTTCGCGCAAGCCTGCGCGACCGGGCACGGCGAAGCTCTGTTCATGGTCGACGGACAGGCTGTCGGACTTCATTTCCGTCCGAAGGCCCTTCGGCAGACTGCCCTTCAGATCGGCGGACCGTCGGGCGTGCTGATCCTCAGGCCGGCCAATCAGATCGGCACGACAGCCGAAAAGACCGAACTGCTCCGGTTTGCCTATGGACTGACCGAGAAAGAGGCCGAAGCCGCGCTCGGCCTTCTCGACGGGCTGTCGCCGAACGAGATCGCGGCCCGCGACACAGTGTCGATCAATACAACGCGAACGCATCTGAAGCGCATCTACGAAAAGGTCGGCGCCAAGGGACAGCATGATCTGACCGCACGACTTCTGAAGGGTCCACTCGGGCTGATCGTCAACGGCTAGACCCGTTTGGAGTTTCAGGCCTCTCTGATCGCGCTCTGCGTTCTTGCGCTGATGCTGTTGCCGGTGCTTGCGAGCCGTCTCTTCGCTCTGCGAGCGCAAGAAGAAATCGACCCGCGCTCGGAATTTCTGACTAACGAAGGCGGGAACGGACTGGTCGCGACGCTGGCCGGCGCGGTGGCAGGCAATATCGGCATCGGAAGCTTTCTCGCGCTGTTCCTGTTCGCCAATCAGGCACCGGTCATCGCGTTCTCCGTCGTGGGTGCCTATTCCCTCGGTCTCCTGCTTTGCGCCGTCATGGCCCCGCTGATCCGTCGCCGCGCAGAAGCCAATGAGGCGGTGGGTCTGGTCGATCTGATGGCCCGGACCCACCGCACAGAGAGACTGATATGGATCTGGATCCCGATGGCGTTCGTCTTCGTGTTGCGATCCGCGGTGCAACTGGGTGCGCTCGGCTTGATCGCGGCCCCCGTTTTCGGGAATGCGCCTTCGCTGGCCATCGTCGCGTCTGCCGTTTTCATCGCTGGCTACCTCCTCCTCGGCGGTTACCGCGCCGCGGTCCAGACGGATATCGTTCAGGCTGGCCTGATCGTGATCTGCGGTGCTGTCCTTGCACTCGGGCTGCCCAGCCTCGAAGGCGATGCGGCGCCGTTCCTGTCGTTTGGTCAATATGAACCGGCCATACTTGTCGGCATCTGGTTGTTCATTCCGTGGAGCGCGCTTCTTGCCGTGGACAACTGGCAACGCATTACGATTGCAGGCTCGACCCGGGTCGCGCAGACGAGCTATGCCATGGCCGCACTCGTCTGTGGCTCGCTGCTTCTGCTGATGGCCTACGCGGGATATTGGGCCCCTGACGGCGCCGACATGTACGGCACATTCACGCTGCTTGCGCCGACAGGTATGGCATGGATCGCCACCATCATGTTCGTGGCCTGCATCATGTCGTCCATCGACACCTTCATTATGCCGCTCGTCAGCACAGTCGACCGGTCGATGCCGATGCGGCGCATTCGTCTCGTTATCATGACCCTCGTCGGCCTGACGGCACTGACCGCGATCTTCTTCTCGGACACGCTCGACACGATCATCGCGGCCTTCAACAGCCTCGCCGTCTTCCTGCCCGCTGCATTCGGGACACTCTTCCTGCGCGCGCCGCGTGCCAAAGCGGCAATCGGATCGATGT
Source organism: Jannaschia aquimarina (assembly GCF_000877395.1). Lineage (GTDB taxonomy): Bacteria > Pseudomonadota > Alphaproteobacteria > Rhodobacterales > Rhodobacteraceae > Jannaschia > Jannaschia aquimarina. The sequence continues at coordinate 71,291 of NZ_JYFE01000041.1, read as the reverse complement.
ATGTCGGTTTGATCTCCGTCATCACGCTCAGCTCTGTGTCGCAGAGCGTCGCATCGCTCGTCGGCTTTGCCCTGGCTGCCGTGGTTTATGTCGCCCTCAACCTCCAAGAGGATGGACGCTAAGCGCCACGGGCAGGCTGTGCGTTCAATGCATAAAACCCTGTAGGTCCTGCGAGGGCGCCAAGCTGGGAGGATTTGGCGATCCTGCGCCCTCACCCGCGCCGAAAGCTCCCTCGTTTCGGCATTGTTTCGAATTCGTCAATGATCGCCGTCAAGGCGGCTCCTTGTTTATTCGAAGAGTCTTCGACCTGCCGTCGCTTCGGTGGTTACGAGTGGCGGGTTTGGCCATGAGGCCAAAGCCGGTGTCTTCATGAGTTCCGAAGCGGACGGCGCCTGTAGTTTTAGCGTAAGGGGGAATGGGAGATGTTTGCTTCTGATGTAATAGCGAGGCTTCGCGCGCAGGTCCTGACTTTTGAGGACAGCGACACCGTCTGCGGTGGCTGCTATGAAGGCGAGCCTGACCTTGGTGGGACAGGCGGACGGGACACGATAATCGGCACACCATGGGACGATGTATTCGATGGCGGCGCAGGTCGGGATCATCTCGATGGCCGCGGAGGCGATGACGCGATCTATGGCGGCGGCGGGCACGATCGCATCTACGGGCGCGACGGTGACGACAGCCTCTTGGGGGAAGGCGGTAACGATCGAATCTACGCCGGTTCAGGCAGTGACGTCGTTTACGGCGGTAAGGGTGACGATGTCGTCTACGCCGATGACCGAGACGGCAACGGTGCGGACGTAGTCTATGGCGGTGACGGTGACGACCGGGTCTTTGGGCGTGACGGTGACGATCAACTCTTCGGCGAAGAGGGAAATGACCGTCTCTATGGCGGCTCTGGTGAAGATATTATCCGAGGGGGGAAAGGCGACGACGTTCTTTACGGCGATAACCCAAGCGACGGGGGCGCCGATGAGGGATATGCGGACGTCTTCGTTTTCGGCCTCGCGGACGGGAACGATCGCATCCTGGATTTCGAGAACGACGTTGACAGAATTGTCTTCGACGTTCCGAAAGACAGCATCGTGATCCAAGGCTTCAGCCTTCAAGACCATGGCGGTGCGGCGATCCTGTCCTATGGCGGGACGACCATCACCGTCTACGGGATATCCGCGGCAGAACTCGCGGACGACATCTTCTTTTGACCCCGGCCAATTGGATCCGGACGCGGCCTCGACCTGCGCCCGGATCATTTCTATCTGGATGGGCATCGGATCGCGTGGCCCTCTTCCGACGCGGGAAATGGCATGCGATAGGACACTCATCGCAATTGGCACGCCTGGCGGCCCGATCCACGGGCCCCCGCGCGCGATATGACGACAGGAGAGTCCGACCGATGACCGATACCCGCACAGAAACCGACAGTTTCGGCCCTCTGGAGGTTCCGGCGGACAAGTACTGGGGCGCACAGACCCAGCGCTCGATCATGAATTTTCCCATCGGATGGGAACGCCAGCCGGTTGCCATCGTCCGCGCGCTCGGAGCGATCAAAAAGGCGGCGGCCATCGTGAACGAAGACTTCGGCGATCTCGACCCGGACCGCTCCAAGGCGATCCAGCAGGCCGCGCAGGACGTGATCGACGGCAGGTTCGACGACAACTTCCCCCTCGTCGTCTGGCAGACCGGCAGCGGCACGCAATCCAACATGAACGCCAACGAGGTCATCGCGAACCGCGCCATCGAGATCATGGGCGGCACGATCGGCTCCAAGGAACCGGTCCATCCGAACGATCATTGCAACATGGGCCAGTCGTCCAACGACACCTTCCCGACCGCGATGCATGTCGCCATCGGCATGATGGCCCGCGACACCCTGCTGCCGGGCCTTCGCAAGCTGCATCAGGCGCTGGAGGCCAAGTCGGATGAATTCAAGGACATCATCAAGATCGGTCGCACCCACACGCAGGACGCGACCCCGCTGACCCTCGGCCAGGAATTCGGCGGCTACGCGCATCAGGTCGCCAAGGGGATCGAACGGGTCGAGGCGTGCCTTCCGGACATCTACGAACTGGCGCAGGGCGGCACGGCCGTGGGCACCGGGCTCAACACCCGGAAGGGCTTTGCCGAGAAGGTCGCCGCCGAGATCGCCTCGATCACAGGGCTGCCGTTCGTGACCGCACCCAACAAGTTCGAGGCGCTGGCCGCGCACGATGCGATGGTCATGTTCTCCGGCGCGCTCAAGACGGTGGCCGCAAGCCTCTTCAAGATCGCCAATGACATGCGCCTTCTGGGTTCCGGTCCACGCTCCGGCCTGGGCGAGCTGATCCTGCCGGAGAACGAGCCGGGATCGTCGATCATGCCGGGCAAGGTGAACCCAACCCAGGCGGAGGCGCTGACCATGGTCTGCGCGCATGTCATGGGCAACGACGCCGCCGTGGGCTTTGCCGGCAGCCAGGGCCATTTCGAGCTCAACGTCTACAACCCGATGATGAGCTACAACGTGTTGCAGAGCATGCAGCTCTTGGGCGACGCGGCGGGCAGCTTCACCGACAACATGGTGGTCGGCACAAAGGCCAACGTGGAGCGGATCGACAAGCTGATGAAAGAAAGCCTGATGCTGGTCACGGCGCTCGCCCCCACGATCGGCTACGACAATGCCACCAAGGTCGCGAAGACGGCGCACAGGAACGGCACGACGCTGCGCGAAGAGGCGATCGCGCTCGGTCTCGTGGACGAGGAGACCTTTGACCGGGTCGTTCGCCCCGAACTGATGATCGGACCGAAGTGAGCGGCAAGGTCGTCAACCTGCGGGCGGCCCGCAAGGCTCGCACGCGCGATGCCAAGCGGGCCGAGGCGGACGCCAACGCCGCCCGTCACGGTCGCACGAAGGCCCAGAAAGCCGAGGAAGACGCCGCTGCGCACCGGGCGCGCCGGCACCTGGATGGTCACGAGCGGGAGTGATGGATGCCCGCCCGCGAAAGCGCAGCTTGACGCTCCACGGCCATCGCACCAGCGTCTCGCTGGAAGAGCCGTTCTGGGACGAATTCCAGCGCATGGCCCAGGATGAAGGCGTCTCGCTCAACGCCCTTGCCGCGCGCATCGACCGAGAGCGGGGCGTCAGCGCGGGTCTTGCCAGTGCGATTCGCGTCGCCGTCCTGCGACGCCTGCGGACGTTAGCGGGGCGTTAACCGAGGCGTGTCATCCATCAGGATATGGACGAGCGCTACCTTCTTTCCCCGGTCGCCGAGCAATGGCTCACTCAGATCCTGTCGTCGAAAGCGGCGCGGCAGGGTGCCGTCATTCGTCGGAAGGCACGGGATGTCGAACGCATGGTCGGCCGTGAGGCATTCCTGGCCGAGATGCGCCGGCGCGGCTTCGCCACGGTCGAGAACGCTGGGCAGTTCGTGATCCTCTGCAACCGCGAACCCATCCGGCGTCTCACCTGATCCTAAATCCTCAGTCGAGGATTTGGCTAGCGGAGCCTTAGCTAAGGCTCCGCTCGGGGAAGTCTTAGCTAAGACTTCCCTCTCAGGCTGTCCGACAGCACATCGACCACACTCTCATGCGGCACGTCCGACGTCACAAAGGCCTCACCGACACCCCGCGCGAGGACAAAGCGCAGCTTGCCGTCGCGCACCTTCTTGTCCTGTCCCATCAGGTTGACCAGGGCCCCTGCCCCTGGCAATGGACCGTCAATGTCCCGCAGGTCATGCGGCAGCCCCATCTCCGCCAGATGCGCTCGCACCCGTCCCGGCAATTCCTGCGCACACAATCCAAGACGCGCCGATAGGTCGAATGCCAAGCCGCACCCCACGGCCACCGCTTCGCCGTGCAACAGCCGGTCGGAATAGCCCGTCGCCGCCTCCAAAGCGTGTGCGAATGTATGTCCGAGGTTGAGGAGCGCGCGATCCCCCGCTTCGGTCTCGTCCCGCGCGACGATGTCTGCCTTCATCTGCACGGACCGGCGGACCGCCTCTCGCCGAAGGCTCTCGTCCGCTGCAAGCGCCGGTCCATTGCTCTCGAGCCACGAGAAGAAGGCGCTGTCGCCAAGCAGGCCATATTTCGCAACCTCGCCATACCCGGCCCGGAAATCGCGAGGCCGCAGCGTGTCCAGAACTGACGTGTCGCACAGCACCAGCGACGGCTGATGGAACGCGCCCACGAGGTTCTTGCCGTGACGCGTATTGATCCCGGTCTTGCCGCCGACCGAAGAGTCGACCTGCGCAAGCAGGGTCGTGGGAACCTGTACGAAGCGGATGCCGCGAAGCACCGAGGCAGCGGCAAAGCCCGCGAGGTCCCCGATCACCCCGCCACCCAGTGCGAGAATGATATCCGACCGCTCCGGCCGCTGATCGAGCAGCCATTCGACTGAGCGACTTAAGCCGTCCCAAGACTTCGTGGCCTCGCCGGCCGGCAAGGTCAGCGCGGGCGCGTCCAGCCCGTCGAGCCCCGCCCTCAGCCGTTCCAGCCAAAGCGGGGCCACGCGTTCTTCGGTCAGGATCAGGACGCGGCCGCGCGGCGAAAGGGGCTCGATCAGCGGGCCCACGCGATCGATCAGCCCCGGCCCGATGAGAACGTCGTAGCTCCGCCGTCCCAACTCCACCCGGACGGTTTCGGTCATGCAGAGGTTTCCGGGCTGATTTGAAGCAAGGCTTCAATCACGTGATCCACCATGTCTGAAATCGAGTACGAGGCATGCGCATCCACGATGACCTGCGCGTTTGCGTAATGCGGCGTCCGTTCGGCAAGCAGGCGTTCGAGCGTTCCGCGAGGATCGGATGTCATCAAGAGCGGCCGGGTGGTCCGATGCTTCACCCGCGACCACAGCAGATCCGCGCTGGCCCTGAGCCAGACGGAGACGCCCCGTGCCGCGATCGCGTCCCGGTTCCGCTGGTCGAGAAAGATGCCGCCTCCCGTCGACACCACACCGGGGCCTGCGTCCAGAAGCCGGTTGAGGATTTCCCGCTCCCTGGCCCGGAAGAACGCCTCGCCATCCCTCTCGAAGATCTCGGCGATGCTCATCCGGGACGCGGCCACGATGGCTTCGTCTGTGTCCCGAAAGGGAACGTCGAGCCGCTCGGCCAGGGCCGTTCCCACGGCGGTCTTGCCGGATCCCATCATCCCCACCAGGACGATGGGCCGCCCCTCGCCCGGCATATGTCTGCCCATTGTTGCCACACCGCCTTCCTGCCTGTTGCCACCCGCATTGCCAAGCGGAACCCCACCCGGCAAAGTCGCGCCCAAAGAAGAAGCCTCAGGGGCAGGGCATGTTGCGGTTCCTCAAATACCTTCTGATCCTTGCGATTATCGTCGTCGCGGGCCTTTACGGATATTCCTTCCTGCTCGAGCCGGAGACGGCCCCGCAGAGCGAGCAGATCGAGATCGATGCGGGCTAATCTGTTCCTCGTGGTCGCCGCGTGCCTCGCGACGCCGTCGTTCGCCCAGCAACCCGACACGGTGATTCCCTGGCTCAGGGAAGCCTTGAACCGGCCCCCTCTCGGCGAGGCGCCGGACGAACCCCCGGCCTCCGCCCCGTCGGAAAGCGACGTCGCGGTCCTCCCCCTTGGCGAAGTGCGCAGGGACGCGGTCGGCCTTCTCGGCTCGGACGCGACCGGGCTCCCGCCGGATGCCGTCGCGGGATCCGAGCCGGACAGGCTGGCCGACCTGCTGTCGCGTCCGACGGGGGACATGCCCCCTGCCCTGCAAGGGATCGTGCGACTGCTTCTTCTTGCAGAGCTGAACGTGCCGCGTGCGGCGACGGACCCGGACAGTGTCTTCCACGCGCGGATCGACGCTCTGGTGGAGGTCGGCGCACTTGACCCGGCCCAGGCGCTTCTCGAACGGGCCGGGGCGGACACGCCAGAGACATTCGCGCGCCTCTTCGACGTCGCGCTGATGACCGGCTACGACGAGGAAGCCTGCGCGACCATGCTGGACAGGCCGGACCTCGCACCCGGACTGCCCGCTCGGATCTACTGCCTCTCGCGGTCGGGGGACTGGCAGGCCGCCGCGCTGGCGCTGGAAACGGGCCGGGCCCTTCAGGTGACCAGTCCGGAAGAAGATCTGCTCCTCGCCCGCTTTCTCGATCCCGAGCTATTCGAGGGTGAGCCGCCACCGATCCCGCCGCGCCCGATGACGCCGCTCGCCTTCCGCCTGCTCGAAGGCATGGGAGAGCGGCCCGCGACCCGTGATCTGCCGCTTCGCTTCGCGGGCGCGGACCTCAGTCCGACAAGCGGGTGGAAGGCCCAGATCGAGGCTGCCGAACGTCTCGCGCGCGCCGGGGCGATCAGCGCGGATTCTCTCTTTGCACTCTATACGGAACGGCGTCCCTCGGCCTCCGGCGGCGTGTGGGAACGGGCCTCCGCGGTGGCTCGGCTCGAACGAGCTCTGGCCAGCGGGGCCGATCCGGCGGGCGAGCTGCGCGATGCCGTCGCGCTCATGGAGGAGGCCGACTTGCTGGACGCTCTGGCGGCCATGATCGGCGAACGGGTCGTCGCGTCAGGAGTCAGCGGAGATACGGCCCTGCGTCTGGGTCTCCTTTCGCCAGCCTATGAGACGGCAGCGGCGAATGCCCGGACGTCGGACCCGCGTCTCGCCTTCGCCGCGGCACTCGCCCGCGGCGAGGCTCTTCCGCCGCTCGCAGGAGATCTCCCGGCGGCGATCGCATCGGCTTTCGCCCCGCAGGCCGTGACGGACGACGAATTGGCCCGCATGGCGCAGTCGGACCGGATCGGCGAGGCGATGCTCGAGGTCGCGACAAGCCTTTCGGCCGGGTCCGATACCCCTCCGCGCGACGTGACACGCGCACTTGCCTTTCTCCGCTCGGTCGGCATGGAGGATCGCGCGAAACGCACGGCCCTCCACCTGCTCCTCGCCGGATGAGCGACTGGATCGACCTTTTTCTCGAGGCGCAGGCTGCCGAACGGGGGGCCGCCACCAATTCGTTGATGGCCTATCGGAACGATCTGCACGCCTTCGCCGCCCATCTGGAGGCCCGAGGCGAGAGCGTCGAAACCGCGCGACGGGGCGATATCGAGCGGTTCCTGATCGCCTGCGACGCAGAGGGCCTCGCGGCCTCGACCCGCGCCCGCCGCCTCTCGGCGATCCGCGGGCTCTATCGGTTCGCCTATGACGAGGGCCTGCGGCAAGACGATCCGGCCATCCGGATCTCGGGTCCCGGGCGGCGCAAGGCGCTTCCCAAGACGCTGAGCGAAGCCGAGGTCGACGCGATCCTGCAAGCGGCGCGGACCTTTGCGCAGACCGAGACGGACCGGGTGCGCGACACCTGCATGATGCAGCTTCTCTATGCGACGGGAATGCGCGTCACCGAGCTGGTGTCCCTGCCCGTCGCCGCCAGCCGGGGTGATCCGCGCATGCTGCTGGTCCGTGGCAAGGGCGGTAAGGAACGAATGGTTCCGCTGTCCGGACCGGCGCGCGCGGCACTCGCCGCATGGCTCGACCTCCGCGACGCGCAGGAGGACCCGAAGGCGCCGTCGCGCCACCTCTTTCCGTCGCGCGGCAAGTCGGGGCACCTGACGCGTGTCTGGTTCCATTCCCGCATCAAGACGCTTGCGGCCGCAGCCGGTCTCGACCCCGGCAAGGTCAGCCCGCACGTCCTGCGGCATGCCTTCGCCACGCATCTGCTGTCCGGCGGCGCAGATCTGCGGGCGATCCAGGTTCTTCTGGGCCATTCCGACATCTCCACGACCGAGATCTACACCCACGTGCTGGAAAGCCGCCTGCGCGATCTGGTCCTGACCCAACATCCGCTTACGGATTGAGCTTCGGGCGTCCCGCCCGAACCGACGAAATCCGCCGTCGCCGATGGCGGCCATCTTGATGGTGGGCGAACGCGCGCTTAATGGCGCAGGATGGAAACCGCAGCGACAATCGGATGGGGCGCCGCCTGGGGCATCGCCGGCGCGATTCTCTTCCTTCTCATGATGTCCGGGTTCTTCTCGGGCTCCGAGACGGCGTTGACGGCGGCCAGCCGCGCGAAGCTGCGCAGTCAGGCCGACAAGGGCGCCAAGGGGGCCGAGCGCGCGCTCGCCGTGACCGAGGATAGCGAGCGCCTGATCGGCGCCGTCCTTCTGGGCAACAACATCGTCAACATCCTGTCGGCCTCGCTCGCCACGGCCCTCTTCACTGCCGTGCTGGGCGAAAGCGGCGTGGCAGTCGCCACGCTGGTGATGACGGCCCTCGTGCTCGTCTTCGCGGAGGTTCTTCCGAAGACCTATGCCATCTCGAACCCGGAATCCGCGGCGTCCCGCGTGGCTCCGGCGATTGCGATCGTCGTAAAACTGTTCGCGCCCGTCGTCGACGTGGTCCGTGCCTTCGTGCGCCTGATCCTCAAGGCGTTCGGCGTCGATATCGACCCGGACAGCCGGATCATGTCCGCTCACGAGGAAATCCTCGGCGCCATCAAACAGGGCCACACCGAAGGCGGCGTTCAGAAAGAGGACCGTGACCGCCTGCTCGGCGCGCTCGACCTCGGCGAACGGACGGTGGAAGAGATCATGCTCCACCGCTCCGGCATCGAGATGCTGGACGCCGAAGCCTCCCCGGAGGCCATCCTCGACCAGTGCCTCGCCAGCCGGTACACGCGCCTCCCCGTCTTCCGTGGCGAGCCGGAGAACATTATCGGCGTGGTCCACGCCAAGGACCTGCTGCGCCGCATCGATGAGTTGATCCGGGGCGCCGACGGCGACCTGACCCGTCTTGCCGAGCTTGAGATCGGCGCGGTGATGAAGGACCCCTACTTCATCCCCGAGACGACGACGCTCGACGACCAGCTTCGCCAGTTCCTCAGGCAGCACACGCACTTTGCGCTGGTGGTGGATGAATACGGCGCCCTGCAGGGCCTGATAACCCTCGAGGACATTCTCGAAGAGATCGTGGGCGAGATCACGGACGAGTTCGACGAGCCGGACGTTCCGATGCTGGAGCCTGACGAAAGCGGGACCTTCACGATCGACGGCGCGATGACGATCCGCGACCTGAACCGCGCGACGGACTGGAACCTTCCGGACGACGAGGCGAATACGGTGGCCGGACTGGTCATCCATGAGGCCCAGACGATTCCCACGGTCGGCCAGGTCTTCAGCTTCCACAACTTCCGGTTCGAGGTCGGCGGGCGCGAGGCCAACCGGATCACGCTCCTCCGCATCCGCCCGCTTGCCTGATCGCTCGCCCTTTCGCCTGCGGATCGCGGATACCACGGGACCCCGCCGCTGATGGATCGGACGACGCTCGTCGCGGCGACCTGGATGCTGGGCTCGATCGTGTCCTTCACGTCGATGGCCGTTGCGGGCCGGGCGGTGTCCGACACGCACGACACGTTCGAGATCATGCTGTTCCGTTCGGTGATCGGGCTCGGCATCGTCCTGTCCGTTGCCGGTCTGACCGGCAGGCTGCGAGAGGTTTCGGCGGCGCGCCTGCCGCTGCACGTCACCCGGAACATCGCCCATTTCGCGGGTCAGAACCTGTGGTTCTATGCCCTGACGCTGATCCCGCTGGCGCAGGTCTTCGCCCTTGAATTCACGTCGCCGCTCTGGGTTCTGGTCCTCGCCCCCCTGATCGTCGGCGAACGTGTCCGGCCGGTGCAGTACGTGATCGCCGCGCTCGGCTTCGCAGGCGTTCTGATCGTCGCCCGGCCCTTTTCCGGAGAGCTCTCCGTGGGCCTGCTCTGGGCGGGAATGGCGGCTCTCTTCTTCGCTCTGACGAACCTGCTGACACGGCGCCTGACCCGCCATGACGGCATCGTGACGATCCTGTTCTGGCTGACGGCGCTGCAACTGCTCTTCGGGCTGGTCTGCGCGGGGTGGGATGGGGACATCGCCCTTCCCGATGCGGCGACTGCACCCTGGCTGGCCCTGATCGGGCTGGCGGGCCTGACCGCGCATTTCTGCCTGACGAAGGCGCTGTCTCAGGCGCCCGCCTCGACCGTCATGCCGGTGGATTTCGCGCGCCTCCCGATCATCGCCCTGATCGGCGCGGCCTTCTACGCCGAGCCGCTGGATCCGATGGTCCTCTTGGGCGGCACAATCATTGCCGGGGCGGCCTATGCCAACCTCCGGGTCGCGGCGCGTCCCTTGTTGCCCGAAAGCCACCGGCCCCATGGGGAATGAGGCGCATTTGCGTCATGACGTGGCGTAGGATTTGACGCGCAAGCCCTTCGTCCACCACGGTTCGTCACGACCGCGCCGGGAGGAGGCGTACGGGGCACGCGACCCCGATCCGAGGGAAGGACGACAGGACATGACGCGCATCACCATCGCTACGGCGGCTTTGCTGGCCACGACTTCGATCGCCCAGGCGGGCGGGCTCGACCGGTCGGGGCAGAGCATCTCGCCGCTTTTCGATGAAGCGGGCACCACGTCGCTGAGCTTCAGCTACGTGAACCCGAATCTCACCGGCGACGACTCGATCGCAACGCAAGGCAGCTACGATGCCGGCGAAAGCTATACGAACACGACGCTTTCCTATGCGAATACGGTGAACGACAAGTTCTCCTATGCCGTGATCGCCGACCAGCCGTTCGGCGCGGACATCTTCTACAACGACGATCCGACGACCTCGGCCCTGGGCGGGACGACCGCGGATCTGGGTGCCGACGCGATCAGCTTCGTCGGCCGCTACAAGATCAACGAGCGGTTCAGCGTGTTCGGCGGCCTCCGCGCCCAGAATGCCGGCGGCCGCGTGGTCCTGAACGGGATCGCCTACGCCAATGCCCTCGGCGCCCGCGCAGGGGCCGTCGGTCTGGGCGAGGCCGTCGCGACGGCGGCACAGACGCCCGGCGCCGCGAATCAGGCTGCGGCCCAGGCGATCCTTGCTGCCCTCGGCGACGAGGCCGGAACCGCCTTCGCCGGCGTCGCCAGCGGCAATGATGCGACCGCAGCCCTCGAAGCGCAGTTGAACGCCGCCGGCTTCGGTACGGCCGTCGCAACGGCACAGGGAACCTTTGGCGCGGTCTCGACCAATTTCGGGCCGTCGGGCGGCTACGAGGTCGAGATCGAGGATGATTGGGGCCTCGGCTACACGTTCGGGGTCGCCTACGAGATCCCCGAGATCGCCCTGCGTTTCGCCGCGACCTACCATTCCGAGGTCTCGCACAACACCACCGGCGTCGAGCAGTCGATCCTGTTCGGCCCCGGAGAGATCGACGGCGACATCGACTTCGCCACGCCGCAATCCGTGAACCTCGAATTCCAGACCGGCCTGAACCAGAAGACCCTCCTGCTCGCCTCCATGCGCTGGACGGACTGGGACGATTTCGACGTTGTCCCAGAGCTTCTGGGCACCGACCTCGCCGATATCGAGGACAGCTATACCTGGAACCTGGGCGTTGCGCGGCGTTTCACCGACAACCTCGTCGGACTGGCGTCGATCCGGTACGAAAAAGCCAACGACAACGAAACGGTTTCGCCCCTCGGCCCGACCGACGGCCTGATCGGTCTCTCGCTCGGCGTCCGGTACACCGCGGACAACCTGAATGTCTCGGGCGGCATCAACTACACCAAGATCGGCGATGCCAATCCGGGCGTGGCGGGCAACCCCGTCGCATCGTTCGAGGACAACAGCGCCGTCGGCGTGGGCCTCCGGGTCGCCTACAAGTTCTGATCGCAAGCCGCGATCGAAGCGAACGCCCCGCCCCATGGCGGGGCGTTTCGCGTTCATGCCCTTCCGCATCATTCGGGTCGCCCGCCCGGTACGGCCCTGCTAGCGCGGCATCATGACGAGCAGAGACATGTCCGCCCGAGCCTGGGCCGAACTGGGCCTCCTGTCGCTGATCTGGGGCGGCAGCTTCCTGGCCATCCGGATCGCGTTGGACGAGCTGCCTTTCGTGACCTCCGTCGCCTGGCGTGTCGCCCCAGCAGCGATCGCCCTTTGGCTCTGGGTGCTGATCCTGCGCCTGCCCGTCCCGCGCGACGCGCGAAGCTGGACCGCGCTGCTGGTCATGGGTCTGCTCAACAATGTGATCCCGTTCTCGCTGATGGCGTGGGGTCAGTTGACCATCGAGACGGGCCTCACCTCGATCCTGAACGCCGGAACGGCGGTCTTCGGCGTTCTCGCGGCCGCGCTCTTCCTTGCCGATGAGCGGCTGACGCGCCGCCGGTCGCTGGGGGTCGCGCTGGGCTTCGCGGGGGTGGCGACCGCCATCGGCCCGGCCGCGTTGCTGGATTTCGACATTCGCAGCCTCGCCCAGCTCGCCGTCGTCGCGGGCACGGTCAGCTATGCGATGGCCGGCGTGTGGGCACGGCTCAGGCTCGGGCACCTGCCGCCGCAGGTCTCAGCGGCTGGAATGCTGACCGGATCGTCGCTCGTGATGATCCCGGCAGCCCTTTGGATCGACGGGCCGGTCTGGCCGTCGCAGTCTGAAACCGTCTTGGCTGTTGGATATTACGCGCTCGTCTCCACGGCGCTGGCCTATCTGCTCTACTTCCGCGTCCTCGCGATGGCGGGCTCCGGGAACCTGCTTCTCACGACGCTTCTCATCGCCCCTGTCGCCATCCTCCTGGGCGCCGTCGTTCGGGACGAGACCCTCGCACCGACGACCTATGCAGGCTTCGCGCTGCTGGCGCTTGGGCTCGTGATCCTCGACGGGCGGCTCTGGCGCAGATTGACCGCGGGACGCACCGCCGCTACCCCGCGCGGATGATCTACGAGACCCCGGAAGACTGGCGCAAGGCGCCCAACAAGCGCGTCGCGTTCTTCGGAATGTCGGGATTGGGCAAGACCCATCTCGCCCAGATCCTGCGCGCATCCGGGGAGTGGTTTCACTACTCGATCGATTACCGCATCGGGACCGCCTATATGGGCGAGGCCATCAAGGACAATCTGACCCGCGAGGCGATGAAGGTCCCGTTCCTCAAGCCGCTTCTGCGCTCGGATTCGATTTACATCGAAAGCAACATCGCGTTCGCGAACCTCGCGCCGCTCTCGACCTTTCTCGGCAAGCCCGGCGATCCCGACAGGGGCGGCCTCGATTTCAACGAGTACTTGCGTCGTCAAGAACTGCACGAAGGCGCGGAGCGCCGTGCCCTTCTGGACACGCCGCATTTCATCGCCCGCGCGGGCGACGTCTACGGCTACGACCACTTCGTCTGCGACACCGGCGGCTCCATCTGCGAAGTCGTCGACCCGGAGGATCCGTCCGACCCCGTCTTGCGCTGCCTGTCGGCGGCGACGCTGATGGTCTGGCTTCAGGGCGGCGAGGACCATGTGGAACGTCTGGTCGAGCGCTTCGCCGCCGATCCCAAGCCGATGTGTTACCCCCGCGCCGTGAACGAGGCGCTCTGGGCCGAATTCTCGGCCGAGCACGGCACCGAGTGCGACCCGGACGCTTTCGCGACCTTCGCCTATGCCCGCGCCATGCGCAGGCGCGAGCCGGTCTATGGCGCGATGGCACGCAATTGGGGCGTCACCCTGCCGGCCCACCGTGTCGGCGAGGCCCGCGATGCCGGCGACGTGATCGAGCTGGTCGCCGACGCCCTTGGCGCCGCTCGCATCGCCGCCTAGATCGGGCGTCTTATGCCGATCACCCTTCCCCAGGACCTTCCCGCCTATCGCATCCTCGGAGACGAGGGTGTCATGGTCATGTCCGACGACGACGCGACGCGTCAGGATATCCGCCCCCTGCGGATCGCCCTGCTGAACCTGATGCCGATGAAGATCGCGACCGAGACGCAGTTCGCCCGCCTGATCGGCGCGACGCCCCTGCAGATCGAGTTCACGCTCGTCCGCATGTCCGAACACCAGTCCAGGCACACCGCGCCCGAACACATGGAGACCTTCTACCACCCCTTCCAGGAGGTGAAGGACCAGCGCTTCGACGGCCTCATCATCACCGGCGCCCCGATCGAGCATCTGCCCTTCGATCAGGTCACCTATTGGGACGAACTGACCGAAGTCATGGATTGGACACAGACCAACGTGCATCACACCTTCGGCGTCTGCTGGGGCGGGATGGCGATGGCCTGGCACTTCCACGGCGTCCCCAAGCACATGCTGGACCACAAGGCGTTCGGCTGTTTCCCCGTCCAGAACGAGGCGCCGGCCTCTCCCTATCTTCGGGGCTTCTCGGACGAATGCGTCATTCCGATCTCGCGCTGGACGGAGATGCGCCGCAATGAACTGGAGGCGGCCGGCATCGACGTCCTGCTCGGCTCCGAGGAGACCGGGCCCTGTCTGGTCGAGGACCGCGCCCGCCGCGCGCTCTATATCTTCAACCATTTCGAATACGACAGCGACACGCTCAAGCGGGAATACGACCGCGACGTGTCCGAGGGCCGGCCCATCAACGTGCCCGGCAACTACTACCCGCAGAACGATCCCGCGCGCCTGCCGCTCAATCGCTGGCGGAGCCATGCGCACCTGCTCTACGGCAACTGGATCAACCAGATCTACCAGACGACGCCGTTCGACCTCACGCGGATCGGCAAAGGGTGACCGACACAATCTGTTGACCTCGAAGGGTATTTGCCGAGCGCGCTACCGCGCCTATCTTCGATATGCGCTACCCGAAGACTCACCATGTTGTCATCCATCGTCACCCCCACCGCACTTGCCGCGACCTTCGCGATGGGCGGCGGCACTTGGGTCGACAGACGCGCCGCGATCCGCGAAGCCTCCTTCGAAGCCGCCTTCCCGCCGCAGGGCCTGTTTCTCGATGTGGACGACGTTCCCGTCCATGCCGTCGTGCGGGGCGAAGGGCCGGATCTCGTCTTCCTCCACGGCGCCAGCGGCAATGCCCGCGACTGGTCGTTCTCGTTCATGGACAGGCTCGCCGACCGCTTCCGCGTGATCGCCTTCGACCGACCCGGACTGGGCTATACCGGCCGCACGGATCCGGATTACGACGCGCCGTTCTCGACCGCCGCCGAATCTCCGCGCGAACAGGCAATCCTGCTACAGGCCGCAGCCGCCCAATTGGGCGCCCATGACCCCGTCGTGATCGGTCACAGCTTCGGCGGCGCCATCGCGCTGGCCTGGGCCGTCCACCGGCCGGGCACGCTCCGCGCGCTCACGCTCGTCGCGGCCGCCTCCAACCGGTGGGAAGGGGGTCTCGGGCCGCTCTATGCCGTGAACGCCTCCGCCCCCGGCGGGGCCACGGTCATCCCTTTCCTGACCGCCTTCGTCGGACAGGATTACCTGCGCCGCGTGACCGAGGCGATCTTCGCCCCCGACCCGGTCCCGCAAGGCTACTTCGATCATGTCGGCGCGCCTCTGACCTTGCGGCGACGCTCCCTGCGGGCGAATGCGCGGCAGGTGAACGGCCTCAAGCCGCATATCGTCGAGATGGAGCCTCACTATCCCGCGCTCGACCTGCCGATCGAGGTGGTTCACGGCACCCGCGACACGATCGTGCCCGACCACATCCACGCTCTGCCCTTCGCCGAGATGGTGCCCCACGCCAATCTCACCCGGCTCGACGGCGTTGGCCACATGCCCCACCACGTGGCTCCCGACGAGGTGGAAGCCGCGATCCTGAGGGCCTACATGGCCTAGGCGCGCGCGACGGCTTCGCGTAAGACCCACGGACGCGATCACTGCCGGAGCCAGCCAATGTCCCTACCTTTCGACGGAGCGATCAGCGCATTCGCCGAGACGGACGCCCCGGCGGACGTCCGCTCCGCATTGAGCGAGGCGCGTAAGAAGGACATCGTGACGCCGGATTACCCCTACGACCGCTGGATGGGAAAGAAGGCCTACGAAGAGCAATTGGACGCGCTCCAGATAGAATTGGTGAAATGCCAGGCCTGGATGCGCGAGACCGGTCATCGTCTGGTCGCCGTCTTCGAGGGCCGCGATGCCGCCGGCAAGGGCGGGACGATCCGACGGGTCACCCAGCATCTCAGTCCCCGCGCCGCGCGGGTCGTCGCCCTCTCCAAGCCGACCGAGACCGAGGCGGGCGAATGGTACTTCCAACGCTATATCCGCCGACTGCCCACGACAGGCGAAATGGTGATCTTCGACCGCTCCTGGTATAACCGCGCGGTCGTCGAAAAGGTGTTTGGCTTCTGCACCGACGAGGAACGGGCGACCTTCTTCGAGCAATTGCCCGATTTCGAGCGGATGCTGGTGAAGGACGGGATCATCCTGCTGAAGTTCTGGCTGACGGTGGGACAGGCCGAGCAATTGCGCCGCTTCCTGTCGCGCGAACGCGACCCGCTGAAGCAATGGAAACTGTCCTCGATCGACGTCAAGGGACTGTCGCGCTGGGACGACTACACCCGGGCCATCGACGAGACGCTGGACCGCGCGCATTTCGACTTCGCCCCGTGGACGGTGGTACGGTCGGACGACAAGCGGCGCGCGCGCCTCAACGCGATCCGCGTGATCCTGAACGCCCTGCCCTATGACGGGCGGCGCGACGACCTGTTGGAGATCGACCCCAAGGTCGCCGGTGGACCGGAGCTCTGGCTTGACGGTGCCTAAGCGCGGCTATCATCACGGCAACCTGCGCCAGGCGCTGGTCGATGCCGCGCTCGGACTGATCGAGGCGAAGGGCCCCACAGGCTTTACCCTGTCCGAAGCCGCGCGCGAGGCCGGCGTCACGCCCGCCGCCGTCTACCGCCATTTCGAAGGGCGCGAGGACCTCATCATCGAGTGTGCATTGCAGGGTCACGCGATCTTCGCCGACCTGATGGAGCATGCCTTCGCCTCGCAGCCCTCGTCCCTCGCCGCCTTCGAGGCGACGGGGCGGGCCTATCTCGCCTTCGCCCGGCGCTATCCGGGCCATTACATGGCGATGTTCGAAAGCGGGCTCAGCCGGAACGAGACGCCTGACCTCGCGCGCGCCGCGGCCCGGTCCCACGCGGTGCTGGAAAAGGCGGCCGCGGCCCTGTCGGAACGCCTGCCGGCCGACAGGCGGCCACCACCGGCGATGTTCTCGGCCCATATCTGGGCGATGAGCCACGGCGTCGTCGAACTCTTCTCTCGTGGCGATCCCGGCGCGAACGCTCCCTTCCCGCCCGAAGATCTGCTCGAGGCGGGGATCGGGATCTATTTGCGCGGCCTCGGCCTGCTGGAAGCCGATGGCTGACGCGCCACCGACGACCCCACCACACGGCGCGCACGCCCCATGAGCAAAGGTTTCAACTTCGCATCCTACGTCCTGGCTGCCGGACGCGACCGCCCGGATCACCCCGCGCTGATCGTCCCGGGCGGCGATGTCTGCTGGTCCCACGGCGACCTGCTTGCGCGGGTCGAGCGGCGCGCAGGTGCGCTCCGACGCCTCGACCTCCCGGCGGGCGCGCGCGTCATCCTGCGGTTGGCGGATACGCCCGACTTTCCCATCACCTACCTCGCCTGTGCCGCGGCCGGCCTCGTGCCCGTCGCCACATCGGCACAGCTGACCCGGGCAGAGATCACGCCCATGGTGGCGCAACTCGATCCTGCCCTGGCGGTGGTCGACCCGTCCGTCGCGCCCCCGGACGGCGTCAGGCAGGTCGAGCCGGGCGACCTCAACGGGGAGCCGCTTGCCTACGACGACTGGATGCTCGGCGATGCGGAGCGGCTCGGCTACATCGTCTTCACCTCCGGGTCCGGCGGGCGGCCCCGCGCCGTCGCCCACGCCCACAGGGCCGTACGCGCACGCCAGATGATGTGGAAGGACTGGTACGACCTGCGCACCGACGACCGCGTGATGCATGCCGGTGCCTTCAACTGGACGTATACGCTTGGGACAGGTCTGCTCGATCCGTGGAGCCGGGGCGCCACCGCCCTGATCCCGCCCCACGGCACCGATGCCGCCGCCCTGCCCGCACTGATCGCCGGGGCGCATGCGACGATCTTCGCTGCGGCGCCGGGCGTCTACCGCCGCATCCTGCGCGCGCCCATGCCTGCGATGCCGGCGCTCCGCCACGGCCTCAGCGCGGGCGAGAGCCTGCCGACCGCGATCCGAAACGACTGGCGTGCGAAGACCGGGACGGACCTGCACGAAGCGCTCGGCATGTCGGAATGCTCCACCTTCATTTCGGGATCCCCGGACCGGCCGGCACCGGACGGCTTCGCAGGATATCCCCAGACGGGGCGGCGCATCCGCGTCTTGGACGGCGCGCTTCAGATCTCCACCTCGGATCCCGGCCTGATGCTCGGCTATTGGGAGGGGGACGGGCCCAGCCCTGTGGCGGGCGACTGGTTCGATACCGGCGACAGCGTCGAACAGGCAGCCGATGGCGCGATCCGGTATCTCGGCCGACGCGACGATATCCTGAACCCGGGCGGCTATCGCGTCTCTCCGCTGGAGATCGAAGCGGCGTGCCAGGGCCTGCCGGTCGAGGATATAGCCGTCGGTCAGGTCACGCTGCCGTCGGGCGCAACCGTTCTTGCAGCCTACTACGTTGGCGCGCCGCTCGATGAGGCGGCTGCAACAGCCCATCTGGCGACCCGCCTTGCCCGCTACAAGCAGCCGCGCCTCTGGCTCCGACGGGACCGCCTGCCACGAAACGCGAACGGCAAGCTCATCCGAAGCAAGCTGGCCGAGACGGCAGAGGCCGGTCAGCCGCCCGACGCCTCCTGATTTCCGGAGCCGAACTGCCCGGCGGGCCAGGTGCATGAAAAGGCCAAGCCCTCGGGCCGCCAATCCAGCACCGGAGAGCCGGAATAGGTCGCGCGGGTCATCGTCTTGAGGACCTGCATCCCGAAGCCACCCTTTCCCTCGGGCTCGACCACGGGCTCGGCCACCCCACGCTCCGACCAGCCAAAGCGGAACTCGTCGCCCTCCACCTCGATCGACAGATCGACATGCCCGTCATCATTGGCCAGGGCCCCGTACTTCACCGCGTTCGTCATCAATTCGTTCAGCGCAAGGACCATGGTCTGTGCCGACGTTCCGTTGAACGCGAAGGGGTCCAGCTTCGCGGTGATCCGCCCGCCCGCGATCAACGGACCGAGGATGGCATCGACCAGCGCATCGGCGGCTACGGCGCGGTCCTCGCCCGTGAAGGTCAGCGAGTTCACCGCCGCCAGCGCCTGCAGCCGCCCTGAAAACCCCTCCGCCAAGGCTTCGCGGGTCTGCGCACTGCGCGCCGCCATGTTGAACATGCCCTGCACCAGCGCGAAGACGTTCTTCATCCTGTGCGCCATCTCACGGGCAAGCAGGTCCGAACGCTCCTGCGCCTGCCGCAGGTCGGTGATGTCGTAGTTCACGCCGATCAAAAGCCTGCTGCCATCCGAATGGCTGCGAACGCGGCCCTGACCGGTCAGCCAGATCATGCGCCCGTCAGGCCGCTCGAAGCGGAAATCGACGTCGTACGCGCCGTTTTCCTCACCCGCTCTTCTGATCTCCGCGACGACGTTCGCACGGTCGTCCGGATGGATCCGCTCGATGAACCGATCCGCCGGCACACGACCGACGAGTTCCTCGAGGCCGGTGAGGCGCCGCAAGGTCTCGTCGATTTCGCAGTCCGAGCTTTCGAGATCGAGCACGAAGCGGCCGATACCGCCAAACCCGGCGGCGATATCCTGCCAGTCCGTCTCGTCGACAAGCGCAGCCAGTGCCGAGGCGCGGCCGCTTGTCCCAGTCTGATCTCTCATTTTCGATACTCGTCAGGCTTTTAGCCCCGCTCCCTTGCCATGCCGCATGGCCCCGGCGCAAGCGCCCCTTCCCCTCCCGGCGGCTGGGGCCTAAGACGAGCGCGCGTGTTGGGGGGACCCATGCTCAAGCTCGACATCATTTCCGATCCGATCTGCCCCTGGTGCTATATCGGCAAGACCCGCCTGTTCCGGGCCCTAGAGGCGCGCCCCGACCATCCGTTCACGATCGAGTGGCACCCATTTCAGCTCAATCCCGACATGCCTGAGGGCGGAATGGATCGCGCTACCTATCTGGAACGCAAGTTCGGCGGCAAGGAAGGCGCCGTCCGCGCCTATCTCCCGGTGGTCGAGGCAGCGGAAGACAGCGGCCTGACGCTGGATCTCGAAGGGATCGCACGCACGCCGAACACGCTGGACGCCCATAGGCTCATCCATTGGGCGGGTCTCGAAGGCAGGCAGACGGCAGTCGTCCACGGCCTGTTCGCCGCCTATTTCGAGGCGGGCCGGGATATCGGCGACCCGCAGGTTCTGGCGGACATCGCCGAGGGATGCGGGATGGACCGGGCGATGACCGAACGGCTGCTCGCGACGGATGCAGACCGGGAGGAGATCCGAACTCGCGACGCCCACGCCCGCGAACGCGGCGTGACCGGCGTGCCCACCTTCGTCATCGCCAACCAGGCGGTCGTCGCCGGCGCCCAACCCGCCGAGACGTGGCAACAGATCATTGACGACCTCCAACGGCAGATCGCCAGTCAGGCGGCCGGCGGGTGAACCCCGCCCCGTCACGTCTGCCGACGGCCGAGTTCGTCGCTCTCGTCGCCATGCTGGCGGCGACGATCGCCTTCTCGATTGATGCGATCCTGCCCGCGCTGCCCGATATCGGCGCCGAACTCGCCCCCGCAGAGTCGGCGCGCCTGCCGCTCGTCATCGTCAGCTTCCTCGTCGGGATGGGGGTGGGGACCGTCATCGCCGGGCCGCTCTCGGATGCGTTCGGGCGCAAGCGCGTGATGCTGGGCGGTGCGGCGCTTTACAGTCTGTCGGCCGCCGCGGCGACGGTCATGGCCGATCTCGACGGGATCATCCTCGCCCGGCTGCTCCAGGGTCTCGGCGCGGCGGGGCCGCGGGTCGTGGCCATCGCCATGGTGCGAGACCTGTACCAAGGCCGCGGCATGGCGCGGATCATCAGCTACTCGATGATGGTCTTCACACTCGTGCCGGGGATCGCGCCGCTGATCGGGGCGGGCATCTCGGCCAGCTTCGGATGGCGCGGCGTCTTCTGGTCCTTCGTCGCCTTCTCGCTGATTTCCAGCCTGTGGCTCGCCCTGCGGCAACCGGAGACGCTTCCGACCCGGTCCCGCCGACCGCTCCGCGTCCGGCCGCTCTGGCAGGCGGCACGAGAGGTCGTGTCCGCGCCCGACACGCGGCGCGCGCTGATGGCGCAGACCCTCGTCTTCGCGATCCTCTTCGCGACGATCATCTCGATCCAGCAGATCTACGACCAGACCTTTGACCGTGCCGCCAGTTTCCCGCTCTGGTTCGGCGGCATCGCGCTCCTGTCCGGCCTGGCCAACCTGCTGAACGCGCGGCTCGTCGGTCGGCTGGGAATGGTCTGGCTGATCCGGCGCGCCATTGCGGCGCATCTGGGCCTGTCGCTCGTCCTCGTCGTGTTCTGGCTGGCTTTCCCGGACCTGCTGGGCTTCGAGGCCTTCGTCGCCTGGCAGTTCGGCACGTTCGCCATGGTCGGCTTCGCGGTCGGCAACCTGAATGCGCTTGCGCTCGTCCCGCTGGGGCACGTCGCCGGGATGGCGTCCTCGATCGTCTCGTCGGCGGCGACGGTAGGTGCGGCGGCGCTGGCGGCCCCGGTCGGTCTTCTCTTTGACGGCACGCCGCTTCCGCTCGCCCTGGCCTCCGCCCTGTTCGCCGCGCTTGCCAGCCTGCTCATCGCGCGCCTGACCGAGGCCGAGGAGGCACCGCGCGCGACGGACGTGTGAGACCGGCCTCAGGCGGCCTCGCGGTCGCCCTCGCCGTCCTCGTGATGCGGATGCACCTCGCCCAATTGCTCGTCCCCCTCCAGCCAGTAATTCGCGGCATATCCGTGGATCAGGATCGAGACGAGGATCGTGACTGCCGCGATCCGCCAGACCGCGTCGATATCCCCGAACTGCGCGTGGTTCTGCGCATAGGCGATGTAGAAGACCGACCCCATTCCCCGGATCCCGAAGAACGCGACCTTGCGGCGGCTGATATCGGTGCAATCGTGCCCCACCAGCGCCAGCAGCCCGGCCGCGGGGCGAAGGACCAGGACCAGCGCCAGCGCGAACGCCACCTCCTGCCACCGCAGGCCGGACAGCGCGCCCGACCCGATGAACGTGCCCAGCCACAGGAGCAGCACGGCGAGCAGGATCGCCTCGAGCTGTTCGGCGCCGTGATGGACGAACTTCTCGTACCCCTCGTTAGACGTGCCGCGCGTGTTCGACCGGCCCGCCCGCGTGGCGAAGAACACAGCCAGAAACCCGTAGCCGTCCACCCCCTCGGTGATGCCGTAGGCAAGCAATGTCGAGGCAAGCACCACGACGACCGCATTCCAGGCCCCCTGCGATCCGTCGCCCACCGGCGAGAAGATGATCCGGCTGATGACCAGCCCGACCCCGTAGCCGATCACGATCCCCACGATCACGCGATAGGCGAAATCGAAGCTGAGCCAGGACCAGAACCAGGCCTCTCCCTGAAACATCTGGCCCACGCCCAGCGCCGCGGCGTGGATGGCGAGATAGACGAAGGGAAAGGCCAGCCCGTCGTTCATCCCGGCCTCGGCCGTCAGCGCGACCTCCATCGGCTGCTCGTCCTGCCCGGGGGGCGAGACCTGGACCGACCGGGCCAGTACCGGATCCGTCGGCGCCAATGCGGCCGCCAGCAAAAGGGCGCCCGGGATCGTCAGGCCCAGCCAGCCATGGCCCAAAGCCGCCACGCCCACGACCGTGATCGGCATCGTCACCAGCAGCAGCCGCCATGTGGGGTTCCAGTTCCGCCAGCTTCCGACCGTGTCGATGGCCAGTCCCGCCCCGGCGAGGCTGATGATGACGATCAACTCCGACGCATGCTCCACCACCTTCGCGTGCAGCGTGCTGGCCAGCGGGTCGATCATCCCGTACCCCGCCATCCCGGCGGCCGCCCCGAATAGCGCGTAGAAAAGCGGCAGGTTGAACAGCTTGTAGCGCGCAAGGGCCGGTTGCAGCGTCAGCCCGAAGAGCGCCAGCCCGACCACGGTATAGACCACGTCCCGCCCGTCTATCGTGTCGAACATCCCGCCCTCCATTGCAGCCGAACGCGGACCGTTTTCAGCCGGTTCCCCCCGAGAGCGCGGCCTTGGCCAACTCGCGCGCGATGCGGTTGGCGCCCTTGATGCGGTCGGCACCCGATTTCGCCTCGGCGCGGATGACCAGGCGGTCGCCCTTGATCTGGGCCGCACCCTTCCAGGACTTGATGAAATCGACCAGCGCGCCGGGATCCGCGAACTTATTGTTGTGGAACTCGATCGTTGCGCCCTTCTCGCCGACATTCAGCTTCTCGATGCCCGCGACCTTGCACAACGCCTTGATGCGGACGACGCGCAGCAGGACGTTCACTTCCGACGGCAGAGGGCCGAAGCGGTCGATCAGCTCGGCCGCGAACCCCTCCAGCTCGACCTTCTTCTCAAGCCCGGACAGCCGCCGGTAGAGGCCCAGCCGCACGTCGAGATCGGGGACGTAATCCTCGGGGATCAGGACCGGCACGCCCAGCGCGATCTGCGGCGACCAATCGTCGGAAAGCGCGTCGGCCAGACCTGCATCGCCGGCCTTCAGCTTGGCGATCGTCTCCTCCAGCATCGAGTTGTACAACTCGAAGCCGACTTCCTTCACGTGGCCTGATTGCTCTTCGCCGACGATGTTGCCGCCACCCCGGATATCGAGATCCTGGCTGGCGATGTTGAACCCCGCCCCCAGCGCGTCGATCGAGCCCAGCGCGCGCAGGCGCTTTCCGGCCGCAGGCGTCAGCTTGGCGCGCGGCTTGGTCGTCAGATAGGCATAGGCGCGGGTCTTGGATCGGCCGACACGTCCCCTGATCTGGTAGAGTTGCGCCAGCCCGAACATGTCCGCCCGCCAGATCACCATCGTGTTGGCGGTCGGTATGTCGATCCCGCTCTCGATGATCGTGGTCGACAGCAGGACATCGTACTTGCCGTCGTAGAAGGCGTTCATCCGCTCGTCCAATTCGCCCGCGGCAAGCTGGCCATGGGCGATCACGAAGCTGACCTCGGGCACCTGCGCCTCAAGAAAGGCCTGCATCTCGCTGATATCGCTTATTTTCGGCACCACCACGAAGGATTGACCGCCGCGGAAATGCTCTCGCAGCAGCGCCTCCCGGATCGTGACCGTGTCGAATTCGGACACGTAGGTCCGGATCGCCAGACGGTCGATGGGCGGCGTGCCGATGACAGACAGGTCGCGCACGCCCGTCAGGCTCATCTGCAGGGTCCGCGGGATCGGCGTGGCCGAGAGCGTCAGCACGTGCACGTCCGAGCGCATCTCCTTGAGGCGTTCCTTGTGGGTGACGCCGAACCGCTGTTCCTCGTCGATGATGAGCAGGCCGAGATTCCGGAACTTCACCTGTTTGGCCAGGACCGCATGGGTGCCGATCACGATATCGACGGACCCTTCGGCCAGGCCCGCGCGGGTCTCGGCGGCCTGCCCCGCGCTGACGAAGCGCGAAAGCTGCCGGACGGTCAGCGGAAATCCCCGGAACCGGTCGGCAAAGGACTTGGCATGCTGCCGCGCCAGCAGGGTCGTCGGCGCGATCATCGCGACCTGCTTGCCGGAGGTCGCCGCGATGAAGGCCGCGCGCATCGCCACCTCGGTCTTGCCGAAGCCCACATCGCCCACCACCAGCCGATCCATCGGCTGACCGCTGGCCAGATCGGTGCGCACGTCCTCGATCGCCTGAAGCTGGTCGTCCGTCTCTTCGTAGGGGAACCGCGCCTCGAAGGCGGCCCACATGTCGCCCGGCGGCTCCAGCATCGGCGCCTTGCGCAAGGCCCGTTCCGCCGCGATCCGCATCAGCCGCTCGGCGATCTGACGGATCCGCTCCTTGAGCTTGGCCTTGCGGGCCTGCCACGCGCCGCCGCCCAGCTTGTCCAGCAGCCCTTCCTCGGCGCCGTAGCGGCTGAGCAGTTCGATGTTTTCGACAGGCAGGAACAGCCGGTCGCCGCCCGCATATTCGAGCGCGATGCATTCGTGCGGCGCGCCCGCGGCCGTCACGGTCTCCAGGCCCAGATAACGCCCCACGCCGTGATCCACGTGGACGACCAGATCGCCGACCGAAAGCGACTGGGCCTCGGTCAGGAAGTTCTCGGCCTTGCGCTTCTTCTTGCGACCCCGGATCAGCCGTTCGCCCAGAACGTCCTGCTCCGAGATGACGGTCAGGCGGCCCTTGCCGACCGGCCCCTCGAAGCCCCGCTCCAGCGGCCAGACGGCAAGGCCCACGTCACCTCGCCCGACTTCCTCGGCGCGGCGGACCAGCTTGATGCCGGTGACGTCCTGATCGGCCAGCAGCCCTTCGAGCCGTTCCCGCGCCCCGCCGGAATAGCTCGCGATCATGACCCCGCCGTCTTCGCGCCTGTCGGCCACGTGACGCGCCAGCGCCTCGAAGACGTTGACCCCCTCCTGCTGACGCTCCGGCGCGAAGCTACGTCCGATCCGGCCGCCGAAATCCAGGATGCCGGGCCCGGGCGGGGCGGCGAAGGCGGACAGGTGCAGCACCCGCCTGCCCGTCAGCGCCGCCTCCAGCGCGTCGGGCGACAGGTACAGCCCCTCGGGCGGCGCGGGCTTGTAGACGGCGTCCAGCCGGTCGCGCGCGCGCATCGCCTCGCGCCGGTTGTCGTACATGTCCCTGATCTGACCCCACCGCTCGGCATGGGCGGGGACGGTGCCGTCATCCATGACGAAAGCGGCGTCGGGCAGGAAATCCGCCAGCGTCTCCAACTCTTCGTGGAAGAACGACAGCCAATGCTCGGCGCCCGCCGCCTTGCGCCCCGCGCTGACCGCCTCGTAGAGCGGGTCGTCCGTCCCGGCGGCCCCGAACTCCACCCGGTAAGTCTGACGAAAGCGGGTGATGGCCGGACCGTCGAGGATGACCTCCGAGACCGGGGCAAGCTCGATCCCGTCCAACTGCTCGGTCGTCCGCTGCGTCGTCGGATCGAAACGCCGCAGCCCGTCCAACACGTCGCCGAAAAGGTCCAGCCGTACCGGCGCGGGCTGACCCGGCGGCCAGATGTCGATGATCCCCCCGCGCGGCGACCAGTCCCCCGGCTCGGTCACGGTGGGCGACTGGGTGAACCCCATCCGAACGAGGAACTCGCGCAGCGCCCCCTCGTCGATGCGCTGGTCCACGCGGGCGGCGAAGCCCGCGCCTTTCAGCGTCGCGCGCGCCGGCATCCGCTGCGTCACCGCGTTCAGCGTGGTCAGCAGGATCATCTTCCCAGACAGCCCGTGGGCCAGCGCGGTCAGGGTGGCCATCCGCTCGGCGCTGATCTCGGCGGCCGGGCTGACACGGTCGTAGGGCAGGCAATCCCAGGCCGGCAGGCGCAGCATCGTGGTTCCGGGCGCAAAGACGCGCAAGGCGGCGGCCATCGCCTCCAGCCGCTTGTCGTCGCGCGCGACATGGACGACCGGCTTGCCGCGATCCAGTTCGCGCAGCAGCACCGTCGCGTCGAAGCCGTGCGGCGCGCCGCCCGCGCGCAGATGGCCCGGAGGCAGGGGCGTCGTGGTCAGATCGCTGGCATCATCCGGCATGGGGGGCACGTAACGGGTCCGCCCCTCTTGTCAACGCGTGCTCAGCCGCCAAGCACGCTGACGTTGAGGTTCATCCACATGCCCCACATGGACGTCACGAAGATCGAGACCATGCCGATGCCCTGCACGACCCGCCGATGGCGGAACAGAAGCGGTGGCAGCCCGTCCGGGTCCGTGGAAAGCAGCTTGCGCGCCGTCCGCAGGTTCAGCCACCCGACCAGCGACATCGGAGCGAACAGCAGAAAGATCGCCTGCGCGAATTCAAGCCCGTAGACGAACCCGATCAGGCCCAGCGCCGTAACTGCGAACCAGGTGAACGCCGTCGCCCAGGTCCCCGAGACATCGGCGATATGCGTCAGGCGCCTTGCGTGAATCGTGCCCAGCGCATGCGCATCCCGCGACGCCACCTCGTCGCCCCGAGACGCCCGCCGCACCATATCGAACGGCACGCCGACGACCCAGTAGGAGGCCGTCGACCAAAGCACCGCCAGCGCGATCCAGAACCACAGGTTAGAGAACGACCGCAGGTCGATCACTTCAAAGGCGATCTGAACAAAATCCAACGGCCACGTCCCTCCTCGGCCCGGCGGTTGTGACCTGCGCGCCGGGGCGGGGCAAGGCCGCGCGCTTGATTGACGTCGAGGTCCGTGTCACGTCGGGCGGAACGTGTAGCGAGGGTGCATCATGAGGGAGTTTCCGGGCACACGGCCACGGCGCCTGCGGCGCAACGCGGCCCTGCGCGCGCTCGTGCGCGAAGATCGGCTGTCGGTCGACGATCTGATATGGCCGGTCTTCGTGCGCGACGGCGAGAACGTGCTCGAAGAGGTCCCGTCCATGCCCGGTGTCGTCCGCCGCTCGGTCGACCGCATCGTCGAGGCGGCCGAACAGGCGGCCGAGCTTGGGATCCGCTGCATCTGCATTTTCCCCTACACGGACAACGCGCTCAAGACGGATGCCTGCGAAGAGGCATGGAACCCCGAAAATCTCTCGAACCGGGCCACCCGCGCGATCAGGGCGGCGGTGCCGGATCTGCTGGTGATGACCGACATCGCGCTCGATCCCTACAATGCTCAGGGCCATGACGGCATCGTGCGGGACGGGATCATCCTCAACGACGAATCCGTCGAGGCACTCGTCCGGATGGCAGTGGCGCAGGCGGATGCCGGGGCCGACATCCTCGGGCCGTCGGACATGATGGACAACCGGATCGGCGCCATGCGCGATGCGCTCGAAGCGGCGGGCCATTCGGACACCTGCATCATGTCCTACTCGGCCAAATATGCCTCGGCCTTCTACGGGCCGTTCCGCGACGCGGTCGGGGCCTCCGGAGCTTTGAAGGGCGACAAGAAGACCTATCAGCTCGACCCGCTCAACGCGGAAGAGGCAGAGCGCATGATCGCCCGCGACCTCGCCGAGGGCGCCGACATGGTCATGGTCAAGCCGGGGATGCCCTATCTCGACATCGTCCGCCGGGTGAAGGCGCGCTTCCGTGTCCCGACCTTCGCCTATCAGGTCTCGGGCGAATACGCGATGATCCGGGCGGCGGCGGCGAATGGCTGGATCGACGGCGAGAAAGCGATGATGGAAAGCCTGATGGCGTTCCGGCGCGCCGGCTGCGACGGGGTCCTGACCTATTTCGCGCCCGAGGCCGCCGGCCTGATCGCGCGCGGCTGGGAATAGAGGCAGGCGCCGTACTCCGACATCCGGCACACTTCATGCAGGCCAAACGGGGCCCGGAGCCGATCACATCTGGCCCGGCATCCCGCAGCGCCGTCCACCCGTAGATGGGGACGACGAGGGCAGGACTGGATGAAGAGGCCCGGTCGACATCCGCGCGGCGTCCCGGGAGCTCGCCTTTACGGCGAGTCGGACGAACCGCAAGTCGGCCGGATCCGCATTGGTTAACGCGGTGCCGTATGTCCCGTGTCTGCACGGGGGGTGCACAGGGGGGGAGCACAGGGGGTGCACACGGATTAACGGCCATTTCGGCCCTTCGTTAACGCCCCCGGAACAGCCCGCCGAGCACGCCTCGCACGATGGAGCGTCCGGCCCGCGATCCCAGTGAACGGGCCAATGACTTGGCGAAGGCCTCGCCCACACTGTCGCTCCGGCGGCTCCTCTTGCGAGAGCTGGAGCGTCCCACACGCCCCCCGGAATAGCGCCGTCCGGCCTTGTATTCCCGCTCCGCTGCGGCTGCTTCCTCCTCCTCTTCCTCGGCCCGCGCCGCCTCTTCGGCGGCTGCCTCGGCCCGTTTGGCGAGCACCTCGAACGCGCTCTCCCGGTCCACCTCGGCCTCGTATTTCCCAGCGATCGGAGAGCTTTGCACGATCTCTGCCCGCTCTGCCGCACTTATCGGACCAAGCTGCGAGGCGGGTGGCCGGATCAAGGTCCGCTCCGCGATGCCCGGGATCCCCTTGCGCTCCAGCAGCGACGTGACGGCTTCGCCGACACCCACGTCGCGGATCGCATCCTCCACCTCGAAGCGCGGATTCTCGCGGTAATTCTCCGCCGCTTGCCGCAGTGCCCGGCGATCCTTCGCTGTGAAGGCCCGCAAGGCGTGCTGCACCCGATTGCCCAACTGACCCAGAATATCCTCGGGGATATCGTCGGGATTCTGGGTCACGAAATACACGCCGACCCCTTTCGAGCGGATCAGCCGCGCAACCTGTTCCACCTTGTCGATCAAGGCCTTGGGCGCATCGTCGAACAGCAGATGCGCCTCATCGAAGAAGAAGACCAGCTTCGGCTTGTCGGGATCGCCGACTTCGGGCAACTCTTCGAAGAGTTCCGAGAGCAGCCACAGAAGGAACGTCGCATAGAGACGCGGCGCCCCCATCAGCTTGTCCGCCGCAAGCACGTTGACCCGGCCCCGCCCGTCCGTCTCCGTTCGCATGAGGTCCGCAAGCTCCAGCGCCGGTTCCCCGAAGAGCGCCGCGCCCCCCTGCCCTTCGAGCACGAGAAGCGCCCGTTGGATCGCCCCGACACTGGATGTGGAGACGTTGCCGTAGCGCGCCGACAATTCCTTGCGACGTTCATCCACTGCGACAAGAATGGCCTGCAAGTCCTTGAGATCCAAAAGGGCCAGACCTTCCTCATCCGCCACGCGGAAGGCGATGTTGAGCACGCCTTCCTGCGCCTCGGTCAGTTCCATCAGGCGAGCCAGAAGCAGCGGCCCCATCTCGCTGACCGTCGTCCGCACCGGATGCCCCTGCTCGCCCCAGAGGTCCCAGAAGGTGACCGGCGCGGCGGCGTAGGTCAGGTCGAGTCCGATCTTCGCGGCCCGCTCGGTGAACGGCCCGTGCAGCTTGTGATCGGCGCTGCCCGTCTTGGCGAGACCCGACAGGTCACCCTTCACGTCCGACAGGAAGACCGGCACGCCCGCCTCCGAGAAGGCCTGGGCAAGGATCTGCAACGTCACGGTTTTCCCGGTGCCGGTCGCCCCTGCGATCAGACCGTGGCGATTGGCGTAATCCAGCCGTAGCGTCTGCGGCACGCCATAACCCTCGCCCCCTCCGCCCACGAAAATCGTGCCGTCACCCATCGCCGCCCCTCCCGTTGGGGAAATGTTAACCCTTCGGTGCCATAACCGCTGACAGGCCGCGACGCAAAACCTTGCCGTAGGCGGCCTATCCTCCCTGTCGACTGGCCGCGCGGGCCTTGTCCCGTGCGGTCTTTTTCGTATCCGATGCGAATGATCGCGATCGTATGCGCCCTACCGAAAAAACCACGTTGACGCCCACCCGGGGTTGAGTATGGTCCTGCCCATAAGTCGGCCAGTCCGACAGGGAGAGTCTGAAAAAGACACGGAAAAGGGCCTGCTCACGGGCCCTTTTCCGCATTTCTGTTCCGTGCGGTGGCGACCGGTCGCGCGCCCGGTCTTTCGCCACTGCCATCCCCCTCCGGACCGTGTTAGGCGCTCGGGCAAGACCCTTAGGAGACGACGGAGGACCTCAATGCCATTCGCCACCCGTTCGGCCCTGCTGGCCGCCATGCTGGCGCTGACGCCGATCGCCGCGACCGCTCAGGACACGACCGAGACCGAGGAGGCGCCCGCGGCCGAACCGGCCGGGGAACCGACCGCCGAAACCGCCCCTGCCGAAGATGCCGCCCCGGCCGAAGAGACGCCTGCCACGGCCCCGGGCGGAGATCTGGCCACGGGCGAGCTTCCCGCCGGTGCGGTCCCGGAAGACGGACAGATCTACGTGCGCGAGGAACAGGGCGACTTCGAGGTGCGCTGCCTGCGCGCACCCGAGGGACAGGAAGATCCCTGCCAGCTCTTCCAGCGGCTTAGCGATCAGAGCGGCAACCCGACCGCGGATGTCAACTTCTTCGACCTGCCGGACGGGGGGGAGCTTGCCGGCGGCGCCACCATCCTGACGCCCCTGCGCACCCTGCTGACCGCCCAGGTGACGATGTCGATCGATGGCGGGCAGGCCCGCCGCTACCCGTTCGCCTTCTGCGATCAGGGCGGATGCTATGCGCGGCTCGGCTTTTCGCAAGAAGACATGAACCGCTTCCGCCGGGGCGCCATGGCCCGCATCGTGGTCGTTCCCGCCTTGGCCCCCGATCAGCCTGCGGAACTCGATCTCTCGCTGCGCGGCTTCACCGCCGGGATGGAAGCCGTCACCGTCGACGAGTGACGGCGACGCCGAACCCGCGGCCCAACCCGCGCCAAGCCGCTGCCGTGAGCAAGAGCGCTCCGGCAGCGGCAATCCAGAACGGCGTCACAAGCGCGGCCTCACGCGAAACGGGACCGTCCGCCACGCGGACGGCGACCCCCGACAGGACGAGGCCCACCGGCATCATCCCCCAAGCAAGCAGGCGGTAGAGGCTGTTGACCCGGCCGAGCAACGCGTCGGGGATCGCGCGCTGTCGATAGCTGACCGAGACCGTGTTCCAGATCAGGCCGGTCAACTCGAACCCGGCAAAGACCAAGGCGAGGGTCCAGCCATCAGGGGCAAGCGGTATCGCCGCGAAGGCAACCCCCGATGCCGCCGTCATCCATTGCGCCGCCCGCCCCGGTCCGATCGCGGCAATCACCCACTCGGCCAAGAGGCCCCCGACGATCCCGCCAACAGCCCCCGCCGCAAGGAACAGTCCGTAGGCGCGCGCGCCCAATCCCAGGTTTTCCTGCACATGCAGGATCAGCGCGATGACGACCATCTGGTGCAGCAGATTCCAGATCCCGGTCACCACCGCCAGCAGGCGGAGCGTCGGCGCGGCACACAGGAAGGCCCAGCCCTCGAGGAGTTCCGCGCGCCAGTTCCGGGGACGGGGATCGGGCCGAAACCCGCCCGTCGGGCGCAGCATCAGCAGCACCGACAGCGCGAAGCAAACCGCGTTGAGCAGGAACGGTCCGGGCAGAAACGCCGCGACAAGCCACGCGCCAAGCGCGGGGCCGATCAACGCGCTGCCCACCAGTTCCACGCTCCAGAGCCGGCCATTCGCCCGCTCCAGCTTCTCCGGCGGCACAATCGCCGGCAGCATCGTCTGTGCGGCATTGTCGCGAAACACCTCCGCGATAGCCACAGACAAGGCGGCGCACATCAGCCCCGCAAAGAGCACCGGCGAACTCAGTCCCTCGTCCGGCGCAGGGCGGAGCAGGAGCGCCAGCCAGAGAAAGACGGCAGCCACCGCGAAATCGGCCATACGCACGCAATCGACGCACAGGATCAGATGCCGACGATCGGCGCGATCCGTGACCAAGCCCGCCGGGATCGCGAACAGGACCCATGGCAGACGCAGCGCGACCGGCATCGTCGCGGTCAGCAGCGGATCCCGTGTCAGCAGCGAGGCAAGCCATGCCCAGGCCACGATCGCGACGCCATCGGCGAGGTTGGACAAGCCGGATGCGGCGATGAAGGGGCGAAGCCGGGTGTCAGTCATTCACGACTTGTCCGACCTCGACCGTAGTCGAGGTCAAGCCTCGTGGTGTAGCGACAGCCGGCGACAAAAGGTGACCTTGTCGATGCCGTCGCCGAAATAGTCTCGGATCACGGCTTCCCTCTCGTAGTCCAGAGCCGCGTAGAACGAGCGCGCCGTCATGGTCGTCTCGTCACCCTGCGTGTCCACAAGGAGGAGACGCCCCCCGGCAGAGCCAGCGTGCGCCTCTGCTGTTGCCACCAGCGCCCTGCCCTCGCCGCCGCGTCTCGCTTCCGGACGCACGGCAATGAACCGCAGGTTCCACAGGCCGGCAGAGAACGGCTCCGGCTCGACCATGGCCGCCCCGTGAGGCGAGAGGAACCAGGCGGTGCCGGATCCGGTCGCTTCCGGGGCGAAAGTCTCGAGGAGAAGCGGCACCTCTTCGGGTGCGAAGAGGCCGCAGGTTTCCGCGATGATGCGGATGTGGCCGGCATCGGCCGCGCGGGCCGGTCGTATCGTTGTCATGGATTGGCTTTCGGTCGAATGAAACTTGTCCGCCCGAAGGCGGTCACCGTGGCGTCCACGGACCAAAACCTGCGCGCTTGATGGCAGCAGGAAAAGGCGGCGTCAAACCGCGCGCAGGGCCAGTACCGCGTTCATGCCACCGAAGGCGAAGGCATTCGACAGGCAGGCCGAGATACGCGCCCTGCGGGCCTCGTTCGGCACAATGTCGAGCGCGCAGTCCGGATCCCGCTCTTGCCAATTGACGGTCGGCGCCACCACGCCCTCGCGCAGCGCCATAAGACAGGCAAGCAATTCGATTGCGCCCGTGCCGCCGATGCAATGCCCGTGCATCGACTTGGTCGACGAGATCATCAGCCGGTCCGCCTGCGGCCCGAAGACGTGGGCCACGGCCGCGCATTCGGTCTTGTCGTTGGCCGCGGTCCCGGTCCCGTGGGCGTTGATGTAGGCGACCTCGTCCCGTGCCATCCCGGCGTCGCGTAGCGCGCCCTCCATCGCGCGCTCGGCGCCTTGGCGCGATGGCATGACGATGTCCGAAGCATCCGACGTCATGGCACAGCCCGCCACCTCCGCCAGCATGTCCGCGCCCCGCTTGCGCGCGTGGTCATACTCCTCGAGAACGAAGATCCCGGCGCCTTCGCCCTGCACCATTCCCGATCGGGTGGCGCAGAAGGGGCGGCAGGTGTCGCGCGACATGACGCGCAGCCCCTCCCACGCCTTGACCCCGCCGAAGCACAGCATGGCCTCGGACCCGCCCGTCAGCATGACGTCCGCCTGCCCCGCCCGGATCAGTGCCATGGCCTGCCCGATCGCATGGTTGGACGACGCGCAGGCGGTGGCCACGGTGAAGGAGGGGCCACGCAGGTTCCACTCCATCGACAGGTGGGCCGCGGCGGCGTTGTTCATCAGCCTCGGGACGACGAAGGGATGAACGCGGTTCTTCCCCTCCTGGTAGACCGCGCGGTAATTCTCGTCCTGGGTGTTGAGGCCGCCGCCCGAGGTTCCCAGAACGACGCCCGACCGCGCGGCCAGATCGTCTCCGAAGGTCAGGCCGGACTGCGCGACCGCCTCTGCCGCGGCAAGCAGCGCAAACTGTGTGTACCGGTCGAACAGGACGATCTGCTGCCGATTGAAATGTGCCGCCTCGTCGTAGCCGCGGACTTGCGCCCCGATCCGAATCGCAAGCCGGTCGGCGTCGCGAATATCTAGCTCGCCGATGGCGCATCGTCCCGCGCGCATCGCCTCCTGCGTGGTGGGCACATCCATGCCGAGGGCATTGACCGTCCCCGCCCCGGTGATGACGACGCGCTTCACCCCGCCCGAAGCCTGTCGACCGCCTCCACGACCGTGCCGACGGTCGAGATGTCGAAATCCGATCGGTCCGGCTGGTTGGCGTTGAACGGGACCTGAATGTCGAATGCCTCCTCGATGGCGAAGATGACCTCGACGACCCCCATCGAGTCGATGCCGAGATCCTGCAACGATTGGTCGTCGCTGACCTCCTCGACCGGGATCATCGCCTGTTCCGCAAGAATGGCATGGACACGGGTGCGAGTGTCATCCATCGCCCGTCTCCTTGCGCGCCGCGCGCAGTTCGGCCAGTTGCTGACCCCACCGAGGCAACCGGCGGAGCGCCTTTTGCAGCCCCACTTCGGTCTCCATTTTCTGGGCCGGGTTGCCCCACAAGACTTCTCCGGACCGAACACGACGGAAGATCTTGCTCGCACCGCCCGCGACGACGTCATCCCCGATCTCGATATTGTCGCTGACGCCGACCTGCCCGGCGAGGACCACGCGGTCGCCGACCACGGTGGATCCGGCGAATCCCACCTGACCGCAGATCAGGCAATCCTCTCCGATCTTCAGGTTGTGCCCGATATGGACGAGGTTATCGATCTTCGTGCCGCGCCCGATCCGCGTGTCCTCGACCGTGCCCCGGTCGATCGTGGCATTCGCGCCGACTTCAACGTCATCACCGATGGCGACGGCGCCCAGCGAATGGATCCGGGTCCAGCTCTGCGCGCCGGCTCCGACCTCCGAGCCCAGGGAGGCCCGCGCCTGCTCGACCCGGCTTTCCTCGGGCGTCACGAAGCTAAACCCGTCCCCGCCGATCACGGCACCCGGTTGACAGATGAAGCGGTCGCCGATGGTGACGCGAGCACCGATTGTGACACGCGCGTGGATCAAGGCATCGTCTCCGATCCTGGCATCGGCTTCGATACAGACCTGAGGGCCAATGGCCGCCTTCGCGCCGATGCTGACGCGCGGGCCGATCACCGCATGAGCCCCAACCACAGTGCCCGGCCCCAACCGCGCGTCCTCTGCCACGACGGCCGTGGGGTGGATGCCGGCGCCCCATTCGGGCCACCGGTCGAGCGCACCTGTCAGCCGCGCCATCGCCAGCCGTGCTCGGGTGACGGTGATCGCCCCGTCGAGTCCGAATTCGGTGGGGTCGGCCCCATCCCACAGGATCGCAATCCGCGCCTGGCTCGACCGGAGCGCATCCGCGTAAGCCTCTGACATCGCAAGAGCGAGATCGTCGGGGCCCGCGACCGACGGCTCTGCCGCACGGCGGAACGTAATCGTTCCGTCGCCCAGCACGGGGCGCCCCAGCGCCCCGGCGATCTCCTCCAATGTGGGCATAGGGCCCTCCGGCGGCTTCGCTCGCCGCCGGACTTAACTGCGGCCGCGCCCCACTTCCACCCCGGCATCGCGAAGGGCGTTCAGCACGG
Organism: Jannaschia aquimarina; assembly: GCF_000877395.1. Lineage (GTDB taxonomy): Bacteria > Pseudomonadota > Alphaproteobacteria > Rhodobacterales > Rhodobacteraceae > Jannaschia > Jannaschia aquimarina. The sequence goes on along the minus strand of NZ_JYFE01000041.1, from coordinate 35,806 downwards.
CACGATCCCGGCCATAGGGATCGCCCCGATAATTGGCCCGCCCAGTCGGCGTCACCCAGGCCGACCAATAGACGATATGCACGCCGATGGGCTGTTCGAGGTCGACCCGACGTTCGGATCCGGTCCGCAGGATGGACTTGAAATAGCCCTCGGCATCGGCCTCCTGGGCCGCAAGCAGATGGTAGGCCAGTTCCAGCGGCCGGCCGACCCGGACGCAGCCGTGGCTGAACGTCCGGACGTCACGTCCGAAAAGCGACTTCGCCGGCGTGTCATGGAGATAGATGTTGTACTTATTCGGAAACATAAACTTCACCTTCCCGAGCGCGTTCTTGGGCCCCGGCGGCTGACGCAGGCTGTAGGGGAAGGTGCGCGCCGTGTAGCGGCTGAAGTCGATGGCGTTCGGGTTGACCCGCCCCCGGCTCGAGAAGACCTGAAGGTGGCGCGCCCCACCGCGGCGAAGCGCGGGCAGGTATTCTTTCGTGGCAATCGAACGAGGCACATACCACGAAGGATTGATGACCATATGCGTCATCGTATGGCTGAATTCCGGGGTGCGCCGGTCGGGGGTCTCCTTGCCGATGACGACGACGGAATCGAAGGTCACCTTCCCGTCGTCCACGACATAGGCATGCTGCTCCGCCAGGTTCACGAGGATGTGCCGCGGCTCCAGTTCCTTGTTCATCCACCGCTGGCGTTCGAGATTGACGACCACCTGACCCAAACGGTCCTCAAGGGATGTATTGATCGCGGCGAGGGTGGCTTCGCCTGCCTCTCCATCCGGGGTCAGACCGTGATCGACCTGGAAGGCCCGCACCGCCGCCTCCAGAGCGCCGTCATAGGCCGCGACGGCTGACCTGCGCAGATACCCCATTCGGATCAGCCGGTCACGGAGCGCGACGACCCGCTCCCCTTCGTCTCCGACGGAGATCGTGCCGCGACCGGGGACCGCATCCCCCCAACCGCCCGCAATCCGGGCCTCTTCCAACCGCAGCTTTTCGCGAAGCAGCCGGGTGTACATCTGTGTCGACGGCAGCACCGATTGCAGTGCCGCATAGGGATCGCTGCCGGCCACCCGATCCAGAAAGACGCTCCAATCCCGGTCCGGCAGATCGACCACGATGCCCGAGTCGACTTTGCTCGGGTCGAGGACGCCCTGGCTCACATCGCGGGCATATCGCAGAAGCCGGCGGGTCATCGCCACCTCGAGCGCGCCCATCGCCTGAGCCGTCGTCGCAGCGGCGAATTCCGCGCGCACGGCTTCGATATCGTAGCGGGACGCGGGCAGGCCGTGATTCGGCGCCCCTTCCAGGGCCATGAGGAATGCGGCGCGGCGCGTGGCGGCCCCCTCACCCATCCAGATCGGGGCGAAATGCCGGTCGCGGTAGAAGGAGGCGACGATCTCGTCGTCGCTGGCCGCCTCCGCGACGGCTTGCTGCAAAGGCGTGACGAGCGGTTTTGCGACACCGGTGACAGGCGACGTGACCGCAATCAGCGCCGCCACGAGAATCGGGCGGGAGAAAATGTTCAAAGGCATGGGTACTCTTACGGGCAGACTACAACCGAAAGGTGACTCAAGCGCCCCCCGCGAGTCCATTCATGTTTTTCTAGGAATTGTCCGATAGGACCGGGAAACCACAGATGGTTTCTGATTTCGCAACGATGGTTCGTGGGCGAAATCCCGCCGATCTCACAGGGGAACGGATGCCTCTTTTCGAACTCGCCTCAAATATGCCACATCAGCCTCGTCACTTGGGGAAGAGGCACCTGAGGCCGCGAAGACGGTCCAAGTCGAACGGGACAGACGTGACGGATATCGGAAACAATGGCGCGGTGAGCAGTCTGACGCGCCGTGGACTACTCAGCGCATTCGCAGCAACGGCAGTAGCGGCAGCGCCGACCTACTCCAAGGCAGCTGGATTTCTTCGGGGGGCGGGCGATGTCCGTCGCCTGACGATGTACAACGCGCGCACCGGCGAAAGCATGGACACGATCTACTGGATCGAGGGCCAGTATCTCCGCGAGGCACTTCGCGAGGTGAACTTCTTCTTCCGCGACTGGCGGCGGAACGAAGTTAAGGGGATCGATAACCGGACCCTCGACATCATCGCAGCAACCCACAACCTGGTGGAATCGTCGCAGCCTTTCATGCTGTTGTCGGGTTACCGCTCGCCTGCGACGAATGCCGCCCTGCGGGCGCGATCGCGCGGTGTCGCTCGGAACTCTCTCCACCTCAAGGGTCAGGCCGCGGATCTCAGGCTGAACGGACGTTCGGTCTCTCAGGTCGCGCGGGCTGCTGCGTCTTGCGGGGCGGGCGGCGTCGGCAAGTATTCTGGCTCCAACTTCACCCATGTCGATTGCGGTGCGGTGCGGACCTGGGGTCGCTGACCGGTCTCTCCTTGAATTGACTGCATCCTGACCGCCGATTTGGACTCGGGTTCAGGGCCATTTCGTCTTGTGCGCTGTCGACGGTGATGCCTCTCACCGTCGGCGTGCTCGTGTGCGGCCACGTCGGATGCGATGGCTCGGCGTCTTCGCTATCGTTCTCCCGCCCGTCGAAAAGACCGGTCAGTTTTCGCCCACTTTCTCAGCAGATGCCTTTCGACACCCCGTCGTCAAAGCTGCAGACTTAGATGGTCGGTCGAAATCTGGAGCCGCTGCCTAGGCCCCGACGATACGAGGGTCGTGCGCCGACGCGCCGCGTGGAAAGACGAAACATCTGTCCCGTCGAATCGATAGCCACATCGGGAGATCCTTCTTCGGGAGAAACACCGCCGGCACCGTGGCAGTGACGAGGGCGTCGCCGATCTCCGTCCGGAAATCGACGAGACTTTCCTTTCCCATGAACCGCGCCCTCACGACATGCGCGCGCGCGGGCGTTCCCTCTGTTGGCGTCGGCGCCGGCCCCCTCCCCTCGCGGTCGAAGTCGAGCCGCACATGCTGCGGGCGGAAGACGATATCGACCGCGGTCCCATCCGCCAGGCCGGGGGTGAGGAATTGGCCGAACGGGGTTTGCGTCAAAGCCCCGTGAACCTCGCCTTCGATGCAATTGATATCACTGAAGAATGCGGCAGCGTCCCGGTCGACGGGCTGGTTGTAGATATTGTAGGGCGCCGCACGCTGAACGATCCGGCCACCCCGCATCAAAGCGATCTCGTCGCCCATTCGCATCGCCTCGTCAGGTTCGTGCGTGACCAGAAGGACGGCCGTCCCCTCTTCGCGCAGGACGTCGAGCGTTGCATCGCGGATCCCGTCACGCAGCCTGTTGTCGAGCCCGGAGAATGGTTCGTCCATCAACAGGACCCGAGGTTTCGGCGCCAAGGCGCGGGCAAGGGCGACGCGCTGTTGCTCCCCGCCAGAGAGCTGATGAGGATACTTGACGGCGTGCGCGGCCAGGCCGACGCGGTCCAGCAAGTCCGCGACCCGGGCGTCGTCCTTCCCGCGGAGGCCGAAGCCGACGTTGCGCGCGGCGGTCAGATGCGGAAACAGCGCGAAGTCCTGAAACATGAGACCGACGCCCCGTGCCTCCGGCGGCTCGTGGACATGCGAGTCGGCCACCGTTTTTCCGGCAAGTCTCACAACCCCCGCATCCTGCCGGTCGACCCCGGCGATGATCCGCAAAGTCGTGGATTTCCCGCATCCGGACGGCCCCAGCAGGCAGGTCACCCGCCCTTCCCCGACTTCAAGGTCGACGCCGTCCACGACGGCGCGCCCCTCCAGGATGCGGGTCAGGCCCTCGACCTGAAGCGGTACCGACATGCGCGACAATTCCCGAGCGTTTCAGTCAGATCGACTTAGCGCGGAGGGCGGGTGGATGCCAGTCGTCGGTCAGAGCACCTCGCCACGCTGCTTCTCGGATCGGGCATAAAGCCAGATCATCGCGGAAAGAAGCAGGACAAGGAAACTGACGAGGAAGGTCGTGCCACCATCCAAGCCGTCCAGCGACAACAGTGTCGGAGCCGCAAAGAACAACGACCAGACGACAAGGACCAGCAATGCCAGAAACGAAAGGCCCAACATCCAGACGGATGCGCGAAGATGCGCGAGAAGGCAGAGCGCACCGACGAAGGCGAGCACTCCCTGCAATCCCCACAGGCCATGAACCCAGGCGGGCAAGGACGCCAGCCAGTTCAACTGGTTCTCGGGATACATGTCGAGCCAGCCCCAGCGCAGGCCGTAGGCGACCATGACGTATTCGACCAGCGCGAGCACGCCCCAGACCGTCGCGATCGTTCCCATAACATAGAAGTGCCAGCGCCGCATATCGTCCCCCAGTCCTTGTCGGTCCGATCTATCACGCGGATCGCCACGCTCAACGGAAAACGGGCCGCGGCATTCCGCGGCCCGTCTTCCCTCCCCAAGAAGGTCAGCGCAGCATTTCGGCTTCGCGTCGCTTCAGCATCCGGCGGGCCGCCGGATAGACTTCCAATCCGTGATTGTTCCGCAGTTCGGGGAAGATCGCATAGATCTCTTCGGCCTGATCGCGGCCGAGCCCCCGGAGGCTGCATTCGCCGGGCTGGAAACTCTCGGTCCAGGCACCGTCCGACAGGATCACCTCGTGATTGTCGAACATGATGTGGATGTAGGTCACATCCTGCGCCTTCAGCCGCTCGATCCCCGGTCGGCCGACCATGTGCTTGGCCGCGACCAGAACCTCCCGCTCCTCGAAGTAGAGCTCGGTATCCTCGCTCGACATAAGGACCCGATGTTGCGGGGAGACGACCATGTCCCGTTCCGGCAATCCGTGCCCCAGCGCCCCCTTCGCGATCATCACCGGGCACAATTGCGACTTCGAGAAGAGTTCGAAGGAATGGAGCTGCTTGCGCCCCGTCCAACGGATCACCTGGATCCCGTTGTCGCGCGTGATGACGCGATCGCCAACCTTAAGGTCCTCGACGGGAACCTCCCCGCGGGGGGTCGCGATCATCGTCCCGGGTGTGAAGCACGGGATGACGGTCTCGATCTCCTCGAACTCCATCGTGGAGCCGTCGTTGAAGGTGACGACGCCGTCTTCGCGATCATCGGACGTGTAGGTGATGAAGTCGACGTCGGACCCCGTCAGATCCAGCGTGTCCTGATCTTCGCCGCCGCTGCCACCATCGACGCTGTCCCCGGCGGAGCCCCCGATGATCAGGTCACGGTCGTCCCCGGTCTGGATCGTGTCGGCCCCGTCGCCGCCGGTGACGACGTCGTTGCCACCACCGCTTTCGATGCGGTCATCGTCGTCACCGCCGAAAATTGTGTCGCCGTCAGCACCGCCTCTGATGCTGTCATTTCCGGCGCCGCCATCCAGCAGATCGGCGCCATCGGCACCGGAGATCGTGTCGTCTCCATCCCCGCCCAGAACCGTATCGGCCTGATTGCCTCCCAGCATCCTGTCGTTGCCGGCTCCGCCTTCCAGCGTATCCCGGCCGGACGAGCCGGAGATCGTATCATCGCCGTCACCGCCACGCAGCAGATCGTCGTTGTTCGAGCCGGACACGCTGTCATTGCCTGCCCCCCCGTCGACCGTATCGTTGCCGAAGCTGCCGCGGATCGTGTCGTCACCGTCCCCGCCGTCGATCAGGTCGTCGCCGCGACCCCCATCGACCAAGTCATTTCCGGCGCCCGCCTCGATCGTGTCCGCCCCTTCGCCGCCGTCGATCGTGTCGTCGCCGTCACCGCCAAGCAGGCTGTCGTTGCCATCGCCGCCGGACAGGCTGTCATCGTCGATCCCGCCGTCGAGCGTGTCGTCGCCGTCACCACCGAACAGGGTGTCGTCGTCATCCTGGCCGAAAATGAGGTCGTTGCCGCCGCCACCATCCACGATGTCCCGTCCATTGTCGGTGACGAGATCGCCCTCGTCATCGGGGATGTTGATGGCATCCGGGAAACTTGGATCGAGACCGGCATAGATGGTGTCGTCCCCATCCCCACCGCTGATCGTGTCCGAGCCTTCCCCGCCGACGACGAGATCGTCTTCGCTGCCGGCATCGACCAGATCGTCGTCCTTGCCGGCGTCGATCGTGTCGGCCCCGGTTCCTCCGGTCACCGTGTCGCGATCGTCACCGGTGAAGATGCTGTCGTCACCCGCTCCGCCATCGACGGAGTCGCGGTCGTTTTCGGGATCCGCATCCGGCGTGATGATCCCCGGATATCCAAGATCCGACGTCCCGCGCGCGCCGCTGGTGATGACGTCATTGCCGTCACCGCCCAGAATGGTGTCGCCTCCGTCGCCGCCGTCGATCGTGTCGGCGCCCGCGCCGCCGAGCACCTCGTCGTCCCCAGCGCCGCCTTCGACGCTGTCGTCCCCGTCGCCGGCCTCGACTTCGTCATCTCCCTCACCGGCCAGCACGGTATCGTCGCCGCCGCCGGCCAGGATGATGTCGTCGTCGCCGACCTCACCGTCGAGGATTGCGTCCCCCGCATCGACGCGGTCGCCTTCCGGATCACCGGTATAGTCGATATCGATCAGGTCGGCATCCTCGGTCCCCTCGACGAGGCCGTCGAGTTCGTCGTCCAGGTCGTCCGGCTGGATCGGTCCCCTTTCGTTGAACAGGTTCTCGATATTGATGAACTGCGCCGACTCGCCGGTGCGGTTGCCATCGCCGTCTAGGAAGAAGACGGTGCCGTTCTCTTCGTTGTCGGGATCGAACTCGACCTCGACGTTCAGACCGGACAGGTCGAGACTGTCGAAGTCGTCCCCGCCCTCGCCGCCATCGACGGACGAGCCGGGCGTGATCCCGATGATCGTATCGCGGTCGTCCCCGCCATAGACCTCGTTGACGCCACCGGCAGCGGTCAGCGTGTCATCGCCTTCATCGCCGAACAAGGTGTCGTTCTCGCCGCCTCCGCGAACGATGTCGTTGCCCTCGCCCCCCCGGACGAGGTCGTCGCCGCCACCGCCCGTGACGGTGTCGTCGCCGCTACCGCCGAAGACGGTATCGTCCTGGGTCCCGCCGCGTACGCTGTCGTTTCCGGCGCCGCCATCGAGCGTGTCCTGACCACTGCCACCACCGATCGTATCGTCGCCGTCGCCGCCATTGACGATGTCGTCGCCGATGCCGCCGCGAAGCAGGTCATCCCCGGCGCCGCCCTCGACGCTGTCGTTCCCGTCGCCGGCTTCGACCTCGTCGTCGCCCTCGCCCGCCAGAACGGTATCGTCCCCATCCCCGGCGCGGATGATGTCGTCGTCGCCGACTTCCCCGGGCAGGATCGCGTCGCCCGCATCCACCCGATCGCCTTCGGGATCGCCAGTGTAGTCGATGTCGATCAGATCGGCGCCGTCCGTGCCATCCACGATCCCGTCGAGCGCGTTCGGTCCGATCGGACCGCTATCGTCGAACACGTTCTCGATGTTGATGAAGCGCGCCGTCTCGCCTGTCCGCTCTCCGTCCTCATCGAGGAAGAAGATCGTCCCGTTCTCGTCGTTGTCCTCGTCGAACTCGACCTCGACATCCAGCCCAGTCAGATCCAGCTCGTCGAAATCGTCTCCGCCTTCGCCACCGTCGATGACGTCACCGGGCGAAATCTCGATGAAGATGTCACGGTCATCGCCGCCATCCAACGTATCGGCGCCCGCGCCGCCCGCGATCAGGTCATCACCCGCGCCGCCGAAGACCTTGTCATGACCCGCGCCGCCCGACAGCGTGTCGTCCGATCCGTCATCCTCGGCGGCAGTCACGTCGCCGGAATTGATGGATTTCGCGTCGTAGCCGACGATCGTATCGTTGCCGTCGCCACCCTCGATGCTGTCGGCCCCGGCACGCCCCTCGATCCGGTCCGCATGAGCGCCGCCGTCGATCACGTCGGCGCCGTCGCCGCCATAGACGGTGTCGCACCCGTCGCCACCTTCGATCGTGTCGTCTCCGTCGCCGCCCGAAAGCTGGTCGTTCCCGGAGCCGCCTTGCAGCACGTCATCGCCGCCTTCGCCGAACAGACGGTCATGGCCGCCCTCGCCGCGTACGATGTCGTCGCCGACGCCGGCATAGACCGTGTCATTACCACCACCGGCCAGCACCAGGTCTTCGTCTCCGGTCGTGCCCTCCACGCCAACCGCATCGTTGGCATCGATCCGGTCGCCCTGCGCATCCACGTAGGTCAGGTCGATCAGCTCGCCTGCCGCGGTCCCGTCCACGACGCCGTCCGGCTGCGCGCCCTTGGTGAAGACAACGTCGTCCACCGCCCCGGAACCCGGCAGGCTGACGATCAGGAAGCCCACATCCTGGAGGTTCAGATCGACGTCGCGCGCGCCGTTATCGGCGGTCGGCGCGATGTTGACGGATTTCACGAAACAGCCATCCGCATCGTAGACCCGGACGCAGGCACCCTCCTCGATATCGAGAAACGTCAGGCTGTGAACATCCGATGGCGTGTCGAACGCGAAGACGAAATCCGCGCCGTGGGCGTTGTCGTCAGGCTCGCGCCCGACCGTTTCCTGCGCGATCAGGGCGCCGCCGCGGCCGTCGAAGGCCAGGTCGGTATCCCCGCCGGTGGGGTTCGCGGTGTCGAAGATCGTAGCAGGATGATCCGGATCCGGTCGAAACCCGCAATCCGGATCCCCATTCCATACGGTGACCCCGTCGAGGTCGAACTTCCCGTCGACGCGGTCGGAATTCGAGACGTCGTTGAATGTGATGATCGTCTGGTTCGCCATTTTGAAATACCCCTAGACGGTCCGCGCGGTGGTGCGGCGTGCAATGTCAGAGTGAAGGCGGGGGATGGATGCGGACCGACCCGGAGCGTAATGCCCGTCCCGGACCCGTCTTTCGGATATCACCACAATCGCGACCATGGCCGCCCTCCTCGTTCCAACCGCGCACACGGCGGACGAGGACACCATTCGACCAATCCGGCCACACATTCGCCGCGGGCCCGTCGTGCCGGTTTCCCTCCGTCCGAGTGGTGTATCACCGCGCCCCCTGCATGGAGCGCTTCTCGTTCGGCTTCGACCGGCGCCAGGGCGCCTCGGGTCCGTGCGGCCACCCCCATGGCCAGCAGACGTCGCTCGAGCAGTGAGCGTCATAAATTGATATTTGATTTGAGGGGTTCGGTGAAGAGAAGAAGGCGAAAATAAGATGCGACCGGTTAACGGATCAGGCACCGGCGCCGCATTTCGGCCATGAGATCACCGGCGCCGCCTTCTGTTTGTCGCTGCAGCGGAAACAGTCCCTTGGGTGGTCGTCTCAACAACGCTGTGCAACCTGCCGGACTAGGTTCATTTGTCACCAGATCCGACGGATGCGACAGCTCTCATCGTTTCCGGAACGCAGTGCGAAATGTGGCGATTTCTGGATGTTGCAAAAATGCTCTGTTTCCAGGCCATCGGCAATTCCCAGCCCCCTGCATCGCAGACACGCGCCGCCGAAACGTTCGGCAGGCCGGGACAGGCAGCGAATCGAGGGGGTGGTACCCGTGGCCGGACTCGAACCGGCAAGCCTTGCGGCGGCGGATTTTGAATCCGCTGCGTCTACCAATTCCGCCACACGGGCCCACGCCGCAGGGGCTACGCCGTCCGGCCAGCGCCGTCAATCAGAGCCGTTCGGCCCCGAACGTGTCGCAGGCCCGGATGTCACCCTGCTCGTATCCGCGCGCGAACCAGCGTGCCCTCTGCTCGGAAGTGCCGTGGGTGAAGGTGTGCGGGGCGGGTACCCGCCCGGCGCGACGCTGCAGATAGTCGTCACCGATCTGTTTTGCGGCGTTGATCGCCTCTTCGAGGTCGCCTCGCTCCAATGTCCCGAACCGCTCCTGCGCTCGGCGCGCCCACATGCCGGAATAGCAATCGGCCTGAAGCTCGATCCGGACAGAAATCGCATTCGACTCCTCCTGGCTGACCTGCCGCCTGATGCGGTTGGCCTCGCCCAGGATCCCCAACTCGTTCTGAACGTGGTGCGCGACCTCATGGGCAACGACGTAGGCCGCCGCGAAGTCGCCCCCGGCCCCCATCTGCTGTTCGAGCGTCGTGAAGAATTCCGTGTCCAGATAGACGCGTTCGTCGGCGGGGCAGTAGAACGGCCCGGTGGCGCCCGAGGCGTTGCCGCAGGGCGATGCGGTTACTCCGGAATAGAGCACCAGCTCCGCCGGGTCGTAGGGACCATCCACCTGCCGGGCGAAGATCTCGGCCCAGATCTCTTCCGTATCGGCAAGCACGACAGAGACGAACTGGCCCTGCTCGATCTCGGCCTGCGTCAACTCGCGGCGCTGCTCGGTCTGGACGGAGGCGCCGCCCCCACCTTGCAACAAGGGGGTGACGTCGATGCCGAAGAACCAGCCGATCGCGAGGACCAGCAGCAAACCCCCGAAGCCCAGCCCCCCGGCACCCCGGGTCACGCTCCCACGGCCGCGACGATCCACGATGTTCGTGCTTCCGCGTCGTCCCTTCCAGCGCATCGGCCATCCTCCCTTGCCTTCGGCCCCAGCGCTCTTGACCCTGCCCGGGTTCCATGGGACCGCCGCCGCATGATCCGAGCGCTCTACGATTGGACGATGGCCTCGGCCGCGCATCCGCGCGCGCTCTGGGTCCTTGCAATCGTGTCCTTCGCCGAATCCTCGGTATTTCCCATACCACCGGATGTCCTGATGATCCCGATGATCATCGCGACCCCCCGTCGGGCGTGGTTGATCGCAGCGGTCTGCACGATAGCGAGCGTGCTGGGTGCCCTGCTGGGCTATGCAATCGGCGCCTTTGCCTTCGCGACGATCGGCCATCCGGTGCTGGAGCTTTTGGGCAAGGCGGACCGCATCCCTGCCTTCCAGGCCTATTTTGCGGAATGGGGACCGTGGGCGGTGTTGGTCGCCGGCGTGACGCCGTTCCCCTACAAGGCGATGACGATCCTGTCGGGCGCGGCCAGCCTGTCTCTACCGGTCTTCATACTCTCGTCCATCGTTGCGCGCGGGCTTCGGTTCTTCCTGGTGGCCGGTCTGTTGCGGGCGTTCGGGGCGCCCATCCGGGACTTCATCGAACGACGCCTCGGCCTCGTCTTCACGGTCTTCATGGTCTGCCTCATCGGAGGCTTCGTGCTCCTGAGGTATCTGTGAGACGCCTGATCGCCCTTGCCCTCCTCGGCCATGTCGGCCTTCTGGGCGGCGCCTTCGTCTTCGAGGCCTTCGGCTTCGCCCCCTGCGCGATGTGCATCTGGCAACGCTGGCCCCATGCCGCGGCCATCCTGCTGGGTACGTTGGGATTGGCGGGGCTGGCGCCGCGGCTGATGGCGGCCGGCGGCGCCGTGGCGGCGGCAACCACATCCGGGTTCGGCGCCTATCATGCAGGCGTGGAGCAAGGCTGGTGGGAAGGGCCCGCCGCCTGTGGCTCCGGCGGCAGCCTCGCGGGACTGTCGGCCGGCGACCTTCTGAGCACGGAAGCCCCGTCCGACCTCGTCCTGTGCGACGAGATCGTCTGGCAACTGGGCCTGACCATGGCCGGTTGGAATTTCGTCCTCTCGGCCGGTCTGGCGGTCATCTGGATCGTGGCCGCGACGCGGCGGGCTTGATCGCGGGCGTGACAGTGCCCGCCCATCTCTAGTGCAGCGTGAACTCTCCGGTCACATGGCGCCATTCGCCGGGTGAGATCATCTTGCGATGCACGAAGCGGACAGAATGCAGCGGCCCCTCGATCTCCGCGCGCCAGAAGTCGATGAACTTCAGCAGCCGCTCATGATCAGGGGCCTGGTCGTAGTCCTGCCAGATGAAGGTGTTCAGCACGTGGGGGTGGTCCGGCATGCGATAGAACATCTCTGCCGTGGTCAGCCCATATCCCTTCAACATCATTTCGGTTTCGGTCATTGCCGTTGCCTCTTGCTCGATTCTATGAGACCAGCCTGCCAAACGGACGTTAATCGTCAATGAAAACAATTTGTTAGCAGCACCCCTCGGTGGCTGCGAACAGGTTGTGAATCGGCGCTCGACCGCCTATATCCGGTGGGACGGGCAGCGCGCCCCAACCAGATATAGCGCACAGGCAGGCTTCATGAGCGACGAGACCGATCTTCCCGAAGGTGACGAGCCCCGCACGCCGATGCGGCACGACGGCCCGCAGGTTTCCATCGTGGACGAAATGGAAACGTCGTTCCTGGATTATGCCATGTCCGTCATCGTCAGCCGGGCGATTCCCGACCTGCGCGACGGGCTGAAGCCGGTGCACCGCCGCATCCTCTACGCGATGCACGAGACCGGCAACTCGCATGACAAGGCCTATCGCAAATCCGCGCGCCCGGTCGGCGACGTGATGGGCAAGTACCACCCCCACGGCGACTCGGCGATCTACGAGGCACTCGTGCGGATGGCGCAGGATTTCTCGATGTCCCTGCCCCTGCTCGACGGTCAGGGGAACTTCGGATCGATGGACGGGGACAATCCGGCCGCCATGCGCTACACCGAAGTCCGGATGGACAAGCCGGCCGCCTCGCTGCTGGCGGATATCGACAAGGATACGGTCGACTTCGTCCCGAACTACGATGGCAAGGATACCGAGCCTTCGGTCCTGCCGGCGCGCTTCCCGAACATGCTGGTCAATGGCGCAGGCGGCATCGCCGTCGGTATGGCGACCAACATACCCCCGCACAATCTGGGCGAGGTGATCGACGCCTGCCTTCATCTGATCGAAGAGCCCGATGCCTCGGACGAAGCGATCATGGAAATCGTGCATGGACCCGATTTCCCGACGGGCGGCCTGATCCTCGGACGCTCCGGGATCCGCAAGGCCTATCTCGAAGGCCGCGGCAGCGTGATCGTCCGCGCCAAGACCCGCGTCGAAGAGGCGGGGGGCCGTGCTTCCATCATCGTGGACGAGATCCCGTATCAGGTGAACAAGTCGGTCATGGTGCAGCGCATCGCCGATGCCGCCAAGGAGAAGAAGATCGAGGGCATTGCGGGCGTCCAGGACGAAAGCGACCGTGTCGGCGTGCGCGTCGTCATCGACCTCAAGCGCGATGCCACGGCCGAGGTCGTGCTGAACCAGCTCTTCCGCTTCACGCCGATGCAATCGTCCTTCCCGTGCAACATGCTGGCTCTGAACGGTGGCCGGCCCGAACAGCTGACGCTGCGCCGCTTCCTGACGGCGTTCCTCGACTTCCGTGAAGAGGTTGTGGCCCGGCGCACGGCCTATCTGCTGAACGAGGCCCGTGACCGGTCGCATGTCCTGTGTGGCCTCGCGGTTGCCGTTTCGAACGTCGACGAGGTCGTCGCCACGATCCGTGCCTCGGCCGATGCCGCCGACGCACGCGCCAAGCTGATGGAGCGGCGCTGGCCCGCGCATGATATCGCGCCCTACATCGAGTTGATCGACGACCCCAGCCACAAGATGAACGAGGACGGGACTTACAACCTGTCGGAGCGCCAGGTTCGCGCGATCCTCGAACTGCGCCTCCAGCGCCTGACACAACTGGGCGTAAAGGAAGTGACCGACGAGCTGGAAGAGCTGGCGAGCAAGATCAAGGATTTCCTCGACATCCTGTCGTCCCGCGCCCGCGTCCTGTCGATCATCTCCGCCGAGTTGCGCGAGGTGCGCCAGCAATTCGCCGTCCCCCGCCGGACCGAGATCACCGAATGGTCCGGCGACATGGAGGACGAGGACCTCATCGAGCGCGAGGACATGGTCGTCACGATCACCGCGTCCGGCTACGCCAAGCGCACGCCCCTGACCGAGTTCCGCGCCCAGCGCCGGGGCGGCAAGGGTCTGGGCGGCATGGCGACCAAGGAAGACGATGTCGTCACCACGCTCTTCGTGGCCAACACGCACACGCCGCTCCTATTCTTCACGACCGACGGCATGGTCTACAAGCTCAAGACCTGGCGCCTGCCTCAGGGTGGCCGCACGGCCAAGGGCAAGCCACTGGTTCAGCTTCTCCCGATCGAAATGGGGACGGGCATCGCGGCGATCATGCCCGTCGACCGGGACGAGGATCACTGGGACGAGTTGCAGGTCGTGTTCGCGACCGACCGGGGCACCGTCCGCCGGAACGCGCTGTCTGATTTCGCCAATGTCATGCGCAACGGCAAAATCGCCATGAAGTTCGAGGGCGAGACCGAAGGGTGGCGCCTGATCAACGCGCGCATCGCGTCGAACGACGACGATGTGATGCTCGTCACGCGGCAGGGCCGCGCGATCCGGTTCCGCTCGACGGATGTGCGGGTGTTCAACTCGCGCGCCTCGGTCGGCGTTCGCGGCGTGAAACTCGGGGATGACGACGCCGTCGTGTCCATGGCGATCATCCGCCACTTCGAGGCCAGCCCGGACGAGCGGGCCGCCTATCTCAAGATGCGTCGCGCCATGGCCGGTCTGGCCGACGATGCCGAGGTCGATGCCGAGGAAGAGGCGGACGCCAACGCCACCATCAGCCCCGAGCGCTACGCCGAGATGTCGGCGGCCGAGGACCTGATCGTGACTATCACAGAGGGTGGCGCGGGCAAGTTGTCGTCGTCGCACGATTACCCGGTTCGCGGACGCGGCGGTATGGGTGTGGGCGCGCAGGACAAGGCGGCCCGCGGCGGACCCATCGTCGCCTCGTTCCCGGTCGAACTCGACGACCAGATCATGCTGGCCACGTCCACCGGGCAATCCATCCGCACGCCGGTGGACAATATCAGCTTCCGCTCTCGCGGGGCGGGGGGCGTTCGTGTGTTCCAGACCCGGAATGGCGAACGAGTCGTGTCGGTCGCACGCATCGCGGACAGCCAGGACGACGAGGTGACCGAAGGGGAAGACTGATCCTTCGGCCTTGCCAAGTGGCTCTCTCGGGAAGTAGTCATTTCTGACAGATGCAAAAGCGTCTTTTAGTTCCTGCAGAGACAGCGGCGCTTCGGCCTCGCAAGGGGGCGAGGCGATGGAAAACTGGGATGACCTGAAATTCGTGCTGGCGATGATGCGCCATGGCACGATGTCATCAGCGGCCCGCTACCTCGATACCAATGTCGCGACCGTGTCGCGCCGCCTCGAACGGCTCAGCCAGTCGCTCGAAACCCCGCTCTTCGAGAAGAAGGGTCAGCATTTCGTGGCCACCCAAGCGGCAGAGCGTCTGGCCACGCTTGCCGACGAGATGGATCAGCGCTTGCGCGGCGAACTGGCCGCGATGCACGAGGCCGACGAGAACGTTCCCGTCCGCCTCGAAATCGCGGCGCCGCCCGCGGTCCATCAGCATTACCTGCTCCCTAGGATGACCGTTCTGACGGACCACCTGCCCCAGGTTCAGTTCAGCCTGGTGGACAAGGTCTTCGCTCAGGGGCTCGGAGAGGCGGACATCCAGATCCGGATCGGCCGGCCAGAGGGGGGGCGGCTCATCGCCCGCAAGTTCCGGGACTATGCGCTCGCCGTATTCCACGGCAAGGACCATACGCTCGACGGGCAATGGATCGGGCTCTCGCACCGTTATCCCGATGCGGATTTCCTCAGGCGCATCTATCCCGACGCCGACCCCCAGCCGCGCTACCGGGTCGAAGAGATGCCCTTCGCCCACCAACTGGTTCGGATGACGGGATTGCCCGCGCTCCTGCCCGACTTCATGGTCGACGAACGGGAGGATGGGATCGTGCGAGCCGACCTTCGGGACAATGCTCTCTCGGACGAGCTCTGGATCGCCTATCACGAGACGCGGCACGGCGACTCGACGCTGCGTGCCGCAGTAGATTGGATCTGCAAGCTCTCCCATTGACCCTTGGTAACGGAGGACCGTGCGCAGGTTTTTCCCCCTAGCTTCGGGACCTTGCACAGATCTATCCCTTTCTTTCCACGGGCGCGGCGTCATTGAGCGCCGACAGAATTACTGTCAGCCTGTTTGCCCCATATGGGCCATCGCGAGAGATCACGCCGCCATCCGCCGGTCCAGCCGCCCCACCAGGGCGGCTTTTTTGCATCGGCCTTTCACGCGGGCGTGTCCGACGCTATCTCGTGGCCATGACCCAGACCCTCGACATCATCGGCGGCGGCATGGCCGGATCAGAGGCCGCTTGGCAGGCCGCCCAGGCCGGCATCGCCGTGCGGCTCCACGAAATGCGACCGAAGGTCGGCACCTTCGCCCACCGCACGGGCGACCTGGCCGAGATGGTCTGCTCGAATTCCTTTCGGTCGGATGACGATACGTCGAACGCCGTGGGCCTGCTGCACTGGGAAATGCGCGCAGCGGACGGCCTCATCATGGAGATGGCCGACCGGCACCGCCTCCCCGCTGGCGGGGCGTTGGCCGTCGATCGGGACGCCTTTTCGGCTGCCGTCACCGAACGTCTCAGGGCCCACCCCCTGATCGAGATCGTCGAGGGCGAGGTGACCGCCCTGCCCGACGACGGCACCTGGATTGTCGCGACCGGCCCCCTGACCGGCTCCAGGCTCGCCGAGGCCATCGCCGCCGAGGCAGGACAGGATGCACTTGCCTTCTTCGACGCCATCGCGCCGATCGTCCACGCCGACAGCATCGACATGTCGGTTGCCTGGCGCCAGTCCCGCTATGACAAGGGTGAGACCGAAGAGGAGCGAACGGCCTACATCAATTGCCCGATGGATCGGGACCGTTACGAAGCCTTCATCGACGCCCTGTTGGCCGCCGAAAAGACCGAGTTCAAGGAAGGCGAGACGGCAGGCTATTTTGACGGCTGCCTGCCCATAGAGGTCATGGCCGAGCGTGGGCGCGAAACGCTGCGGCATGGCCCGATGAAGCCTGTCGGCCTGACCAACCAGCACCAGCCTGACATCAAGGCCCACGCCGTCGTTCAGCTTCGCCGCGATAACGCGCTCGGCACGCTTTACAATATCGTCGGCTTCCAGACCAAGATGAAGTACGGCGCGCAAACCTCTGTTTTCCGGATGATCCCCGGACTGGAAGAGGCGCGCTTCGCCCGTCTCGGCGGGATCCACCGCAACACCTTCATCAACTCGCCCACCCTGCTGGACGACCAGATGCGCCTGCGGTCCCGTCCCCACATCCGCTTCGCCGGACAGATCACCGGCGTCGAGGGATACGTGGAATCCGCGGCCATGGGCCTGCTGGCCGGCCGCTTGGCCGCGGCAGAGCTTCAGGGCCGCACCCTGCCGGAGCTCCCGAAGACGACCGCGATGGGGGCGCTCGTAAACCACATCACCGGCGGAGCCGACGCGAAGACGTTCCAGCCGATGAACGTCAATTTCGGCCTCTTCCCGCCCGTCGAGGCAAAGGGTGGCCGTCGCAACCGGGCGACCCGTTACCTCGCCTATACCGACCGCGCCAAGGCCGACTGGACCGCCTGGCTGGGCGCCGCGACGGTGCGAGAGGCGGCGGAATGACCGGGCCGAACCTCCCCGACGGTCTGTGGGACAAGGCGCACAGCGAGGCGGACCTTCGCCGCCTCTACGACGAATGGGCCGACGAGTACGACTCAGCGATGGAGGCGAGCGGCGCCATAGGCCCCCGCCGTCTCGTCGCGCTGTTGCAGCGACTCGTCGACGACCGCTCGGCGGCGATCCACGATTTCGGATGCGGCACCGGCGCCGCCGGTGTGGCACTGTCCGAGGCAGGGTACACGAACCTCCGCGGCAGCGACCTGTCCTCGGGGATGCTCGACAAGGCGCGCGAGCGAGAGGTCTATTCCGATCTCGTCCTGGCCGAGCCCGGCACCCCGCCAACCTTTGCACCCGACACCCGCGCCGTGATGGCGTCCGGCGCGATCTGCGTCGGCGCGGCGCCCGCGCCCGTCCTGCGCGCGGTCTGCGAAGCGATGCCCGAGGGCTGCATCCTCGTGCTCAGCTACAACGACGATACGCTGCGCCATCCAGACTACATGGACGAGCTGGCCAGGGTCCAATCCGACGGCGTGGTCCGGATGGAGTTCGCCGAATACGGCCCACAGCTTCCGAAGCTGGGCCGCGGTGCCACGATCTACGCCCTGCGTCGTCTGTGATCACACGCTTCGCGCCATCGCCGACGGGGCCCTTGCATCTTGGCCATGCCTATTCCGCGATCACAGCGCATGACATGGCGCGGGTCGCCGGCGGCCGCTTCCTCTTGCGGATCGAGGATATCGACCGCCAGCGCTCCAAACCGGAATGGGAAACGCGAATCCTCGATGACCTGACATGGCTCGGGCTGACCTGGGACACTCCGCCGATGCGCCAGTCGGACCGTTTGCATACGTATGCAAGTGCACTGGACAACCTGTGGGCGCGGGGCCTTCTGTATCCCTGCACCTGCACCCGCCGCGATATCGCCGAGGCGATGGCCGCCCCTCAGGAAGACGTGACCTTCGGGCCCGACGGACCGGTCTATCCGGGGACCTGCCGCGGGACCGGCCGCACTGGACCCCGTCCAGCCGACCGGCATCTGCGCCTCGACATGGCGAAGGCCGCGCGACATCCCCTCACCTTCCGCGAGACCGGCACCGGAGCAGGCGAGGTCACGACGACTCCCGCGCAATATGCGACCGAGATCGGCGACATCGTCCTTGCCCGCCGCGATTTCGGAACCTCCTACCATCTGTCGGTCGTGCTGGACGACGCGGAACAGGGGATCACCCATGTCGTCCGGGGCGCCGACCTCTTCGAGGCGACGCGCATCCACGTCCTGCTCCAGCACCTGCTCGGCCTGCCGACGCCCGCCTATCACCATCACGCCCTCGTGCGAGATACGGCAGGCAAGCGCCTGGCCAAACGCGATGACGCCCGGTCGCTGTCCAGCTACCGCGAGGCAGGTTGGTCGCCAGAGGCGATCAGATCAATTCTGGCGGACGGCCTGACGGTGCCCTGAGGCGACGTCAGGGGATGCGATTTCCGACCCAGTTCCCGTGCACCCAGCCCTGCCGACCTCGGTACTCGACGCCCAGCCAACGGTCCTGTCCGTTGATGATCGTGACCCGATCACCGTTCACCAACTGGTCGATCATTGGATAGTCCGTGCCGGGACCGGTGCGAACCGCCAGAAACCCGTCGCCATTGGGGTCGAGCCCCATGACTGTCCCGGCCCCCGTGCACGCAGCCTCCGTCGTGGCCTGATCGCAGTACGGAACGATCGGCACTGCCAACGACTGCGCGCTTAATCCCGTTGGAATAGCCGCGAATACGACGAAGAGAGAAATCAACCGCATGACACACCTCTTAAGCACTCTCACCGGCAGTAGCTTAGCGACGTCCGTGAACGCCTGGCAACACGTCAAGTCGCCGGTTGCGCCGTCTCGACCAGGCGCGCGAAGAAGCTGGCGCCCACAGGGGCGACCGCGTCGTTGAAGTCGTATTCCGGATGGTGCAATGGCGCGGCCTCCCCGATGCCGAGGAACACGTAGGCACCGGGCCGGGCCTCCAGCATGTAGCTGAAATCCTCACCCCCCATCACCCGCAGCGTGTCGTCGTCCACATTTTCGGACCCGGCCACGGCACGCGCGACTTCGGCGGCAAAGGCGGCGCGGTCGGCATCGTTGACCGTCGCCGGGTAGCCCCGGTCGTAGCGCAGCGTCGCCTCGACGCCGTAGGCGGCGGCGCATCCGGCGGCGATCTCGCCCATCCGGCGCTCGACCATGCCGCGGACCTCCGGATCGAAGGTCCGCACCGTGCCTGACAGAACGCCATCGGCCGGGATCACGTTATTGGCCGCGCCCGCATGGATCTGCGTGATCGACACGATCAGGTCGTCGGTCGCACGGTGGTTGCGGCTGACGATCGTCTGGATCGCGGAACCGATCCCCAAAAGCGCCGCGACGGGATCACGCGTCTCGTGCGGCATGGCACCATGCCCGCCCTTTCCCTCGACCCGGATCGTGAATTCGTCCACGGCCGCCAGCAAGGGGCCGGGGCCGGTATGGATCGTGCCGGGCGCATAGGCCGGCGCATTGTGGATGCCGAAGACCTGGGTGATGCCGAAGCGCTCCATGATCCCCTCCTCGACCATCACCCGACCCCCACCCGCCGTCTCTTCGGCGGGCTGGAAGATCAGCGCGACACGGCCGGCGAAATTGCGCGTCTCGGCCAGGTACTTTGCCGCGCCCAGCAGCATCGTCATGTGCCCGTCATGGCCGCAGGCGTGCATCTTGCCCGGCGTCTCGGATGCGTGGCCCGCGCCGGTCGCCTCGTCGATGGGCAGGGCGTCCATGTCGGCGCGCAGCCCGATGGTCGGCCCCTCGCCCCGCCCTTCGATGATCGCGACCATGCCTGTCCGGGCGATCCCCTCATGCAGCTCGTCCACCCCGAACTCCCGCAGGCGTTCGGCCACGAAAGCGGCGGTCTTGGGCAGGTCGAAGCCCAGTTCGGGATTGCGATGGAGCCAGTGGCGCCACCCGCGCATCTCGTCTTCCATCGCGGCGATCGAGTTGATCACGGGCATCGCGTCCTCCATGGGGTCTACAGGAGGATATCGCATGGACGATCCAGCCCGGTCCGGCAAGGGCCTGCCCCGCCTGCGCGCCATCATGGAACGCCTGCGAGACCCCGAGCGCGGCTGCCCCTGGGATGTCGAGCAGGACTTCGCCTCCATCGCGCCCTACACGATCGAAGAGGCCTACGAAGTCGCCGACGCCATCGAGCGCGAAGCCTGGGACGAATTGGAGGGCGAGTTGGGCGACCTATTGCTGCAAGTCGTCTACCACGCCCAGATGGCCCGCGAGGCCGATCTCTTCGATTTCGACAGCGTGGCCGAGCGGGTGGCGCAGAAGATGTGGGACCGCCATCCCCACGTCTTCGGCGACGAGAGCAACGCCAAATCCGCACAGCAGCAGGTCGCCGATTGGGAAGCCGCCAAGGCGAAGGAGCGCAGGGGCCGCACGCTGGACGGGGTCGCCCTGGGGCTGCCGGCGCTGATGCGCGCCGAGAAGTTGCAGAAACGCGCTGCCCGCGTCGGCTTCGATTGGGGTGAGGCGGGGCCAGTGCTCGACAAGATCGCCGAAGAGGCGGCCGAGGTCGCGCAGGCTGCCACGCCGGAAGAGCGGCAGGAAGAGGTCGGCGACCTCCTCTTCACGGTGGTCAACCTCGCCCGCCATCTGGAGGTGGATCCCGAAGCCGCCCTCCGCACCGCCAACGCCAAGTTCCAGCGCCGCTTCGACGCGGTCGAGGACGGGCTCGCCGCCGCTGGCCGCAGACCACGCGAGGCGACCCTGGACGAGATGGACGCGCTCTGGAACGCCGCGCGCGCCGCCGAGAAGGCTGGACAATCCTGAACGGGAAGGATCGCATGACGCCCATGAAGATCATCATCGACACCGATCCGGGGCAGGACGACGCCGTCGCGATCCTGCTGGCCCTCGCCTCGCCCGAAATCGAGGTCATGGGCATCACCGCCGTCGCGGGAAACGTGCCCCTGTCGATGACCGAGGTGAATGCGCGCAAGGTCTGCGAGCTGGCGGGGCGACCGGACGTCGCTGTCTTCGCCGGATGCGATGCGCCCATGACCCGCCCCCTGGTCACAGCGGAGCATGTGCACGGAAAGACCGGCCTCGACGGCTACGACCTGCCCGAGCCCTCCATGCCGCTGCAGGACATGCACGCGGTCGACTGGATCATCGAGACACTGCGAACCGAGGCGCCGGGCACAGTGACGCTCTGCCCGCTCGGGCCGCTGACGAATATCGGCACGGCGCTGGACCGCGCCCCCGACATTGCCGACCGCATCGCCCGGATCGTCCTGATGGGGGGCGCCTATTTCGAGGTGGGCAACATCACCCCGGCCGCCGAGTTCAACATCTATGTCGATCCTGAAGCGGCGCAGATCGTCTTCCGGTCGGGCGTGCCGTTGACCGTCCTGCCGCTGGATTGCACCCACAAGGCGCTGACCACCCGCGCCCGGAACGCCGCCTTCGCCGCGGCGGGCCGCATCGGAGAGGTCGTGGCCGGCTGGACCGGCTTCTTCGAACGCTTCGACAAGGAGAAATACGGCAGCGAGGGCGCTCCGCTCCACGATCCCTGCGTGATCGCGTGGCTCTTGCGGCCGGATCTCTTCCGGGGCCGCGAGGTGAATGTCGAGATCGAGGCGCAGTCGGACCTCACGCGCGGCATGACCGTCGCCGACTGGTGGGGCGTGACGGATCGCGCGGCGAACGCGCTGTTCATCGGCGAGGTGGATGCGGACGGCTTCTTCCAAATGCTGACGGATCGCCTAGCTCGATTGTAGCAAGCGAGGGGCCAGCCCCTCGCGCTCCCCGGAGTATTTTCGCCGAGAAGAAGACCATGGCCCTCTTCGCCTTCGACAATTCCTACGCCCGCCTGCCGGAGCAGTTCCATACCAGGATGGCGCCCACGCCCGTGGCGGCGCCGGACTGGATCGCGCTGAACGAAGGGCTGGCCGAAGAGATGGCTCTCGACGCCGATGCGCTGCGGGATGCGCCGGACGTCTTCGCCGGGAACCGCATCCCCGAGGGCGCGGAGCCGCTGGCGCAGCTCTATGCCGGGCACCAGTTCGGCGGCTGGTCTCCTCAGCTGGGCGACGGCCGCGCGATCCTGCTGGGCGAGCACGTGGCGGCCGGCCGGCGGTGGGACGTGCAGCTCAAGGGATCCGGTCCCACGCCCTACAGCCGGATGGGCGACGGTCGCGCGGCACTCGGGCCGGTTCTGCGCGAATATATCGTGAGCGAAGCGATGCACGCGCTCGGCATTCCGACCACCCGGGCGCTGGCCGCCGTGACCACCGGGGAGAAGGTGCTCCGTCAGGAGGGCCCGCTGCCCGGCGCGATCCTCACCCGCGTCGCCGCCAGCCACATCCGCGTCGGCACCTTCCAGGTTTTCGCCAGCCGCGACGACACCGAGGCGTTGCGGATCCTGCTGGACCACGCCATCGCCCGGCACTGTCCCGGCGCCGATGGCGCGATGGGCCTGCTGCGGCACGTGATGGAGCGGCAGGCCGGCCTGGTCGCGCGCTGGATGGGTTTGGGCTTCGTTCACGGCGTGATGAACACCGACAACATGACGATCTCGGGCGAGACGATCGACTACGGCCCCTGCGCCTTCATGGAGGCGTACCATCCCGACACCGTCTTCAGCTCCATCGACCAGTTCGGCCGCTACGCGTGGAAGAACCAGCCGGACGTCGCGCTCTGGAACCTCGCGCAACTGGCGACCGCGCTCTTGCCGCTGATGGGCGACCGCGAGGCGGCGGTGGCCGAGGCAACCGAAGTGCTGGAAGGATTCCGCGACCTGTACGCCGCGGCCTGGACGGAGGTCCTGAGCGCCAAGATCGGTGTGCCCGACATGAATCTCGGACACGAACTCCTGGATATCATGGCCGAGCAGGGCCGCGACTTCACGAACACCTTCCGCGCGCTGGCCACCACACCCGACCGGTTGCGCGATGGCGGCCGGATGGACAACTGGCTCGACAGGTGGACGGCATGCGAGCCGGATGATGCCGCGATGCGGTCCGCGAACCCGGCAGTGATCCCGCGCAATCACCGCGTCGAAGAGGCCATAGCCGCCGCCTACGAAGGCGATTTTCAACCGTTCCACGACTTGCATGCAATCCTCCGCGACCCTTGGACGGAGACGGACGCCAATGCACCCTATCGCGAGCCCGCCTCGCCCGAGCAGGCCGTGACCCGCACGTTCTGCGGAACCTGAAGCGCCGGGGGCTTTCGTCCGGGCGCCGGGCGTCCTAATCGGAACCCATGACCCTTTCCATCCTCGCCCGCGCCGAGGCCCATGGCCTCCGCCTGACCGGACAGCGCCGCATCGTCGCACAGGTCCTGGAGGACTCGGACGACCACCCGGATGTCGAGACCATCCATCTGCGCGCCTGTGCCCACGATCCGGCGATTTCGGTCGCCACCGTCTACCGCACGGTCAACCTCTTCGAGGAGGCGGGCATCCTTGAACGGCGCGAATTCGGCGATGGGCGGGCCCGCTGGGAGGATGCGGAGCGCGATCACCACGACCACTTGATCGACATGCAGACCGGCGAGGTGATCGAGTTCGTCGACCCGGAGATCGAAGCCCTGCAGGAGCGCATCGCCGACCGGCTGGGCTACGACCTCAAGGGTCACCGCCTCGAACTCTTTGGCGTGAAGCGGAAGTGATCCCCCTCTCGCGGGCCGGGGCCCCCCATCGTGTCTGGGGCGAAAGGTGCGAAGGTCGGCGGCTCTCGGTAATCGAAGAGCGGATGCCCCCGGGCACCGCGGGAGTATCGCACGTCCACATGCGGGCCTGGCAGGTCTTCCGGGTGCTGGATGGGGTCCTGACGATGCGAACCCTCTCGGGCGATTGCGGGATCGGGCCGGGCCAGTCGGTCGAGGTGCCGCCTCATACCCGCCACCAGGCGCCCAACGACAGCGCCTCGCCGGTCGCCTCTCCGGTGATCTCCGCCCCGTCCACGCTGAACGACCGCCGGGACCTCCCATGACCGCCCTGCCGGGCGCTGCCCCCGTCCCTCCTCCGAAGACCGGTGGTGAAACCCGGGCGACGTTGCGCGGCTGCGCTCTCATGTGCCTGTCGATGGCTTGCTTCGCGGTCGAGGACGCCCTCATCAAGACGCTGGGCGGGACGATCCCTCCGGCTCAGATCGTCTGGCTTCTGGGCCTCGGCGGCACGCTTGTCCTGGCACTGGTCCTGAAGGCGACGGGCAAGCCACTCTGGGTCCCCGAACTGCGCAGCCGGCGCGTCGTGCTGCGGTCGGCCGCAGACGCGGTTGGCGCGTCGCTCTTCGTTCCGGCGGTGGTGCTGATCCCGCTGGCGACGGCCTCTGCGGTGATCCAGGCGACACCGTTGGTCGTGGCGATGAGCGCGGCGCTGTTCCTCGGCGCAACGGTCGGCTGGCGGCGTTGGGCCGCGATCCTCGTGGGATTCGGCGGCGTCCTTCTGATCCTGCGGCCGGGCGCGGACAGCTTCGATCCGGCGGTCCTTCTGGCCGTGGGGGGCATGGTCGCGCTCGCCGCGCGCGATCTTGCAACGCGGGGCCTGCCGGCAGAGTTGTCGGGCGTCTTGCTGTCGATGCTGGCCTTCGCCGCGATCGTGCCGGCGGGCCTTGCGGTCCAACTCGCCCTCGGCGTCCCGTTCGTCCTGCCGGATGCCGGGGAATGGGCGAAGCTGGGCGGCTGCCTGGGGTTCGGTCTGATCGGCTATCTGGCAATCGTGGGCGCCACGCGGGCGGGCGATCTCGCCGTCATCTCGTCCTTCCGCTACTCCCGGATGCTGTTCGCGCTGATCCTTGCGGCGATCTTCTTCGGAGAGCGGCCCGATCTCTGGACGCTGGTCGGGATCGCCGTGATCGTGGGCGCGGGCCTCTATACCCTGATCCGCGAGGCGCGGCTGGCGCGGGGGTGACGCGGGGTCGGCGGCGCGCTACAGGGGCGCCGGAACGACACGCCCGGAGGCCCCATGTTCACCATCGCCGACATCCATGCCCGCCAGATCCTCGACAGCCGCGGCAACCCGACCGTCGAAGTGGACGTCACTCTGGACGACGGAACGCAGGGCCGCGCGGCCGTGCCCTCGGGCGCCTCGACCGGAGCTTACGAGGCAGTCGAGAAGCGCGACGGCGACAAGGCGCGCTACAAGGGCAAGGGCGTGCTGGAAGCGGTGGCCGCCGTCAACGGAGAGATCGCCGACGCCTTGGTGGGTGCCGATGCAGCCGAGCAGGAGGAGATCGACGCCGCGCTGATCGAACTCGACGGGACGCCGAACAAGTCGCGCCTGGGTGCGAACGCGATCCTGGGCGTCTCGATGGCCTGCGCCAAAGCCGCCGCGGATGCCGCGGCGCTGCCGCTCTTCCGCTATGTCGGCGGCACCTCCGCCCGCCTTCTGCCGGTGCCGATGATGAACATCGTGAATGGCGGCGAACATGCCGACAACCCCATCGACATCCAGGAATTCATGATCATGCCCGTTGCCGCCGAAAGCATCGCCGACGCGGTGCGGATCGGCTCCGAAGTGTTCCATACCCTCAAGGGGGAGCTTTCGGCGGCCGGCCTCTCGACCGGGCTGGGTGACGAGGGCGGCTTCGCCCCCGACCTGCCATCGACCCGCGAGGCGCTGGATTTCGTGCTAAAGGCCGTCGAGAAGGCGGGCTACCAGCCCGGCGACGACATCATGCTGGCCCTCGATTGCGCCGCGACCGAATACTTCAAGGACGGTGCATATCGCCTTGAAGGCGAAGGAAAGACACTGTCGTCCGATGAGAATGTCGACTACCTCGCCGCGCTCGTCCGCGACTACCCGATCCTCTCGATCGAGGATGGCATGTCCGAGGACGACTGGGATGGCTGGATCGCGCTGACCGAAGCGCTGGGCGAAAAGGTGCAGCTTGTGGGCGACGACCTTTTCGTCACCAATCCGAACCGCCTCGCCGACGGGATAGAGAAAGGCGCTGCCAACTCGCTGCTGGTCAAGGTCAATCAGATCGGCACCCTGTCCGAAACGCTGGAAGCCGTGGCGCTGGCCCACCGCAACCGCATGACCTGCGTCATGTCCCACCGCTCGGGCGAGACAGAGGACGCGACCATCGCCGACCTCGCCGTCGCCACCAATTGCGGACAGATCAAGACCGGCAGCCTTGCCCGGTCGGACCGGCTGGCCAAGTACAATCAGCTGATCCGGATCGAGGAAATGCTTGGCGAGACGGCGCGCTATGCGGGACGCAGGATCCTGCGTTCATGATGCAACATGCGACTTTCTCCCCCTTGCCCGGTCTTCCGGTCAGGCCGTAGGCTTGACTGGCGGCGATCTTCCGCCGCCAGAGGGCGGGGCAGGCTTGGTGAAAGACGGCCGAACCATCGATCCGGAAACCCGCTTGGCCGCGATCCTCGACGCGGCGAAGCCGGGCCTCCCCTTCTTTCTGACGCGCAGCGGCCTGCTTCTGACGGCGGCCACCATGGCCGGCCTCCTCTGGGGCAACCCGTGGGTCGCCCTTCCCGTCGTCGGGTACATCCTTTTCGACCTGGCCCTGCGACGGCGCGCGACCGCGCTTCGGGAAAAGGAGGTCGGCTGCCCGCAAGTCTGGCAGATGATCGCGCTCCATGCGGGCGCGGCGCTCTGCTACGACATTCTTGCGCTGACCGTCGCGCTCTCTGGCACGGTCGATGCGGTCTTCGCGGGGCTCATGCTCCTGTCGGCCCACGCTCTCTACGGGATCGCGATCGCCTTTCCGTCCCGCGATCTGGCGCTCGTCGATTTCGTGACGACGCTCTTCTTCTCTCATCTCGTCCTTATGCAGGGAAGCGGGCTCATGTCGGCGACCTCCCCGCTGGTGCTGCACATCGCCCTTCTGGTGCTCAACGTCGCCTATGGACACGCGCTCTGGCAGGCGCACCGAAACTCCGTCCGGATGCGCCAGACCACCAGACGCCTCGCCCGCGCCGAGCGGGCCGAAGTGGTGGGCCAGCTCACCAGCGGAATCGCCCATGACTTCAACAACCTGCTGACCGTCATGCGGGGCAATCTGGACCTGTTGGCCCACGTTCCCCCCGCCGAGCGGCCCATCCTGCTGCGGCAGATCGAGGATGCTGCGGCACGGGGCGCCGATCTCGTGCGGTCGCTGTCCCAGACCTGCCGCGATGGCGAACGGGATACCGCCCGCGCCGCCATCGGTCCCGCCCTGCGCAAGGTCCGCGAGATGTCCGACCGCGTGCTTCCCTCGAACATCCGGCTCGAGATCGACCTGCGCTGCAACGGGACACTGGCTGTCGCCACCCGGCCCGCACAGCTCGAAATGGTCCTCCTGAACCTCGTCGTGAACGCCCGCGACGCGATGGATCACGGCGGCGAGATCCGGATCGAGGCCGATCACGCCGGTGGGGAGGTCCGATTGACGGTCTCCGATGACGGGGCGGGAATGGCGCCACAGGTTCTGGCCCGCGCCACCGAGGCCTACGAGACCACGAAACCTCCCGGCATGGGAACCGGCCTGGGGCTCGCCATGGTGTCATCCGTCGTCGACGAAGCGGGCGGCCGCCTGAGGATCGAAAGCGAGCAGGGCGCCGGGACGCGCGTCTCGATGGCCTTCCCCGCCCACCGTGCGCTTGCAGGGGTGGACCGCGCGGCCTAGGGCTGGATTCCATGACCGCCCCCTCGATCGCCCCCCTGCCCCCGGTCGCGGCCCGCGCGGACCGTCCCGCGCTGGGTGTCCTGCTGATGCTGGGCTTCTGCGTGACGGCACCGCTCTCGGACGCGCTCTCCAAGATCGCGGCCGACGACTTCCCCGTCCTCCAACTGGTCCTGATCCGCTTCGCCGTGCAGGTCGCGATCCTCGTGCCCCTCGTCGCGATCCTGCGGGACGGCTTCGCGATGTCGCCCACGGGCTGGTTGCTGACGGCGATCCGGTCGGCGCTCCAGATCGCGGGTATCTTCCTGATGGTCACGGGGCTGACCTACCTGCCACTGGCCGATGCCATCGCGATCGCCTTCGTGATGCCTTTCATCCTACTGCTGATGGGCTACCTCCTGATGGGAGAGGAGGTCGGCCCCCGCCGCCTGATCGCCTGCGCGGTCGGCTTTTGCGGCACGCTCATGGTCATGCAACCCGCCTTCGAAGAGGTGGGCTGGGCGGTGCTCTACCCGCTTGCCGTGGCCTTCGTCTTCGCGGCCTTCATGCTGGTCACCCGCCGTCTGGGCCGGGAGGTCGGCGCGCTGCCGATGCAGGCCAATTCCGGCCTGATCGCGGTCGCGGCACTTGGCGTCTTCTACGCGGCCGCCCCCGCCAGCCCGGCTCTGACGCTGGCCCCCATGGCGGGCCACCTGCCGCTTCTCGCGGCGATGGGCGTGCTGGGCACGGTCGGGCATCTGATGATGACGTGGTCCCTGCGCCACGCTCCGGCCTCGACGCTGGCGCCGATGCAGTACCTCGAAATCCCCGTCGCCGCGCTGATCGGGCTTTGGCTCTTCGGGGATTGGCCCAACGGCCTGGCCATGGCCGGGATCGCGGTCACGATCGCGACGGGCCTCTACATCCTCTGGCGGGAAGCACGCCCATGAACGCAGACGAGATCATAGAGCGCCTGCATCTCGAACCCCATCCCGAGGGCGGCTGGTACCGGCAGACCTGGGCCGCCCCCGCCACCGATGGAGAGCGGCCGGCCGGGACTTGCATCTACTTCCTGCTCAAGGCCGCCGAACGCAGCCATTGGCACAAGGTCGACGCGACCGAGATCTGGCACCATTACGCGGGCGCCGATCTGGTCCTGTCGCTTTCGCCCACCATGCGCGGACCGGCCACGGATTACCGTCTCGGCGGCGACCTGAACCACGCCGCACCGCAGGTGATCGTCCCGCCGAACCACTGGCAGGCCGCCCGCACTACCGGGGACTGGACGCTGGTGGGCTGCACCGTCTCTCCCGGCTTCACCTTCGACGCCTTCCATCTGGCGGCCCCGGATTTCGACATTCCAAGGACCTGACATGGAACTACTCGGCATCGGCTCGGCCCTCCTGGTGGCGGCCGCGCTCTTCGGCACGGTCAACTACCTGTTCCTCAAGCTGCCGCCCGCCATCGGCATCCTGATCGTGGCGCTGGCGGCCAGCGTCGCCATCATCGGCGCCGATGCGCTGTTCCCGCAATTCACGCTGGAAGAGACGCTGACCGCCTTCGTGCTGGATATCGAGTTCTCGGATGCGCTGCTGGAGGGAATGCTGGGCCTGCTGCTCTTTGCAGGCGCGCTGCACGTCAAGGTGGCCGACCTCAGGCGCGAATGGGCCCTCGTGCTTCTGATGGCGACGATCGGCGTGGGCCTGTCCACCGTGATCGCCGGCGTGGGCTTCAGCTGGATCACCGGGATGCCGCTGCTGATCGCTCTGGTCTTCGGCGCGCTGATCTCGCCCACGGACCCGGTGGCGGTGCTGGGCGTGTTGCGCGCGGCCGACCTGCCGAAATCGCTGGAAACCAAGATCGCGGGCGAGTCCCTCTTCAACGACGGGGTGGGCTACGTGGTCTTTCTCGTCCTCGTGGGCCTCGCCTTCCCCGCGGACGACGCCCACGGTGCGGGCTTTGCGGGCGCCGCGCTGCTTTTCGTGCAGGAAGCGTTCGGCGGTGCGATCCTGGGCGCGGTACTCGGCTTTCTCGCCTTCCGCGTCATGCGGCGCATCGACGATCCGCCGCTGGAGGTGCTGATCACGCTCGCACTGGCCTTCGGCGGCTACCAGCTCTCGCTCTGGCTTCATGTCTCGGCGCCGATCATGGCTGTCGTGGCCGGACTGCTGATCGGCGATGTCGGGTCGAAATATGGGATGTCCGACGAGACCCGCGCCCATGTCGACACGTTCTGGACCCTGATCGACGAGATCCTGAACGCGATCCTGTTCCTTCTGATCGGGATCGAGGTCTTCGCCGTCGCCTTCGACGCCAGCTACGCGGTCGCAGGGCTCGCCGCGATCGGTCTGCACCTTCTGGCGCGCTTTTCGGCGGTCGCCGTCCCGGTCGCCGTGCTGCGCCCCTTCTCCGACAATCTGGAGGAGGGCGTGACCCGCATCATGACGTGGGGCGGCCTCAAGGGTGGCATCTCGGTCGCACTCGTCCTTTCGCTGCCCGACAACGAATGGAAGCCGCTGATGCTGACGGCGACCTACATGGTGGTCCTGTTCTCGATCATCGTGCAGGGATTGACCGTCGCGCCGCTGGCCAAACGCTTGGGCGGCGCCCCGGAACTGGAGATCAAGTGATGCTCAGGGCGCTTCTTTTGGTTGTCACGCTGACCGCACCGGCAGCCGCACAGGATTTCGAGTCCGCGATGGAGACCTGGCTGGACGGCGCGGACCGTCCCGCACTCGACGCCTTTGCCAGCCTCGCCGCAGAGGGCGACGCGAGGGCGCAGCTTTTCCTCGGTCAGATCTCCAGCGCCGCCCAATACTGGCCGCACGAAATCGCCAGCCTGCCACGGAAAGAGCGGATCGCGCTGATGCGCGCGCCGGGCGGCCTGTCCGGCAAGAGCTGGACCGACATCGCGGCAGAGCAGGACAGCCGCGCCGCGGCCTTCGCGCAAGCGTCCCGCCCGGCCACGAAAGCCGCAGGGATGATCGCCCTTCTCGACCTCGGAGAGGTCGACGAGGTTCGCAGGCAGTGGCCCGGTTTCGTCTCGGCCGGGGACTGGACCGCCGCGCTCGCCGTGGCGGAGCATCCCGCAGCCCCGGCAGAGATCGCCGCGACGGCACCGGCGCTCCGCAGTGGTGCGGGCTTCGGCACAGAGGGCGCTGTCGGTTCGGCCCGGCTCGGATCGGCAGGTCAGCAAATCCTGGACATGCGGACGGCGTTCGAGGATCCGGAGGCTTTGGCGCGACAGGGCGCACGTCTTTCCGAGGCGCCGGAGGTCGCGCCCTTCCGCGATCTCTGTCAGCGGAGCTGCGCCGCCGAGGAGGTCGACATCTGCGTCGGCGCGATGTGGTCCTCCGCCTCCGGCGATCCGCTCGCTCTGGCCGGTTCTCCGGTCGAGGGGTTGCTGTCCAATCCCGCGTGGCGGCAGAGCGCCCGCGCTGCCGACGACGCGGGCCGGGCGATCGCCCTCCTCCAGTTCGCACCGCTGACGGCCGGTGAGCCGCTGCCGATCACCCGCCTGTCCGCTTGCGCCTGGGACGCCGTCCGCACCGCGAGCGAAGCACCGGACTAGGCCCCGACCGCATCGGTAAGCCCGGCGACGCGCACAGCCGCGCTGATCCTGGCCCGAAGGCGTGTCTCCGCCGGGCCGGATGCGGGACCGCTGCGTCGCCAAGCCCCGTGATCGCGTCGTCCCGCGCCGAAATGCGCGCCCCGCTCTGGACCCCCGCTTCCTTCGACCCCATGGTCGCGCCGATCCGCTTCAAGAGGCTTTCATGCGCACCGTTCCCCTCGGCCAGTCCGACACCATCTCCGAGATCATGCTCGGCACCATGACCTTCGGCACCCAGACCTCCGAGGCCGATGCCCGCACCCAGATGTCCATGGCCGCCGATGCCGGGGTCACTTGGCTCGACACCGCCGAGATCTACCCGGTCAACCCGATGAAGACCGAGACGGCGGGCCTCACCGAAGAGATCTGCGGTCGCTGGCTGCGCGACAATCCCGGCCGCCTGCGCGTGGCGACCAAGCATCCCGGCGCGGGCTCCGTCTGCCGCAACGGCGAGCCCATCACCGCAGAGAGCATTCCGCGCGTCATCGAGGGCTCGCTCAAGCGGCTGGGAGTCGAAACGATCGACCTCTACCAATTCCACTGGCCCAATCGCGGCTCGTTCCAGTTCCGCCAGTACTGGACCTACCGCCCCAAGGGCGAGCGGGCCGAGATCCTCGACGACATGGCCGCCTGCGCCGATGCCCTGGAGCGGGAAGTCGCGCGCGGCACGATCCGCGCCTTCGGCCCATCGAACGAAAGCAGTTGGGGCCTGTCGCAATGGTGCGAACTGGCCGACGTACTAACCGGCGCGACCCGCCCCGTCTCGATCCAGAACGAGTACTCGCTGCTCTGCCGCATCGCCGATACCGACCTGGCCGAGACTATGGCCTACGAGCAGATCACCATGCTGGCCTTCTCGCCGCTCGCCACCGGCCTGATCACCGGCAAGTACCAAGACGGCGCAATCCCCGACGGCTCCCGCCGGTCGATCTCGCCGGAGCTCGGCGGCCGATGGGGGCCTCGCGTCGAACCTGCCGTCGCCGCCTATCTCGACCTCGCCGCCCAACACGGCGTCGACCCGGTCCACATGGCGCTGGCCTGGCTCCAGACGCGGCCTTTCAACTGTTCTGCCATCCTAGGTGCCACGACCGTCGCGCAGCTCGAGCACGGGCTGAAGGCGCAGGACATGACCCTGCCGGACGAGCTGGTCGCCGCCATCGACGATGTGCACAAGGCCCATCCGATGCCCTACTGACGCCTTGCCAAGGCCCGTCCGTCCAGCCATCCCCGCCGCATGAGCTTCGACATTCTCATCGTCGGACAGGCCGGACGGCTGGAATACGAGGCGGCATTGCTGGCGGTCACGCTCCGCCACGCCTCTCCCGGCTGGGACGGCACGCTCTGGGTGGCCGAGCCGCAGCCGGGTCCCGCATGGCCGGAAGATCCGCGCATGACCTCGCCCGAGGTGCGCGCCCTGCTGACCGATCTGGGGGCGCGCACTATCCCCTTCGAGAATGTCGAGTTCGGCGCCCGTTATCCCAACGGCAACAAGATCGAGGCGCTGGCCGTCCTGCCGCCCGACCGGCCCGTCCTGGTCCTTGACAGCGACACGGTGATCACGGGCGAGCTGTCGGAGATCGCGATCGACTTCGGCCGGCCCGCCGCGTCCATGAGGCGAGAGGACACATGGCCCGTCCCGCCCCTCTACGGTCCGACACGACACGACATCTGGGGTGCGCTCTACGCGCAGTCCGGGCTCGATTTCAGCTCCAGCCAGGATGAGGATTGGCCCGTAAACCATTGGCGCCGCTACCTCTACTTCAACGCGGGCTGGGTGACGGCCCCGTCGGGCCCCGCCCTCCACGCCGCCTGGCTGGACGCCGCGCGGATGGTGCAATGGGCGGCGGGCGAAGGTGGCCTGACGGAACTCGCCGCCCAGACGATCGACCCTTGGCTCGATCAGATCGCCCTGCCACTTGCCATCCATGGGCTGGGCGGCGGGCGCCCCGGCGCGGGAGGCGGCCTGCCGGACGGCGCCCTCGACGGCACCCATAGCCACCATTACCGCTACTTGCCGCTGATGTTCGCGACGGCGCCGGATCACGTGATCGACACGGTCCGCGCTGCGACCGCACCGAACGCCGTGAAGAAGGTCCTCAAGGGATACGAGCCCTTCAAACAGTTCCTCTTTCAAAAGAAGGGCGACAAGGCGCGTGCTCTCTTTGATCGCGCCGCCCTGCCGCGCAAGCAGGAAGCGATCCGCCGCCGCCTCAAGCGCCGCAACCTCTGGATCCGCTGACCGGGGATCACCGGCGCTTGATCGCGATCTCCACCCGTCGGTTCGCCTGACGCCCTGCCGGGTTGTCCGATCCGTCGGCATTGGTGTTCGGCGCGACCGGCCTCGCTTCCCCATGGGCGACCGACGACATGCGTTCGGGCGCGATGCCTCGTGCGTCAAGCCATTCCCGTACCGAGGCCGCGCGCGCCTCGGACAGCGCAAGATTGTAGGCGTCCGACCCCTTCGCATCGGTGTGCCCGTGGATCGTCAGTGGCGCATCCGGATACCGGCTTTCCAGCAGATCCAGCACGGTTGAAAGGGCCGCTTCGGCATCCGGACGCAGATCTGCGCGATCGAAGGCGAAAAGGATGTCGCCGGGCATCCGGATCAGCGCAATGTCCTCATCCTCGTGCAATGTCCCTGGCAGCGAGACGTCCGGCAGATCGACGATTGGGGGATAGGCCTCCGGCAGATCCACCACCGGGATCTCGACCGTCGGGGCCGTCGCGGTCGGCGGCGTGACCTCAGGCGGTTTTACTTGCGCGGGCGCCGTGGCGGACGGAATGCGCACGACAGCCTGCCGCGCGGACGTCATCCGCTCGAAGACGCCGCCTTCGTAGAGCAACCGGCGCGCTTCGTCCTCTTCGAGGATTTCGCGCAGGATCTCGATCCGATACGGCCTTGGCGGATCCCCCGCCCGGCCCGGTCCGGGCTGGCGGAAGCGAAGGACGATGGGCCCGTCCGGCGTAAACCCCAGCGCCTCTAACCGCGCCCGGGAATCGGCCAGCTTCCCGTCGAGATCGTAGGTCTCGGCGACATCCCGTGCGGCAGGCAGCGACGCCCAAAAGGCGGCATCGGCGCCGCGAGGGTCGGTCCGAACCCTCTGCATCATCTCTCCCGAAGTCTCGATCCGCAGGCGATGGACCTCCGCCTCGTGGCGCAACTCGATCTCCCAGCGCCCCGCCCCGTCCGTGTAGATCGCGTCGAGACGCTGCAACCGCGCCGCCTCGGCCACGGGATCGGGCAATTCCGACAAAGCCTGGGACAGGGCGTCCGCGATCGTGCCCTCGACCCTCGACTGGGCCTCCTCGGCCTCTGCAGCTCCTTGTACCAGGACTATCCAGCAGACGGCGAAGACGGCAAACCCCGATCGAAATGTCATGAACATCGCACCCCCCGAACTTGCGAGCGAATTCGAGGTCAGCCTAGCGGCTTTTGCGCCATCGCCAAAGCGCCTGTGTGAGGGGTGCCCGTTCCGTGGCCCGCGCCGTCAGAAGTTGGACAAGCTCGCCCGCGCCGCCGCGCCGAAACGTTCGATTAGCGCGAAGTCCCAGAACGACCCCGCCTCGTCGGGTGCGTCGACGGACACGCGGCACCCCCCCGCCTCGGCGGCAAAGCGGATCTCCGTCCGTCCATCATAGTCCAGACACCAGTCGAGGATCAGCCGGTCGGCCGCGACATGCTCGACGATCCGCGCCCAGACATGTTCCGCGCCGTCGAAGGTCGTCTCCCGGATCGCCTCGTCGCCAAAGACCACCGCCATCGGCAGCGCGCCCGATTCCGACGCAGAGACCGACAGGCGAGAGACCGGCCACCAGGTCGCCAGCCCGTCGGTGAACATCGCCCAGGCCTCCGCCGGGTTCAGGCGGACATGGACACTGGTCCCCGCATCCGAAGGTGCCGGACGCAACGCGCCCAGCCACTCCACCAGCGGCCGCGCACCGCCATCGGTCAGCGCATAGAGGTTCCGCGTCCCCTCCGGCCGCACGCTGACCAGACCCGCATCCTTCATCCGCTTGAGATGCTGCGACACGGCCGGACGCGTCACGGGAAGATCCTCGGCGATCTTGCCCACCGGCAGCGCGCCGCCCCGCAAGCGGTCTAGGATCGCCCGCCGGGTCGGATCCGCAAGACAGGTCAGGATCGCATCGTAAGCCATGGGAAACGGATGCGTCTGCCGGGCACGATCCGTCAACGGCCCATCCGAACGACCCTCCCCCTCGGCGGCAGAGCGTGTCCGCCGCGCCGCGCCGCCGGCGGATCGCCGCCCTCGTCATCCCGGTGCTTCTTCTCGGCCCAAATACTCCCGCCGGAGGCCCGGACCGGACGGGGCTCGATGCCCCG
>NZ_JYFE01000040.1 GCF_000877395.1 Jannaschia aquimarina | reverse complement strand
ACCAAACCCTGAACAGAGCTAACTCATAAACGCGGACTCAGAGGGGAGCAGGTCACTGCGAGATGCTCGGCATGGTTGTTCCTTGCTCCAAGTGATGGAGTTTATGGCTAGCCTTTCTATGTCCTCTACTTCTGTTCAAGGCCAGGCCAGATGCAGTGAATGTTCGCGGTCGTCAGCCTCAACAACTGCAATGCGGCGCATACATCGGTCAGCACACTGCCTTTTTCAGCGGCCGTCCGTGACCAAGCTTTATCTGCAGTGAATGTCGAGTTCGGGCCTGTCGGCCATCTGCTGCGCCTGGCACAAATGTCGGCTCTGGGCCGTCTGGGCCGCTACCCCTTGACCCCACCCCCGCTCCACCTCCCGTGATCCGCCGCAACACTCGTTAACGCGCGGGAACGGTGCACGCCTGTCTGCACGGGGGGTGCACAGGGGGTGCACGGGGGGTGCACGGTGTTTGCATGGGGGCTCGGACCGGCTCCGAATCGGCCAAGGTGCTGACAAGACGGGGAAACCCGTTCGGGCGGGACGTCGCATTAACCTTTGTCCCGTGCGGGCCCACCTTGACCCTGCCTCCCAACCCCCGCACCTAGGCCCGGACGAGGCACGGAGGCCCCATGTTCCAACGCCACGAACGCATGATCGCATGGCGCTACCTGCGCGCCCGCCGCTCCGAAGGGGGCATCAGCGTGATGACCTGGATCAGCCTGGTCGGTATCGCGCTCGCCGTCTTCGCGCTGATTGCCACGCTTGCCGTAAGGTCCGGGTTTCGCTACGAATTCGTGGACACGATCATCGGTGCGAACCCCCATGTCAGCGTCCTTTCCTCCGGCCGTGTGACCGAGCAGGGCCTCGTGGCGCGCAGCCTCACCGACTATGACGAGGTCGCCGCCCGCCTGCGCGACGTCGACGGCGTCGCCCGCGTCGCGCCCGTCGTCGTGGGCGAGGTCATGGCCTCCGCCAATGGCCGCAATGCCGGGGTCCAGGTCCTCGGCATGCGCCCCGAAGACATCGCCCAGGTCCCCCGCGTCTCCGAACCCGAGGAAAGCGCCGGCACCCTCGCAGACCTCACCGGAGAGAGCATCGCCCTGGGCGCCGGCGTGGCGCGCAAGCTTGGCGTGACCGTGGGCGACCGGGTGCGGATCATCTCTCCGGACGGCGTGCGCACGGCCTTCGGGACAAGCCCTAGGGTCAAGGCCTATCCGGTCGCCTACGTCTTCCGGGTCGGCCGCTTCGACATCGACAGCCTGCGCGTCTACATGCCGTTCGAGGAGGCTCAGGTCTATTTCAACCTCCCCGGACAGGCGGAAGAGGTGCAGGTCGCGCTCGACGATCCCGAGGCACTGGACGAGGTGATCCCCCGCCTGGCCGCCGTCGCGGGAGACGACGTCTATTTCTGGACATGGCAGGACGCGAATGGCGGATATCTGCAGGCCCTGCAGATGGAAGACAACGTGATGTTCATCATCCTGTCGCTGCTGGTCATCATCGCGACGCTGAACATCACCTCAGGGCTGGTCATGCTGGTCAAGAACAAGGGCCGGGACATCGGCATCCTGCGCACGATGGGCCTGACGGAGGGGACAGTCCTCCGCGTCTTCTTCCTGTGCGGCGCGTCCATCGGCGTGGCCGGAACCGTGGTCGGCGTGGCGATGGGATGCCTTTTCGCCATCTACATCGACCCGATCTTCGACTTCGTGAACTGGGCCGCGGGGGGCGGGGTCTGGGATCCGTCGACGCGGCTTCTTTCGTCGTTGCCGGCCCGTCTGGAAGTCGCGGACGTGCTGTCGGCGGTGATCTTGTCGCTAACGCTCAGCTTTCTGGTGACGATCTTCCCGGCGCGGCGGGCGGCGCGCATGAACCCTGTCGAGGCGCTGCGCTATGAATGAGACCCTTCGCCTCGAGGGGATCGCCAAGGCCTACAATGCAGGCACGCCGGCCGAGATCGTCGTTCTGCAAAGCGTCGACTTGGCCCTCGCTCCGGGGGAGCTTTGCGCGCTGGTCGCCCCCTCGGGCGCCGGCAAGTCGACCCTGCTGCATATCGCGGGCCTGCTCGACAGCCCCGACCGGGGGCGGGTGATCGTCGGCGGAGACGATCTGACCGATGCGTCGGACCGCCAACGGACCAGGGTCCGGCGGCAGCGTGTGGGCTTCGTCTATCAATTCCATCACTTGCTGCCGGAGTTCACGGCGGCCGAGAACGTGATCCTGCCGCAACTCGCCGACGGCGTGTCGGACCGCGAGGCCCGCGCGCGCGCGCTCGATCTGCTGGGGCGGGTGGGACTGTCTCACAGGGCCGACCATCGTCCGGCGGAGATGTCCGGCGGCGAGCAGCAGCGCGCCGCGTTCTGCCGGGCATTGGCGAACGCGCCCGACCTTCTGCTGGCGGACGAGCCGACGGGCAATCTGGACCCGGGGACATCCGACACGGTGTTCGAGGCCCTGGTCTCGCTGGTGCGGGAGCGGGGGATGGCGGCCCTGATCGCGACCCACAATCTGGATCTTGCAGCGCGGATGGACCGTCAGGTCCGACTGGAGGGCGGCCAACTGGTGTGACGCGCGGACTCGGTCGTCAGGCCTGACGCTCCAACGGTGCGGATGGCGCGCCTGCAACGGCCGCGTCCATATGAGCCACGATGCGGCCGAACAGGTCCGCGCGGGTCTCGTCATTTTCCATCAGGACCTCGTGCCGCAGGCCCGGAAGCTCGAGCAGGGTGCCGCCGGGCCAGTCGGCCATGCGCTCGCGGATCTCGTCGGGATCGACGATCGCCTCGTCGCCGCCAAGCAGCGTCAGCGTCGGAACGGCCGGACTGGGGCGGTCTTCAAGCGTCTCCATCTCCCAAAACGCGGCGCGCAGCCAGCTCAGCGACGGGGCGCCGAGCGCGAGATCCGGGTAGGTCGTGACCTGCCGCTTCATCCAGGCGAACATCTCCGGGTCTGTGGTCAGAAGATTGCCCTCGAAGACATTGCCCGCCGGATCGGCCGACTTGCCCGAAGCTGGGGCCGCCGCCTCTCCCAGCCCGATGGCGGTCCCCAGCTTGGAGATGAAGCGCGCCATCTGGCGGCGGCTGGGAACCAGCGTCAGTTCCCACATGGGGCCGGAAAAGGTCGCGGATGCGACGTCCAGACCTTCCATCAGGGCGCGCAGACCGATCAGTCCACCCATGGAATGGGCAAGCAGGTGCCATGGCCGGGGCAGATCCGACGCTTCGACGGCGGACAGCATGGCCTCGACGTCCTGCTGGAAATGGTCGAAGTCGCCGACATGGCCCGAAAGCCGGTTGCGGCGCGGACGCTCCGTCAGGCCTTGACCGCGCCAGTCGATTGCGGCCGAGGTGTAACCCTTCGCAGCGAAGTGAGCCGCGGCGTCGGAGTACTTTTCGCAGTATTCGGTGCGCCCGGGAAACATGAGGACGGTGCCACGCGCCCCATCCAGCGGCCAGAGCGCAATGCGCACCCGCGTCCCGTCCGACGCCTCCGCCCAGACGGCATGGCCGCTGGGCGGGCCGGCGGCGACGTCGGCATGATAGGGTGCCGGAACGGGATGTGTGGTCGTGTTCACCCGAGCTGCGCGCCCAGCTTCATCGCCTGGCCCATGTCGCCATCGACTTTCAGCTTGCCGGACATGAACGCCGCCGTCGGATTGACGTCGCCGTCGAGGATGCCGCGGAACGTGTCCGCATCGGCGGTCATGGTGCAATCGGCCTCCTCGTCGCCCGCGCGGACGCCGGCGTCATCGACCATGATCGAACCCTCATCTTCGATCACGAACTTGACGGACCCGTCGAAGGACCCGATCTTTTCCGAGAGTTGGGTGACGGCCTGGTTGACGATATCGCTCATGGTGTCCTCATACGGTCGATGGAAGCTTGGAGCCTAGGATGATTGACCCCTGCGTCACCCTCAAGGCCGCTTTCGTGGCGTTGGCTTGCAGTTACGCGACGTTCTCGGCGGCGCAAGAGGCCGAGTCCGCGCCGGTGGACATTCCGTCGGACGCGCCGGACGTGTTGTCCGAGGATCCGCAGGTCTTGCTCGACATGCTGGCATCCGAAGCCGATCCCGCCGAGGCGGATCGTCTTGCCAACGAGGTTCTGGAGAGGTGGTCGCGCTCGGGCAGCCCCACCATCGACGTTCTCATGCGGCGGGCGGCCGATGCGATGTCCCGCGAGGATTGGTCGCGGGCGATCGCCCACCTGACCGCGGCGACGGACCATGCGCCCGGCTTTGCCGAAGCGTGGAACAAGCGCGCCGAAGCTTTCTTCATGGCCGAAGAGACCGGAATGGCCTTGGCGGATATCGAGCAGACCCTGATCCTCGAGCCGCGCCATTTCGGCGCATTGGCCGGTCTGGGCATCATCCTGGAGCAGCTCGGCGAGGATCGCGCCGCCCTCAATGCCTTCCGTCGGGCGCAGGAGATCTATCCAGCCGAACAGAACGTGTCCGGCGCCGTAGAGCGTCTGGAGGCCGTGACAGGCGGTCGGACCCTCTAGGCTTGCCCCGCATCGCCGCCGTCCTGGGGCCGACGAACACCGGGAAGACCCATTACGCACTGGACCGGATGCTTGGCCATCGCACCGGTCTGATCGGTTTGCCGCTGCGATTGCTGGCCCGCGAGGTCTACGACCGGCTTGTCGCGGCGCGGGGGCCTTCGGTCGTGGCGCTGGTCACCGGGGAGGAGCGGATCGTCCCCTCCCGCGCGGCCTACTGGGTCTGCACGGTCGAGGCCATGCCGCAGGGGTTGGGCTGCGATTTCGTGGCCGTCGAC
Source organism: Jannaschia aquimarina (assembly GCF_000877395.1). Taxonomy (GTDB): domain Bacteria; phylum Pseudomonadota; class Alphaproteobacteria; order Rhodobacterales; family Rhodobacteraceae; genus Jannaschia; species Jannaschia aquimarina. The sequence goes on along the minus strand of NZ_JYFE01000040.1, from coordinate 49,819 downwards.
GAGATCCAGCTCTGCGCCGATCCGGAGCGGGGGCACGTCTTCACCGACCGGCTGCTGAACATGCGCGGCCTGCACGAGACCCTGTTCATGGGATCGGACACGATGCGGCCCGCCATCGCGCGCCTCGTCCCCGAAGCGCAGGTCATCCGGCGAGAGCGATTCAGCGACCTCACCTATACCGGCGCCAAGAAGATCAGCCGGATGCCCGCGCGTTCCGCCATCGTGGGATTCAGCGTCGACTCGGTCTACGCGATCGCGGAGCTTCTGCGCCGCCAGAAGGGCGGGGCGGCGGTCGTCATGGGCGCGCTCTCGCCGCGGACGCGGAACGCCCAGGTGGCGATGTACCAGAACGGGGACGTCGATTATCTGGTCGCCACCGATGCGATCGGGATGGGTCTGAATCTCGACATCCGGCACGTCGCCTTTTCCGCCACCTCCAAATTCGACGGGCGCCGGATCAGGCCGTTGATGCCGCACGAGCTAGGACAGATCGCCGGGCGGGCGGGGCGCTACACGCAGCCGGGCACGTTCGGGACGACGGGGGAGGCCGCGCCATTGGACGAAGGCGTGATCGAAGCGATCACCGAACACCGCTTCAAGCCCATCGACCGCCTGATGTGGCGCAATGACCGGCTGGAATTCGCCAGTCTCGAGGCGTTGATCGCCTCGCTGGAAGCGCCGTCGGATCACGAGATCTTGACCCGCGGCCGGGAGGCGGACGACCTCGCTTCGCTGCGCACCTTGTCCGATCTGGAAGGTGTGCGCCGACGCCTGACGGACGGGCGGGATGTCCGAATGCTGTGGGACGTCTGCCGCATTCCCGATTTCCAGGGGATCAGTCATAGCGAGCATACGAACATGCTGGCCCGCATCTTCGATTTCCTGCACGGACAGGGCCGCGTGCCCGAAGACTGGTTTGCCCGGCAGGTCAAGCGCATCGACCGCACGCAAGGCGACATAGACACGTTGTCCAAGCGGTTGGCATATGTCCGCACATGGACCTACGTCGCTCAGCGCAAGGGTTGGGTCGAGAACGACGCCCATTGGCGCGAGGCGACGCGCGCGGTAGAGGACCGCTTGTCGGATGCGCTGCACGATGCGCTGACGGCGCGGTTCGTGGACAGGCGGACCAGCGTGCTGCTCAGGCGGTTGAAGATGAAGGAGGGCCTCGTGGCCGAGATCGACAAGGACGGGACCGTCACCGTGGAGGGCGAGGCGCTGGGCCGGCTCGAGGGATTCCGCTTCCATCAGACCGGATCGACCTCGCCGGACGAGGCCAAGACCGTCGCGCAGGCCGCCGCCGCGGCGCTTCGGCCCGAGCTGCATCTGCGCGCCGACCGGTTCTACAATGCGCCCGACACGGAGATGGACTTCACCGAACAGGGTGGCCTCATGTGGGGTTCCGACGCGGTGGGCAGGATCGCCAAGGGCGACGACCCGCTCAAGCCCGGCGTCGTGGCCTTTGTCGACGACGACGCGGGCGCGGACGTCGCTGAAAAGGTCCGCCGCCGCCTGCAGCATTTCGTGGATCGCAAGATCGCCGCCGCTTTCGAGCCCTTGGTGGCGATGGAACGGGACGAGACCTTGACCGGTCTCGCACGCGGGTTCGCCTTCCGCCTGCGCGAGGCGTTCGGCGTGCTGCCCCGGTCCGAGGTCGCGCAGGAGGTGCGGGATCTTGATCAGGACGCGCGCGGGTCGCTGCGCAAGCACAAGGTCCGCTTCGGGCAATACACGATCTTTCTGCCCGACCTGCTGAAGCCTGCGCCGACGCGCCTGCGTTTGGTGCTCTGGTCGCTGTGGAAAGGCCTTGACGATTTCCCCGAGGCTCCGCCTCCCGGACTGGTCACGGTGCCGGCGACGCAGGGGATGCCCGGGGGGTACTGGGCCATGGCAGGCTACCGCGCGGCCGGGCAGCGCGCGATCCGGATCGACATGCTGGAGCGTCTGGCCGACATGATCCGAGGCGCCGATACCCGCGCCGGTTTCGAGGCGACGGCGGACATGCTGTCGATCACGGGCATGACGCTGGAGCAGTTCGCGGACCTCATGCAGGGTCTCGGCTATGCCGCCGAAAAGGGCGAGCGCCCGAAGGTGCGCCCGGTCGCCGATGCCGGTGACCCGAGTGCGCCGGAGGTGCCCGATCCGCCGCAGGAAGCGCCGTCTCAGCCGTCCGAGACCCCGCCAGCGCAACCACCGGAGTTGCCGGATGCCCCGTCCGAGACCCCGGAGGCGCCCCCGATGGAGGCTCCGCCGGCGGAGCCGCCTACGGAAACGTCGCAAGAGGCGGCGCCGCCAATCCACGAGGACGGCGAGGCGCCCGTTCCACCCTCCGAGACGGCCGATGAGGTCGCGCCGACCGACGAGACGGAGGTCTTCTACACCTTCACTTGGGCGCCGCGGCGCCAGGGTCGTGGGCCGCGCCGCGAGGAAGGTGGAGAGCGATCGCGCGGGCCAAAGGGCAAAGGCAAGCCCAAGGGCAAACCCCGGGGCCCCAAGTCCGGAGGCAAGGATCGCGGCCCCCGGAATTTCGAATCGAAGCCGCGCAAATCCGACAAGATCGACCCGGACAACCCGTTCGCCGCTCTGGCGGCGCTCAAGGACAAGTAGCGCGTGGCGGAGCGGCTGCGGCTCGACAAGTGGCTGTGGCATGCCCGCTTCTTCAAGACCCGCAGCCTCGCCGCTCGTGTGATCGGCGAGGGGCGCGTGCGCCTGAACGGAGAGCGGGTCGAGAAGCCGGCACAGGTCGTCGGTGAGGGCGACATGCTGACCTTTCCGCAAGGCCGGCAGGTTCGTGTGGTCGAGGTTGCGGCCTTGGGAACACGGCGCGGACCGGCCGAGGAAGCACGCAATCTCTATGTGGACCAGACCCCCCCGCCTGTCCCGCGCGCAGGGCCACGACCCACTGGCCGCGACCGCCGCAAACTCGACGAAACACGCAGGCAGGACGGCGACGAAGGGCCAGCTTGAACCCCGGACCGGTGGTCGATAGACCCGCCCCGGAACTCGCCGAGGGACCATCCTGAATGACCTATGTCGTCACCGACAATTGCATCGCCTGCAAGTACACCGATTGCGTCGAGGTCTGCCCGGTGGATTGCTTCTACGAGGGCGAGAACATGCTCGTCATCCATCCCGACGAATGCATCGATTGCGGTGTTTGCGAACCGGAATGCCCCGCCGATGCGATCCGGCCGGACACCGAACCGGACATGGAGAAATGGGTCGAGTTCAACCGCAAGTATTCCGAAGCCTGGCCCGTGATCATCACCAAGAAGGATCCGCTGCCGAACGCCGATGAGATGGACGGCAAGGACGGCAAGATGGAGATGTTCTCGGAAGAACCGGGCGAGGGCGGCTAAGCCCCCTTCGATCCGGTCGCCGATACGTCAGCTTGCATGACGCTTTCGCGATACCCATTTTTGTGCTATACGATCCACCGTTCGGACCCTGTTCGGACTGTCTGCCAAGCGGACGAGGCGTGTCGCTTACGGCCTTGTCCCGCCCTGAATAGCGCGTGGAGCGCGACTCCGAGGGGATTCGGGGCCGCGTTTTGCCTTGTCCGCGAATAGGCCCGTGCCAAGAGACATCGAGAGGATGCCCATGTCGAAGAAGCCCGAGTTCCGCCCCAATGACTTCGTTGTCTATCCTGCGCACGGCGTGGGTCAGATCGTCTCGATCGAAAAGCAGGAAGTGGCGGGTTTCGAGCTGGAAGTCTTCGTCGTCCAGTTCACCAAGGACAAGATGAAGCTGTCCGTTCCGACGAACAAGGCCAGCGATGTGGGGATGCGCTCCCTCTCTTCGCCCGAAATCGTCACCAAGGCGATGACGACGCTGAAGGGCAAGGCGAAGGTCAAGAAGGCCATGTGGTCCCGTCGGGCGCAGGAATATGAAGCCAAGATCAATTCGGGTGACCTGATCGCCATCGCCGAAGTGGTGCGAGACCTTCACCGCAACGACGAGCAGCGGGAGCAATCGTACTCCGAGCGTCAGCTCTACGAGGCGGCGCTCGACCGGCTGACCCGTGAACTTGCTGCCGTGCAGGGCATGGATGAGGACGGCGCCCTGAAGGCCGTCGACGAGATCCTGACGGCTCGCGCGGCCTGATCGTTTCCCGGACCGTGAGAGCGGTCCGGCACACCGGAAGCGGGCGCAGCGGCGTTTCCGGGGTAGTGAGGGGCCGACCGTGTCGGAAGCGATCGGCTCTACCGCCGTATTCCCGGGAAACTCTTACGTCTATTCCCACCAACGGTCGATGGTGGCGATGTCATCGTCGCTCCACCCGAAATGGTGAGCGAATTCGTGGATCGTGACGTGCGACACCAGCGCGCGGAGCGTCACATCTCCCCGATCCGACCATTCGTCGAGGATCGGACGACGGAACAGCGTGATCCGTGAGGGCGGGTCGGGAAAGTCCACGCTCCGCTCCGTCAGAGGCGTGCCTTCGTAAAGGCCGGTCAGATCGTAAGGGTCGCCGATCTGAAGCTCGTCCAGCATGTCTTCCGACGGCCAATCCTCGACGGAGATGAGGACCTCTGCCGCTGCTGGTCCGAACGCCTCCGGCAGCGAGGCACGCGTTTCTTCGGCCAGCGCGAGCAGGGTGTCCCCATCTGGCGCGACGGCGTCGCTCATGTCAGGTCGTGCAATCCCGTGGGCGTCGCGATCCGCGCCCTCAAACCCGGCGTTCCCGCGACGATCTCGATGGCCGGATCGTCCGTCAACGCGTGCAGAGCGTGAGCCAATGTGCCGGGCTCCGGGTGCGCGATGACGAGATGTTCCAGGTGGCAACCGCTGTCCGGGAACACGGGCGGCGGTGTGAGCCACTGGATCAGGGCCGGGAAGCAGCCGTGAAACGGGAGATGCCCATCGTCGGGCACCGCCATCCGCCAATGCAGGTCGTCACGCGCGAAGTCGAGGATCGTTCCCGCGTCGGGCACATGCGCAACCGCCGCCTCCAGGTCCGGCACGCGCAAAGCCCAGTTCGTAAGCGCGGCCGGGCCCGTTCGATCGTCGAGCGCATACCAGCGCGGACGGTTTGGTGCGGTGCCATCCGGGTCGATCGTGATCGCCTCCAGATACGGCCCGCCGAGGCCCATGAGACGGTTCCAGGTTCCCATGGCCGCATGGCGTCCCACGATCTCCGGACGGATGCCGATGGCATTCGAGATATGGTCCGCGCCTTCATCTGCGCTGGCGGCGGTCACGACGAGATGATCTATGGATGCCATGACGCCGGATAGCTTCACCGACCTCAAGCGGCAAGCGCGCAAGCAGTCCCTCGACGCCCGGAAGGCAGCGACGCGGGAAGCGCGGGCTTCCGCCGCGACCCGGCTCTGGGCTCAGCTTCGAGAGACGAGGGGAGTGGTGATCGCGGGGTACATGCCGAAGGGCAGCGAGGTCAGTCCGCTGACAGCCATGCGTGCGCTCTGGAGGGACAACACGATCTGCGTTCCCGTCGTGACCGCCGAGGGCGCGCCCCTCCGCTTCCGCGAATGGTGGCCCGGCTGCCCGACGGAGGAAGGGGCCTTCGGTGTCGAGATCCCGACCGAGGGTGGGTGGCGGGTTCCGGACATCCTGATCGTCCCGCTGGTCGCGTTCGACGCCGGATGCAATCGCCTGGGATACGGAGGCGGCTTCTACGACCGGACGCTCGCCGGGCTCGCGAACGCTCGGACCATCGGCTTGGCGGTCGAGGCACAGCGCCTTGTGCAGGTCCCGCGAGAGGCGAACGACCGGGCGCTCGATTACGTGGTGACCGAATCCGGGGTTCACCGCCGTCCCGGAACGGAGTAGGGCCGGGCCATGACCTTCGACCGTTCCCTCAAGATCGCCCCATCCATCCTCGCCGCAGACTTCGCCGCGCTCGGCGCCGAATGCGAAGCCGCCGAGGCGCAGGGCGCCGACTGGATGCATCTGGACGTCATGGACGGCCACTATGTGCCGAATATCAGCTTCGGGCCGGCGATCTGTGCCGCGCTACGGCCGCACATCCGAAAGGTGATGGACGTCCATCTGATGATCGCGCCGGTCGATCCGTATATCGAGGCGTTTGCCCAAGCGGGTGCCGATTTCATCACCGCGCATGTAGAGGCAGGGCCGCATGTGCACCGGACGCTTCAGGCGATCCGGGCAGCTGGTTGCAAGGCGGGGGTGGCGCTGAACCCGGGCACGCCGGCAGAGGCGGTCGCGGATCTTCTCGACGAGGTGGATCTTCTGCTGCCCATGAGCGTCAATCCGGGCTTCGGCGGGCAGAAATTCATCCAGACCGTGGTGCCGAAGATCCGCAAGCTGCGCGATATGGTCGGAGACAGGCCGATCCACATCCAGGTGGACGGCGGGATCGACCCGTCTACCGCGCCTCTGGTCGCCGAGGCCGGGGCGGACGTCTTGGTGGCGGGCTCTGCGGTCTTCGGAAAAGGAAGCGTCGATGCGCCCGAGGGCTATGGCGATGCGATGCGCGCGATCCGTGAGGCCTGCGCCTGATCTCAGCATCATAGGTCGGGCCGACTAGGGGCGCAGGAAAACGTCGTCCCCGTCCCGCCAATCGGCGGCAAGCTGTCGAAGGGTCGGGCTGTTCTTTCCGTCTTGCAATCGCTCGATGTGCCGGCCCAGCAGAAGCGCGAGGCGTCGGGCCGCGCGCGCTTCATCCGTCGGCACACCGGCCTTGCGGATCTGGCTCTCGATGGCCTCTGCGGCACCGATTAGGGCGGCCTGGAATGCGCGAGCCGGGCAATCAGGGTGAGCAGCCGCCATGTCACGAACGATGGTACGAAATCCATCGGGGCGGGCGTGAAGCCGCTCGATCACTTCATCGACCAGATCCTCGCCCTGCATGCATTCCTCCAATCACGGATTGGACGGGGGATGACGCGCATTGGTTCAATAATCGTGAAACTCCGGTCACGTTTTTTGAGGTCTAATGCTCGACGGGAAGTCGCGCTTTCGCTTCGGCGGATGCATAGGCCAGTTCGACCAGGCGCATCGTTGCGAGGTAATCCCGCGCGGTCGTCTCCAGGACCCCTCCGCGCGTGAGCGCAGCGACGACGTGGGTCTGGAAGGCATGGACGCTGTCGCCCGCGAAACCCAGCCAAGTCGCAGCGGCGAGAAGTGTTTCGCGGGTCTGCGAGCCATGCTGTCGGAAGGTCAGCGCCCCGTCGCCGGTCAACTCGATCGTGCCATCCTCGCCTTCGGCCAGAAGTTCTCCGAATGTGCGGCGAGTATCGTCCGACGGGTGGTCGGCGAGCCGGTTGCCATCCAGGACGGCGCGCGCGCCCGATCCGTAGTCGAGAACGACCAGCCCCGCATCTTCTCCTCGGATCGAAGGGTTCAGGCGGCGCAAATCGGCGTAGATCCCGTCAGGGTCACCCAGGAGGTACCGAAAGACGTCGAGGTAATGGATCCCCGTTTCATGGATCAGGAAACGCGGCATCGCCCGGAAATAGGGTTGGCGCGCCAGATAGGCGTCCGGTCCCCGGCCATCGCCGGGGCGCAGGCGGAACGTGATCTGCATGATCCGGCCCAGACGCGGGAGGGCGGATTTCAACGCGCGAAACCAGGGCTGGAAGCGGAAGTTCTCGTGAACGATCAATGCGACATCTGTCGCTTCGGCCTCGTCGGTGACGGCCGTTGCGTCTTCCAGTGAGATGCAGAAGGGTTTCTGGCAGATAACAGCCCGGGGCCGGGCGCGGAGAGCCGCGCGGATCGCATCGGCATGCGTGTGGGGCGGTGTCGCGATGTCGACGATATCCAGCCGCTCGCCCAGCAACCCGGCGAGACTCCGATGATCGGCTTGCTTGCCCGGATCCGCATCCGCGCTCGCCACCAAGTCCGCGCCGTCGATCCGGCCCCAGGCTTCCTGATGGAATTGCGCGAAGTAGCCGAGGCCCAGCAGGCCCACGCGCAGCGTCACAGCCGCGCCATCACGGCCGCCCCTGCCTCGGCGCAGGACAGGGATCCGCCCAGATCGCCTGTTACCTCTCCGGCGGCGAGGCAGGCATCCACCGCAGCCTGCACGCGGACCGCGTCCCGGATCAGGGCATCGTCGCCGTGCCTCAGGCCCAGCCAATCCAGCATCATGCCCGCCGACAGGATCATCGCGAAGGGGTTCGCGATGCCCTTGCCGGCAATGTCCGGCGCGCTGCCGTGGCAGGGTTGGAACAGCGCGTGATCGTCGCCGATATCTGCCGACGGAGCCATGCCGAGCCCACCCATCAGCCCAGCGCCCAGATCCGAGAGGATGTCGCCGAACATGTTCTCCGTCACCATGACATCCCACGCCTCCGGCCGCGTGACCATCCAGAGCGCCATCGCGTCCACATAGGCGTGGTCCGCCGATAGATCGGGGTAGTCCGCGGCCACCCCGTCGAAGATCTCGCGCCAGAAGGCGAAGGCGCGGAAGACGTTCGCCTTGTCTACGCTCGTCACCCGGCCCATGTGGCCCGCGGCCTTGCGTGTCTGCGCGAGGTCGAACGCGAAGCGGCAGACCTTCTCGGTTGTCCGTCGGGTGAGGCGGAGCGTCTCTTCGGCATGGTCCCGCTCGACCAGACCCTTTCCCTGCGTGTGGAACAGCCCCTCGGTCGACTCGCGGATGAGCACGAAGTCGATGGGCTGGTCCGTCGCCAGCGGGGTTCGCATTCCCGGCACGACCCGAACCGGCCGCACGCCGGCATAGAGGTCCAGCGCGATGCGTATGTCGATCTGCGGGGTCATTTCGGTGCCATCCGGAAAGCGGACGGCCGGATCCCCAAGGGCACTCAGAAGGATCGCATCTGCCGCACGGGCCGCTTCCAGGGAGGCATCGGGGAGATCCGTCCCCTGATCCAGATAGGCGGCCGCCCCTGCGGCACAGTCCGTGAAGGCGAAATCGTGGTTCAAGCCTCGCAACAGCTTCAGCGTCGGCGCCATGATTTCGGGCCCGATGCCATCTCCGTGGAAGACGGCGATGCGATAGGTGTTGGACATGGGCTCCTCCCCGGGCTTGATGCACGTGGAAGCAGAGGGAGGGAAGCCATGTTCGCCGTCACCGTCACGATCACCGTCCATCCCGGCCGGGCGCCCGACGTCCTGCCGGCAATGATGGAGAACGCCCGGGCCTCGTTGCGCGACGAGCCGGGCTGTCATCGCTTCGACGTGCTGACCGACCCGGCGCGGCCCGATGACGTGTTCCTCTATGAACTCTATGCCGATGCCGCAGCATTCGACGCGCATCGGCAGATGCCGCATTACAAGCTGTTCGATGCCGCTGTTGCGCCGATGATCGCATCGAAAGCGGTCTCGACCTGGGCGCGGGTAGAGGGATGACCTGGGAAGTCTTCGCCCTGCGCTATGGCGAGCGGTCCGGTCGGACCCGTGCCGACAGCTTCATCTTCGACGACGACCATGCCGCGCCCCACGACATCGACTATTTCATGTGGCTGCTGCGCCGGGGCGACGAGACGATCCTGGTCGATACCGGCTACGACGATGCGGAGGCGGCACGACGGGGCCGTCCGATCCTTCTGCCACCACAGAACGCGCTGGCCCCTTTCGGCCTGACGCCCGAGGGGATCGACACGCTGATCTGCACGCATCTGCATTACGATCACGCAGGCGGTCTGCATCTGTTTCCCAACGCCCGCATCCACCTTCAGGCCGCAGAGATGGCCTATGCCACCGGGCCCTGCATGTGTCACGACACTCTTCGGATGCCGTTCACCGCAGACCACGTCTGCGAAGCCGTGCGCCGGCTCTATTCCGGGCAGGTCGTATTCCATGACGGCGACGCCCAGATCGCCGACGGCGTGACCGTCCATCGGATCGGAGGCCATTCCAGGGGTCTGCAGGCGGTTCGGGTACGAACCGAAGCGGGATGGTTGGTCTTGGCCTCGGACGCGACCCACTTCTACGAGAACTACCTCGCGGAGAAACCATTCCCCATCGTGGCCGACGTGGCCGAGATGCTGGATGGATTCGGTAAGCTGCGCCGTCTTGCCAGCCGGCCGGAACTGATCGTCCCAGGGCATGATCCGCTTGTGCGGCGGCTTTTCCCCCGGGTCGAAGGGACTGCGGAGGCCTGGCGCCTGGACCGGGGACCGACCGGCGATCTGCCCGATCATAGGTAAACCTTCCAGCGCGGGAAGGTTGCGGCGTCTGGTCGCTCTTGTGCGTAGGCGGGTGGAATGCCACCTACGTCGCGGACCGCAGCAGGAGCAGAGAATGATCCGTCCGTTGACCTTCGCCATCGGGTTGCTTGCAGCCCCTGCCATGGCCGAAAGCCACGATGTCTCGAAGGCCGACATGGCGACGGTGGGGAACCTGCATCTGTCCCAGCCTGTCTTGCGGGCGACGCCCCCCGCCGCCCCGGCCGGTGCTGGCTACGTGGTGATCGAAAACCGCGGCGATACGGACGACACGCTGATTTCCGCCTCCATCGCCGGCGGCGTTGCCGGAATGGTTCAACTGCACGAAATGGCCATGGACGGTGATGTCATGCGGATGCGCGAGGTGGAGGGCGGTATCGTCATTCCCGCAGGCGAATCCGTCAGTTTGATGCCCGGCGGCCTGCACATCATGCTCATGGATCTCCAGACGCCTCTGGAAGTCGGCGCCGAGCATGAGGTCACGCTCAGTTTCGAGGAAGCGGGCGAGGTCACGCTGACGATGCCCGTCGCGGACCTCGGCGCGATCCGTGAGATTTTCGGAGAACCCGGAATGAGTCACGGCGAAGGCGGAATGACTCACGGTGGAGATTCTTCCGGGCACGGAAACTGATGGCGACGCGCTGGCTCACGATTGTCGGTGGCCTTGCTGTGGCCATCCTCGCGCTCGGCACTGGGTTCGTCCTGCGGGAAGTCGTCGAGCAGCGCAGCCTGCCGATGGCCGACCGGGCGGCGGCTGTCGATCTGGGCGCGCCATTCGAACTTGTCGACCAGAACGGTGAGACGATCACCGAGGCTGCGTTCGAGGGTCGACCGAGCCTGCTCTTCTTCGGCTTCACCCATTGCCCTGAGATCTGCCCGACGACCGTCTACGATATCGAGACTTGGCTCGCCGATCTCGATCTTTCGTCGGAAGAGATGGGCGCCTTCTTCGTGACCATCGATCCGGAGCGGGATACGCCCGAGTTCCTCCGCGACTATCTGGCCCCCCAGTCCGACCGCATCCTCGGCATCACGGGCGAGCCCGAAAAGGTGTGGGAGATGGCTCGGTCATGGAAAGTCTATTGGCAGAAGCAACCCGTGGGCGGCGGCGACTACACGATGGATCATTATGCTTCGGTCTTCGTACTCGACTCCGAGGGCCGGCTTGTGGACCTCATATCGTTCGGAGAGGATCCGGACATCGCAAAGGCGAAGATAAGGGCCGCTCTGGACGCCTGACGCTTGCCCTCGCCCCCGATCGTGTCATCCTTGAAGGAACACCCGAAGGAGGCACGCCATGGCATTGTCCGAAATCCGAGCGGAGGACGAGATCTTCGTCCGCGAAGGCGAACGCGGCGTCGGCGCGGTGCGGGTCGTCCACCCGGACCACCTGCTCGTCATGTTCGAGGGCTACGGCGAGATGCGGCTGGAGCCAAAGCACATCAAGTCAGCGCATGACGGGAAGGTGATCGTCGACGTCGACACGCTGCCCGAGGATCTCCGTAGCCGCCTGCCGCATATCCATGACGGAGAAAGCCGCGGCTGAACCGCTCAGCGGCTCTCTGCCTCGCCCTTGAGGTCCGGAAGTTGATCCGGGCCATTGGGGTAGACCAGCCCGGCCGAGATGACGAGCTTGGCCGCTTCCTCGACCGTCATGTCGAGCATGACGACATCTTCCTCCGGAGCGAACAGGAGGAAGCCCGATGTCGGGTTGGGCGTCGTTGGCAGGAAGAGCGATAGCATCGGCTTGTCCGACTTCGCCGCGACCTCGCCTTTAGCGGCGGTCGAGACGAACGCCACGGCCCAGATCCCCCGGCGCGGATACTCGACCAGGCAGGCCTGCTCGAAGCTCTGGCTGTCCTGAGCGAGGATCGTCTCCGCGATCTGCTTGATGCCGGCATAGACCGACCGCACGACAGGCATGGTCGAAACCAACCGTTCGGCCGATCTGAGCAGCGCGCGACCGATGAACCCCTTGGCGAGCCACCCTACGATCACGGTGAAGACCAAGAAGATGCCGACGCCGATGCCGCGGATGTCGATCGGGAAGTCGATATTCTCGTTCAGCCAGACATCCGGGTTGAACCGCCTCGGCACGAAGGGCAGCACGAACCCGTCGATCCACCCGATCACCGACCAGATCAGCCACAGCGTCAGGCCGATCGGTGCGATCACGATCAGACCCGTGAGGAAGTTGTTCCTCAGCCGGGTCAGGATCCCCGCACGCGGGGGGCGGGGCGGAGGGGTATCGCCGAGTTGCATGATGATCCGGTGCTTGCGTCGTAACAGGGATAGGGGGCAGGCGCGGCAGGAACAAGGCGCCGTGCCATCCCGATGACGACCCGTGGTTCAGTATGTATCGCTCGACACGTAGGTGGCCGCTGCGTCGCAGGCCCGGCGCAGGGCGTCTTCGCTGTCCGCACCCTGAAGCTCCGCCGCGATATGAGCGGCCATGAACGTGTCGCCGGCGCCGGTGACGCGGGTGACCATCACTTCCGGCGGCGTCCGCCTGATGCATCCATTCGGATCAGCGCAAGCCGCCAGTCGGGGGCCGTCCGTGACGATGACACGGTGCAAGCCGCGTGCGAGCAAAGCTTCCGCCGCTTCGCCGGCATCCGTCTGGGAGCCATGCAGCAGGATGCCCGCTTCCTCCAGATTGACATAGAGCGTGGCGGCCCGGTGCTCGAGAAACGGCTGGAGTCGCTCCGCCTTGCCCGGCGATGCCGGGGCCACGCGGAGATCGGCAGACGCAAAACGCGGGTCGGTCGCGATGACGGCGAGCAGGTCCAGCGTCAGATTGCCGTCCAGCACGATCGGTCCGCGCCAGTCCAGCCCATCCAGCGGAGTAAGGATCTTGTCGCCAGCCGCCTCCAGCGAATGCGCATCGGCGATGGCGGCGATCAGGCCGTTCCCGCCTTCGACCGCCATGTAGCGATCCGTCGGCAGGTCGTCGGAACGGTGCAGCAGATCCGTCACGATGCCGAGGCGACCGACCGCCGCCACCAGTTCGTCGCCCTCCGGATCACGGCCGACAACGGACAGAAGTGCAGGGGTCATTCCGTAGGCACGGGCGGCCATCGCGACATTCAAAGCGACCCCGCCCGGAATGCGCGTGATCCGTCCCGGGACGTCGGAGCCCGCTGACATATGGGCGTTGGAGCGGCCGATGATGTCCCAGAGGACGGAACCGATACAGAGAAGGTCGGGCTTCATGGGGATGGGTTACCGACCCGGGGCGCCGTGGTCGAGAGGCCCGGCCCGTCGTCCTTGCGCGCAGCCTCGAACGGGTCCCCGTCCTAGCGGGCCGGGAGTCCTCCTGTCCCCCACTTGGACTCGAGCGCCTCGATCGCGGCGATGCGCTTCTCCGCGGGCGGGTGCGACATGAACCAGGCCGGCGCTCCCCGACCCGCCATGCCCATCATCCGGTCCAATTTGGCGAACAGCGCCTTCTGAGGCGCCGTTCCGATACCCGAACGGGTCAGCAGCGCGGAGGCATAGGCGTCCGCCTCGAACTCGTCCTGCCGCGACAGCCGGGCAGCCACGAGCGACGCCAGCATCGTGGCCACCCAAGGCCCGATCCCGGGCAGGAACCGCCCAAGCACGCCGGCGAGGACGACCCTGATCGCGTTCTGCCCGGAAAAGTCGATCAGGCGCCGCTTGGCATGTCCAAGGGCCACATGTCCCAACTCGTGCGCGACGACCGAAGCCAGTTCCTCGGCCGTGACTTCGCCCGCCTTGAACTTGCGATAGAAGCCGCGCGTCAAGAAGATCCTGCCATCCGGCGCGGCCATGCCGTTGACCGGGTCCACCTCGTGAATGTGGACCTTGATGCGGTCCAGATCGAGCGCACGAGCCATGGGTGCGAAGGCGCGTTCCAGTTCGGGATCGGCGAGGGGGGTAGAGCGACGATCCAGCTCGCCTTTCAGGCGCCAGACCGAGAAAGCCCACATCACCAGACCGTAGCCGATGACGAGCAGGATAGGCATGAGTTTGATCATTCCTGGAATATAGGAAAGGCGGACGGCGGAACAAACGCGACATCGAGGCGTAGGGTGAGGTGCCCGACCCGTTGACATATCTCGTGGATGCGGCCGTGCTGATACCGGTCATGGTCGGTTTCGTCCGACTGGCCGGCTTGCGCGCCTTCTCCAAGATGTCGAGCTACGATTTCGCCGTCACGGTCTCGTTCGGATCGGTCCTGGCCGCGACCGTGGTCAATCCCGGGGTCAGCCTGTGGCAGGGGATCGCGGCAATGGCTGCGCTATTCGCGGTGCAGTGGACCTTCGGATTGGCAAGGGCGCGGGCGTGCGCCGTCGAGGCGTTGTCCGACAACACCCCGATCCTGTTGATGAGCGACGGCGAGATCCTCAGAGATGCCCTGAAGCGCGCACGCGTGACCGAGGCTGACCTGCGCGCCAAGCTGCGCGAGGCGAACGTCCTGCATCTGGACGAGGTTCGGGCGGTCGTCCTCGAGACGACCGGGGATGTGAGCGTCCTGCATGGCGAACGGCTCGATCCGGCGCTCCTGGAGGGTGTCGATGAGGCCGGACAGGCTGCCGCCCCGCAGACTGGCTAACGCGACAGCGTCCGCATTCCCTCGGACAGCCCCTCCAGCGTCATCGGCACCATACGGTCCTCGAAGATTTCCCGGATCATGCCGATGGATTGAGTGTAGTCCCAGTGCTGGCGCGGGACCGGGTTGATCCAGAGCGATTTCGGCCATTGGGCGCGGACACGCCGCAGCCACGTCTCGCCTGCTTCCTGGTTCCAGTGCTCGTTCGCCCCGCCGGGCACCGCAACCTCGTAGGGGGACATCGACGCATCGCCCACGAAGATGCAGCGATAGTCGCTTGCATAGGTATGCAAGAGGTCCATCGTCGGCGTCACCTCGTTCCAACGGCGGCGGTTGTCGCGCCAGACGCCCTCGTAGAGGCAATTGTGGAAGTAGAAATGCTCCAGCGTACGAAACTCGGCGCGCGCGGCGGAGAACAGCTCCTCGACGATCTGCACATGGGGGTCCATCGACCCGCCGACATCCAGGAAGAGAAGGACCTTGACCGCGTTGCGGCGCTCGGGCCGGGTCTTGACGTCGATGAAGCCGGCCTTCGCGGAGGATCGGACCGTCCGGTCGAGGTCCAGCTCTTCGGCGGCCCCCTCTCTGGCCCAGGCGCGCAGACGGCGGAGCGCGACCTTTATGGTGCGCGTACCCAGTTCGCGCGTGTCGTCGAGATCGCGGAACTCTCTCTTGTCCCAGACTTTCACCGCTCGCTTGTGGCGCGATCTGTCTTGCCCGATCCGTATGCCCTCGGGATTGTAGCCGTATGCGCCGAAGGGCGACGTCCCTGCCGTTCCGATCCATTTGTTGCCGCCCTGATGGCGGCCCTGCTGTTCGGCCAAACGGTCCCGAAGGCGTTTCATCAACTCGTCGAACCCGCCCGCGGCCTCGATCTCCGCCATCTCTTCCGGCGTTAGGTGTTTCTCCGCCTCTCGTCGCAGCCAGTCCTCGGGCAGGTCGAGTGCCTCGAGGACCTGCTCGGTCGTGACATCCTCGAGGCCGGAGAAGATGGCGCCGAATGCGCGGTCGAAGCGGTCGAGATGCCGCTCGTCCTTGACCAGCGCGGCGCGGGCGAGGTGGTAGAACGCGTCGACGTCGTAGATCACGACGCCCTTGGCCAGCGCTTCGAGAAAGGTGAGATGCTCGCGCAGCGTGACCGGCACGTCCGCCGCGCGCAGGGCGCCGAAGAAGCGCAGGAACATCGCTAGCCTATCTGGCGGCTGATGAAGATCAGAATGACCATCCCGAGCAATCCACCGATGATGCCCCAGACGATGGCCCATTGCGCCACGTCGGCGGCGACGCCTTTACGTCTTCGGGCGGTGAACGCGCCGAGCAGCGCGCCGATGACAGCGGTGGCCATGGGAATGATCATGAGCCGCGACTTAGGCTCCCGGCGCCAGAGCCGCAACCTCGCGCACGCGAAGGCTCAACACGCGATCCCCCCACGCATACCTGCCGAAGGCCAGCCCCTCGGTGTGGACCGCCTTGGCGGTCTCCGGCTTGCCGAGAGCTTTCAGTGCCTCGGCCCGGATCAGCAGGAGCGTCGAGAGCAGAATGGCGTTCTGCGCGTCCGCCGCGGCAGGGATGGCCCGGTCCGCGAGACGCAGCGCGCTTGCGGCCTCTCCGGAGGACAGCGCGAAAGCGGCCAGTTGCAGGTCGACCTGGGCCGAATGCACACCTTCGCCCTGCAACGACCGATAGGTCGCGCCCGCATCGAAGAACGCGGCGATGGCGGCTTGTCCATCCACCGACAGGGCCGCGCGGCCGAGCGCCAGCAGGGAGAAGGCCAGACGTTCGTCCTTCCATCCTTCGGCATCCGCCACGCGCACGGCTTCGCGCGCGGATGCGAGCCGATTGCGGGGCGTTCCTCGCGGCGTTAGCGCCCCTCTGAGGGCGAGGACCCATTCGGGGGAGGACGGGGGACGGGCGCCGCCATCCGGCAACCGCCCGCGAGGATTGCCGCGGTGGAGGATCGACGGAAGACGTTCCGCGACCTGGGCCGGCGTCATCCCCGATTTCAGCGCCGGATCGTATGTCGCCCGCAGGATGGTCATGTCACGGTCGGTCAGGACCACATGCACGTTGTCGTCGTTGAAGACGGAATGCTCGAGCCGGTAGAGATCGTTGAGAGGTCCGAGCGCCTGCGCCACCTCCTCGTGGAGGCAATCGCGGATCTCCTGGGGTGAGACATCCGTTGGCAGGAACACGCTGGCCCGCTTGCGGGTCTTCAAGGTGGCCCAGTCGAGGTCCGGGGTGAGCCGCTTGGCCAGATAGTCGCGCCAGCCCGTCACACGCGGCACGACGAAGCACGCCGCGCCGGGCACGAAGCGTTGTAGCTTCGCGCGTGGCAGGGCGGAGACGAGGATGGATGGCGTCTCGCCGCCGGTCGAGCGGCGGATGTCGATCTTGGCTTCCTTGCGCAGGCGCACGATCAGCGCATCGAGATCGGGCTCGAGCGTCGCGGGCGGTTCGGCCCCGTCCACCTTCTCGATGGCGATCGTCACCGGGCCTTCGAACCGTGTGAAGAGTGGCAGTTTCCGCCCGGTTTCGAGGGCGAAGCTGAGATCCATGAAATCCCGCGCCGCCTGCGCGTTCGGATAGGCCGGCGAGGGGGCCGGCGCCCCTTCGAAGCCTCGTGGTGCAGGGAGGTTCGAGATCACCGCGCCGCGCGTGATCGGTGCCGTCGGAACGCAGGAGGCCAAGAGCGTCGCGACGAGGGCAAGCGACCGGATCATCGCTGGTACTTCACGAAATTCGTGCGGGTCGCCACGCGGTCGTAGAGCGCACGAGCCGGATTGTCGTCCTGGGTCAGCCAATAGACGTCGGGCACGCCCCGCGCGTCGGCATCCGCATAGACCGCCTCGATCAATGCGCGTCCAACTCCCGTTCCCCGGGCGGCTGGCGCGACGTAGAGGTCTTGCAGGTAAACGATCCCCTCGGGCCGCCACAGATGCGGATGGACGACCCAATGGACCAAGCCGACAGCCGTTCCCTCCAGCCATGCGAGGAGACCGGAAAACGTATCGCTTCCACCGGACATCAGTTGTGCGAATGCGGCGTCGTAGACGTCGGACGGTTTTTCGGTCCGGTAGAAGGCCAAGTAGTCGCGCCAAAGCGCGGCCCATTGATGCTTGTCCCCGGGCATGACGGCCCGAAGCTGAAACTGGTTCATCTGCGGACGCCTCTGCCCGATGCTCCGGTTGGTCCGGATGCTTAGTGGGAGGCTAGGGACGGAATTGGGCAGGATTGGGGCAGGGTGGGGCGCGGGGGACTCAGCCAGCCACATTTTTCCGGCCGATCCGGTGGGTTACCCGGTCCCCTCGCTCTCGACCGCGCCGGGGCGAACCGCTCTCGCCAGCCGGCGGCGCAATCTCGGCAAGACGCCATGCACGGCGATCCAGTCCGAATAGGCGCGGTAATCGGGATCGGCCATCAGGTGCTTTTCCTCGGTCTTGGCGCGGATGTAGTAGATGCCGCTGACGATCCCGAGCAGGGCGCAGTTCCGCACCGCGTCGAGCGGGTCCGGGGAAACCGTGAAGAACGGCATCGAGACGAGCCACCAGTAGATGACCTTCGACAGGTAGGCGGGGTGCTTGAAGTAGCGGTAGGGACCCGTGGTGATGATGCCGCGGTTCGTGAGATTGGAGAAACGGATCCCGAAGATGACGGTCGCCCATCCGTAGACGAGCACCAGCATTGTCAGGATCGCGCCCCAGATGCCCAGCAGGACGGGCATCCCTTCGAACCAGTGTTGCCAGTCCGCGCTCTCGATCCGGTAGTCCAGAGGGCCGCCATCGAGCATCAGCGCGAAAGGCGGGTAGCAGACCAGCGCGGCGACCCATCCGGCCAGATATGGGTTCGCCGACCGGATATGGCTGTCCAGCGGCCGGAGTGTCAGCGCATAACCGAACGTTCCGAAAACGGCATCCGCGAGGAAGAACATGCCCATCAGGAAAACGAAGACCATGACCGGATCAGACGCGATCGAAGCGAAGTCGAACAGCATGACGAGCTTGAACGCGTAAGGGATGACTGCCGCAAGAAACGCGAGGAAGAAGGCCTTTATGGTCCAGCCCAGAAGATGATCCTTGACCGCTTCAAGATCCACGTCTTCGCGCGGGCCGGTGACGAAGCGACCGAATTCCCACAGCTTGTCCTTTGGTTCCACCATGTATCGGGTCGTGAGGAGGACGTAGAAAGGGCTGGCGAGCATGAGGATCGGCCCGACAAGGGCCAAGATCGCGAAGTAAGAGGTGAAAGTGTCCGATCTGTAGCTTCTCAGGACCGTGTAGGCGCCGATCACAAGGCCGAACGTCACAGCCAAACCGATTAGCTTGGTGATCACGATCGGCTTGATATCCGCGAATGGACGGGGCGCAGAATAATCCATGCCCGTACTCGCGCGGAGATGGACCTTGTCGACGAACACGTCCCACATCGCGGAGGCAAGCGCAGTCGCGCCCATCACGAGAAAGATCGTTGGCACGATCTCCCAGCCCTGCAGGATGGCCCAGGTGACCGTTCCAATCATCACGGCGAACCCAGTCAGTCCCGATCCGATGCTCACCGCAGATTTTGGGGGCATTTCGGACATTCCCACTCTCCGAACTGGAAGTGGTTCCCATAGGGCGGACAATTGGGGCCGAAATATGAGTTAACGCGGACTTAAGCTTGCATCTGCGGCCGTCGTGTCGCGACCCGTCGTCAAGCGACGGGCAGATTTCGACGACAGTGACACATCCTGCAGGACATCACTCCGCCGCGACTTCGAAGCCCTTGGCGATCTGATCTGAGGGCGCGACCGGGTAGGCGCCCGAGAAGCATGCATCGCAATATTGCGGCGCGTTAGGGTCGCGGCCCCGGGCTTCCCCCACCGCACGGTAGAGGCCATCGAGCGTGATGAACTTGAGGCTGTCCACGCCCAGATGCTCGCGCATCTCGTCCGCGGACATGGTCGCGGCGAGCAGCTTTTCGCGCTGGGGCGTGTCGACGCCGTAGAAGCATGGCCACGCGGTGGGCGGAGAGGCGATCCGGAAATGAACCTCCTCCGCGCCGGCATCGAGGATCATTTCCTTGATCTTGCGGCTGGTCGTGCCCCGCACGACGCTGTCATCCACCAACACGACCCGCTTGCCGCGGATCAGCGCACGATTGACGTTCAGCTTCAGACGGACACCCATGTTCCGGATCTGCTCGGTCGGTTCGATGAAGGTGCGGCCAACATACTGGTTGCGGATGATCCCCATGCCGTAGGGGATGCCCGATTGCAGCGAGTATCCGATGGCCGCCGGCGTGCCGGAATCGGGGACCGGGCAGACCAGATCGGCCTCGACGGGGGCCTCCTTGGCCAGTTCCTTGCCGATGGCCTCGCGGGTTTCGTAGACGGACCGGCCGCCCAGGATGCTGTCGGGGCGGCTGAAATAGACATGCTCGAAGATGCAGAACCGGGGACGGCGCTGCTCGAACGGGCGATGGGACGCGATCTCGCCGGCCTCCGTGATCACGACCATCTCTCCCGGCTCGATCTCACGCAGGAATTCGGCGCCGATGATGTCGAGCGCGCAGGTCTCCGATGCAAGCGCATAGCCGTCCCCGATGCGCCCGAGCACGAGCGGTCGGACCCCCAATGGGTCCCGGCAGCCGATCAGCTTGGTTCGGGTCATGGCGACGATGCTGAACGCGCCCTCGACCCGGCGCAGGGCATCCTTCATCCGCTCCGGAATGTTGGGGCCCATGGATCGCGCCATCAGATGGATGATGCACTCGCTGTCGCTCGAAGACTGAAAGATCGACCCCCGGCCGATGAGATCCTTCCGCAAGGCGTCGGCATTCGTGATGTTGCCATTATGCGCGACCGCCGCGCCACCCATGGCGAACTCGCCGAAGAAGGGCTGCACGTCGCGGATCGCGGTCTGACCTTTCGACCCCGTGGTGGAATAGCGGACATGGCCGATGCCGACGCCGCCGGGCAACCGGTCCATGACGTCCTGGCTGGTGAAGGTATCCCTGACATATCCGAAGCGCCGGACAGAGTTGAACCCGGCCTGGGGGTCGTGAACCACGATCCCACCCGCTTCCTGGCCGCGATGCTGAAGAGCGTGAAGGCCGAGCGCCACTAGCGGGGCGGCTTCGCCCGCTCCGACCACGCCGAAGACGCCGCATTCCTCACGCAGCTTGTCGTCGTCGAACGGGTGGGCGTGCCAGTCTTCGGGCCGGACGGATGCGTCGGTCATGGGGCAGATCCATGGGAATCGGGCAACGAGGTCCATCTAAGCGCCCGCGCGGGTCATGTCACCCGGCTGTCACGAAGCGTGAGACGATTTGGCCCGGGCGCTCCTGACGGCGCCGACGAGACGTCAGAGCGAGGTCGGTCCGATGCATTCTCCGACGAGCGCTTCGTAGCGGACAAGGATCCAGCCCGGCGCGTCTTCGGGGATCTGCTGCTCCAAGGAGGCCTGCGCGCGCGAGAACGCCGCCGCCGACCGGCTCTGCTCCACCTCCGGAATGCCGGAGCTGACCGTCACCCGGTCGTAGACGATGAAGCCGACCGCAACGAGGAGCAGGCCGCGCAACGTGCCGAACAAAAAGCCCAGTCCGCGGTCGATCGGTCCAAGCGCCGAATTGCGGACGGCCGACGACAGGAGGGGCGTGAAGAAACTGAAAACGACGAGGGCCAGGACAAAGACCGCGGCGAAGGACAACAGGATCGACAACTCGCAGGATTGAACGAGGCTTTCGCCAAGCCGGGGGATCAGGCTGACCCCCTCGGAGACGATCGGTTCGGCCGCGCCGGCGAAGGTGAAGGCCAGCAGCGCCGCGGCGATCCACCCGACTATGGCCATCGTCTCGCGGACGAGGCCGCGCGAATAGGCGAGGATCGCCGATACGATGATGATCGCGGCGACGCCCGCGTCGACATAGGTGAAGCCGTCCATGCCCGTCCCTCGGCCTGCGGGGTTATCCGGCTCCGAACACCTCACCCACAAGCGTGGCCACGTCCGGCAGCGTCCTGAGGCTGATCACCCCATCCCCTGTCTTGCACCCTTCGGGCGCCATGGCGGCGGTGAAACCAAGTTTCGCTGCCTCTTTCAACCGGTTTTCGGCTTGGCTGACGGGACGCAGCGCGCCCGACAGCGAGAGCTCGCCGAAGACGACCGTGTCGGGCGGGATGCCCTGATCCTCGCGCGCGGAGAGCAGCGCGCAGGCCACGGCGAGATCCGCAGCCGGTTCCTGCACGCGAATGCCACCGGCAACGTTCAGGTAAACGTCGAGCCCCGCGAAGGTAATCCCGGACCGTGCCTCCAGGACGGCAAGGATCATCGACAGGCGCGCTCCGTCCCAGCCAACGACGGCGCGTCGGGGCTGGGCGAGCTGCGACGGCGCCACCAGCGCCTGGATCTCGACCAGCAGCGGGCGTGTCCCTTCGATCCCGGCGAAGACGACGGATCCCGGCGCCGGACGCTCCCTGTCGCCGAGAAACAGCGCCGAGGGGTTCGCGACTTCGGACAGACCTGCGCCGGTCATCTCGAAGACGCCGATCTCGTCGGCCGGACCGAAGCGGTTCTTGACGGCGCGAAGAATGCGGAACTGATGGCCGCGCTCGCCCTCGAAGTAGAGGACGGTGTCGACCATATGCTCCACCACGCGGGGGCCGGCGATCTGCCCCTCCTTGGTGACATGGCCGACCAGGATGACGGCCGTCCCGAACCGCTTGGCGAAGCGCGTCAGTTCATGGGCGCAGGCGCGAACCTGTGCGACGGAACCCGGCGCGCTGTCCACCGTATCGACCCACATCGTCTGCACCGAGTCGACGATGCAAAGGTCCGGCCGTTCCGCCTCGAGCGTGGTCAGGATGTCGCGCAGGTTGGTCTCGGCGGCCAGGCGAACGGCGCTGTCCGCCAATCCAAGTCGCTGCGCACGCATGCGCACCTGAGCGGTCGCTTCCTCGCCGGAGATATAGACCGTGCTGCGGCCGGCGCGCGCGAAGCTGGCGGCCGCCTGAAGCAGAAGGGTCGACTTGCCGATGCCGGGATCGCCGCCCACCAGCGTCGCCGATGCGGGCACCAGACCGCCGCCGAGGACGCGATCGAATTCCGCGATGCCCGAGAGCGTGCGGGGCGGAGGAGCCTCTTGCGTGGCGAGATCGGTCAGCGCGACGCGGCGCCCCTTGGCCGTGCCCAAAGACTGCTTGGAGGGCCCGGCGGATAGCGGCACCTCTTCCTGGATCGTGTTCCACGCGCCGCATCCGTCGCAACGGCCTGTCCACTTCTTGTGGATGGTACCGCATTCGGTGCAGGCGAATTGCGTAACGGGTTTGGCCATGTTCCCGTTTTGATCCGCGCGCATGTCGGTGGCAAGAGTAGATCGGCGGAAATCTAGGGCCTGCCGGGCGGCGCAACCGCCCTAACACGATCACTCGGCCGGGACGGCGTCCGTGTTCGCGCCACCGCCAACCTTGCGGCGACGCTCAAGGCCGACGACCTTGTCCCGCTCGGAATGCCCGGTCAGCTTCATGGCGTCGGTGATATCGGCAAGATCCTTCTGAAGCCGCTCGAGCTGCTTTTCCGCAAGCCCTTCCTCGACCGAGACGGCCTGCATCCAGCGCTTCAATTCCTGGACGGTGGCCTGAGCCATCGAGATTCGCTGACGGTAATCCTCGACTTCCTGCTGGCGTTGCCGGAGGAAGCTGCGGGCGCGGTCGACTTTTTCGTCCGAATAGACCTCGGCCAATTCACGGCTCTCGGTGCT
This sequence comes from Jannaschia aquimarina, assembly GCF_000877395.1. Taxonomy (GTDB): domain Bacteria; phylum Pseudomonadota; class Alphaproteobacteria; order Rhodobacterales; family Rhodobacteraceae; genus Jannaschia; species Jannaschia aquimarina. Next base: position 26,398 of record NZ_JYFE01000040.1, on the reverse strand, counting down.
CATCTGTGCGGCGAGTTGCAGGACGTCGTGTTCCAGATGGCCGAGTTCGGGATGCTGGCGCATCCACTCGATCCGGTCGCGCATCGCGTCGAATTCCCGGCTGAGCTGAAACGCGCCCTCGCGGTCGGCGCGGTGGACGTAGTCGTAAGCTCTCGCCACGTCTTCCATCGAGATGTGGAAGTCCCGGTTCGTGAGCTCCAGCCGGCGGACGCGGGCATTCGATGGCAGAAACCCGACGAGCACCAGAAGAAGGACGGTCAGGGCGATCTGAGCCCACATGCCCGCTTGCACGACGTCCTGCCCACCCAGCGCCAGCGGAAGGTCGGGCCAAGCGATGGCCCCGAACACCGCCGCCCCGGTCAGCACGACCATCGTGAGGGCGGCGAGCGCCAGAATAAAGGAGCAGACCTGCTGAAGCAGACTGGTGGCGATCGCGACGTTGCGCGGCGTTTCGTACATCTTGGCCAATCCCCGTTGCGGCTTGGTGGCGGGTCGTTGGCTGCTCGATTACCCAAGCATACCAGACAATTGACTGAAGAACGCAACTTTTTCGTGTGCGGTTCCCGAAATGTTGACCGGAAGTTCAGGAATCCCGCCTGAAAGTTAAGGCGGAAAATCAACTGGATGCGGTATTATCCCGCTACCATGCCCCGATAGTTTCGCCGATAGCGACGACCAAGCGAGGTCAGGATCTCGTAACCAATCGTCCCGCCGGTGCGTGCAAGCGCGTCGATCCCATGATGCGGGCCGAGCACGGACAAGGTGCTCGGATCGCCGTCGAGATGGCCGATATCCACCGTCAGCAGGTCCATCGACACACGTCCGACCACGGGGCACGGCACCGGTCCGGCCATGACCTCCATGGCCGGTTGAAGGGCCCGGTGGAGACCATCCGCGTAGCCGCCGGCGATCGTCGCGATCCGCGTGTCCGCACCGGCGCGCCACGTCGCGTTGTAGCCCACCGTCTCACCGGCGGCGACGTCGAAACAGGAGATCACCGGCAGATCCAGCGCGACCACCGGCTCGGCCGCCGCGAAGGGCAACCCGCCGTACAGACCGATCCCCGGGCGCACCATGTCGAAATGGTACTCGTTCCCCAGCAACGTGCCGCCGGTCGCCGCGAGGCTTAACGGAACCTCCACTCCTTCGGTCATCTCGCGGAAGCGGGCGAGTTGGTCTGCGCTCTGCGGATCCTCGGGCGTGTCGGCGCTGGCCAGATGCGAGGTGATCAAAACCGGCTCGGCCGCAAGGACGATTTCGCGCACGGCGTCCCATTCCGCGGGCTTGAGGCCCAGCCGGTTCATCCCCGTATCGAGCTGCAGCCCGAACGGATGTCGGGGGAGCGTCTCCAGATGTGCCGTCAGCTGCAGGATGGAGCAGATCAACGGCACGAGATCCGCGCGCTTCAGCGTGTCCGCTTCGCCCGGCATGTGACCGTAGAAGACGTAGATGCGCGGCTCGGGGCCGAGGGCGCGCCGAAGCTCGACGCCTTCGGCTGCGGTCGCCACGAAGAAGGCGCGCACGCCTTCCTGCGCGAGTCGCTGCGCGACCGGCACGGCACCCAGACCGTACCCGTCCGCCTTGACCACGGCGGCCGTTTCCACCGTCTCCGCGGACATGGTGTCCAGTGCCCGCCAATTCGCGGCGACGGCTTCGAGGTCGATGAAAAGCTCTCCGGTCGGCATGGCGCAGGGGATGGGACGCGCGCAGCGCGGCGTCAAGCGCCTCGCAAGCGTCGCCTTACCTTCGAGAGCCGTTCGAAGAACGCTCCGATGACTTGACGCTCCAGCAACAGGCCCGGCCCGAAGCTGAGGCCGAGATTGTTCAGGTTTTCGATGGCAAGACTGCGTGCCGCCCGCGAGAACCCGCCCTCACGTGCCTCCTCGAAGGTGCCGTTCACGCTGAGCGTGTCGAAGCCGAAGGAGTTGGCGAAAAGAAAGTGCAGCGAAGCGGAATGCATCATCAGATCCGGCTCGTCGGATGTCTGCTCTAGGCGCCCCCGTACCGGATCGACGCGCCAGGTCTGATTCACGTCATCGAGGAAGATCGTCACCGGCTGAAGGACCCGGATCGGACTGAGCCGCGCGGCAACGGTCATGGACGGCACGGAATTCTTTTGGTGGATCCGTGTGATCCAATTGTCGAAAGCATCGCGCAGCGCGGTTTCATCGACGCTTTCATAGCCCATCAACGGCCTGTCGGAGGCATCGTTGGCGGCCCACCAAGCGACGGCCGCGTCCGAAGCCGCGCGGTCCGGCGTCCCGTCGGTCACGTCCCCGGGTGCAAGAACCTGGACCGCGAATGGCGCATTCTCGAACCTGGCGACGACGTCGGCGGGCGTGTTCGCGGCATCGTTCAGGTAGCTGTTCCGCTTGTGCGCGAACCGGACGAAGCTGGCGAAGGGGATCACCATCTTCGGCTCCAGGACATCTGCCTGGACGGCGACGTTCTCCAGCTTCTCGCGGGCGGCGGCCTCGCGCCAGGTCCGGTTCTCCCGGCCGCCCTTCCAGGCGGCATAGCTGAACTGGGTCAGAAGGATGTCGCAGGTTCCCACGGCGCGCTTTATCTCCTCGGCGCGGGGGCGGTCGGCGATGTTGCAATCGTTGACGTTCAGGATGTGCCGCCCGCCACCGCGGATAGAGAGAAGGGAGTCATAGAACTCGTCCTTCAGGCAAACGCAGGTTAATTCGCCGATCTGGTGGGCCTGGCCGAGCGCCATCTCGGTCAATTCGAAGCCCTGGGCCCGCAGGAAATGGGCCACGCGCTGATCGGCGATCTTCTGGAACCAGATGTGGATTCCGGCATCCCGGATCGTATCGCCCCAGCGCTTGAAGAAGGCCGGCGAGAAATGGTCCGGATGTTCGTGGCTGATCCAGATATCCGTTGTGCGCGACAGGACGTCCGCGACCTGCTGTTCCGAGGGTTCGTGCATCAGGCGCCAGCCGTTGTGGAAGGCCGGGCCGGAATACCAGGGATCGGTCAGCAATCCGGTCTGCCCTTGCCGGACGAGCACGGACGCGTGGGTCACCAACTCGATCGTCGGAATGCTCATAGGGGTCGTTCGCGGTGCATTTCGCGCTCCGTCGTTCTGCTATCTTGGGCGCCGTTTCGGTCGGTGCCTCTGCCTCACGGACAGGCTAAGAGCCATTTCGGACCAACATATGGTGGTGGCGGCTTCCACTCCCTCTGGATGCGGCGTCCTGACGCGCCCGCTCGGCCGATTGTCGCCGCTCGCGGAACGGCCCGCAAGCCGCCGCTCATCCGAACCTCTCCGCGGCGATCCCGCGGCACCTCTTCGCCAAGGGCAGGTGGGGCCGCGACGCGCCGGCCGGTCGGACATGGCGGTGCATCTTCAGTCGCCTTGCTGCCAGGGCTTCACGAGGTTTCCGAAACGAGTGAACCGACCCTCGAAGGACAGCTCGACCGTGCCGATGGGACCATGGCGCTGCTTGCCAATGATTACCTCGGCCTTTCCGTGGACGGCTTCCATCGCCTGCTGCCATTCCGCCATCTTGTCGAGCTGGTGATCGCCCGGCTTCTCACGCTCTTTGTAGTATTCCTCGCGATAGACGAACATCACCACGTCCGCGTCCTGCTCGATCGAGCCGGATTCGCGCAGGTCGCTGAGCTGCGGGCGCTTGTCCTCCCGGCTTTCCACCTGGCGAGAGAGCTGCGAGAGTGCGATGACCGGGATATCCAGCTCCTTGGCGATGGCCTTCAGGCCCTGGGTGATCTCGGACACCTCGTTGACCCGGCTGTCCTTGGCGGTCGCAGGGCGGACCAGTTGGAGATAGTCCACGATCAGCACGTCCAGCCCGTGCGTCCGCTTGAGCCGCCGTGCGCGGGCGGCGAGCTGGCTGATGGGCAAGGCGGGCGTGTCGTCGATATAGAGCGGGCAGCTTTCCAGCGTCTTCGCCGCCTCGATGAAGCGGCGGAATTCGGCTTCGGTCATGTCGCCCTTGCGGATCTGTTCGCTGGGCACCTCGGCGGCTTCCGACAGGATCCGCGCGGCAAGCTGCTCGGCCGACATTTCGAGCGAATAGAAGCCGACGACACCGCCCTCCACGGCGCCTTCGCGCCCGTCATGGGTGGTCCCCCGTTTGTAGGCCTTGGCGATGTTGAAGGCGACGTTGGTGGCCAGCGACGTCTTCCCCATCGACGGCCGCCCCGCGAGGATCAGAAGGTCCGAGCGGTGCAGACCGCCCAGCTTCTTGTCCATGTCGATCAGACCGGTCGAGACGCCCGCCAGCCCGCCCTCGCGCTGGTAGGCGGCGTTGGCGACCTCGACCGCCTGCGTGACCGCCGAGAGGAAGGACTGGAATCCGCTCTCGCTCCGGCCCTGCTCGGCCAGGGCGTAGAGCGCCGATTCCGCCTCGACGATCTGGTCGGAGGGCTCCGAGGCGATGTCCACGTCGGCGGCCTTGGCGCTGATGTCCCGGCCCAAGCTTATCAGGGTGCGGCGGATCGCCAGATCGTAGATCATCTGGGCGTAGTCACGCACCGCATAGGCGGCCACGGCCGATGCGGCGAGGTTGACCAGATAGGCCGGACCGCCGAGGGATTTGAGCCCCTCGTCTTCCTCGAAGAACGGCTTCAGCGTGACCGGGGAAGCCAGCGCGTTCTTCTGGATCCGGGCGGCACAGGTCTCGTAGATGCGGGCATGGACGGGATCATAGAAGTGTTCCGCCCGAACCACGCTGGCGACCCTGTCGTACAGATCATTATCCGTCAGAAGGGCGCCCAGAACCTGTTGTTCCGCCTCGATATTGTGCGGCAGCTGCGCTTCGGGCGCGTTCTGCTGCGACGTCTCCAACCGTGCGACCTCGTTCATCGTCTTGCCCCCGCTTGCCCCTCCGATGGGGATACGCGCTGCGGCCGGTCACCTCAACCTGGAGCAACCTGTGAACCGCCTGTGGATAGCCTCTGATCCGCAGCGCGGCCCCGCGCAACGGACTGAAAAAAATGAGGCCTAGCCCCTCGCGCGCGCGGCCGCCTGCCGCAACGTCTCGACCCAGTTGCAGGCCAGCCCGTCGCCATCGGGGTCGAGGGCGTGCTGATCCACGCGCGGACCGCCGGCGCCGAGAAACTCGACCTGGGCGGCCCCGTTCGTCACGAAGTCGTCGCAGGCGAGGATGTCGGTCTCAGGATCCGTTCGGCCCCGTCTGTAACGTGACCGTCCCGCAGCCGACAGGGTTCGCCGCCCGAGATACGAGCCCTGGACCACGAGTTCGTCCCGGCTTCCGAGTTCCGCCTCGGCCCGCGCCAATTCCAGCCGATCATCGGTATTCGCCTGGATCTGCCAGAGTGCGGCATTGTCCAGTTCCGTCATCCGCTGCTGCTCGGCGCGCGCGGGCGTCTGTCCGGGGTTTTGCGCCGCGCAGGCGGCGAGAAACGGCACGGCGAGGAGGATGCGCATGGCTGGTTCCGATCCCATTTTCCTCAGGGAATCGAGTTCGCGCCATCGCGTCAACCGGGACGCGACATCGGCAGGTTACAGGTCGGTAACGAGCGGGTCGCTGCAAGAGCGCTCGGAGCGGATCAGGACTTGTGCGCCGCCTGCCAGCCCCGCGGGTCCGTCAGGAAATCGTGCACGGCTTCAAGCGTCTTGCCGCCGAACACGCGGGAGGCGCGCGCTTCGGCCAGGACGTCCCACCACGTGCAGAGCGCATGCAGACTGACGCCGTGGTCGCCCAGCGTCTTTTCGGTTTCGGGGAAGATGCCGTAGTTGAAGATGACCGCAGTATGCGCGCAACTGGCGCCCGTCTCACGGATCGCATCGACGAAGGACAGCTTCGAGCCGCCATCGGTCGTCAGGTCCTCGACGAGCAGGACCCGCTGTCCTTCGGTCATCGGGCCTTCGATGCGGGCGTTTCGTCCATGACCCTTCGGCTTCTTTCGGACATAGGACATCGGAAGCGCCATGCGTTCGGCCACGAGCGCGGCAAAGGGGATACCCGCCGTCTCGCCGCCTGCGACATTGTCGAACGCCTCGAGGCCGACATCGCGCATCACCGTAAGCGTCAGGAAATCCATCAGCATCGAACGGATGCGCGGAAAGCCGATCAAACGGCGGCAGTCGATATAGGTCGGGCTGGGCAGGCCCGAGGACAAAATGAACGGCTCCTCGGGCCGAAAGGCGACGGCCTCCACCTCGAGCAGGGCGCGGGCGGTGAGGCGGGCGATCTCCTCGCGGGGCGGGAAGGTGGCTGGGATCATGTCTGCTCCTGCACGTGCCAGTGGATCGGGCGGCCGGGGTCGAAGGGGACGACGCGCGGGTCGTCACCATGGCGGTCGGGGAGGGAGAGCGCCTCGTCTCTGACCAGCGTGATCGTATCGTCGTTCGGAGGGAGGCCGTAATGCCGCGGACCGTTCAGCGAGGCGAAGGCCTCGAACGCGTCGAGCGCGCCCTCCTCCTCGAATACGGTCGCGTAGAGCGCCAGCGCGTGAGGGGCCGTAAAACATCCCGCGGCGCAGACGCAGGCTTCCTTGGCGTGCTGCGGATGGGGGGCGCTGTCGGTGCCAAGGAAGAACTCGGACCGCGTCGTGGCGGCCCGGCGCAGAGCCTCGCGGTGTTTGCGACGTTTGAGGATCGGCAAGCAGTAGAAGTGAGGGCGCATCCCGCCCGCGAGCATGTCGTTGCGGTCGGACATCAGGTGCTGAGGGGTGATCGTGGCGCCGAGACCGTTCTCGCATACGTATGCAACCGCTTCCTCGGTGGTCACATGTTCCAGCGTGAGCTTCAGAGCCGGGTGCGCGCGGCGCAGCGGGTCGAGGCGCTGATCCAGGAAAGCGGCCTCCCGATCGAAGATATCGATCTCGGCGGCCGTGACTTCACCGTGCAGGCAGAGCGGCACGCCATACTCTTCCATCGCGGCCAAAACGGGGCGGACGGCCTCGAAGTCCCGCACGCCGGAGGCGGAGTTGGTGGTCGCCCCTGCGGGATAGAGCTTCACCGCCGTGATCACGCCGTCCCGATGCGCGGCGACCACGTCCTGCGGGTCCGTCGTCTCGGTCAGGTAAAGCGTCATCAGCGGCCGAGCGAACCCGGCGGACCTGATCCGGTCGCGATAAGCCTCCGCCTGCGCCTTGGTGACGACCGGAGGCACAAGGTTCGGCATCACGATCGCACGCCCGAAATGGCGGCTGAGCGGGGCGACCACGTCCAGCATAACCCCGTCACGCAGATGGAGGTGCCAGTCGTCGGGGCGGCGGATCGTCAGCGATTCCATGGCCGGCGTGATGCCCCAGCGGAACGGGGTTGGCCAGAGCGGGCCGGACGGATAGGCCAAAGCCATGAAGATGCAAAGGGCGCGCGGCGCCGCGCGGGTCGAGATCGGGCGCGCCGGGTTGAGGGATCTCTCGCAATCCGGCTGCGCAAAGGCGATGCTGCCGCGCGTCGACGGACCTGACCCCGAAGTCGTGTTCCTGAACACATCGGGCGGCGTGACCGGCGGGGACATCCTTGCATACGAATGCAAGATCGGAGCGGACGCACGCGTGACGGCCTCGACCCAGACGGCGGAGCGGACCTACCGCGCGGCGTCCGGCGAGGGACGCATCGATGTCCGCCTGACCGTGGGCGCGGGCGCGCGGCTCGACTGGCTTCCACAGGAGACGATCCTCTTCGAAGGGTCCGCGACCCGCCGCGATACTGTGGTCGACCTCGCCGAGGACGCGACCGTCCTGCTGGTCGAGAGCGCCATTCTTGGCCGGGCCGCCATGGGAGAGAGGACGCAAGCCGCGACATTGTCCGACCGGCGCACGATCCGGCGGGCAGGGCGATTGATCCATGAGGAGCATTTCCACCTGGACCCGGAGGCGCTTGCCCATCCCCATGCGCTCGCCGGTGCGCAGGCGGTTGCCTCGCTGATCCTGATCGGGCCGGGAGCGGAGGACGCGCATTCGCGTTTGCGCGATCTGCCCGATTTCGCGGCGGCGTCGGCCTGGGACGGTCGCCTTGTGGTCCGGATGGCACATGCGACCGCTGCCCCGTTGCGCCGCGCCCTGATCGGCGCCATCGTGGCGTTGCGCGGCGCGCCGATGCCGCGCGTCTGGCAAGCGGAGCGATGAGATGAACCTGACCCCGCGCGAAAAGGACAAGCTGCTGGTCAGCCTGGCCGCGATGGTGGCGCGCAACCGTTTGGAGCGGGGCGTCAAACTCAATCACCCGGAGGCGATCGCGCTGATCACCGACTTCGTGGTCGAGGGCGCGCGCGACGGACGCTCCGTCTCCGATCTGATGCAGGCCGGGGCGCATGTGGTCCGTGCGGACCAATGCATGGATGGCGTGCCCGACATGATCCATGACGTGCAGGTCGAGGCGACGTTCCCCGACGGGACCAAGCTGGTGACGGTTCATCATCCGATCCGGGCGACAGAGGAGGCATGATGCTGCTGAATCTGCTGGTCGGCCTGATTGCAGGCCTTCTCGTTCCCCGCTTCGAGCGCTGGCTGCGGGATTTTAGCGAATCCGTCTGGCTTGGCGGCGTCCCGCTCTCCGAGAAGGAGTTCGATATGGCAGCGCTTCTCGTGCTGCTGATCCTCGCATCGATCCTGCTGGCGATCCTGTCGGTGGACAGTTCCGCCTTCCTGCTGTCGCTGGGGGCGCTGTTCGGCCTCTTCGGCAAACGCTTCTGGGCACGTGTCTCCATGAAGGAATCCCAATGAAACCCGGAGAGATCGTGACGCCCGACGGCGAGATCGTCCTGAATGCCGGCGCCGATGCGCTGACGCTGGAAGTTTCGAATACCGGGGACCGGCCTGTGCAGGTCGGCAGCCACTACCATTTCGCCGAAACCAACCCCGCCCTGTCCTTCGACAGAAAGGCGGCGCGTGGACGGCGCCTCGACATCGCCGCAGGAACGGCGGTGCGGTTCGAGCCGGGGCAGACCCGGCGGGTCCAACTGATCCCCTTCGGAGGTCAGCGGACGGTTGTGGGGTTCCGAGGTGAAGTCATGGGATCGCTGGAATGATGTACGATTGGTTCAAACTGAACATCGCGACCGCGCAGATGCTGAGCGAGGCGCAGACCGTCATCGGGCTGCGGCTTCTCGGAATGGCGGGCGTTCTGCCCGCGGCCTCCGGTGAGAATGCGCGGATGGTGACCGAAAAGCAGGTCGCGTTCGCGAAGTCCGGCGCGGCTGCGACCAAGGCGATGATGACCGGCAGTTCGCCCGTCGGCGTCATGGAAGCAGCGCTGGTTCCCATAAGTCGTACGACCCGCGCCAATTCGCGGCGGCTTTCCCGGAGGCGCAAGTGAGACGGCTGCTCGGCGTCGCGCTGCTGATTGCGGCGCCGGCTGCCGGGCAGGGGGTTTTGCCCGTCGATTGTGCCGACCCGGACGGGATCGCCGAGGCGACCGATTGCGCGGCACGCCAGCTTCAAGTCAGCGAGGATCAGCTCGACCTGGCGCTCGGCCTCGCGCTCACGCGGGCCGAGGTCCTGGATCAGGACTGGGCGGCCGAAGGCGGTGCCCCCGGCGAGGTGTCCGTCCACGATGCCTTGGATGCCTCTCAGACCGACTGGATCGCCTATCGTGACGCGGCCTGCGCGGCGGAGTCGTTGCAATTCTTCGAACGCGCCGAGATCGACCTCGCGCTCGCGTTGTGCCTCGCACGATTGACGGTCCGGCGAGGCGACGACCTGGCCGCGTTTGCAGAAGGCCCCTAGCCGAGGAGAGTCCGTAGCCAAGGAGAGAAGGCCATGTGTGATGTCTGTGTGATGAACGCGGTGAAGGACAGGATGCTGTCGCGCCGGGACCTGTTCCGTGGTGGGGTCGCGCTCGCGGCCGGTGGCACTGCGCTGGCGACCGGAACCGCCGCCTTGGCGGATGGCCATGGTAGCGTGCGCGACCTGACCCACGCTTACGACGAGACCTTTCCAACCTTCTTCAACGAACCTGGAATCGCCTACGATCAGGTTTTCAACTTCGCCGAACACGGCTTCAATCTGTTCGACCTGACCATTCGGGAACATACCGGAACTCATATCGACGCGCCTTTGCATTTCTCTGCCGACGGCCGGTCCGTCGACGAGATCGAGGTCGGCAATCTGGTCGTGCCGCTCTGCATCGTCGATATCCGGGAAAAGGCCGATGCCGACCCGGATGCGCAAGTCACGCCCGAAGACCTCGCGGCCTGGATCGAAGCCAATGGCGACATTCCCGACCGGGCCTGCGTGGCGATGAATTCCGGCTGGACCTCGAAGGTCGAGACCGAGGCCTATCGCGGTGCGGATGCCGACGGTGGGCTGCACTTCCCCGGCTTCCACCCCGAAGCGACGGCCATGCTATTGGAAACCACGAGCGCCAGCGCGATGGCGGTCGACACGCTTTCGCTGGATCACGGGCCTTCGGGCGATTTCGCGACGCATTACGCCTGGCTCCCCGCCGGGCGCTACGGGATCGAGAATCTGGCCCTGACGGACGATATTCCGGCGGCGGGTGCGACGCTGGTCGTGGGCGCCCCGACCCATAAGCGTGGCACCGGCGGCCCCGCGCGCATCTTCGCGATGGTCTGACCGCCACGTTTTCGCCGCACGCCGGTGCAGGATAACGCTCATGACGCAGACGCACCGCGATGAATGGATCCATCGTGACGGCGGGCGTTCGGCCTTGACCGTCGCGTGCCTCGTTTTCGGAACCTGCATTCTTGCAGTCGGATGGGCGCAAGACGCGTCCGGGTTCTGGCTGACGGTGGTCGGTCTGCCTGTTCTCGCATTGGCCTGGCTGGTGGTGCGGAACCCACGCTTCGAAACCAGGCTGGACGCACAGGCGCTGACGCTGATCGAGCCTCGTGGGACGCGCGTCTTTCCGCTGACCCGTATCCGGCACCTCGAGGCGGAGGACTGGAGCGATGCGACCCGTTATTCGCTGCATCTCGAAAGTGGCGAGGTCATCGACCTGTCCTCGTGGCAGCTTGCGACCTTGTCGCGGACAGCGCAGGCGTTTCGCGCTCGCGGCGTCGATGTGCTGATCCGTTAGGCGCTTTGCCTGCCGATCAGGCATTACGCGTACACATGTATTCCCCTTCGCCATCCTGCGTTTGACAACCCTACGCCCCAGGGGAACCGTGCCCCCGGACCCGACCGAGGAGCCCGCCATGCCCACCCCCATCTCTCGCCGCGCCTATGCCGACATGTACGGCCCCACCACCGGCGACCGCGTGCGGCTGGCCGATACCGAGCTCTGGATCGAGGTGGAACGTGACCTGACCACCTATGGCGAAGAGGTGAAGTTCGGCGGCGGCAAGGTCATCCGCGACGGGATGGGCCAGGGGCAGATGACGCGGGCCGAGGGCTCGGTCGACACCGTCATCACGAACGCGCTGATCCTGGACCATAGCGGGATCTACAAGGCCGATGTCGGCCTGCGGGATGGACGGATCGCTGCCATCGGGAAGGCGGGCAATCCGGATACGCAGGACGGCGTCACCATTCCCGTCGGTCCGGGCACCGAAGCCATCGCGGGCGAAGGACGCATTCTGACGGCGGGCGGCTTCGACGCGCATATCCATTTCATCTGTCCCCAGCAGATCGAGGATGCGCTCCATTCCGGATTGACGACCATGTTGGGGGGCGGCACGGGCCCGGCACATGGCACATTGGCCACGACCTGCACGCCGGGTCCTTGGCATATCGGGCGGATGCTTCAGGCTCTGGACGCCTTTCCCATCAATTTCGGCCTGTCCTGCAAGGGCAACGCCTCGCGTCCGGATGCGCTGGTCGAGATGGTGAAAGCGGGCGCCTGCGCGATGAAGCTGCACGAGGATTGGGGGACGACGCCCCAGGCCATCGACACCTGCCTCTCTGTCGCCGACGAGATGGACGTTCAGGTGATGATCCATACCGACACGCTGAACGAGTCCGGTTTCGTCGAGAGCACGATCGAGGCCATTGCCGGGCGCACCATTCACGCCTTTCATACCGAAGGCGCCGGCGGAGGGCATGCGCCGGACATCATCAAGGTCTGCGGACTGGATCACGTGCTGCCCAGTTCGACCAACCCGACCCGCCCCTACACCGTGAACACGCTCGAAGAGCATCTCGACATGCTCATGGTGTGCCACCATCTCGATCGCGCGATCCCCGAGGACGTGGCCTTTGCCGAGAGCCGCATCCGCAAGGAGACCATCGCCGCCGAAGACATCCTCCACGATATGGGGGCGTTCAGCATCATCGCGTCCGACAGCCAGGCGATGGGGCGGGTGGGCGAGGTGATCATCCGCACGTGGCAGACCGCCGACAAGATGAAGCGCCAGCGCGGCCGCTTGGCCGAGGAGCAGGGCGACAACGACAACTTGCGCGCCCGGCGCTATATCGCGAAGTACACGATCAATCCCGCCATCGCCCACGGCATCTCTCACGAGATCGGCAGCGTGGAGGTGGGCAAGCGCGCCGATCTCTGCCTCTGGTCGCCCGCCTTCTTCGGTGTGAAGCCGGAGATGGTTCTGGTCGGCGGGACCATTGCGTGTGCCCAGATGGGCGACCCGAATGCGTCGATCCCCACGCCCCAGCCGGTCTATTCCCGGCCGATGTTCGGCGCCTATGGCCGGTCACCCGAGAACGGCGCTGTCCTGTTCGTGTCGGAGGCGGCGGAGACCGGACATTTGGGCCTCGCCAAGCAGACGGTCCCGGTCAAGAACATCCGCGGTGTGGGCAAGCGCCAGATGGTCCTGAACGACGCGACGCCCGAGATCGAAGTCGATCCCGAGACCTACGAGGTGCGCGCCGACGGGGAGCTACTGACGTGCGAGCCCGCCGAGGTACTGCCGATGGCGCAACGGTATTTCCTGTTCTGAGGGCCACCTGATGCGATGGTCGCTTCCGGGATTGGTCTGCCTGACCGCTGCTCCGGCACTTGCCTGCCCGACCGCGGACGACTTGCGGACGGGCATCCTCGTCGTCTTCGCCGACGGCGCGGTGGACCGTCACACTGGCTTCGGCAACGAAGACGTCCGTGTCGAGGTCCTTCAGGACGACCAGGTGATCCAGGTCGATCTGGGGGCCCACGGCGCGTGCCTTCTGAATTCTGCGGAGATCGAACCGAACGGCGACCGCGCGGGTGAAATCGCCGTCTCCTATCCCGACGCGATCCCGGGCCCCACACCGAGTTCGGAATGGATCGTGACGGTCACCGAGAGCCATGACGGAGGCGCGGACGCTATCGAGGAGGCCCATGTCTGGCACGAGATGCGCGAGACGACGATTGGTGGCGGCCTATTTGCCGCATACGATGGCGTTCTGACGCGGAGATATGCGGACGGTGACTTCGCAGGCGAATTGGAGGGCGTGGAAATGGTGACATACCTCCCGGAGCATGGCTTCGGGTTCGTCGCGGGTGCTGGCCTGAATGCACTCGACCTCGATCTCTACGACGTCGAACGGATCGAGGCGGTCGAGTAGCCCTCCATGCCTGCCCACCTGACCTCAGCTGCGATCATGCTGGCCGCCGGGATCGGCATTCCCGTCCTTGCCGCGCTGAATGCACGCCTCGGCGCGCATATGGGCGCGCCGGCCAGCGCCGCGGTGATCCTCTTCGCCGTGGCCTTCGCCTCTGCGCTCGCCGTTGCGCTTCTGACCGGCCTCGACCTGCGCGCCGCCGCGGGCGCGCCGCCGCACCTGTTCCTCGCTGGCTGCCTCGTGGCCTTCTATGTCCTGTCCATCACCTGGATCGCGCCCCGTTTTGGGGTGGGCAACGCGGTGTTCTTCGTTCTGGTGGGGCAGGTGATCTCGGCCGGGATCATCGACCATTTCGGCCTCTTCGGCGCCAAGGTCGTCGCGATGACGCCGATCCGCGCCGCGGGTCTCGCCGCCATGGCGGGGGGCCTTTTTCTTACGCAGATAGCCGGCCGTCCGTGAGGCGTGACGGACCGGAGCATTGCGGACATGCGCCGCGCCGCGCGGGCAAGGAGGGACGTTCCGTTCGCGGCTTGACCTTCCCTCGCACAGGCGATTGCCTGCCGCCCGACAGACCGAAGGAATTCCAGATGACTGACATGCGCGCGCCGATCTCGACGGACGACCGCAAGATGATCGACGAGTGGTTGGCCTGGGTCGCCGGCCATACCGATCCGGCAGCCGAGATGGACAGTCACGACGCCATCATGGATCACCTGTCGGGGCTCGTGCAGCAGGACTTCATCGAGGAATACGGCCGCGAGGAACTGTTCGCCCTCGGCGTCGCATGGGGTGAGGCCCTGCGGCTCAAGAACGACGAGTGGATGTGGGTCTCGGTTCCCGCCGAGGGCGGCACCACTCTGGGGCTCGACCTCTCCGGTGATCCGAAGGTCGATCCGGCCAAGACGCTGGTCACGCCGGGCCATAGCTGGGCGAAGCGAAAGGGCATGAAGGCCGCGCTGGACCCCCATGCGATGGAGCGACAGCTCATGGCCGAAGTCGCGGCCTGACGATGGCGCGTCTCCTTGAAAGCCTGACCCGCGCCCCCGCAGATCTGTTGCGGCTCGACTACGAGTCCCGCCTGGTCCGTCGAAAACGATTGGTGACCGAGGGGGGGCGCGACGTGATGCTCGACCTCGAACGGCCGACCGATCTGGGCACCTATGCCGGCCTTGCTCTGGAAGATGGGACCGAGATCGCCGTCGTTCCGGCGGACGAGGCCGTTCTGCGCGTGACCGGCGACCTGCCGCGTCTCGCCTGGCATATCGGCAACCGCCACACCCCGTGCGAGATGACCGGCGCGGCGCTTGTGATCCGTGACGATCCCGTCCTGCGCGACATGCTGGAGCGGCTGGGCGCGACGATCGAAGTCGACCGCGCTCCGTTCCGCCCGGAGGGCGGCGCCTACGGGCACGGACGGGTGATGGGTCATGACCATAGCCACGACTGACCTGCTTCGCCTGACGCAGTGGCTTTCGCCTGCCTTCCCGACATCCGCCTACGCCTATTCCCATGGTCTGGAGACGGCCATCGCCGAGGGGCGGGTCACGGATGCCGACAGCCTGCGGGGCTGGTGCGAGGCCGTGCTGCGCTTCGGGGCTGGGGCTCTGGACGTTTGGGCGATCCGCGCCGTCCTCGATGGGAGCGATCCGGACGAGGTCAACGACCTCCTCCGCGCCCGGGCAGGAAGTGCCGAACGCTGGGCGGAAACACGCGATCAGGGCGCGGCCTTCGCCGCCACGACCGAGGGGATAGGGGGGGAACGCCTGAAGGCCGGGCTTGCGCTGCCGGTCGCGCTTGCGCTTCGGGCGCGAGAGATGGAGGCTGGGATTGTCGCGGCGCTCTACCTTCAGGGGCTTGCAGGGCAACTCGTGTCGGCGGGTCAGCGGATGCTGCCGCTCGGTCAGGTCGAGGCGCAGGCGGTTCTCGCCGACCTGCATCCCGTGATCGTGGAACTCGCAGGTCGTCCGTTCGAGGAGCAGCCGCCCGGCAGCGCGGCCTTCGCTGCCGAGATCGACGCCATGCGTCATGAAGCGCTACAACCGAGGATGTTCCGCACATGACCGAAACGACCGACCGGGGACGCGCCCTGTCCGAAGAGCTCAATCCCGGAATGGAGGCCGCGTTGGAGGCACGCTACGGACATCTCGTTCCCGGCCTGGCCGAAGGGGTCGTGGATTTCGCCTATGGTCGCCAATACGCCCGGCCCGGTCTGCCGCTGCGGGACCGCTACCTCGCCACCATCGCCGCCCTGACGGCCTTGGGCGGGCAAACCGCCCCCCAGCTGAAGGTCAATATCGCAGGCGGCCGAAAGGCCGGTCTGAGCCGGGAGGAGATCGGCGAGGTGATCTGGCAGATGGCGCTCTATGGTGGGTTTCCGTCCGCGATCAACGGCTTGAATGCCGCGCTCGAGGTGTTCGCGGAAGAGGACGAGACGTGATCGTTTCGGCCGTCATCTGGACGGTCGTCTTGCTGGACCTGGCCGCCCTGCATGCGGCCTGGGCCGCAAGGATCTGGTTGCCGCTGGGGGATGAGGCCGCGACGGCACGGGCCGTCGTCGGCACGCCTGGCATCGAGAAGATGCCGTCGCCGATCCTCTGTGGCGCGATCGCGGCCCTGCTGGCGCTTCTGGCGACGCTGCCCTGGTGGGACTTCTTCGGCCTGGCGCGCGCGGCCCTTCTGGCATCGGGTGTGGTGTTGGCCTTGCGCGGTGTCGCCGCCTACCTTCCCGCCTGGGCTCGGATCACGCCCGAGCAGCCATTCCGCAAGCTGGACCGCGCGGCCTACGGTCCGATCTGCCTGGCTCTTTCCCTTCTGGCTTTCACGATCGGAGGTGCGATGTGACGTCACCCAACGGCCCCCTGCGCGTCGGAATCGGAGGCCCTGTCGGCGCCGGCAAGACGACGCTGACCGAAGCCCTGGCGCGGGCGCTGTCGCCGCATCTGTCCATGGCGGTCGTCACGAACGATATCTACACCCGTGAGGATGCCGACTACCTGCTGCGCGCCCAAGCTCTTCCGGAGGCGCGGATCCGCGGCGTCGAGACCGGCGGCTGCCCCCACACGGCGATCCGGGAAGATGCCAGCGTCAACCTGGCCGCCATCGCCGAATTGCGCGCCTCGATACCCGATCTGGACCTCGTCCTGATCGAGAGCGGTGGCGACAATCTCGCGGCCACTTTCAGTCCTGAACTCGCCGATCTGACGATCTACGTGATCGACACGGCGGCCGGGCAGGATATCCCGCGCAAGAAGGGGCTCGGCCTCACGCGGTCGGACCTGCTGGTGATGAACAAGACCGATCTTGCCCCCCATGTCGGCGTGGATCTGGACGAGGCCCGGTCCGACCTGGAGGTCGCGCGCGCCGGCAAGCCCTTCATCATGGCATCGCTCAGGTCTTCCACCGGTGTTGATGATGTTGCATCATTCATCCGGCGCGAGGGCGGATTGTAGGGCCGGACGCGCCACATGGCTCCGGACAGGCCGCGTCTCGGCCGGGCCCCATGCGTATTGTCGTCGAATTCGTTTCTCATGCTACTCGGTATGAAGTTTCTCGACGCGACACCCAATCTGGTCATCGACCTGCCGCTCGCCTCCCTGATGGTGATCGCGGTCGTGATCGCCGCCGCGATCTTCTTCCTCGTAGCTCCGATGCTGAATTCAGCCCGTGGCGATTTGCCGGTCCGGAACCGACCCGAACCACGATTCGGCACGATTTCTCCGTTCGCCCCGGCGAGGGGAAAGACGGCCGAACGGCCGGCGCCGCCGATCCTCCAGCCAGAAGGCTTCGAGGACTGCGCAATCCGTGCAAAGACGTATCTCATGAGCCGCGAACAGGCGAAGCTCTACGCGGCCCTACGAGACTGGGCGGAGGGTCAGGATCTGGCCGTCAGCACCGAGGTCAGTCTCAGCGCGGTCTTCGAGGTCAGTCATCGGGACAGACGGGCAGCTCGGAGCGGTTTCGCGCGCATCCGCCAGAAATACCTCGATTTCCTGCTTCTGGACCGGGAGTGTCGCCCGATCTGTGGAGTGGAGTATCACGGCTCGGGGCATTTCCGAGGCAACGCGCAGGAGCGGGATGCGATCAAGCGCTACGTTTTCCAAGCCGCGGGTCTGCCCTTCGTCGAACTGCACCACGGGACGTCTTCTGCCGAGATGATCGCTCAGGTCGCGCGGGCGACGGGCCGGGCCTCCGTCCGGATCGCCGCCGAGTAGCTCAGAGCCAGCGGTCGCGGTCGGTCCCGACGGCCGCGGTCACGTTCGCATATCCATCCCGCGCGAGCAGGCGGTCGAGGCCGATCGCGATGCGGCGGGCGAGGGACGGCCCTTCATAGACCAGAGCCGTGTAAAGCTGCACCGCGAGAGCCCCGGCCTTGATCTTCGCGTAAGCCTCTTCGGCCGAGCCGATCCCGCCCACGCCGATCAACGGCATGTCCGGCATCAGCACCGACAGACGAGCCAGGACACGGGTGGAGCGTTCGAAGAGCGGCGTCCCCGACAGGCCGCCGGGTTGGGAGGCGTGCGGCGAGGCAAGGCCGTCGCGGGATACGGTCGTGTTGGTCGCGATCACCGCGTCCACCTCTGTCGCCGCCTGCGCGAGCTGTTCGAGTTCGGTCCCGGAGAGATCGGGCGCGATCTTGAGAAAGACCGGGATGCGCCGGGGCAGGCCGTCCCGCGCGGCAAGCACGCCGGCCAGCAGCGCGCGCAGGGCCTCGCCGCCCTGAAGGTCGCGCAGACGCTCGGTGTTCGGGCTGCTGACATTGACCGTCGCGAAGTCCACATGCGGCCCGCAGGTGGTCAGCACGCGGGCAAAGTCGTCGGCGCGATCCTCGCTGTCCTTGTTCGCGCCGAGGTTCAGGCCGACGACCGCGTCCCTCGGCCGCTGCGCCAGTCGCGCGGCGATCGCGTCCGCCCCGTCATTGTTGAACCCGAACCGGTTGATGACGGCGCGATCCTCGGTCAGTCGGAAAAGACGGGGCCGCGGATTGCCGGGCTGCGGCCGCGGCGTCGCGGCTCCGACCTCCAGCCAGCCGAACCCGGTCCGTGACAGGGCATCCATCGCCGTCGCGTTCTTGTCGAAGCCTGCGGCCAGCCCTACCGGGTTGGGAAGGTCGAGACCGGCCAGCGACACCCGCAGCCGGTCGCTCGTCAGGGGGCCGCCGCGTGGACCCAGGCCCGCGTTGAGGGCACGGAGGGCAAGGCCATGGGCGCGCTCGGGATCGAGGTTCCGAAGGGCGGCCAGCCCGATCCGTTCGATCATTCCATCCCCGCCGGGAACCGATGCACTCCGTCGATCAGGGGCAGGGGTTGTGCCCATGCGACCTGATCCATCCGCAACGGGGCGTAAAGATGCGGAAAGTCCTCGCCGCCGCGTGACGCCTCCCAGTGCAGCTGCGACCCGAGCGCGGCCTCTTCGACCGCGATCAGCCACAGCCCGTCTTCACCGGCGAAGTGCTTCGCGGCGGTCTCGGGCGCCTGCGCTGCCGTCGAGAAATGGATGTATCCGTCCGAGACGTCCACCGGCGCGCCGGTCGTGCTTTCGTCCGCGCGCAGCGCGTCCCATTCGGGCGTGCGGAAAATCTTGTAGATCATGGTTCTGGCGGATGCCCGTGCCGCTGCGTCGCGTCAAGCATCTGTCACATCCCCTTGCGATGGGCGCGGGGCCGACGCACCATCGCGACATGTATCCAACGGGGGATTCACCAAGATGACCAAGTTTCTGACCGCAACCGCCACCGCCGCGCTTCTGGCCGGGATGGCGCAGGCCGATGGCCACGCGGCGTATACGTTGCATATCCTGCACATCAACGACCTGCACAGCAGGATCGAGCCGATCAACCGCTTCGATTCCACCTGTTCGGCCGAGGACGATGCCGCAGGCGAGTGCTTTGGCGGCGTGGCCCGGGTCAAGTCGTTCCTGGACGACAAGCGCGCCGAACTGGAGGGCGAGAACTTCGTGGTGCTCGACGCGGGCGACCAGTTCCAGGGCAGCCTGATGTACACGACCTACAAGGGCGACGTGGAAGCCGAGATGATGAACGCCATCGGCTTCGACGCCATGGCGGTCGGCAACCACGAATTCGACGACGGACCCGAGCAGCTGGCCGAATTCACCACCGAAGCGGACGTGCCGCTGGTCTCGGGCAATCTGGACCTGAGCCAGTCGAACGTGCTGGGCGAGGAGGAGGTCGCCGACCACCTGATCCTCGAAGTCGGAGGAGAGCGGATCGGCATCGTTAGCGCGCTCGCCACCGATACCGACGAGACCTCCAGCCCCGGCCCCAATGTGATCTTCCAGGACGAGGTCGAGGCGCTGCAGGCCGATGTCGATGCGTTGACCGAGCAGGGCGTGACAAAGATCATCGCCCTGACCCATGTCGGCCTGCCCGTCGATCGCCGCATCGCCGAGAACGTCACCGGCATCGACGTCATCGTCGGCGGCCACAGCCACACCCTCTTTTCGAATACCGAAGAGGGAGCCGAGGCCTATCCGACCGTCGTCAACGACGTCCCGATCGTCCAGGCCTACGCCTATTCCAAATATGTGGGTCATCTGACCGTCGCCTTCGATGCCGAGGGCAACGTGATCTCGGCCGAGGGCGACACCAACCTGCTGGATGCGAGCGTCGAGCCCGACGCGGAGATCGCGGCCCGCATTGCGGAACTGGCCGGCCCCATCGAGGAGCTGAAGGCCCAGGTCATCGGCGAGGCCTCTGAGCCGATCGAAGGCGCGCGTGAGGTCTGCCGTGCGCAGGAATGCCCCATGGGGAACCTCGTGGCCGACGCCATGCTGGCCCGCGTTGCCGATCAGGGCATCCAGATCGCCATCCAGAACGGGGGCGGCCTGCGGGCCTCCATCGATGGTGGAGAGATCACGATGGGCGAGGTTCTGACGGTTCTGCCGTTCCAGAACACGCTGGCGACCTTCGAGGCCACGGGTCAGACCATCATCGACGCGCTCGAGAACGGGGTCAGCCAGATCGAAGAGGGTGCCGGACGCTTCCCGCAGGTCGCGGGCATGTCCTACAGCTTCGATGCGTCCGCCGATCCGGGTAGCCGGATCAGCGACGTCATGGTCGGCGGTGAGCCCATCGACCCGGCCGCAACCTATGGCGTGGTGACCAACAACTACGTCCGTAACGGCGGCGACGGCTACGCGATGTTCTCCACCGCCGAGAACGCGTACGATTTCGGTCCCGGACTGGAACTCGTGGTAGCCGACTACATCGCCGAGCAGGGCGGCACCTACACGCCCTACACGGACGGCCGCATCACCGCCCAGTAACCCTTGGGCAAGCCCGTCCCCGGATCTGATCCGGGGGCGGGACGTCCGAATTTTCCTTTCGAATCAAGATGCGGGTCAAGCTGACTTTACACCGGTAGTGTCTTTCAATTCCGCCTTTGCGTTCTATACAGGGTGCAGGACGGACCGGCTTCTCCGTCATGATCGAGTGGAGTAGGGCCCGGAATGCTTGCACCGACGCCGATGAACCAGGCGGTCAGACTGGCCGCGATCCGCCGCTACGACCTTGGCCACAATGTCCATCGAGGGGCATTCGACGGCATCGTCGAGCTTGCGGCGCAAGTCTGCCAATGCCCGATCGCTTTGGTCTCCATCGTCCGTGAAGCGGATCAGGTCTTCGAGGCGGCCTGCGGCCTGGATCAGTCCGGCACGGATCTTGGCTCGTCGGTCTGCTCCCATGCGATCCTTCAGGATGAGTTGCTCGAAATCAGCGACCTGCGTCTCGACATGCGCACCCATGACAATCCGCTTGTCACGGATCCCGATGACCCGCTCGTGTTCTATGCCGGGGCGCAGATCGTCACGCGGGACGGGGTGACCCTCGGCTCCCTGTGTGTCCTCGACCGGCGGCCGCGCCGGCTGGGCGATCACGAGCGTCGCGCGCTGCGCATCCTCGCCGATCAGGTGATGCAACGCCTCGAACTGCACGAGGCGATGCGTCAGCAGGAAGTCCTGCGCCGTGAGGTGGACCACCGGGTCAAGAACAACCTCGCGAACGTCGCGGTGCTCGCACGGATGGCGGCCCGCACGGCGGTCTCGCCCGAGACGCGCGAGACGCTCGCATCGGTCGAACGGCGCATCCAGGTGATGGTCGAGCTGCATTCGACCCTCTATTCCAGCGCCGAAACCGGCGGGGATGACGTTGCGATAGATGTGCCCGATTACCTGTCGCGCGTAATTCGTCACCTTCAGGCCATCGCGCCCGCCGGGGTACGGATCGAGGAAGCCTTCGATCCGCTCCAGCTGGTTTCCCAGAAGGCGTCGGCCCTTGGGGTCCTCGCGAACGAGCTGACGTCGAATGCCTGCAAGCATGCCTTCCCGGATGGTCGGAAAGGGACCGTCCAGTTGATCGGGCGACGCAGCGGCGATCTCTACACGCTGAGTTGCGAGGATGACGGCATCGGCATGCAGGACGAAGCGACCGCCAAGGGTCTGGGGATGCGGATCATGCAGGCCTCCTGCGCCCAGCTTGGGGCAGAGCTCTCCTGGAGCAGTGTTCCCGGCAAGACGGTCGGCAGCGTCACCTTCGCCGCTGACCACCGCTGACGGCACTGTCGCGGTGCCTGCACGCGGCACCGAGCCCGCCGATCCGGCCGACCGCTCGCGGCCTGCACCGACGATGTGATAGGCGGGCCTCATGTGCGGCCGCTATGCCCTCACCTTGCCCCATGAAGCGACGGCGACCCTCTTCGCGGCGGCGCCCGGGAACGATCTGCCCGAGGTGCCGCGCTGGAATGTCTGTCCGACGACGCAGATCGTCGCGGTGCTTCCGGGGCGTCGGCTGGTCTCGATGCGATGGGGGTTCATCCCTCATTGGTATGACCGCCCCGCCGGAGGGCCGCTGCTGATCAACGCCCGGTCCGAAACCGTGGCCACCAAGCCCGCCTTTCGGGACGCCATCCGGTCGCGCCGATGCCTGATCCCGGCGACGGGCTTCTACGAATGGACCAAGGATGCAGACGGCAATCGGCTTCCCTGGTACTTCCACCGGCCAGATGGAGCCTCCATTGCCTTCGCCGGACTCTGGCAGGAATGGAGGGACCTGGGGCCGACCTGCGCTATCGTCTCGACGGCGGCGGGTCCGACCATGGCGCAGATCCACCACCGCGAACCCGTCATGCTGCCGGAAGAGGACTGGGCCACCTGGCTGGGCGAGACGGATGAGAAGGCGGCGCCGCTGATGCGTCCGGTCCCGGACCGTTGGCTGGAGCGGCATCGGGTGTCAACCAAGGTCAACTCGAACCGCGCCGAAGGACCGGACTTGATCGACCCTCTGATCGAGGACGAATAGACCTCTGCTTTGCATCGGCTTCTCCGACGGGGATCACGCCCCCCGAAACGAGGACGACCCGCGCTTGCGCGCGGGCCGACCAGTCCGGGAGAGATAGGCGTCGAGCCGGGTCCGAAGGACCTGCTTGGGGGGAGGAGAGATCGGTTCGCCACGATCCCGGCTCGCTGCCTTGGAGAGAGGTCTGACCGCGGATTGTGTCACGATCTGGGCAGCGCGACGTTCATTCCACGACAATCGGAAACGATCGCGGCGAACAGATCACATTATGCCAGATCCGGCGGCGTCGCTTCGGCCCCCAGCCGCGCGGTTACCTCGTCCAACGACGTCACTTCCGTCGCCTTCTCGCCCAACCGGCGCAGCGTGACGGTCCGGTCCTCGACCTCCTTGCGGCCGATGGCGAGGATGACGGGCACCTTGCCGACCGAATGCTCCCGGACCTTGTAGTTGATCTTTTCGTTCCGGATATCGGCCTCTGCCCGGACGCCGGCGGCCTTCAGCGTCTCGACCACCTCCGCCACGTAATCGTCGGCCTCGGACACGATGGAAGCGACGACCACCTGCCGCGGCGCCAGCCAGAACGGCAGGCGCCCCGCGCTGTTCTCGATCAGAATGCCGATGAAGCGCTCGAACGACCCCAGACAGGCGCGGTGGAGCATGTAGGGTCGGTGCTTCTCGCCATCCTCTCCGATATAGGTCGCACCCAGTCTTTCGGGCAGGTTAGGATCGACCTGGAAAGTGCCGCATTGCCAGACCCGCTCGATGGCGTCGGTCAGGTAGAAGTCGAGCTTGGGGCCGTAGAACGCGCCGTCCCCTTCCTCGATCCGGTAGGGGGCACCGACGGACTTGATGGCCGATTCCAGCGCGTTCTCGACATGGTCCCAGGCCTCGTCGCTGCCGACGCGCTTTTCGGGGCGGGTGGCGAAGGCGATGTCGAAACTCTCGAAGCCCAGATCCTCGTAGACCGAGGACAGGAAGGTGATGAACTTCGCGCATTCCGCTTCGATCTGGTCCTCGGTGCAGAAGATATGCGCGTCGTCCTGGGTGAAGCCGCGCACGCGCATGATGCCGTGCAGCGCGCCGGACGGTTCGTAGCGGTTGCACGACCCGAACTCGGCCATGCGAAGGGGCAGATCGCGGTAGGATTTCAGGCCGTGATTGAAGACTTGCACGTGGCAGGGGCAGTTCATCGGCTTGAGCGCGTTGATCGACTTCTGGGCCGCGTGCTCCTCGTCCACCTCGACGATGAACATGTGCTCCTGGTACTTGTCCCAGTGGCCCGAGGCTTCCCACAGCTTCCGGTTCACGACCTGCGGGGTGTTCACCTCATGGTAGCCGTCGGCGCGCTGCTTGCGGCGCATGTAGTCTTGCAACGTGGTGTAGATGGTCCAGCCGTTCGGATGCCAGAAGACCTGGCCCGGTGCCTCTTCCTGCATGTGGAAGAGGTTCATCTCGCGACCGAGGCGGCGGTGGTCGCGACGTTCCGCTTCTTCGAGGAAGTGAAGGTGTTGCTTCAGTTCGTCCTTGTTCCTGAAGGCGACGCCGTAGATGCGCTGGAGTTGCGGACGGCTCGAGTCGCCGAGCCAGTAGGCGGCCGAAACGCGGGTGAGCTTGAAGGCGTCCGCCGGGAGTTGACCGGTATGTTGCAGGTGGGGCCCACGGCAGAGATCCTGCCAATCCCCGTGCCAATACATGCGAATGGGTTCGTCCCCGGGAATCCGGTCGATGAGTTCGACCTTGAAGGGCTCTCCGGCGGCTTCGTAATGGGCGCGGGCGCGAGGACGGTCCCAGACCTCGGTCTTAACTTCGTCACGTAGCGCAATGATTTCGCGCATCTTCTTTTCGATGGCGCCGAGGTCTTCGGGGGTGAAGGGATCTTCGCGGTCGAAGTCGTAGAACCATCCGAAATCGCGCACGGGGCCGATCGTGACCTTCACGTCGGGCCAGATTTCCTGCACGGCGCGGGCCATGACATGGGCAAGGTCGTGGCGGATCAGCTCCAATGCCTGAACTTCGTCCTGCATGGTGTTGATCTGGATCGAGGAATCCTTCTCGATCGGCCATTGCAGATCCCAATGTGCTCCGTCGACAAGGGCCGAGATAGCCTTCTTGCCCAGCGACTTGGAAATGCCCTCGGCCACCTCTTTCGGGGTGGTCCCGCGAGGGACCTCACGCGAATTGCCATCGGGGAAAGTGAGGGTGATCTGGGACATCTGCGGTCCTCCTCGTCGGTCTGGCGCCCACGGAACGCCCGGTTGCGGGTGGGCGGTGTGTGGCGCGCCCGGCAAGGGTTGGCAAGCCGGGAAATCACCCGAAATCCGTGTGCACCCCCCGTGCACCCCCTGTCTGCACTATCGGCACCAGACAGGTTGCGCGCCGCCGTGGGCGGCCCGCCCGGGGGCGGATCGGACGGGGCTTCGAGCCCCGTCCGATCCGGGCCTCCGGCGGGGATATTTCGGAAGCAGAGAAGCGGTGTCCATTTCGGAGCGGTGGTGCGCCGTCGCCGGGTGGAGGAGATGCCTTGCGAGGACGGCGCGCCGCAAGGGCAGGTGGAGATATCCGGGCGGGCCGCCAGAGTGGGCCCGTCATGCGAGCCTTGGGACTGGGTCGGCCGGATCGGTCCGACCTGAACCCCTGACGCAGGTCATGGACGGGGGCGCGCGGGAGGACGATGATGCGACGGCACGTCAAAGGAGGTCCCGATGGATCGCATATTGGTCGCCACCGATTTGAGCGCGAGGTCCGATCGCGCCTTGGCCCGGGGGATCGCGCTGGCCCGCTCGACCGGAGCGGAACTGAACGTCGTCTCGGTCGTCGATGACGATCTGCCGGCCGAACTGATCCTCGCCCATGAGGAGAAGGCGGAAGAGGTGCTCAAGGCGCGGCTCGAGAAAGAGGGGGTCGAGGCCCGCCTGCATGTGGAGAACGGGCACCCGGTGCAGATGGTCCCGGGGCTGGCCCGGGCAATCGGGGCGGATCTTCTGGTCGTCGGCGGGCATCGCGGGCGCGGCTGGGAGGACTGGATCAGCGAGCCGAACCTCACCCGGATCCTGCGCGCGATCGAGTGCGATGCGTTGGTGGCGCTCCAGCCGCCGGAGGTGGAGTGGACGCGGATCGTGCTGGGCTGGGACGGCTCTCCGGTCTGCCGCGCTGCGATCGGTCTGGCGCGCGCTCTTGCTCCGGAGGCCGAGTTGATCCCGGCCCGCGCCGTCGCGCCGCCGAGCGCCGCGGCGATGGGGGCTGCGATCGCCGTGGTCGAGGAAAACCGGATCGCGACCGACGAGGCCGAGGAGTCGCTGCGGGCCGTCAGCGAGACCCTCGAAGGTCCGGTTGGGAAGCCGCAGGTTCGCGTGGGAGGTCCGGCCTGGGTCCTCGACCGCGTGGCGCAGGATGTGGGCGCCACCGCCATCGCAGTCGGGCGCCACGCGCGTGGCGGTCTGGCCCGGTTGCTGCTGGGGCATACGGCGTTGGCCCTGGCGATGTCGACGCAGAGGGATCTTCTGATCGCTGCGCCCCCGTCCGGGTAGGGAGGGGCCATCGGGCATATCCCTTGCGCGCTGCCGGGCCGCACGATCTTCGGCGGTGGTCACTTTACGGTACACCGGGGTGACACGGGGGGCGCCGGCTGCCGCCGCTTCGCGAGCGAGCGGGTACGGTCAAAAAGAAACGGCCCCCCGCGCGCGGTTTGCGCGC
>NZ_JYFE01000039.1 GCF_000877395.1 Jannaschia aquimarina | reverse complement strand
TGGTGTGAACACCTTCCAACTTCAGTCAAAGGGTGTCCACGAAACCGGGGGAACTCCAGGCTTGGTCATCAGGGGCTTCCTTCGGTTCAGGCTGGCTCAGCAACCCAACTTTACCGATCCTCGATGACCGCCCCAGCTACACCAACGCCAGGGACGTGACCTCAGTGAACACTGATGCTTCGGCAGGAGGCGACGTAACTACTTTCTCCGCCGCGACCGGTGGCTTTTACGGTCATGGTCCCACCGATCGGGACCAGTGTGTCACAGCCACGTATTACTGAGTCAGAAGAGCCGCTCACTTCAAGGCAGGAGCCGGGCCAGAGGTCTGCGGTAATGTCGAGCACCCCCGGCGGCTACGCGTCTCCGCGAGGCCTCTTGGTTCAATCCATCTCGCTGCGAAGTCGAGGAAAAGGAGTCTTGTCGGTCCTAACTCGCACTTCGTCGGTCGGCACGGTGTCCAGCGTGCATGTGGCCTGCCCGGATTTCGCACGGGATAACGAGCTAATCGAACCGTCACGGCTAGCGTCTGCCCGGCTCGCTTCGTGAGGCGGTGTGGCTCGGCATGGTCCTGAAGGATACGCCGGCCCTGAGCGGCCATCCAGCCTAAGGTGACGATGCCGCAGTGCAGCCATTCGAAGCTGACATTCGCTGCGCCCAAAGTGTAATATCCCGGCAGAGGGCGAGAAATCGGAGCCGATCCAGGCCTCGACTGCAGATGAAACACCGTTAATTCGCCATTTGATCGCCATTCTTGGCAGACAGCCCTCTTCCCCTCAGTATTTGGATGCCTGCGCAAGTCAGTCTAATGACGAGAACGATGATGATTTCTGACGCATGCGTGCGTGAAGCAATACACGCGAGATTGTGGATGCAGGTGATGCTGGGCAATCGATCGCACCGAAAGGACCCTTCGCGAAGCGGTTGGCGTCCGGATCAGGAGGTCCATCCCGGCGAGCACTATGTCGGCCCGGGCCGGCCCGATCCATCTCCGGGTGACGGCGCCTATCCCGAAGAAGTTCCGGGGTCTCGTCGTCTTGAAGAGTGGCTGCATGATCGGGGCATCGTCGTGGCCGATGACGCGCCAGACGACATGAGCCAGTACCATTCCATTGTCTCAGGGCCGGAGCCGACGTTACGGGCATCGCTTGCGGCAATTCGCTTCGACGAGGATTGGATAGGAGATACCGCGTTGCGTCACGTGCTGTACGTCGGCGCGCATTATTCCCAGCAGGTCGGGGCGGACCGTGGGCTTTTTCTGGCGCGTCTGCCGGTCGGTTGGGGTACACACAAGCTGCCACCCCATTTCAACTCTCTGATCGCGGCGATGGAAGCAGAGGGCTTCTGTGAGCGCACGTCTGACTACGAATTCACTTGGTCGGAGGCAATCGCTCCGTTTGGTGAAGCGGTACTGCCCATGCTCTGGCGTGACGGCCCGGATCTATGGGAGCAACGCAAATGGGAACTTCGCCATATCTGGCACACCATGCCGAAATCGATAAAGGCAAAGCACATCAGGCACGATAAGCCGCTGAATGTGACAGCACTGGATATGGATCTGACCGCCTTCTACGATCGTTCCTCGCGCCGCTGGAGCGAGGCTCCGATCGCGTCCCGATCGCAGATGGTCCTCGCCAGAGGGCACCTTGCGGATGAGCTGGACCGCTTGGACCGTGAGGAAGGGTTATCTGGGCGAAGACGGCGCGCAGAGACGAGGGGATGACTGCCGGAGCAGGTACGATGCTTGACAAAGCCGAGGTCGCATGGCGCATCGAGGCGCTTTGGGATGACCGGGCCGATGCCATACAGCTCGGCTACCGTGGACGCTCGAAAGAGCAGTTCGATCAAACGGACTCTACGAATTGGGGAACGGACCCCCTCCACGCAGACTATCTGCCGGTGCTGATGTATCTGCACAGTGGCGTGTGGCACGACCGGCATCTCGCAAAAGGTCGCATGCTGGGCGATGTGCTGGTTAGCGCGGACCTGCGTGCGTTGCTCTCGGAAAACGATCCGGAGGGCGTGCATTTCGATCCGGTTGAGTTGGAACTCGGCGACGGGGCGGTCGTGTCGGATCGATATTCGATGTTGAAGGTTCCGCGGATGCTGGAAGCCCTCGTGCCGGAGAAGTCGTCGGTCCGGGAGTTTCGGTCCAAGCGAACCGGCAAGGTCCTTGGCTGGAACTATGTCAAGAACCAGCCGCCGACCCTTAACAGGGAGGTCATCGGAGAGAACCATATATGGCGGCTTCCGAACATCGTGCCCACTGATATCTACGTCTCGGACTGGCTCAAGACCGAGATGGATCGGCGGGGCTTCGGGCCGTTCAAGGCGTTACCCGCGCCACTGGACTGACGAAAATACTCCGGTCGGGACGCGGCGAGCAGGATGCGACCAATCTGAACGCCCATACCCAATCTTTGCTCGGCCCAGAGCGGACCTTGCCTTGAAGGCGGGTGCTGCGAAGCAGCGTCGCATAGGGGCTTAGAGGAAGCCTAGAGAACGTTCCGAACTGCGTGAATTCCCTCAAGGTCATGGTGTAGGGCGTTGCGTCCGACCATACAGTTCTTCTACCTCTTGCGCGTTTATCCCTCACTCGACCATTTGCCGCAAACGGAGGAGCCTCGGATCGGCCGCCAAGGTCGAGTCAGTGGAAACCAGCAACTCCAGCATTTCGGTCGCGTCGTAGACGGGACTGGGTGGCACGTCGGGGATGAGCCGATCTAAGACCTCCAATGCATGCATGGGGCGCGCCTTCACTGCCTCGTCCAAGTTCCGAAGGAGGTGCAGCTCAGGCCATGCTTTGAGCTGCCGCAGGTGCGGATCGATGGCGCCGCACGCCTGGCCGGCCAAGGCGAGGTCCGCAAGGGCCGTGACCACTCGGTCGGTTTGCAACGCCGCCTGCTTCGGCCAGATCGAGCGGAAGAAGCGGTCGAGAGCATCTTCGTCGGTCAAAAGGCGCCCGGCCTCGCGAATGGCCGCGAGGCGGATCACCTCGTTTCCACGCCTCAGGACATCGCGGAGGGTCTCGTCGTTCAGCGATCCGTCCAGGCGCCATGCGAGCAGGAGTTGCCCCGCGAGCCATCCTGCGCCCCTGCCTTCGCGCGCGTCCACGGCGCCGGCGACGAGAAGGGGGCGCACTTGTTCGAACAGCGCCGCGGAGAACTGTTGGTTGTTCTGCATCAGCCCAGCGAGCAAGGCGTCCCCGCGGATGCTGTCGATAGCGGACAGGACGTGGGTCCCCGTCCAGTCGGGAGCGTGTGCGTGGAGGAACCGTGTCTGGCCACCGAAAATCGTCAGCGCATGCTCGCCGTGCGGATGCGGTAGACGCAACATCTCCTCGGCTCGCGTTTGCCAGCCCTCTGGGAAGATGCCCCCATCCGCATTGGGGAGGCGGGGATCACGCATCATCGTTTCCGCCACCTGTCCAGCGGGCGCATTGATGGCTCTGAAAACCCAGTCCGGCTCGGGGTCGGGATCGCTAGGCCACGGGACATCGCGGAGTAGCCGGACGAAGCGGTCGAGGAGGGGATTCAAGTCCCGAAGGTCCGTGTTGTCCCTGGATGTCGACACCGTCCAGTACCCGATGGCCCAAGGCTCGTGAGCGAGTATCTCGTCCGAGCATTCCTGCAAGAGGTTAAGGATTGGATCGACTGGGTGCTTCGCCTCGACGGCTGCGACGAGGAGCTTGTGCAGCGCTTTGCCCCGATCCTCGTCGCTGGCGGTCGACCCGCGGATGGCATCGCAGGCACGACCAAGATCGTCTCGCGCAAGCCCAGCGAACGGGTCAGCCTCGACAAGGAAGTCGTCGGTCCGTCCGGTATGCTCCAGCGCGACTGAAACGACCTGTTCGCTGGGAATGTCGTCCAGCATGGTGTGATCGGTATCCGTCGCGACCGTGCCGCCGCGCGAGACGAGGGGGTCGATCGCACGCCCGATATCCTTCTCCGACCAGCGAGGGGCATCTTGCTGCCACGCCGCTCGGCAGGCAGGCCAATCAAGGGGGAGGGCTACGCCCTCATGAGTCAGCCACCCTACGGCATCGAGTCGCAACCATGCGCGGACCTCGGGTCGATCCTCAAACTTCGCCCAATGCAGAACCTCGTCGCTTGGGCCGGCTCGAAGGCGCTCCGTAAGGCGCTCTTGCGCCTCCTCCGGCAGATCGTCCCAGCGGTCGCGGATGGCGTGGAGAAGATCGCGCTGCATGCGAGAGTACCAGAACAGATCCTCCGGCATCTCGATCAGGGCTGCTGCCGCCGTCGTGCCGTCCGAACGCTCCCTATCCAAGGCGAGCCACAGCCGCAGGCGGGCGCGGAACGGTCCGTCGGGCCAGGCCGCGACGTGGCGGTCGAAGACGGCGCGGTCGATGCCGCGGAGTCGGTCGAGCAGGGCGCAGTATCCGAAGACCGCTGCGCCAAGATCGCGCTTGTACTCGTAGGCGGAGTCGTCGTCGCCGGGCCGTACGAACGGTGGCAGACTCGATAGGGCGAACAAGCCGCGTCTCTCAGAAACGAGTTCTCCGAGCCTCGCTAGGTTCCGGCCAAGCGCATGCGCGACGGATCCGACCCATTCGTCAGGACAATCGATGCGCCAGAAGTCATCGCGGTATTCAATCTCGGTCGAAAACATCTGACGCCGCGAGACGCCGGCCTCTCGAGGGGGCGGTGCAGCAGAAGTGTCGGGTCGGACCCTAATTCGTGGGCGCGCCATCTCCTCGAAGTGGCGGACAACCGCGGGCGTCCAACCCGTCTCGGCCGTGCTTCGTTTGAACTCGTGCACGGCAAGCTGGGGATCGTTGAACCGCGTCGGGATCGAGGCGGCGTCCCAACTTTCGTACAGCATTTGCCAAGCTGCCCAAGCATCACTCGGACCCTCGCCACGCGTGCGATCGTGTCGCATCATCCAGCGGAAGCGTCCCCTTGGCGTGCCTTGCCGTGACCACCACCAGAGGGAGGCAGGCTCGTCGGCAACTCTTGCAAGCCACGCCTCGATTGCCAGGAGGCGCGGAGGCACGGGAAGCTCCCCGCTTGCGAGCCCCGATCGAGCGGCCACTGCCAGATCCTGTAGGACCTCGACGTGATCCGCCTCGGTCCAGGCGAAGGCGTTCCATGCATCGGATGGTGCCGCGCGCTGCGGCCAGGATCGTGAATGGTCAAGCGGTACGTTTGGGTCGTCATCCAGCCTATAGAGGTGTTGCGGGTCGACTTGTGCCGCATCGCGTCGGTATCGAGTCGGCGCTTCATGCCCAGGAGGGCCGAAACGGGCCGACGGATCCAGAACGCAGACCCATTCGGCGGGCGGTTCGGCTTCGGCGAAGGCCATGGCGCCCTCCCGTGAGTCAAGAAGTTCGGCCACTTGTCCCCGCTCGTGAGGCGCAAGCGCACGCGGTCCGGGACGCGAGCGATTAGCGATTCCGGCGCGCCATCTGGATGGGTCAGCGACACGGTCGGCCCATGCAGAAAGCGTATCCCACAGGGTCGTATGCCCCGAGGACGCGTCGTAGGGTAAAGCGGTGACGCCCTTTGCCGCCCAGCGTCCTCCGTCATCGCCAGGATGGAACGCGTAGGCCTGCCCAGTAGGCGTACCCGTGCGGCGCATACCTTCGAGCAAATACTGCATCGGCGGGTCGTCTGCAGAGTAGCCGAGGAAGACGACCGTGTGCCGCTCCAGAAGATCACGCATGAAGCGTGCTGCCCAGCCATCGGCGAGGTAGGCCGCGCCGAAGCTGGCAGTGGAAAGAACGAAACCGCCACTAGCCGGCAGCCCCGCTCCATCTAGCGAGCCGTGGAGCTTCACAATGCCGTTGACCTCCTGCGGGAGATCTGGCGGGAGATGCACAGCCGCCTCAGGGTCGGCCATTTCGAAGAGCCGGTCGAAGTTAGTGGTCACGATGCGGGGTCCGGTTCCGCCACCTGAGGCGAGCTGCAACACCGTACGGTGAGCGGAAAGATCTGCATCTCCCTGAACTCGCAGGTGTTTGGCTACCACACCCTCGACCGTATCGACGTGGAACTCGGCTTCGAGTTCGCCGAAGACCCGGTCCGCCGCAGCGAGGCTAGAGAAGCCTGGGGGCATCGGGATCGGGGGGCTTGCCGAGCGGATGGCCGCCTCTGCCGCTAGCAAGCGTCCAGCGGGGCCGTCCGGCATGGGACGGAGAGCTTCAAGGGCGCTTTGCAGGAGGCCTTGGAAGGTCGGCAACCCTGCCTTCGCTAAAGAGACGCCCGCGCCGCAGACGAAGACAGTCCGTCCTGCATCGGTCGCCGCAAGAAGTTTGGAAGGCAGTGCAGGGCCATTTGAATAGAAACGCATAACTCTCGAGTTGTGTGCTGCAATTGTGAAGGCCAGGAAAACGGCTGGAATTGGCAAGGACCGAAGAATTCAAGAATGCCCGCGCCCGAAGCGGACCTTCCGAGTGCGGAAGGGCGCCCCCAACTCCTCTATTTCTTTCACCGTTCCATCAAAGCTTCCTCTAAGCCACGCTCTTTGGCGCGTCGTGGTAGTCCATTATTCCGTTACAATCACCCAGTTGGGCCTTTGATCAGAGGACCTTCTCGTGTGATGTCCATCCACGCAGCCTTGGACACCTCGCATGAACACGTTGCTCCTCACACTCGCACTGATCTTTCTCCCCGGCATCATCTGGGCTCGGCTCGACGCGCGTTATGCCCGGCAGGTCAAACCGACTCAGTCTGAGTTCGTCGTCAACGTTTTCGTTTTCGGTCTTACTGCATATCTGGCAACGTACCTCATCTACCGCATCCCTTGGGTAGCAAAAGTCGCTTCCTTCAACCTAACCGCGATCGCCCTGGACGACGCGGAAGTGGCGCAGACCCTCGGACGATCCGTTGTGGATGACATTCTTGTCGCGACCGCAATGGCCTTCGTGCTGGCCCCGGCTTGGCTGGCGGTGCAGCGCTACAAACTCGTGGTGCGCTTCCTTCAGAAGATCAGAGTGACCAGACGCTACGGAGACGAGGATGTCTGGGACTACCTTCTCAGTTCCGACGACCCTCGTGCGTTCTATGTGAATGTTCGCGACGAACAGACCGGTCAGACCTTCACAGGCTTCGTTGACCAGTTTTCGGAGGCGCCGGGACTGCGAGAGCTGGTCCTGAGCCAAGTAGAGGCCTTTGACACGGCGACTGGAGAGCCGACGATCAAGGTCGCCCGGATGTACCTGGCTCGTGATCCCAAGGGAATGACACTGGAGTTTCCGGCCGAAAGCGCCAATATTGAAGGGGCGCCACCCCCGCCCGAGGAGGATTCACACGATGGCCCGTAGTTCGAAGGTGATCAGAGTTCTCGGCAAGAGCCGCCCGCTTCCTGAAAGCCGGGTCGAACGTGGCGGCATCAACAAGAATCCGAGCGCGTCGCTGACACGCCCTGCCCCGCCTCAGCCATACAAGCCCGCATCGAGCGATACGGCTGCTCCGAAGGCGTCGAACTGACGGCGGATCATCTGCCAAAGAAGGCGTACCGTGCAGCATCCTCTTCGCTTACCGCCCTCACTTCGACTTGGCCGGCACGAAACGCGTTTTCGTAGGGTCGGCCGTTCGCGAGCGCCTGATAGAAGGCGTAGGTGAACAGAGGCGCCGTCCGATCGTTGACGCCTCGGGTCGAACCGATCACGACATCGACCTGTTCGGCGCAGAGTTGCGCGATCCACTCGCTATAGCACGCGTGGAGCACCACGCATTCCAGCCTGCCGTAGATGCCCAACATATCGGCGAGAACCTCGCCCTTGATCGGGACCGCCTCCCCGGTCTCGCCCTCGAACGCGAGAACGCCCGCATCGCCATGGCCGCTGAAGTGCAGGATTTTCGGTCGGTTATTCAGTAGTTCCCTTTGGATATCTCGTGGTCTCACGGCGAACCGCTGAACGATGTGAAGATCGCGCTCTCGATTCCGGACCGTCTCAAGCTGGCGCTCGAGCTCGGCAGCCTCTTTATCCGTGCGCAGATGACCCAGGTTCTCGGGAGTCGCATTCAATACGAGCACCGTGTCACGTTTTGCTATCTTCACGGCCTCCTCCAATCGCTTCGCTTGCTCATCGCCACCGAGATCGAGGAAGCCGAGCGCCGCCTGCCCTTCCGCCTTCTTGATCTCCCCGAAAAGTGTTGTCCCCTCGGCGCCGAGAAGGACACGCTCGCGCAACGCGCCCCCTTCCTCAACTAGCTCTAGGGCCTTTTCGCGGTAGCTTGGCTGCTCGTCGGAGTATCGGGCAAAGTGTTCCGCAAGGAGGACGCGGACCCGCGCAGCGTCGTCCACCTCAAACCAGTTCAAGGTGACGTCCGCCAAGCCGTCGAAGTGAGTATAGAGAAGACCCTTTGCGAGACCTTCCCGCGCCTCGACAGACGGAAGATGCGTGCCCTGGATGATTAGGGTCTGCCGTCGAACGAGGTCCGGCACCTGCGCGGCTGCCAGCTGGAGGAGCTTTGCTTGTACATTTGGGGGTTGGGATTCGATGCCGTCGAGATCGATCCCTAGGTGATCGAGGGTGAGACGGTGGTTCTCGATCACCGCCCAGACGGCGTACTGACGGACAATGAGGTCGTCGTGCTGACCCAACTCCCGGACGATCACGCCGTTCTCGTGACGTGGGTGAAGTAGGTGCTGCACGTCACGGTCGAGACCGACTACGATTAGCGCCAACTTCAGTATTTCTGGGTCGGCCACCGCGATGTCGATCTGCAATCCGGTCGCAGCAAGCGTGCTAGGATCGACCGTCTGCATCGCGGCAAGCATCTGCACCTCGGGTGGGACGCCTCCCAAGGCCGCGATGCCGGAAAGCTGACCCATCCGAAGCCGGGCGAGAGCAGATACGCCCGCCGCGACGATCTCTGGCACCGCCGCGTAACGCTCGATTGCCCGTTCGACGCTGCCGATGCATTGCACGGTTCCAACCCTGGCGAGGGCGTTCAGGCCCCAGCGGATGACTTTCTCATCCCTGCTCATGTCAGTCAGGCCAACGATCTGCTGTTCGACGCGCGGTGCCGTCTCCGGTGCGAGAACATGGCCGGTTCGGTAGAGGCGGCTCAGGTCCTGAAGCGCGACCTTTTGACGGCGTGAGTCGTCGCTACCCGCCAATTCGGACGCGAGATAACCTGCCTGCTGGTCCGTGATCCGCTTCTTCGCCAACCGTCGTCCGTTCCTCACCCGCCGCTTGCGCGGCCAGGATCTTCGAACTCCACGGCTCGAAGTCATCCAGATCGTTGTGTCGCACCGACGTACATAGCCAATGCGGGTCATTCAGCGACAATCGTCGCGTCGTCGGTTCGAACCACCGAGGGCAGTTCCACGTCAACACTATTACCACATCCAAGCCGTCATCCGAGTCGACCACCATCACATGCTCGACTGTGGGGCGGTGTTTTCCTTGACCGTGAAAGGAGGCGAAGGAGATGTCGAGGTCCTGGATTAAGACCTTCACAGCGCTGTCTTCGGCGCCGAGCCGATCATACGAGAAGAGCGTCAAGTCTTCGACCGTCAGCGGACCGGGGAACCCGATACATCGACGCTTGGCGAAGGTGTCGCGATCATCGCGATAGCGACCGACCCGGTAGGCAAGCGTGCAGTCGTCCTTCACCACCATGGCGAAGGTCCACGTTGCGCTATATCCCCGTTCATCCATCTCGTCGGGATGCATGTAGGCCATCGCCTCTTCGGCCTCGGCTGCGCGAAAGAAATCGTCGGCGTCGGCAAAGGTTCGGCGCCATCGTTCAAGGAACGAGCGCTTCACCCCGAGGGTATTGTCACGTGTCAGGTCCCGTGTCCGGCGACGCGCCGGGAAGGGCGTCTTCCACTCAGCGGGGATGTCATCCGCGTCGAGGAACTCGGTCAGGAAAAACTGCCCTGGTTCGGTCCTGTAGAACGGAGACGTCTCGCGATGATGGAGGATCTCTTCGCTGAGCCGAGCCTGAAGCGTCTTCTGCTGTGTCTTCCCATGGAGATGCTTCGGAACGACCCCTGCCCGATAGGCGAGGTCAAGGATTGCCTTCGCGCCCATAGGACGACGGGCCGTTCTCAAGACCGTCTCTGCGAGCTGCAAGTAAGAATCCAAGCGCGTGCCTCCGCAGCGACAATGCAGGTTCCTGCCAATCTCGGCAACGGGAAGCTTGGCGGTCGGTGAACAGTCGCTATGGACCGCTGCCGTTGTACACACCAGCGCACCCCGATCCGAGCTACGAACTGCTGCAAGAACGTTCAGACCATAAGTGGTCAAGGTGAAGAAAAATTTGGCTTGTTTTGCAACTGCAGCGAATGATGGATTTCCGCCCCCCCTCTAGCATAGCATGGCCTTCATCCTATTGGATTAAATCTGCACCTGTTCGTCCTCCGCCCTCCAAAGCGCTGCCTGAAC
>NZ_JYFE01000038.1 GCF_000877395.1 Jannaschia aquimarina | reverse complement strand
TCCATCCGCTCAGGGACGATCCAGTCCGATCCAACAAAAAGGGAAAATGGCGGAGAGACAGGGATTCGAACCCTGGGTGGGCTTGCACCCACACCGGTTTTCGAAACCGGCCCGTTCGACCACTCCGGCACCTCTCCGCGGGGATCGTGCGCGGCTTTTGGCAAATGCCTGCCGGACGTGCAAGGGGGCCCGATCCTTGGGCGCGTGGCACTGAGGACACCCTGTCAAACAGGTTATTAACTTGGGGGCTTTACGGATCGGTTCATGCGGTTTTCCATCCCAATGGGGACGAAAAAAACGAGAGAGCAGGTTCCAATGACAGGCAAGACGAGAATTCTATTGACCTTGGCATGCGGTGCGACGCTTCTTGGCGGCGCCGCCTGGGCAGAACGGGGCACCCAACCGACCGACGGTAACGTGGTCGCGCAAGAGACAGCCGAGCGGGCGACGCTCGGACAACTCGTGGAGGCCGCGCGCCTCGAGCCGCTGATGCGGATCGTGGCGACGGAGGGCGCGCGGCATGGGCTTGGGCTCGAAGGCTCCCTGTTTCCCGGTCGGGGCGGGGAAGCCTGGGCGACGGCGGTGTCACGCATCCAGTCGCCGGATCGTCTGATGCGCATCCTGACCGCCACGCTCGACAAGGAGCTTGGCGCAGACGAGCGCGCGGCCGCTATGCGCTTCTATCGGAGCTCGCTTGGCTCGAAGATCACGGAAGGGGAGGTGACCTCGCGCCGCGCGATGCTCGACGCAGAGGTGGAGGCGAGCGCGATGAAGACGTCGGCGGACCGGCTCCGCGCCGCGGACAGCCGCGCGACCCTCGTGCGGCGCCTGATCGAGACGCTGGACCTCGTGACATCGAACGTCACCGGTGGGCTGAATGCGAATTACGCGTTCTACCGTGGCCTCGACGATGGCGGCGCCATGCGTCGGCAAATGTCCGAGAGCGAGATGCTGGCCCTCGTCTGGGGTCAGGAGAAGCAGGTTCGCAAAGCCACGCGAACTTGGCTGCACGCCTATCTGAACCTCGCCTACGAACGGCTCACTGACGAGGAACTGTCGGACTACATCGCCTTCGTGGAGACGCCGGCAGGGCGAAGAATGAATGCGGCTCTCTTTGCCGCCTTCGGTCGCGTCTTCGAGGAGACGTCTTACGAAATGGGTCTGGCCGCCGCCCGCTTCATGGCCACGCAGGACATCTGACATCGCTTGACACGCCTGTCCCGGCATGGGAGAGGCGCGCCATGGGCCGCAGGCATCGCTTGCGGCCCGTCTATTTCGTAATATGCCCCGGCCGAGGGGCCGCTGCTCCAGGTGGTGTCGAACGACACCGAAACACCCGGTTCGGGGACCAAAGGGCGCGACAGATCGAGGAGATGGCGATGTTCGCTGTCATGAAGACCGGGGGCAAGCAGTACCGCGTCGCATCCGGCGATGTCCTGCGGGTCGAAAAGTTGGCTGCCGAAGCCGGTGAAACCGTCCAGTTCAATGACGTTCTGATGATCGGTGGTGACGAGGTTACCGTCGGGTCGCCGACGATCGAGGGCGCCGCGGTACAGGCCGACGTGATCGACCAGATCAAGGGCGAGAAGCTGATCCACTTCGTCAAGCGCCGCCGCAAACATTCGTCCAAGCGGACGAAGGGCCACCGCCAGCAGCTCACGCTTCTGCGGGTGACCGAGATCCTGGCGTCGGGCGGGGACAAGTCCGGTGTCAAGGCCGCGACCGGTGCGGGGTCCGCTCCCGCAAGCGCGAAGGCCGAAGCCCCGAAGGCGAAGAAGGCGGCCTCCAAGACGTCGACCGCCATGAAGGTCGCCGCGGGTGCTGCCGCGGCAGTCGGCGCCGTTGCCGCGACCGCCGCCGTTGCCGCGGCGGTGACGGGCGACGATACCACCGGATCCAAGCCGTCGAACCTGCTGGAGGCGCCGCGGGACGGTCAGGCCGATGATCTGAAGAAGATCAAGGGTGTCGGACCCAAGCTGGAAGGCGTCCTGCACGAAATCGGTGTCTACCATTTCGATCAGATCGCCGCTTGGGGACCCGAAGAGATCGCCTATATGGATGATCGGCTGTCGTTCAAAGGCCGGATCGAACGTGACAACTGGATCGAGAAGGCCAAAGAACTGGCCGCCGAGAAGGAGTAACAGAGCATGGCACACAAAAAAGCAGGTGGCTCCAGCCGGAACGGTCGCGACTCTGCCGGTCGCCGCCTCGGAGTAAAGCTCTATGGTGGTCAGGCCGCCATTCCCGGCAACATCATCGTGCGCCAGCGCGGAACAAAGTGGTATCCGGGCGTGGGCGTCGGCATGGGTAAGGATCATACGATCTTTGCCGTAGCCGAAGGTGCCGTGTCCTTCCGCAAGGGGTTCAAGGGACGAACCTTCATCGATGTCCTTCCCGTGGCGGAGGCCGCCGAGTAAGCCGATCTTCACAGATCAACCTCAGGGGGTCGGCATCGCCGGCCCCTTTCTCGTTTCGGGAGCATTGGATGCCCGAGATCTCTACCCTGACCGGCCCCGGGCCGGTGCGGCGCGCCCCTCGGGGGGAGGGCGCCGACACTCTTGTCGCGGTCGGGCGAGATCCGGAGATCTCGAAATGGTCTGGGGTGCATTCCGATACCGTGCCGCCGCTCGAGATGGACTGGGCAACGTCTTGGTTGCGTCAGATACAACAGGGCTACGCTTGGGTCATCGCCCGGGACGGCGCGCTGATCGGTACGATCTCGCTGCATGACGTCTGGCTCAATGAGGGACGTGCTGGCATGGCCATCGGCCTACAATCGCCGCCGGATATGGGATGGGGCTGTGAGGCGCTCGGGCTGCTGCTCGAACATGCATTCGAGACGCTCGCGCTGCATCGGATCGCGATCCAGGTCATGGCGACGACCGCACGTGCGATCCGGTGCTACGAGGCTTGCGGCCTCGTCGATGGGCATGAGAGAGAGGCCGCGCTGACGGCCAAGGGTCGGGTCGATGACCTTAATATGGACCTACCGGCAACCGAATGGCGGGCTGCGGCATGAGCGTTGCAATCCTTCCGTTCGCAGCCTTCGCGATCAGTCAGGTCGGTACGCCGGGTCCAGCGAACATGGCATTGATGACGACCGGGGCGGCCCATGGCCTGCGGGCGGCACTGCCCTTCGTGGCGGGTGTCGCATTGGGCAAGCAACTCATCATCTGGCCTGTCGGGTTCGGCTTGATGGAACTGGCGGAGAGCTATCCATGGGCCTTCGAGGCTCTCAAGTGGATCAGTGCCGCATATATCATCTGGCTCGCCTGGCGCGTGGCCAACATGCGCTTGGTCGAAGGGACGGATGCCCGCGCGCCCGGTTTCCTGGCCGGGCTGATCGTGCATCCGCTCAATCCGAAGGCTTGGGCGATGATCACCGGTGGCTTCACCGCCTTCGTTTCGCCCGGAACGTCTGCTTTGGAAGCGACCGCGACGATCGCGGCGATCCTTCTGGCCT
Organism: Jannaschia aquimarina; assembly: GCF_000877395.1. Lineage (GTDB taxonomy): Bacteria > Pseudomonadota > Alphaproteobacteria > Rhodobacterales > Rhodobacteraceae > Jannaschia > Jannaschia aquimarina. The sequence goes on along the minus strand of NZ_JYFE01000038.1, from coordinate 17,046 downwards.
GCCAATTGGTGCTGCACCCGCTCTGGACCTGGGGCGGTTCGGTCGCGGCAGCCCGCCTGCGCGGCACGGCGGGCGAGCGTTACCTTATGTTCACCTTGGCCGCGTTAACGGTGGCCAGCGTCCTGTTCGTCTTGTTTGGAGGAGCCAAGTCATGACCCCTCAAAGCGCGCCCGTCCGGCTCGATCACGTCGCGATCGACGGCCAGCCGGTCATCGAGACCGAACGCCTGTGTCTGCGTCCCATGCGCCGCTCGGACATGGGCTTGATCGACCTCTATGCCGGGGATGTGCGCGTGGCCGAGATGACCACGTCGATACCGCACCCGCTTCCGCCGGGGACGACCGACACTTTCGTGACCCGCACCCTCTCGGGCGAGAATTCGGAAACCATCTGGATCATGGATGCCGAGGCTGCCGGATTGGGTGAACTGGTCGGTCTGATCGGCCTTCAGCCTATGGATCGGGGACAGGCCGAGATCGGATATTGGGTCGCGCCAATGGTCTGGAACACCGGCCTTGCCACCGAGGCGCTGCGCGCACTCATGGAGGCCAATCCGTTGGGCTGTGCGCAGGTCTTCGGCAAGGTCTTTCAGGATAATCCCGCTTCGGCGCGTGTGCTCACGAATTCCGGCTTCGACTATATCGGCGATGCCGAGGCGTATTGCCCGGCTCGCGGATCGGTTCAGCCGCAATGGACCTATATCCGACAGATGGCTTGAGGGTGCGCCCGGCGGGGCGTAAGGCCCGGCCATGAAGTTTCTCGACCTCGCCAAAGTCTACATCCGCTCCGGAGCGGGCGGAAACGGGGCTATCTCGTTTCGCCGCGAAAAGTACATTGAGTACGGTGGCCCCGACGGCGGGAATGGCGGCCGGGGAGGCGACGTGGTGGTCGAAGCCGTTGAGGGTCTGAACACGCTCATCGACTTTCGGTACCAACAACATTTTTTTGCAAAGAACGGGCAGGGCGGTATGGGCCGTCAGCGCACCGGGAAGGACGGCGACGACATCGTCTTGCGTGTCCCGGTCGGAACGGAAATCCTGGACGAGGATGAAGAGACCGTCATCGCGGATCTCACCGAGGTCGGGCAAAGGATCGTGCTTGCGCAAGGCGGCAATGGCGGCTTTGGCAATCTGCACTTCAAGAGCTCGACCAATCAGGCGCCCCGCCGCGCCAATCCCGGTCAACCCGGGGTCGAGAGGACGATCTGGCTGCGGTTGAAGCTGATCGCGGATGTCGGTCTTCTGGGGCTGCCGAACGCGGGCAAGTCCACCTTTCTGGCTGCGACCTCGAACGCGCGTCCCAAGATCGCGGATTATCCCTTCACGACGCTCGTCCCCAATCTGGGCGTCGTCGGCGTTGACGGGGCCGAGTTCGTCGTCGCCGATATCCCGGGCCTGATCGAGGGCGCGCATGAAGGACGCGGCATCGGAGATCGCTTTCTGGGCCATGTGGAGCGGTGCGGGGCGTTGCTGCATCTGGTCGACGGGACGTCGGATGATGTCGTGGCGGATTACCGGACCGTGATCACCGAGCTTGAGGAATATGGCGGGGGACTGGCCGAGAAACCGCGCCTGACGGTCCTCAACAAAATCGACGCGGTGGATGACGTCGAGCAGAAAGTTCACTATTTGTCAGCCGCTTGCGGCGCGAAGGTCATGCGAATGTCGGGTGTTTCGGGTGAGGGCGTGACCGAAGTACTTCGTTCGTTGCGCGCCATGATCCGGCCGGACACCTCATCGGAGGAGGAGGACGGGCCGTGGTCGCCCGTCTGACCGAGGCACGTCGGATCGTCGTCAAGATCGGTTCGGCGCTGCTGGTCGAGCGAGCGACTGGGTCGCTCCGAGAGGACTGGCTGGCCGGCCTCGCCGCGGATGTGAGCGATCTGCGTGCGAAGGACGTCGAAGTCGTACTCGTGTCTTCCGGGTCGATTCCCTTGGGACGGGGTGTCCTGGGACTGGCGCCGCCTCTATCCCTGGAACAGTCGCAGGCTGCCGCCGCCGTCGGTCAGATCCGACTTGCGCGCGCCTATGAGCGCGCTCTCGATCCGCTTCATTCGGCGCAGGTGCTGCTGACGCTTCAGGATAGCGAGGATCGGCGCCGCTACCTGAACATGCGCGCGACGTTCGAGACCTTGTTGGGGTTGGGCGTCGTGCCCGTGGTCAACGAAAACGACACGATTGCAACCGATGAGATCCGGTTCGGCGACAATGACCGACTTGCCGCTCAGGTCGCCGCGATGGCGGGCGCGGATGTCTGCATTCTGCTGAGCGACGTGGACGGGCTTTACACGACCAATCCGAACATCGACCCCACAGCCGAGCATCTGGCCGAGGTGCGAGAGATCACCCCGGACATCGCAGCTATGGCGGGTGAGGGGGTCTCTGGCCTCTCGAAAGGCGGCATGGTGACGAAGCTGATGGCGGCCCGCACGGCGACGGATGCCGGCTGCGCGCTTGTGATCACACGCGGCGACGTGGACCGGCCGCTTCTGGCTTTGGATCAGGGCGCGAGAGCGACTTGGTTCCGTTCGAAGGATGATCCACAAACGGCCCGAAAACGCTGGATCGCGTCGATGAAACCGCGGGGGACGGTCGCGATAGACGACGGCGCAGCCACCGCATTGGGGCAGGGGCGGTCGCTGCTGCCGGCGGGCGTCACCTGGGTCGGCGGTAAATTCGAACGTGGTGACCCCGTAGCGATCGAGGGCCCAGACGGACGTGCGATCGGTCAGGGTCTGATCCGCTACGACGCGCAGGAGGCACGGGCGATCAAGGGGCGACGGTCGGGTGACATCGCGGACCTGCTGGGATATCCCGGCCGGGCCGCCCTTATCCATCGTGACGACATGGCGATCTGATGAACGAGTTATCCACCGACGATATTCCCGCTCTGATGAGTCAGATCGGTGAAGCCGCCCGCGCGGCCGCCGCGGAACTGGCCTTTGCCCCGTCCGAACGGAAGGAGACAGCCCTTCTGGCCGCGGCCGATGCGCTGTGGGCCACGCGGGCGGAGGTGATCGCCGCGAATGAGCAGGACATGGCCTTCGGGCGCGACAAGGATCTGTCGGATGCGATGATGGACCGCTTGCGGCTGGATGAAGGGCGCATCGCCTCCATCTGCGAAAGTCTCCGTACCATTGCAGCACAATCCGATCCTGTGGGTGCCGTGACTGCCGAATGGGATCGGCCGAACGGGCTGCATATTCGCCGCGTCCGCACGCCGCTGGGCGTCATCGGCGTAATCTACGAAAGTCGCCCGAACGTGACTGCCGATGCAGGGGCGCTTTGTCTAAAGGCGGGCAATGCGGTGGTCTTGCGCGGAGGCTCCGAAGGGTTCCATTCGAGCCGGGCGATCCACGCGGCGATGGTCAAAGGGCTGCGCGTTGCCGGGCTGCCGGAGGCCGCGATCCAGCTCGTTCCGACGCGGGACCGAGCTGCCGTACTGGCCATGCTGACCGCTGTCGAGCATATCGACGTCATCGTTCCCCGTGGCGGCAAAGGCCTTGTCGGTCTCGTTCAGCGGGAGGCCCGGGTGCCCGTGTTCGCCCATCTCGAAGGGATCGTGCACATTTATGTCGACACCTCGGCCGACCCTGGGAAGGCTCGCAATGTCGTCCTGAATGCCAAGACGCGGCGGACCGGGATTTGCGGATCGGCCGAATGCCTTCTGATCCACCGGGAAATCGCCGACAGTCTTGGGCAGGACTTGATCGACATGCTGATGGAGGCCGGGGTCGAGGTCCGGGCAGGCGAAGGGCTACGCGGGACGGTTGCAGCGACCGACGACGATTGGGGGACGGAGTTCCTCGACATGAAGATCGCCGCCCGGATCGTCGATGATGTGGACGGGGCCATCGCCCACATCCGCCAATTTGGCAGTGACCACACCGATTGCATTCTGGCCGAGGATGCCGCGCCGGTCGCGCGCTTCTTCGAGCGACTCGACTCGGCCATCCTCATGCACAACGCGTCGACCCAATTCGCCGATGGCGGCGAGTTCGGGATGGGGGCGGAGATCGGGATTGCCACGGGCAAGCTGCATGCAAGGGGACCGGTTGGCGCCGAACAGCTCTGCAGCTTCAAGTATCTCGTGACGGCTGACGGCGCGGTCCGCGACTAGCAGTCGGCAAGGCGCGGGCCGTGGCCCATGGGGACGATCGTCAGTGCGATCCCGGGCGCGACGGAGGCGATCTCTTCGCGGATCATCTCCTCGTGGGGGATGTCGGTCGCAAATGCGATGTAATTGCCCCGGAACCCCTGTTGCTGAAGGCGACCGGCCACGTCGATCGCATCGAAAGCAGCAGTGACGACGGGCGAAAGAACCGCGACCGCATCCTTCAGGTCGAGAAGCTCAAGGTCGCTGAACGGAACACGGACGGTTCTTTGCGAAAGCGCTCCGAGCAGGCGTTGAGGCACCGCCCGCGCGTCATCGTCGCTCAGCCCGACAAGCAGAACATCCGCGCGCGTTACCCGGGCAAGGACGGACTCGTCGGCCGTACTGGGTTGCCTGTTGTCACCATGTCTGGTCATGGGTCTACCCTGTGCCAGATCCTGTCCCGGCCGCTTGGCGCGGCACTGCTCGTCCCGGTCGGTGATAGACAAGGTGCGGTGGCCTCGAAAGACGAAATGCAGGTTTGCCTGCACGATGGCTTTGGTGGAGTGGCCGATTGACGACAATGCCTGCACCCCTGATCGAGATGCTGAATGCGCTCGCCGACCCCGCGATGCTTCTGGACGACCGGGGCCGCGTGGCGGCGACGAACGCGGCAGCCAAGGATCGTTTCGGTGCGTGGGTCGAGGGGCAAAGCTATATCAGCGTGCTCCGCCAACCGGGCCTTCTTGCTCCGGTGGAGAACGCGTTCTTCAGTCAACAGTCCGGCACCGCACGTTTTATTCATGTCGACGGCGCGGTCGAGACCGCTTTCGAGGTGGGGATCACGCCCCTGGCATCGCTTTTGCGGAACGGTCGAAGCCCGGTGATGCTGATCTTCCGGGACGTCTCCGAACAGGGGGAAGGGGCGGCGATGCGCCGCGATTTCGTTGCAAATGTCAGCCACGAGTTGAAAACGCCGCTGACCGCGATGATCGGCTATGTCGAGACGTTGCAGGGCCCTGCACAGAAAGACGAGGAGGCGCAGCGTCGCTTTCTCGCTCATCTCGGACAGGAGCTGTCCCGGATGAACCGTCTGGTCGTCGATCTTCTTTCCCTGTCTCGGCTGGAAGGGCAGTCTCGCAGGAAGCCGCGCGACCGGGTGGATCTTGTCGCACTTCTCTCGGAAGTGGTGGGACTGCTGGCGTTCACAGCATCTGACCAGCAGGTCGAATTGGTGCTCGACACACCGGAGCGGGCCGACGTGTTCGGCGATGCCGACCAGTTGACGCAGGTCGTGGCAAATCTGGTCGAGAATGCCATCAAGTACGGCAGACAGCCCGGAACCGTGCGCGTCGATCTGGACTATGTCCAACGCGAGCCGGTCCTTCGCGGCCCCGCCTGGCGGATGAGTGTCATCGACGACGGCCCGGGCATCGCTGCCGAGCATCTGCCGCGTCTCACGGAACGGTTCTATCGGGTTGATACCGGGCGATCTCGGCAACAGGGCGGCACGGGGCTGGGCCTGGCCATCGTCAAGCATATCGTCAACCGGCACCGGGGTCGCCTCAAGATCGAAAGCAAGCCGGGGGAGGGGACGCGCATCGGGGTGACCTTGCCGGCAGCGACCGAACCGACCCTGTCATAAAACCGTTACGCATGTGTCACAAAAGGCCAGCATCCGGCTCATAGCTGCCGCCCCGAGGATGCCCGGGGGGTATCCCGGATGACCGGGGCCGGAACTGGCTCCGACAGACAGGAGAGATCTATGTCCCTCACCAAGACGGCCGTTTCGGTCTTCGCGCTTGTTGCACTTGGAACCGCTGCTGCCGCGCGGGATCAAGTTCAGGTCGCGGGTTCTTCGACCGTGCTGCCCTACGCATCGATCGTTGCCGAGGCCTTTGGCGAGAACTTCGGCTTTCCGACGCCTGTCGTCGAATCCGGAGGCTCGTCCGCGGGCCTGCGGCGCTTCTGCGAAGGCGTCGGCGAGAACACTCTCGATATCGCGAATGCCTCGCGCGCGATCCGCGCCGGCGAGATCGAGGAATGTGCCGCCAACGGCGTGGACGACATCATCGAGGTCCGGATCGGCTATGACGGAATCGTCTTCGCCAGCCAGCAGACCGGTCCCGCCTTTACGGCATTCGAGCCTTCGGACCTGTTCAACGCGTTGGGCGCCCGCGTCCTCGTGGATGGTGAACTGGTCGAGAACCCGCACACCCAATGGTCCGACTTCAACGGCGATCTGCCTGCGGTCGACATCGCAGCCTTCATTCCCGGGACCAACCATGGCACCCGCGAAGTCTTCGAAGAGCAGGTGATCGCGGCCGGGTGCGAAGCGACGGGCGCGTTCCAGGCGATGATCGACTCGGGCATGTCCGAGGACGAGGCCGAAGATGCCTGCCTGGCCGTTCGCTCGGACGGCGTGGCGGTCGATATCACCGGAGACTACACGGAGACGCTCGCGCGGATCGACTCGAACCCGAATGGGGTCGGCGTGTTCGGCCTGTCCTTCTATGAGAACAACACCGACGTCCTGAAGGTCGCGACCATGTCTGGCGTCGCTCCCTCGACCGAGACCATCGCCTCCGGTGAGTACCCGGTGTCGCGTCCGCTGTTCTTCTACATCAAGGGCGCGCATATCGGCGTGATCCCCGGCCTCAAGGAATACGCGTCCTTCTTCGTGAGCGACGATATCGCCGGTCCGAATGGTCCGCTGGCGGATTATGGTCTGGTTTCCGACCCGGAGCTCGCCTCCGTGCAGGAAACGGTCGAAAACGAAGTGGACATGACCGAGTAAGGTCAGCGCTTAAGCGAGATCAGCTGCGGGGCCTTCGGGCCCCGTGGTGCATGGAAGCGGGATATGCTGTGCCGCGACCGTAACCCGGGGGAAATGTCATGCCATTGATCTGGCTGCTCGCCGCGATCGCGGTCCTCGCCGCTGCCGGAATGGTTCTCGGAAGGCGTCGTGCCCTCGCATCCGCTGGCGGAGACCATCGCGTCCTCCACTCCCTGCCAAGCTACTACGGAACGAACGTCGCCCTTTTTGCCGCCGCACCCGCATTGCTGGTGATGGCGGCCTGGATCGTCGTGCAACCCCTCTATGTCGAAAGCCGGGTCGCGACGCTGATCCCCCAGGCGGAATACTCGGACGAGGGTGAACTCAGCCTGATCATGTCCGATGTCCGCCGCGTCGCCGACGGCCTGAACCAGGCGATCCGGTCTGGCGCGATAAGCGCCGAGGAGGTGCGCGACATGCGCGCCGATGTGACTGACGTCCGGGATCGCCTTGCCCAGATCGGCATCGCCGTCGGGTCGGAGGTCGAACAAACGACCCTGACGGCAGCGCAGCAGTATCGCACGCTCGACGGACGAGGCAACGTCGCGATGGCCGTTTTCGTTCTCCTTCTTGCAGTCGGGGGCTTTGTCTGGACCCTGATGAAAACCGATAAGGACTATCGCGCCCGCAATTCGGTCGAGAACGCGATCCTCACGATCCTCGTCGCGGCGTCGACCGTCGCGATCTTGACGACCTTCGGCATCATCATGTCGATGCTGTTCGAGACGGTGAACTTCTTCCGCCAGTACCCGGCAAGCGAGTTCTTTTTTTCAACGACATGGGACCCGAGCTTTTCGGGTCGGGGCGGTTCTTCGGAACTCGGGATCATCCCCTTGCTCTGGGGCACGCTCTACATTTCGCTGATCGCGCTGCTGGTCGCGGTGCCCATCGGGCTCTTTTCGGCGATCTACCTGTCGGAATATGCCGGCAAGAAGTTCCGGAGCATCGCAAAGCCGTTGCTCGAGGTCCTCGCGGGGATTCCAACGATCGTCTACGGGCTCTTCGCGCTGATCACGGTCGGTCCGCTTCTTCGGGACGCGATCGCATCCCCCCTCGGGCTGGGGACGTCCGCATCCTCGGTCATGACGGCGGGATTGGTCATGGGCGTGATGCTCATTCCTTTCGTGTCGTCGCTGTCTGACGACATTATCAACGCCGTACCGCAGGCGATGCGCGACGGATCGCTGGGGCTGGGCGCGACCCAATCCGAGACGATCAAACAGGTCGTCGTTCCGGCGGCTCTTCCTGGCATCGTGGGGGCCATCCTTCTGGCCGCCTCCCGTGCCATCGGGGAGACCATGATCGTGGTGCTCGGGGCAGGGGCCGCCGCGCGGCTTGACCTCAATCCGTTCGAGGCGATGACCACGGTAACGGTCAAGATCGTCTCGCAACTGACTGGCGACACGGACTTTTCCTCACCGGAGACACTGGTCGCCTTTGCGCTTGGCCTGACGCTCTTCGTGATCACGCTGGGACTGAATGTCCTCGCCCTCTACATCGTCCGCAAGTACCGGGAGCAGTACGAATGACCGACGCGACCGCACCCGCCCCGGGCGCCCGCTCTCGCGTGGGGCAGGGGTCTCTCCTGAGGCAGGATACCCGTACCATCAAGCGAAACGCGGCAGAAAATCGCTTCCGCATTTACGGGCTGACGGCCATCTGCATCGGTATCCTGATGCTGGTGTTCCTGCTGACCTCGATCCTATCGAACGGCCTCTCCTCATTTCGGCAAACCACCATTCAGGTCCCGGTCACGCTTGTGGCGGACCGGCTCGACCCGGAAGGCAATCGCGACCCGGCCGAGATGGCGCGCGTCACGACCTTCGGTTACGCCCCCCTGCTGCGCGACGCGCTTGTCGGCACGATTGCGGATGCGGGGATCGAAACGGAATTGGACGCGGGCGACATTGCCGACATCGTCTCGGACGAAAGCGTGGCTCAGCTTCGGAATTTCGTCCTCGCCAATCCCGACTTGCTCGGACAAACCATGCCCGTCGAAGTGCTGGCCAGTGGACGGATCGACGGGTTCTTCAAGGGCAGGGTGACCTACGCCACGGCCGAACTGGACCAGAACATCTCACCCGAGCAGCTGCGCCTGGCGGAGGCGTTGAAAGCCGAAGGTTTGCTGGCGACCGGCTTCAACTTCGACTTCTTCACTGCGCCGGATGCGTCGGTCACACGTCCCGAAGCCGCGGGGCTCGGCGTCGCGATTCTTGGCAGTCTCTACATGATGCTCGTCGTGCTGGCGCTTGCACTGCCCATCGGCGTGGCCGCATCGATCTATCTGGAGGAGTTCGCGCCGCAAAACCGATTCACGGATCTCGTCGAGGTGAATATCTCGAACCTCGCCGCAGTGCCTTCTATCGTCTTCGGCATCCTGGGCCTCGCCGTCTTCATCAACTTCGCCGGGCTGCCGCAATCGGCGCCGATCGTCGGAGGCCTCGTCCTGACGCTGATGACGTTGCCGACGATCATCATCGCGACGCGCGCTGCGCTGAAGGCGGTGCCGCCTTCGATCCGCGATGCTGCCCTCGGGGTAGGGGCCTCGAAGATGCAGACGGTGTTTCACCATGTTCTTCCGCTGGCGATGCCCGGCATTCTGACCGGGACGATCATTGGTCTCGCGCAAGCCTTGGGAGAGACGGCGCCGCTCCTCCTGATCGGAATGGTCGCGTTCGTGCGCGAATACCCCGACGCACCATGGGAGGGCGGCCTGTTCGATCCCGCCACCGCGCTTCCCGTGCAGATCTACAACTTCACTCAGAGATCCGATCCCGCTTTCGTCGAGCGGGCATCGGGCGCGATCATCGTGCTTCTTCTCTTCCTTTTCCTTATGAACCTGGCAGCGATCCTCCTGCGTCGCCGGTTCGAGCGCCGCTGGTGATCGCGATGAACGACATGAGACTGAGCGAAAGAGACGTGGATATGACGGACGTGAAAATCGCGGCACGGGGGGTGCAGGTTTTCTACGGCGATAACCACGCGATCAAGGATGTCGACGTCAATATCGTCGACAAGACCGTCACGGCCTTCATCGGTCCATCGGGCTGCGGGAAGTCGACGTTCCTGCGGTGCATCAACCGGATGAACGACACGATCCCGATCGCGAGGGTCGAAGGCGAGATCCTGATCGACGCCGAAGACATCTACGACCGGCGGGTCGATCCGGTCCAGTTGCGGGCGAAGGTCGGAATGGTCTTTCAGAAGCCGAACCCGTTTCCGAAATCCATCTACGACAATGTAGCCTACGGGCCGAAGATCCACGGTCTGGCGAAGGACAAGGCCGACCTCGACGCCATCGTGGAGGATTCTCTGCGCAAGGCCGCACTGTGGGATGAGGTCAAGGATCGCCTCGACGCCGCGGGAACCGGGCTGTCGGGCGGTCAGCAACAGCGACTCTGCATTGCCCGCGCCGTCGCGACGTCGCCCGAAATCCTCCTGATGGACGAGCCATGTTCGGCACTCGATCCGATCGCGACGGATCAGGTCGAAAACCTGATCCACGATTTGCGCCGCAACTTCAGCGTCGTCATCGTGACCCACTCGATGAGCCAAGCGAGCCGTGTCAGCCAGAAGACCGCGTATTTCCATCTCGGCGAACTGGTCGAGTACGACGACACAGCCGAGATCTTTACGAACCCCAAGGACGAGCGGACGGAGAATTACATCACCGGCCGGATCGGATGATTCGATGAACGAGAATCCACATATTTCCAGAGCGTTCGATCGTGATCTTGAAGCGATCGAGGCCATGATCATGAAGATGGGCGGCCAGGTCGAAGAGGCCATCGGTCGCGCGACGGAAGCATTGGTCGCCGGCGACGTCGAGTTGGCTGAAGCTGTTCGACAGGGCGATCGTGCCATCGACGCGACAGAAGAGCGCCTCAACGAAGAGGCGGCGCGACTGATCGCCCTTCGCCAGCCCATCGCGTCCGATCTGCGGACGGTGCTGACGATTTTCCGTATCTCCGCCGCGCTCGAACGGATCGGCGACTACGCGAAGAACATGGCGAAACGTACTGCGATCATTGCTGATATGCATCCTGTCGAGGGCGCGACACCCAGCCTGCGCCGGATGTCCAAACTGGTCCAGGTCATGCTCAAGGACGCACTGGATGCGTCGATACAGCGGGACGCAGATCTCGCCGCGGACGTTCGGGCGCGGGACGAGGAAGTGGATCAGATGTACAACGGTCTCTTCCGCGAGTTGCTTACCCACATGATGGAGGACCCGCGCAATATCACGGCCTGCATGCATCTCCACTTCATGGCCAAGAATATCGAACGGATGGGCGATCTGGTCACCGGAATCGCGGAACAGGTGATCTGGCGTGTCACGGGTGAGTTGCCCGAGGACGAGCGCGTCAAGGCCGACATGACCTCCATTTCCTCGACCAGCAACGAGGGTTGAGCATGGTCTCGCAACCCTCTGTTCTTGTTGTGGAAGACGAGGCGCCGCAGCGCGAGATTCTGGTCTACAACCTTGAGGCCGAAGGATACGAGGTTGCTCAGGCGACCAGTGGCGATGCCGCGCTCGATATGGCTCGCGAGGATAGTCCTGACCTGATCCTGCTCGACTGGATGCTTCCGGAGATTTCCGGGATCGAGGTTTGCCGTCGCCTGAAGGCACGAAGCGAGACGCGGGACATTCCGGTCATCATGATCTCGGCACGGGCGGAGGAAGTCGACAGGGTCAGAGGCCTCGAAACCGGCGCGGATGACTACGTGGTCAAGCCGTATTCGGTGGTGGAATTGATGGCCCGCGTCCGGACCCAGTTGCGCCGCGTGCGTCCGGGGGCCGTCGGAGAGCTTCTCGAATTCGACGACGTGTCCGTCGATACCGGGGCGCATCGGGTCTACCGCGCGGGCGAGGAGCTCCACCTCGGGCCCACGGAGTTCAGGCTGCTGACCACCTTCCTGGAACGGCCGGGGCGTGTCTGGTCGCGAGAACAGCTTCTGGACCGGGTCTGGGGGCGCGACATCTACGTCGACAGCCGTACCGTGGACGTCCATGTCGGCCGGCTGCGCAAGGCGCTGCGGAACGCGACGGGGACGGATGATCCGATCCGGACGGTGCGCGGGGCGGGCTACGCGCTCGGCTGACAATACTCCGTTAATCGAGATTATGTAAAAGACACACGGTGCGTGATTTTAGCGTGAAGGCGGTGAACGGTCTCTCGACACGTCGATGCCGCAAGGTAAAGGTCTGATCCAATCACTTCATGGATCACCCGGAATGCCCTCTGTCCTTGTCATCAACGGCCCGAACCTGAATCTTCTCGGTACGCGTGAACCAGAGACCTACGGCAGCACGACGCTTGCCGAAGTCGAGGAACGCTGCCGACAGATCGGCAAGGACCTGGGGATCGAGGTCGCGACGTTTCAGTCGAATGTAGAAGGCGTCCTCGTCGACGCGATCCAAGAGGCCCGCGGTCGTCATGACGGCCTCGTCCTAAACGCGGGTGCTTACACTCATACATCCATCGCTCTGCGCGACGCCATCTCCGCCGTCGGCCTGCCCTGTATCGAGGTTCACATCTCGAACATCCACGCGCGCGAGAGCTTTCGACATCAGTCGATGATCGCACCGGTCTGTGCCGGTGTAATCGCAGGGCTTGGCATTATTGGTTACGATCTTGCGCTTCGCGCGCTCGCTTCACGGGGGACGACATGATCCGCTCGCATATTCCTGAGCTGCTTGATAAGATAACGAAGGCTACCGGCGTCGACGAAGTCTGGACGCTCTGGACCTCCTACGCGGAGGAATTCGGCATCGACCGGATGTTCTACGCGGCGACGCATTTCCGGACGTTGTACGGCTTGGGAGACGTCAAGGACGCCCTGATCCTGACAAACTACAGCAAGCATTACACAGACATCTATATCGAAGGCGGCCTGTTTCGGGATGCCCCGATGGTGCGCTGGGCCATGACGGAAGTCGGTGTCAGATCCTTTCGGGATGTCCACAGAGATGCCGTCGAAGGACGACTGACCCCGGCTGAGATGAAGGTGCTGGAGTTCAACGCCCGGCAGGGCGTGGTGGCGGGATACGCGATCAGCTTTCCCCGGTCCTCTCCGCGTGCGGGCTTTGGTGTGGGTCTGTCTTCAACGAAGATGAACCAGGACGCGATGGACGAGCTCTGGGCCGAGCACGGCGCAGAGATCGAGTTGGTGTCCCACGTCGCCCATCTCGCCATGATCTCCCTGCCCCATGGCGACCATGTCCGGGTGTTGACGCCGCGCCAGCGCGAAGTTCTTGAACTGGTCGCCGACGGCAAGACGGTTCAGGACGTCGCCCTGATCCTGGAGCGCAACCCGGCAACGGTCGAGAAGCATCTGCGTCTCGCGCGCGAGGCTTTGGATGTCGAGACCACCGCCCAGGCGATCCGAAAAGTCAGCGTTCAGAACCAAGTGTTCCTGTTCTGATCAGGACCGCGAGGCTGACAAGGTAGGGATTGCCTTACTTGGTTAACGCAAGGGTAATCCTCATCCTGATCCCGTCTTGTGAGTGATGGCAATTGGCCATGGACTAGTCGGGATCGGGGGTAGGTCCGGAATTTGGGGCGCCCGTCGGTTCCCGCCGGTGAAATCCGGCAGCCGGCGCCCGGGGAATTGGTCTATCCGGGACGACGGCGCAGGTCTTGGCGCGGTCATCCCCGAATGCGCCAGACAGAACGGCGCCGGGGTCTTCCCACCCGGCGCCGTTCATTTTCAGATACTTGTCAGCCGATCTTGAAGGGTCAGCCTTGCGCGGCCTTCGCGACTTCGGCGGCGAAGTCTTCTTGTACCTTCTCGATCCCCTCGCCGACTTCGAGGCGGACATAGCCGGTGATCTCGACGCCAGCCTCTTTGGCGGCGTCGCCGACCGTGACATCGGGGTTCACGACAAAGGCCTGGTTCACCAGGGTCACCTCGGCCATGTACTTCTTCATCCGGCCTTCGATCATCTTCTCGATGACCTGCTCAGGCTTCCCACTCTCGCGGGCGATGTCGATCTGGACCTGACGCTCTTTCTCGACGATGGCCTGATCGAGTTCGGCCTCGTTGAGCGCGGCGGGGTTGGTCGCGGCGATATGCATCGCGACCTGCTTGCCGAAGGCCGCGTTCTCACCCGATAGCGCGACAAGGACGCCGATCTTGCCCATGTCGGGCGCCGCGGCGTTATGCACGTAGGTCGTGATGGCGGAACCCGAGAGCTTTTCCATTCTGCGAACGGACATGTTCTCGCCGATCGTGGCGATCTTGTCGGTGATGATCGCGCCGATCGTCTTCCCGCCGATTTCCGTGTCGGTCAGCATGCCCAGATCCGGCACGTTCAGCGCCGTCTGCGCGATATCCTTCACCATCGTCTGGAACTCGGCGTTCTTGGCGACGAAGTCGGTCTCGGAATTCACCTCGACCGCGACGCCGGTACCGCCCTCAACGGCGACGGCGACCAAGCCTTCGGCTGCCGTCCGCCCCGACTTCTTGGCAGCCTTGGCAAGGCCCTTGGTGCGCAGCCAGTCGACCGCAGCTTCCATGTCGCCATCGGTCTCGGTCAGCGCCTTCTTGGCGTCCATCATGCCCGCGCCCGTCGAGTCGCGAAGCTCTTTCACCTGTGCAGCGGTGATCGCCATCATCTCTCTCCTTCAAAAGGGAATTTCCGGATGCGGGGCCCCTGCCCCGCATCCGCGACATGCCTGTGACGGCCCGCCGTCAGGTCTCCGCGGGAACCGCTTGTTCTCCGGCCGGCTGCGCCTCTTCCGGGCCGGTCTCGTCGTCGCCTGCGGCATCCGTTGCGTCGGCACCATCTTCGAGCTCGCCGAGATCGACGCCGGCGGCACCGAGTTGCGCGCTCATGCCGTCCAGAGCGGCGCGGGAGATCAGATCACAGTAAAGCGCGATGGCACGGGCCGCGTCGTCGTTGCCGGGGATGATGTAATCCACGCCTTCGGGCGAGCAATTGGTATCCACGACGGCGACGACCGGGATGCCCAGCTTCTTGGCCTCGGCGATAGCGAGGTCTTCCTTGTTCACGTCGATGATGAACAGCAGGTCCGGCAGGCCGCCCATCTCGCGGATGCCGCCCAAGGAGGCCGTCAGCTTCTGCTGGTCGCGCTCCATGCCGATACGCTCTTTCTTCGTAAGGCCTTCAGCGCCTTCCGCCATCTTCTCGTCGATCTCCTTGAGGCGGTTGATCGAGTTCGAGACGGTCTTCCAGTTGGTCAGCGTTCCGCCGAGCCAACGGTGGTTCATGTAGTATTGCGCGCACCGCTCGGCGGCATCGGCGATGGGCTTTTGCGCTTGGCGCTTGGTGCCGACAAACAGGATGCGGCCGCCCCTAGCGACGGTTTCCTGAACGACTTGAAGGGCTTGGTCCAGCATCGGAACCGTCTGCGTCAGGTCCATGATGTGGATACCGTTCTTGGCGCCGTAGATGTAGGGCGCCATGCGCGGATTCCAGCGCTGGGTCTGGTGGCCGAAGTGAACGCCGGCCTCGAGCAGTTGACGCAGAGAAAATTCAGGCAGAGCCATGACTTGCATACCTTTCCGGTTTGATCCTCGACGGGGGATTAGAGCCTGCGCTCAACCGGTGGACCGTCCGGGGATGTCTCCCCCGGGGGCCCGCCCCCGCCTGTGAAGTGGCGCGCATGTGCCATCGGATCGAGGCCGATGCAAGGGCGAAAAACGTGTGCACCCCCTGTGCACCCCCTGTGCACCCCCTGTCTGCACAATCGGCACCGGCCCGGTTGCGCGCCGCCTTGCGCGGCCCGCCCGGGGGCGGATCGGACCGGGCATCGAGCCCCGTCCGATCCGGGCCTCCGGCGGGAGTATTTGAGACGAGAGGAAGCAGGCGGTGTCCCATGGCCGGCGGTCCCGCCGGGGCCCCGTACATTCAGGGGATGATGCGGTTGTACTTGGCGCCCTCGACCGTCGCGCCGGCGATCAGGCCGGCCTGTCCGAAGACGACCGCGACGACCGGGGTCAGCAGCGTCGTCGTGTCTGTCGTCAGCGCGCCGCGCCGGGTCGAGACCGCGTATTCCAGATCGGCTCCGGCGACCCAGCCGGACGACATGCGGAAGTCCTGCAGCGCGCGGTCGGTCATGAAGAAGAGCGCGTGGCTGTATTGCTGCGCCCCGATCTGGAGCCCGGCCGAGGCGGAGGTCGTCGAATAATAGTCCACCGTCACGCCGTCGATCAGCAGCGCTCCGCGGCCATAGGCGCCGCCGAGTCCCAGCCCGGCTTCGGTCACGAGCGGCATCATCAGCATCCCGGAGGAGCGTTGGGCCAGGGTCTCGCTGCCCGGGACTTCCGAATACATGAAGTTGATCGCCTGGTTCACCCGCGCGTCGATGCGCTGCGAGCCGGGCGAATTCACCCCGTTGCCGCAGGCCACCAAGGCCAGCGGAGCGGAGACAGCCGCCATAAAGCGGCGACGCGAGAAAGCGGTCATGGGTCTGTCCTGTCCAATGTCTGCCCGAGGGGTCTTGCGCCCCTTCCTATGGAGTTGGGCTAGCAGATCATGGCCGGATTGTCACCCGCTAGACGTCGCGCACGGCCATATCCGCCGCGTCGTCGTGGGTTTGGCGCCACGCCGACAGGATCGAGACCAGATGGCCGAAATCGGTTGCGATGGCCGAGGCGCCTTCGGCCCGCAATTCGTCGGGCGCATTGTACCCCCAGCCGACGCCGATCGCCGGGACGCCGGCCGCGCGCGCCATGCGCATGTCATAGCGCGTATCGCCCACGAGGATCGTGTCCGAAGCCTCGCGGCCGGTTTCGGCGAGGGCCCTCACGATCATTGTCGGGTCCGGCTTGGACGGGTTGTCGTCGGCGGTCTGGATCGTCGCGAACCAGTCGCGCCAACGCATCCGCTCGAGAACGAAGTCGAGCGACCTCTGCGACTTGCCCGTGGTCAGGCCCATCTGGACGCCAGCCGCCTTCAGCCGGAGGATCGCGGGTTCTGCCCCGTCGAAGACCGGCGGATCCTCGTTCTCCACGGCGTCGAAATAGCGGAGCCGATATCCCGCAACGATCTTTTCGCGCAGGGTGCGCGGCGCGTCAGAGGCGAGAACATCGACCATTTGCGGCAGGGAAAGCCCGATCACGGACCGGATGTCGCGGGGGCGCGGCGGCGC
>NZ_JYFE01000037.1 GCF_000877395.1 Jannaschia aquimarina | reverse complement strand
GGCCGACGCCACCCGTCTGCACGTCGCGTTCCGCGATGGCCGGCCGTTCCACAGCTTCGAGCCGCTGGCGCGCATCCGGGCGTCGCATGATTGCCCGCCCGACACCTACCGGCTGTCCTACGACTTCACGGCCTTCCCGCGCTGGATCGTCCGATGGGACGTCTCGGGCCCGCGCAAGTCCTACCGGGCCCTGACGCGGTATCGATCCGCGTGATCTTACCCCCCGGCAAGGCGCGTCTGAGCCCGCGCGCTGCCATCCCAGGGTGCGGTACCATCAGGCGAGAACGTCCCGGCCTAGTTGTCTGGCGAGGTCGACGTAATCCAGCAGAACCCAGTTCTCGGCGATGCGTCCGCCGGCGACGCGATAGAAATCCATCACCCTGAGCGTCAGCGCGCGGTCCGTCGGGTCCAAGCCCAGATAGGGGCCGCGATGGGTCATCGTCATCGACGGCCAGCCCGAGACGGCGGCGTAGGGTCCGTCGCCGATCCGGCAGTAATGGTTGCCGCCCTTCCGGTCGGGGAACGCCTCGATGAACGGCTTGCGGTGGTCCTTGACGAAGCCGTCCCAGCGGTAATTCGACCCCACGCCGCCCGGCCCGTGCCACAGCATGTCGTCCGACCACGTCCCGCCCTCGCCGGTCTGACCCGCGCTGGAATAGGTGACGGCGTCATAGACGTGCAGATCGCCCAGCATCCGCTGCACCACGTCGAGGCTCGCCGTTCCCCCTGCGGGATCCGGGCAGACGCCGTCATGGGTGGCCGGTCCGGGGAACAGCATCTCGGTGCCCAAAAGGGGGAAGGGCGCGCGGCCCGCCTGACGCATCAGGTCCGGTAGATCCAGGATCACATGCGCCCGGTCGATCAGCCCGTCCTCGCGAACCCGGTAGAATTCGCCTGCGCGCAGGAAAGCCAGACGCGCAGACGGAGCCACGCCCCAGAGCGTGGCGTCGAACGTGCCGACCAGATGGCTGACGCAGGCGACCCAGCGGCCGCCGCCTTCGCGGATGTTCTCGCCCCCCATCACGATCTCGTCGCGGCGATGCACGCCGGTGAGGGCGGCGCGCAGGGGGCGCAGGATGTGCTCCACCACCGCGTCCCTTCCGGCGACGTCGTCGACCGGCGCCATGGCGTGAAACGCGTTTTCGGGCGCGAAGAGGTCTGCAGCGACGCGGTCCAGATCCGCGTCCGGGACGGTCATGAGGCGTGCGAGCCGGTCGCGGATCGAAACGCGGAAGTCGGTCATGGTCTTCCCCTTGCATACGTATGCAAGGCGTACCGATACGCCTCTGGTCAGCGGATGGAAGAGGCGTGATTTGACCGGATGGCGCAAAGCCGCAATTCATTGCGTATGAAGCCGCTCCTCATCTTCGTCTGTCTGGCGCAACCGCTCTGGGCCTGTCCCGCACCGCCAGAGATCGCCCCGGCAATGGACCGTCTGATCGAACAGGCGCAGACTGCCCCGTCCGCGGCGGCGGGGCGCCTCGCGAGTGCAGGCATGTGGCGCGAATGGACCCGTGCGCCGGATGCGCGGGGGCAGGAACTTCTGGACGAGGGTATGGCCCGGAGGCAGGCGGGCGACCTGCGCGGGGCCCTGATCGCCTTCGACACGCTGATCGAGTATTGCCCGGACTATGCCGAGGGATGGAACCAGCGGGCCTTCGTGCGCTTCCTTTCCGGCGACTTCGCGGCCGCCTTGCCCGATCTGGACCGGGCGTTGGAGTTGCGGCCGCGCCACGTCGCCGCGATGTCCGGCAAGGGCCTGACCCTGATCCAGCTCGGCCGGATCGCAGAGGGGCAGGACATGATCCGGGCCGCCCTGGAATTGAACCCCTGGTTGCCCGAGCGCCGCTACTTGTCGCTGCAGCCCGAAGCGGTCGATCTGTGACGTTGCACGGTCCCGCCGCCCGTCCTATGCCGGACGGGCGGGCGGGCGTGGTGGAACGGTAGACACAAGCGACTTAAAATCGCTCGGGCTTGGCCCATGCGGGTTCGACTCCCGCCGCCCGCACCACTCTGTCCGCGCCTCTTCCCTCCGGATCAAGACCTCGGAGAAGGGTCTGCCTTCGCTCAGCGAATGCGTTCGGCGGCGGCCGCGATGGCCTGCTGATAGACGGTGGCGGCATTCCAGTCGTTCAGGACGCGGAAGTTGCGCGTGCCCTGACCGAAAGGCTGTCCCGGCTGCCAGCCCTTCTGGCGCAGGAAGTTGGCCGTCGATGCCATAGCATCGGCCCAGTTGTAGAAGTCGACCCGGCCGTTGCCGTCGCCGTCGACGCCGTAGCGCAGGGCATTGCCCGGCAGGAACTGCGTGTGCCCCAGCTCGCCGTGGAAGGCGCCGCGCTGATTGGCGCTCAGCATTCCGCGATCCACCATCGAGAGGGCGGCGATGGCGTGGGGGGTGAAGAAGTCCGAGCGGCGGCAATCATAAGCCACCGTCGTGATCGAGCTCACGACGGGCGTGTTGCCCATGTTGCGCCCGAAACCCGTTTCCATTCCCCAGATCGACAGCAGGATCCCGGAGGGCACGCCGTAACGCTGTTCGAGCGCGTTGAAGAAGTTGCGGTTCTGGTCCAGCCGCCGTTTGGCCTGCGCGGCGAAGCCGTCCAGTGAGCCGAGGCGGATGCGGATGAAGTCGTTCAGCGAGTACCGCACGCCTTTCTGGTTCCGGTCTGCATTGATCGTGCCCTGGCTGTAGCTCGCCCCCGCAAGTGCCTGAAGTCCGCGCTGTCCTACACCGGCCCGCTGCGCCTCGGCGGCGAAGGCCTGCTTCCAGCGTTCGAACCCGCTGGCATCGTTGCCGCATTGCGCGGCCACGCCCATGGCGGGGATCAGCGACAGGGCGGCTGCGAGAATGGTGCGACGCATGGAAACCTCCGTAAGACCTGCGGCGAGCGTATCACGCGGCCCAGCTAGGGCAACCGCGTCGAGATATCCAATAGCCTGTCGAGGTTTAACGATTCCGTCATGTGATCCGCGAGCGCATCGAGGGTCGCGTCCACCTGTGTCTCATGGGCAAAATCGGTCGGGGCCACTCCGAGGTCCGACAGGTCGGCCCGGCGAAACGCGTCCGAGGCGGAGAGGCCATGCAGATAGCAGCCGCGGATCCGCCCGTCGGGCGAGGCCGCGCCAACGTCGCGTCCGTCGATCCGCAGCCAGCCGCGCACCGTGTCCGGCCCAATTGTGCGGCCGAGATGGATTTCGTAGCCATCCGGATCGGTCCCGCTTGGAGGGTTAAGCGCGGCCACTCGGGCCAGACGCTTTTCCGGCGCCATGACGGTCGTGATATCCGGAAGGCCAAGTCCGGGCACCTCGCCCGGCGGCCGTTCGATCCCGTCGGGATCCGCCATGATCCGGCCGAACATCTGATAGCCACCGCAAATCTCCAGCACATCGCCGCCGCGCCGGATAATCGCCTGCGCGCATCGTCGCGAGCCGGCGCTCCTGCAGGATGACCTGACGGCACATCTCGCCTTCGGGCTTTCGCGGAACGGGGTTCATGTCGGTCTGCGGCTCGATCCCACGGGCCCGTGCTTGCAGAGCCTGGGCGCGACCGACCTTTCCGTCGTCGGCGGTCACGGCGGCGTTGTTGGACATGTCTTGCGGCTTGAAGGGGCGCACCCGGAGTCCCGCCCGCGCGAAATGGCGGCAGAGCCCCGCGACGAGGACCGACTTGCCGACCTTCGGGCCGGTTCACTGCAACATGATCGCGCGCGTCATCCGCATCCCCTATACCCGGCGCGATGAACACGCCGGCTCACCTGATCCTGGGGATCGCCGCTTTCGGCAAGCCCGACCAGCCGCGCGTCAATGCGGCGGCGGCCTTCGGAGCGCTGGCGCCGGACGTGTCGCTCTACCTGTTGGTCGCAGGCGCTATGGTCCTGAGCGAGACGCCCGATCGCATCTTCGGAGAGCTCTACTTCTCGGAGGCGTGGCAGGCTGTCTTCCGCATCGACAATTCGGTCTTCGTGTGGGGCGCCGTCCTCCTGTCCGGGGTCGCGTTGCGGCGCGACTGGATGATCGCCATGGGGGCGGCCGCGCTCCTGCATCTCGCCTGCGACCTGCCGCTGCACCACGACGACGGGCGGGCGCATTTCTGGCCGCTGACAAACTGGGTCTTCGAGAGCCCGGTCAGCTACTGGGATGTCCGGCGCGGGGCGGGGTGGATCGCCCCGCTGGAGGTCGCGCTGGCCCTGGCCGCTGCCGCCTGGGCGGCATGGCGGTTCCCGAGCCCGTGGGTGCGCCTGATCCTCGCCGCAGCGGTCGTCGGACAGCTGAGTGTCAACGGGCTCTGGGCGTGGATCTTTGCATGACGTCCGGCGCTGTCATGCGCGTTCGGAGTATTCCATCGTCTCGGTGTTGACGACCACGTCTTCTCCCTCGCCGACGAAGGGAGGGACGGTGATGCGTACACCATTGTCCAGCACGGCGGGTTTGAAGCTGTTGGCGGCGGTCTGACCCTTCACGACGGGTTCGGTCTCGGCCACCTTGCAGGTCACCTTCTGAGGCAGCGTCGCGTTCAACGCCTCGTCTTCGTAATACTCGATCTGGACCATCATGCCGTCCTGAAGGAACGGGCGACGCTCGCCCAGGATCTCTGCGT
This sequence comes from Jannaschia aquimarina, assembly GCF_000877395.1. Taxonomy (GTDB): domain Bacteria; phylum Pseudomonadota; class Alphaproteobacteria; order Rhodobacterales; family Rhodobacteraceae; genus Jannaschia; species Jannaschia aquimarina. The sequence goes on along the minus strand of NZ_JYFE01000037.1, from coordinate 80,045 downwards.
CGAGTTCCACCTGGTCGTAGGTCTCGGTATCCATGAAGACGAGTTTGCCGTCGGTCTCGTAGAGAAACTGCTGATCCTTCTGCTCCAGACGGACGCGCTCGACCTTGTCGGCGCTGCGGAAGCGTTCGTTCAGCTTGGAACCGTTTCGCAGATTGCGCATTTCCACCTGCGCGAAGGCTCCACCTTTTCCAGGTTTGACATGATCGACCTTAACGGCGGTCCACAAATGGCCGTCATGCTCCAACACGTTGCCAGGACGGATTTCGTTGCCGTTGATCTTGGGCATGGCCCTCTCCATGTCTGACTGTCCGCGCCCGATATCTCTCGCCGCGCCCCGGAGCAAGGCGGAGAGTCAAGTGCGCGGAATGCGACCAAATCTTGACAAAAGGTTGAAGGGTGAGCGTCGCTGACTAGATATAGTCAGATACGGTGCTGTCCGACGGCGGTATTGGTGTGTGTGGATGGTTAGGTATGCATTCTGGGAATATGTGGTATTCGGGTTTTGCATTCCGAAAGTCAGTTTGACGTGATAGGCAGCGCCGAACCGGGTTCTGAACGACACAAACGGAGAGAGCAGCATGAGCGACTTGGTCGACGCAACGGCATACAATTTCGAGCAGGGTCAGCGGGCCCGGAAACTCTTCGCCGCCGTCGTGCTTGCCGCTTTGGATGACGCGATCGCGGACGACAAGAAGTTTGGCAACGGCCCCGATCAGATCGCCCGTTGGGCGCGGTCGCGCGACGGGCGCGAAGTGCTGAGCTGCGCCGGGATCGACCCGAACGAACGGGTTGTTTCGGGTTTGATGGAATTCGTTGGACGCGGCGTGCGCACATCGGTGGCCCTCTCCCGCGAGGAGAGCGAGCGCCGTCAGGCCGCCGAGTTGGCCGAGGCGCTCAAGGCAGCCTGATCCAGTCCAATCCAAAGGAAAGGCCGCGCCCTTCGGGTGCGGCCTTTTTCTTTTGCACGACGAAGGCCCGCGAGGTTCAGTCGAATTCCTCGGCGGAGAACATCGTCCGCAATTCACGCCGGACCAGCTTGCGCACGTTCCGCGTGATCCGCTCGCCCAGGACGCCCGACAATTCCTGTCGGACGATCTCGGCGACCAGGTCCCGCAAGGCCTCGTGATCCATGTTCTCGAGCGCCGGGGGGCGCGTCGCGGCGATGCCGTCTGCGAGAATATCGTCGTCGTCGTCCCGATCCCGGCTGGCACCAGATGATGGTGTATCTTCGGACAGAACGACAGCGTCCTCGAAACCGGGGTCGGGAGTGGGATCCGGTTCAGCGGCAGTCGCGGCCTTGATCTCGGCGATGATGTCCGCGTCGTCCTCGGACGTGTCTACATCCGGGGCGGCGACGGTTGTGGGTGCGATCCGCGCGATGGGGGGCGGCGGGGGGAGGTCGGACGGCGCCCGTTCGCTGTCGGCCACGAACCCCATTCCACCGATCGCCGCCGCAAAGGCCTGAGTGGCCTCGGCCGACGGGGGCGCGGACGGGCGTGGCGGGATCGGGGTCTCAGAGGTCGGGTTCTCGGGGGCCGGGGTCGCGGCGGCGCGCGCATCGGAGCGAGGCGCGTCGCGTTCCTCGTCCTGCGAAGCGACGTCATCCTGACCGTCGACCTCATCCCTGCGGTTGATCGGCTGGAAGGGGTCGTCGGCTTCGACCACGCGAAGCTCTTCCCCGAGGACCAGAGCGTCACCCGCGCCGCCAACCGAACCGGCGTCGTCGCCGATCTCGTCACCCCGAATGTCGGAGACGTCTTCCCCGGTCTCTTCCGCGACCTCAGCGGTGGAGGCCACGTGGCCCGCGGCCGCAGGACGTGACGGTGGTCCGGCTGCGACCAGTCGACGGATCGAGGACACGACGTCGTCGATGCTTTGGGGGTCTGCCATCTCGCCTCCTTCGGTCGACGGGCTTTGGGCCGTCTCTTCCTGCCTGCATCCGATCCGGATGCATGACCTCGTCATAACACAGGATGTGGGATCGAGCGAGGGCGGCGCCGCGCGCACCGCCCAAGTAGGTTAACGGAGGTGCCCTCCGGGCAACGCGCGTCTCAGTTCCGGTTGAAGCGTCGCAGGACGCGATCGAGGCGCGTGCCTTGCAGCGACCCGGGGGCGTTGGTCACCGGCGCACCGCGCACGGCCGTGTAGTAGGCATCGGGGTCGTAGCGCTCCACCGCGAGGCCCAGATGATCCGTCGTCAGAAGGCCGATGGCCGCCAGAACCGAATACACGGCCTGTTGCGCGTCGGTTTCCGCTTCCAGCCGTGCTGTCCGCGCGTCGAGGAGTTCCTGTTCGGAGTCGAGCACGTCCAGCGTTGTCCGGGCGCCGAGCGCGGCTTCCTCGCGGAAGCCCTCGAAGGCGAGCTGTGCCGACCGGACCTGCTCATCCGAGGCGAGGACCTGCGCGCGGGCGATCTGAAGCTGGGCCCAGGCGCGACCGACATCGTCCGCGACCACGCGCGCCTCCTGCACCAGAGCGGCCCGGGCGGCATTCACCCGCGTGACGGCCTGCCGCTCCAGCGCCGGAAGCCGGCCTCCGGAATAGAGCGTGCCGGTCGTCTCGATGGTCAGGGTCGCGTTGTTCTGCTGCGTGTTGCTGCGTCCGACCGTGGCGCTCGTTCCGACGGTGGGAAGGCGGTCCGCCGCCGCGGCTTCGACCAGCAACTGGTTGGCGGTGACGTCGTGCTGCAGCGCCTTGATGTTGGGGTGGATCTGCACGGCCAGCTCTTGGGCGCGCTCGACCGACGGCGGAAGCTCGGGCAGGGGAGGCAGCGCCGAAAGCCGGCCCGATGGCAGCTGGCCGGTCGCCAGACGGTAGGTTTCGCGGGCGATATCGACGTTGCCGCGGGCGGCGGCCAGTGACGATTGCGCGGCGGCAAGGCGGGCCTGCGCGATGGCAACGTCCGTCCGCGTGACCTCGCCGACCTCGAACCGGTCCCGCGCCGCGCGAAGCTGCTCGGAGATCAGCCGCACGTTGCTTTCCCGCACGTCGACGACGCGCGCCGCGAAGCGAAGGTTGAGATAGGCCGCCACAGCGTTCAGAAGGACGTTCTGCTCTACCTGGATGAGGTTCCAGCGGCCCGCGAGGACCGCCTCCTTGCGCGCGGCGATGCGGAAGGCCCGCTGCCCGCCATCCAGGATGGTATAGTTCAGCGACAGGCCAAGCGATTGCGTCGCGTTGGTGCCCGAAAACTCTGAATCGGTCTTCTGCAGCCGGGCGAAGTACTGGATGACCGGCCGCAACGCCGAGACGGCGACCGCCACATCCTCGTCGAGGCCACGCAGGAGGTTCCGCTGCTGTTCGAGCAGGGGGCTGGACTCGTAGGCCAGCACCAGCGCATCGGTCAGGCTCTGCGCGCTGGCCTGGATCGGAGCGGCGGCGACGGCGGCCGCGAGGGCGAGAGAGCGGAACGTCCGTTTCATAGCGTGAAGGCCCGTGTCTTTGCGAAGCCCGGCAGGACCAGCGCATCCGCGTTGAAGGCGGTGCGCCAGCCCATGTGACCTTCGGCCATGACGCCGATCCGGGCCTCGCCGAGGACGCCCTCCATGAAGATCGCGGCCATGCGTCCGCCCTCCTTGAGTTGCTCGACAAGGGCGTCGGGGATCTGCTCGACCCCACCCTCGATCAGAATGATGTCATAGGGGGCCGCCTTCGGCTGACCCTCGGTCAGCGGCGCGGTGACCACCACGGCGTTGTCGATGCCCTGTGCGGTCAGCGCCGCTTCGGCATCGCGGGCCATGTCGCCCTCTTCCTCGACGGCCACGACCGATGCCGTCATCCGCGACAGGAGCGCGGCCGAGTATCCAAGGCCCGCCCCGACGATCAGGACATTCTCGTGGCCTTCGGGGTCGATCGCATCCAGCAGCTTGGCGATCGTGCGGGGGGCGGGCATCTCACGTCCGCCTGCCAGGGGGACAGGCGCGTCGCGATAGGCCACGGCCTCCTCGGAGGAAGGGACGAACGCCTCGCGCGGGATGGCCAGCATCGCGCCGATGATCGGGAACTTCGTCACGTCCGACGGCCGGACCTGGGTATCGACCATGATCCGGCGAAGTGTCTGCGGGTCGGCCATTCTTGCGATGCCTCGTCTGCTTCCTGCCCTCGGCCAGATTGCACGCGCCACCCGTTCACGCAACCGGAGAGCCCCTCCCTCGGCGGCTTGCGGCGGCGTGCGTGGCACGCTAGACGCACCTGACACGACGGCGAGTTGGCGGAGTGGTTACGCAGCGGATTGCAAATCCGTGTACACCGGTTCGATTCCGGTACTCGCCTCCATCCCACTTCTCCCGGTCAAATCAGCGGCGTAGGCGGCACGGCAGGTGCGGTTTACTGCGCCCGAGCGCTCGGACGGGCCCGCGCAGACGGACCGCCCTGAATATCCACTCCTATGGAGAAGGGTGCTTTGAAGGTCGGTGCGCGCCATTCCTGTCGTGGAGCGGGCGCCGCAGGGCTCAGCCCGGTTGGCCGAGCGTTTCGTCGAACTTGATCGACTCTCCGCAGCCGCAGGCTTCGGTCACGTTCGGGTTGCGGAACCGGAAGCCGGATTCCAGCAGAGACGTCTCGTAGTCGATCTCGGTTCCGAACAGGAACATCTGCGCCATGGGTGCGATGATGACGCGCGCGCCGTCGCCCGCCTCGATCACCTCGTCATTGGGCTCGGCCTCGGCGACGTAATCCATCGTGTATTCCATGCCAGCACAGCCGCCCTTCTTGACGCCGACCTTCAGGCCGAAAGCATCGCCCTTGGCCATGAGCTTCGCGATCTGCTTCGATGCAGCGGGGGTCACCGTGACGGGGGACTGACCTGGAATGGCGAACATGGACACGTCTCCTTCACCCGGAACGTAAGCGCACCGGAGCGCGGCCTCAAGGGGGCAGCCTTTCGCTCAGATAGCCGGCCAGCGCGTCCAGCGCCGTACGGATCGGCGTCTCGTGGCGCGCCTCGTGGTGCGAGACCAGCCATTCCTCATGGGTCAGATCCTCGATCGGATCCGAGAGGCGGGGCAGGCCGCTCTCTTCGCCGATGAACATCGGCAGGACAACGCGGCCGATCCCCGCGCGGGCCAGTGCCAGCGCCCAGCGCGGGTCGTTGGCCGCCGTCACGATCTCGCCCCCGTGGTTGTCGATCACCCAGCGCCCAGAGGGCGTGTGCGCGGCATCGAAGCTGACCCCGATCCAGTTCCCGACCCCTTCTTGCCCATAGGCGGCGTAACGCACTGTCGCGGTGCGGCGCCCGGCGAGCCAGGGCTGGTCGGGCCTGCGGTTGCGGATGCCGATATCGACTTCGCGCCGGGCGATATCCATGTCCCTGTCGCAATGGACCATCTCGGGGATCCAGCAGGCCTCGGGCGACCAGTAGCGCGTCACGTCCGCGGCCAGCGCCTGCGACGTCCAGGTCCCGGCCGACAGGCGGACACGCACCGGCCCGGAGCCCGCCTCGCGCCACTGGCCGATATCGGCGGCGGCCTCTTCCATGCGCTCGGTGCGGGCGAGCAGGGCGCGCCCGTCCTCGGTCAGCGCGTAACCGTGGACCCCGTGGCGGAACAGCCGCCGTCCCAGCCGCGCCTCGAGCCCGGTCATCCGCCGCGACAGGGTGGCCGTCGATGTCCCCGTCTCGTCCGCCGCCCGGGCAAGCGTTCCCGTCCGCGCGACGGCGGCGAACAGGGCGAGGTCGTTCCAAGCGATGGGGTCTTGCATCCGCGAAAGGCTAGTTGCGGTCCCGGCGGGCTGCAATCGGGCGCGGGCGGCGACAGATAGGAGGCAGACCTGAAAGGAGACCCGCCATGACCCGCACCTACGACCAACCCTTTGCCCAACCTTCGGAATATGAGCGCGAGCAGGCCTACTTTGCAGAAATGCATCATCACTTGCAGCGCCGCAAGCGCGCCAGGTGGCGGCTCTGGCTTGCCCTGCGCGTCGCGGGCCGTCGCTAGGAGGACGAGCAAGACGAAACGGGGCGCGCCGCATCGGCGCGCCCCGGACCCTAGTGCCCCGGAAATGTCGCGGTCAGAGACCGAAGCAGTTGGCGTAATAGGTCACGGTCGCGGGCCAATCCGAGAAGATCCCCTCGATCTCCACATCCTGTGCCAGCACGTGCAGCAACTCGTAATAGACGCCATCATTGTCGGTGACGTCCTCGATGGACTGGAAGTACCAGCCGCCGCCGCCTGCCAGCGGGCCCGAGCGTTCCAGCGTCCAGGTGATGATGCCTAGTCCGGCCGCCTTGGCCTCGGTTGCCAGCGCCGAGGGGACGATCTCGCCGTCTTCGGCCTTCACCAGCATCCAGGTCGGCGGGGCGATGTAGTTGACGCCCATTTCCTTGAGTTCGGCCATGGTGTTGGGCCAGGTCGAAGGATCGTCGGGCTCGTAGCCCTCGATGTCGTACTCGTCCATCAGATAGACGGCCTGCGCACCGAAGTCCGGCTCGTTCTCGATCCAGTAGAGCACATCCTCCAGCTGGAAGCTCTGCAGCCAGACGCGCGACGGGTCGATGCCCGCTTCCTTGTACTCGTCGACCAGCTTCTGGGCGTAATCCTCCTGGCTGAACCCCTCATGGGGCATCTCGACGGACGGTGCCTTCAACTCCGGCGTGAAATCCGCTCCCAGACTGTCGAAAAGCGCGATGCTCTCGGCATGGGTCATGATCGTGGCGCCGTTCGTATAGAGGTCGGTGCGCCAGTCTGCGGTCCCGCCCTGATACTCTTCGGCGGTCGTGGCCGACCCGTCCGAGGCGTCCATCTTCGGCACCAGCGTCCGGTACTGCGCCAACGTGATCTCGGACGTCCGGCACTCGGCCGTGGCGTCGTCATCACCCGAGGCGGACGTGAACGGCGTCACGCAGGTATCGGCCAGATCCGAGACCAGGATGTTCGTTGTCGTGTGCAGGTCGTTCTGGGCATGGCGGCAGACCAGCTCGTGATCCTGGGTGAAGGTCACGTCGCATTCCAGTATGCCCGCGCCCTGACGCGCGGCGGCGACGTTGGATTCTACGGTATGCTCGGGGAACATGAGCGGTGCGCCCCTGTGGCCGATCGAGAACTTCGACATCTGCGGCGTCTGGCCCCGGCAGGCCATGAGCTGCTCTTTCAATTCCCCCTCGGCAAGCTGGTCGATCAGGTGGAACGGGCGCTGACCGTAGGTCAGCGGCTCGCCCCCGTGGGCGTCGGCCAGAGCCGGGAACGGTGCGGCGAGCAGGAGGAGTGGAAGCACGTGACGGGACATTGGACGCCTTTCTTCGAGTTCTGCCAAACGGGTGGCCAAACGAGTTGAGGCGCGCGTGACGGTTCCGTGAAGGATAGGTGACGACCCGCCGGGGCATCGGCGGATCGCCGCCGGTCAGGCCGCTTCCGCGGCTTGTGCTTCGGGGAAGATCGACTTGCCGTCCGCCCCTTCGATCTTTCGTGCCGCTTTCACGATCCGTTCCCGCGAGGCGCAGGCCACGTCCCACGAGGTATTCGGGTCCCGGCAGGGCACGCTGAACCAGACGTCGATGCCGAAGACGTCCTGCCCGGTGACGTTCATGGATGCCTCGCTGGCTTCCCCGACCTCGCCGCCCAGCTTTTCGTCCTGCCGCAACTCTTCCATCACTTCAAAGAATGCCTCCCGCAGCGCGTCCAGATCGGTCTCGGGCCGGAACTTGAACTTCAGGATCTTCAGCATCGCGGGATCCTGGATCGACCAGTTGGTGAAGGTCTCGGAGACGAACTCGCCCACGGGGACGATGATCCGGGTCCCGTCCCAATTGCGAAGTTGGATGAAGGTCAGGTGGATCCGTTCCACGTAGCAGACCTCGCCCTTCCAGACGACGCGGTCGCCCATCCGTGCGGACTGGTTCAGTGCGATCTGCAGCGAGGCCATGATGTTGCCCAGCACTTCGCGCGCTGCAAAGCCCAGAACCAGGGTCAGCGCGCCCGCCGAGGCGAGGATGGACAGGCCCAGCCCGCGGAAGACGTCCGCCGTCGACAGCACCACGCCCGATCCGATCAGGACGACGGCGATGGTGAGGATGCGCTTGACCGCATTCAGCTTGGTCGCAGTGGAGCGGGCGTCCTGATACTGGGCTTCGGTCAGGTCCAGGTCCTCTTCGGGCGCCAGCAGATTGTCGAGCAGGGCATCCGCGACGTTCAGGATCAACATCAGGATCGCGGTCACGTAGCCGACCGCGATCAACGGCGTCAGGAAAATCTCGATCTGCCCCGAAAAGACGAAGATCGAGCGGCTCGCGACGAAGAACAGCGTCGTCACCGCCGCGATCATCGCCGGGGTCCGCACTCCGTGCAGGACGCCCCGCACGACGGCTCTGTCCGATGATCGTCGGATCTTTTCGAACAACCTCCGGATCGCCCAGGCCAGCAGGATTGACGCCGCGATCAAGAGCGGCAGGCCGATCAACTCCCACCACATCAGACCCCAGACTGCGTCGTTGAGCATGGCGGCGGGCAGCCGCGCCTCCAGCGCGGACGGCCCGTATGCGGCATAGAGCGCCGGGATGTCCGCGACCGTTTCCCGCGGGAAGATCCAGACCGGGGCCGTGTCTTCTCCGGGCTTCACACGGTTCAGGCGGATGGCGGCGGGGACCGGGTCGAGGTTCAGTTCCCGGATCAACAGCGACCGGCGCGGCTCTCCGGCCTGGGCCTGCTGGCTCCCGCCGAGGACCTGCAGCGCGTCGGGCCGCTGGTTCAGCCGCGACCAGTCCAGAACCGCCTTCCGGTCGAGGACCGAGTGGAGCTGCCGCGCCAGGATCTCCCCGTCGCGCGCCTGCAGACCTGTCTCTATGTCTCCAAGGTCCAGCACGTGGCTCGCCGCGCGCCAGTCTCCGGCATCCGCCGCCGTCAGAAAGGTGTCCAGCGCCGTGCGCGGCGTGCGCCGGTCGACATTGTCGGGCGGGGCACCCAGCCCTTCATTCAGGCCATCGACGGAAAAGAACGGGTCTTCCTGCGCCGAAGCGGGCAACACGAAGACGAGGATGATGAGAAGCGAACGCAGTAGATGTCCCATGGCGGGACAACGTGACGCGGGAACCGGCGGTTCCCGCGGCTCACATGAAGCCCAACTCCAGCCGCGCCTCGTCGGACATCATCTCCATGCCCCAGGGCGGTTCCCACACGAGGTCGACATCGACGGATTTGACCCCGGGCAGCGGCTCTACCGCGTCGGCCACCCAGCCGGGCATCTCGCCCGCCACGGGGCAGCCCGGCGCAGTCAGGGTCATGATGACGCGAACGTCGTTTTCCTGAGAGATGTCAATCGTGTAGATCAGGCCCAGGTCGTAGATGTTGACCGGGATCTCGGGGTCGAAGACCGTGCGGCAGGCCTCCACCACGTTCTCGTGCAGCGGGTGATCTGTCGAGGAAGGCCGGATCAGCGGCGCGCCCTCCATCAGGCTATCGTCGGTCATCAGGGTCATCCCGTGGGAATTAGTTGACCGGTATAGTAGGAATTACGCGGGCGCCCGGCAAGGGCGCCCGCGCCATGTTGTCCGCACTCAGAAGCGGTAATTCACGGTCAAGCCCACGGTCGTGATGTCTGCCTCGAGGCTGTCGACATCGAAGCCGTCGAACTGATGGTAAAGCACCTCGGCGCCCGCGGTGATGTTCTGCGTCACGAAACGCTCGCCACCGAGGCCTGCGAAGTAGCCATCGCTGTCGTCGTCGCCGGTCAGACGTGCGTAGCCACCAGTCCCGTAGATCAGATTGGGTCCGAAACCATAGCCGGCGCGCAGACCGGCACGCAGAATGCCGTCGATGCCATTCTCGAACGTGACATCCGAGTCCGCCCCGGCATCGTCATCCTCGAAGTTGAGGTCGAAGTTGACTACGTCGTACGCCAGCTGACCACCAAGGACGAACCCGTTGGCGAAGGCGTAATCGTAGCCGGCGCGAATACCGCCATAGATCCCGTCGTCGTCGAATCCGTCCACGAACCCGGCCAGATCGTCACGGACATCGTCGAACTCGTCGCCAAGGTCGAAATCCTCGTCACTATCTACACCAGTGTTGAGGCCCGCAAAGCCGATAGCCCCGCCGACATAGCCGCCGGTCCAATTGTAAGCGGGCGCGGGCTCGCCCACGAAAACGGGTGCAGGCTCGACCGGCGCCGGGGCGGGGTTCCCTGCCAGCGCAGGGGCGGCGGCGACGGCGGTCAGCGCGGCGAGGGCGGGCAAGATACGGAATTTCATATGAGTCTCCATTGTTGCGCAGGTGGTGCGCGGTCATTGCGGTGATCTAACAACGTGCTTGCGAAGGAAAAGGCCCGTCACGACTCGATGTGGGCGAGGTTTGCGCGGGTCCCCGCCGGTCGGTCACGGCAGCCCGCCCGAACGAGCCCTCCCGGCGACAGGCCTGCAATGAAACGTGAGGCGGACGACAGCGCGGCGGCGCCCTTGCCCTCCGGGCGGGGCCGGGGCAGGGGGACGCGATGACCCGTTTCTCCTTCGATCTGACGGCAACCGACGGCGCCGCGCGCACGGGCGTCATCCACACCCCGCGCGGCGAGGTGCGCACGCCCGCCTTCATGCCCGTCGGCACGGCGGCGACCGTCAAGGCGATGCTGCCCGGCAGCGTCCGCGAGACCGGCGCCGACATCCTGCTGGGCAATACCTATCACCTGATGCTGCGGCCCACGGCCGAACGGATCGACCGCCTCGGCGGCCTGCACCGCTTCATGAACTGGGACCGGCCGATCCTGACCGACAGCGGCGGCTTTCAGGTCATGAGCCTGGCCGAGCTGCGCAAGCTGACCGAAGAGGGCGTGACCTTCCGCAGCCATATCGACGGCTCTCGCCACACCCTCACGCCCGAGCGCAGCATGGAGATCCAGCGCCTGCTCGGCAGCGACATCGTCATGGCCTTCGACGAATGCCCCGCATTGCCGGCCGAGCGCGACCGCATCGCCGCCTCGATGCGGCTCTCGATGCGCTGGGCGCAGCGGTCCCGCGACGCTTTCGGCGACCGGCCGGGCCACGCGCTCTTCGGGATCCAGCAGGGCGGACTCGAACCCGATCTGCGCGCCGAAAGCGCCGAGGCCCTGCGCGGCATCGGCTTCGACGGCTACGCGGTCGGCGGCCTTGCCGTGGGCGAGGGGCAGGAGGCCATGTTCGGCGTGCTCGACTACGCCCCCGGCCAATTGCCGGAGGACAAGCCCCGCTATCTGATGGGCGTGGGCAAGCCCGACGACATCGTGGGCGCCGTCAGGCGCGGCATCGACATGATGGATTGCGTGCTGCCGTCACGGTCGGGGCGCACGGGGCAGGCCTTCACCCGGCGCGGCGTCGTCAACATCCGCAACGCGCGCCATGCCGACGATCCGCGCCCGCTGGACGAGGCCTGCGCCTGCCCCGCCTGCCGGGGCTACTCGCGCGCCTATCTCCACCATGTCTCGCGCGCGAAAGAGATCATCGCCTCGATGCTGATGACCTGGCACAACCTGCACTACTATCAGGAGCTCATGGCCGGGATGCGCGACGCCATCGCGGCGGGCAGTTTCGACGCGTGGGAGGCGGAGTTCCACGCCACCCGCGCGCTCGGGGATATCGACCCGATCTGACGCGTGGGGCGACGGCCTAGTCTTCGGGGGTGGGCCCCGGCTGGCCCAGCATCAGCACGCCGGGCGGAAGCGGGGCCAGCGTCAGCCGTGCCGCCCGCATTCCGCAACCCATCGCGTTTTGCGTCAACGTGTCCTCGCAGACATGGCGGACCATGCGGCCCCGCGACAGGCGGGCGGCGGCCAGGTGGATCGTGCGGCCGCCCGCATCGACCTCGGCGCGTTCCGGCAGGCCCGTGGGCCCGGCGCAATAGCGCGAGATGACCTCGCGCATCAGTCGGGACGCCGTCACGCCCGCAAAGATGACTTCCGCGCGATCCGCCGAAAGGGTGCCCGCAATCCGGCCGTCGAAGTCGCGGAAGGCCACTTCGCCTTCGCCGACACGGCGCAGGGCGAACTCGGTCATCTCGTCCAGCGCCCCCATGAAACTGTCGGTCTCTGCGTAGGACGTCAGCGCGCCGGCCAGAAAGGTCAGCGCGGTATCGGGGCGCCAGTCGAAACTGTCGGCGACGCTCTCTGCGGCCGCGCGCGCCTGGGCTCGCGCGTGGATCGCCGCACGGGCGGGGGAACGGGCATGAGCGGGGTCGAAGCGCGTGTTCATGAGGCAGCTTTCGGTCAGCGTCTGCGACTCATGGTTAATGACGGATTCGGGCGCGAGTTCGGCCCGGATCGGACGGGCGCGACCAATCCGGGCGGAATTCGGGCGGGGCGGGTTCGACGCCTTGAAACGTTGGAAATGGCGCGGATCTTCTTCTCAGGACGGGCTGTGGCGCGCCGCATTCCCGATCCCGAACCGTGTCCAATGGCCGCTGATCGAGGGGGCCGTTTCCCGTTTTCCTCCCCTTGCGCCCGGCATCCGGGGGGCGCATCGTTGGCCATCCGAGGGGCGCAACGTTGAAGCGAACGGGCGCGCCCCCCAAGTAAGTCGGGACAACGGAAGGCCTCGAATGCCGCCGATCCCGGGGCAGTGGGCCTTTGCGAGAAGGACAGACAATGACGAGCACCATTCATCCCGTTCTGCCGCTGCGCGATATCGTGGTCTTCCCCCACATGATCGTGCCGCTCTTCGTGGGTCGCGAAAAGTCGGTTCGCGCACTCGAAGAGGTGATGCAGGACGACAAGCAGATCCTCCTGTCGTCCCAGATCGACCCCTCCGTCGACGAGCCGGAGCAGGACGGAATCTACCGTATCGGCGTCCTGGCCAACGTCCTTCAGCTTCTCAAGCTGCCCGATGGCACCGTGAAGGTGCTGGTCGAGGGGCGGACCCGTGTGAAGATCGGCCGTTTCCTCGAGAATGACGACTTCTTCGAGGCTGAGGCCACGCCGCTCAGCGAGGAGCCGGGCGATCCGGCGACCATCGACGCGCTCATGCGCTCGGTGGCCGAGGAGTTCGAGCGCTACGCGAAGGTCAAGAAGAACATCCCCGAAGAGGCGCTCGGCGCCGTGGGCGAGGCGCAGGACCCCGCCAAGCTGGTCGACCTGGTCGCCGGCCATCTGGGTGTCGAGGTCGCGCAGAAGCAGGAATTGCTCGAGATGCTGATCGTGTCCGATCGGCTCGAAAAGGTCTTCGGCCTCATGCAGGGCGAGATGAGCGTCCTGCAGGTCGAGAAGCGCATCAAGTCCCGCGTGAAGTCCCAGATGGAGCGGACGCAGCGCGAATACTACCTCAACGAGCAGATGAAGGCGATCCAGAAGGAGCTTGGCGACGGCGAGGACGGCCAGAACGAGGTCGCCGAACTCGAAGAGCGGATCGCCAACACCAAGCTGTCGAAAGAGGCGCGCGAAAAGGCCGAGGGCGAGCTCAAGAAGCTCAAGAACATGAGCCCGATGTCCGCCGAGGCGACGGTCGTGCGCAACTATCTCGACTGGATGCTGTCGATCCCGTGGGGCACCAAGTCCCGCGTCAAGAAGGACATCAACAAGGCCCAGGAAGTCCTTGATAAGGATCACTACGGCCTCGAGAAGGTGAAAGAGCGGATCGTCGAATACCTGGCCGTGCAGGCCCGGTCGTCCAAGCTGCGCGGCCCGATCCTCTGCCTCGTCGGGCCCCCGGGCGTGGGCAAGACCTCGCTGGGCAAGTCCGTCGCCAAGGCCACGGGGCGCGAATTCATCCGCATCTCGCTGGGCGGCGTGCGCGACGAATCCGAGATCCGCGGCCACCGTCGGACCTATATCGGCTCCATGCCTGGCAAGATCATCCAGGCGCTCAAGAAGGCCAAGACGACGAACCCGCTCATCCTGCTCGACGAGATCGACAAGATGGGACAGGATTTCCGCGGCGACCCGGCTTCGGCGATGCTGGAAGTGCTCGATCCCGAGCAGAACGGCACCTTCGTCGACCACTATCTCGAAGTGGAATACGACCTCTCGAACGTGATGTTCCTGACGACGGCGAATTCCTACAACATGCCGGGCCCGCTTCTGGACCGGATGGAGATCATTCCGCTCGCCGGCTACACCGAGGACGAGAAGGTCGAGATCGCCAGGCGCCACCTGCTGCCCAAGCAGATCAAGAACCACGGTTTGCGAAAGGGCGAGTTCGAGCTGGGCGACGACGCGCTCCGCGACATGGTCCGCTACTACACCCGCGAGGCGGGCGTGCGGAACCTGGAGCGTGAACTGGCCAAGCTGGCGCGCAAGGCGGTGACCAAGATCGTCGGCAAGACAGCCGAAGAGGTCGAGGTGACCTCCGAGAATCTCGACGACTTCCTGGGCGTACGCAAGCATCGCTACGGCCTCGCCGAAGAGAAGGATCAGGTCGGCGTCGTGACAGGCCTCGCCTACACCTCGGTCGGGGGCGACCTTCTGCACATCGAGGCGCTGCGCCTGCCGGGCAAGGGCCGCATGAAGACGACCGGTAAGCTGGGCGACGTCATGAAGGAATCGATCGACGCGGCCTCCAGCTACGTGCGGTCCATCGCGCCTGAGATCGGGGTGAAGCCGCCGCAGATGGAGAAGTGGGACATCCACGTCCACGTTCCGGATGGCGCCACGCCCAAGGACGGGCCCAGTGCGGGTCTCGCCATGACGACGGCGATCGTGTCGACCCTGGCGCGCATCCCGGTGCGTCGCGACATCGCCATGACAGGCGAGGTGTCGTTACGCGGTAACGCGATGCCCATCGGCGGTCTCAAGGAAAAGCTGCTCGCCGCCCTACGCGGCGGCATCAAGACGGTGCTTATCCCTGAGGAGAACGAGAAGGACCTGGCCGACATCCCGGACAACGTGAAGGAGGGGCTTGAGATCATCCCCGTCACGCACGCCTCCGAGGTGCTCAAGCTGGCCCTGACCGAGACGCCCGAGGGCATCGACTGGGACGAAGCCGCCGAGGAGGCGGCCGCGCTGGCCGCCAAGGCCTCCGACGGCAAGGGGGAAGGCGCCGTCGCGCACTGATCCGTCAGATCGTCAGACGACAAGGGGGCGCCTTCGGGCGCCCCCTTTCTCATTTTGCGTTCGCCCCTTTCCGCCGAAGCGCCGGGGGTCTAGGTTCGCGGCAACGCCGCGCGTCTTGGGAGGGACCATGGATTTCGCTCTGTCCGAGGAGAGCCGGGCCATCTTTAACATGGCCCGCGATGTGGGTCAGGCCGAGATCGCGCCCCATGCCCGCGCCTGGGAGGCGGCGGGCGATATTCCACGCGACCTCTGGCCGAAACTGGCCGAACTGGGCCTCGCCGGGCTCTACGTCTCCGAAGAGGCGGGCGGCACCGGGCTGACGCGCCTCGATGCCACGCTCGTCTTCGAGGCCCTGTCCATGGCCTGCCCGTCGGTCGCGTCCTTCCTGTCGATCCACAACATGTGCGCGCGCATGATCGACGCCTACGGCTCGGACGAGTTGAAGGACCGGATGCTGCCCAAGGCACTGACCTGCGAGACCTGGCTCTCCTATTGCCTGACGGAGCCGGGCAGCGGATCGGATGCCGCCGCGCTCAAGACGCGGGCCGAGCGCACCAACGAAGGCTGGCGCCTGACCGGGACCAAGGCCTTCATCTCGGGCGGTGGTTATTCGGACGCCTATATCGTGATGGCCCGCTCGGGCGAGGCGGGGCCGCGCGGCATCTCGGCCTTCGTGGTCGAGGACGGAACCGACGGGCTTTCCTTCGGCGGGCTCGAGGACAAGATGGGCTGGCGCTCCCAGCCCACGCGGCAGGTGCAGCTCGACGATGCGCCCGTCCCGGCCTCCAACCTTCTTGGGGAAGAGGGCCACGGCTTCCGCTACGCCATGGCCGGGCTCGACGGCGGACGCCTGAACATCGCCGCCTGCTCGCTGGGCGCCGCGCAGCAGGCGCTGGACCTCACGCTGGCCTATGTGCGCGAGCGCAAGGCGTTCGGGCAAAGCCTCGCCGATTTCCAGAACACCCAGTTCCGCCTGGCCGAGATGGAGATCGAGCTTCAATCCGCCCGCACCTTCCTGCGTCAGGCCGCCTGGCATCTCGATCAGGGAACGCCCGAGGCCACCAAGTTCTGTGCCATGGCCAAGAAGATGGTGACCGAGGCGGGAAGCCGCGTGGTCGACGGATGTCTGCAGCTTCACGGCGGTTACGGATATCTGGCCGATTACGGGATCGAGAAGCTGTCGCGCGACCTGCGTGTGCACCAGATCCTCGAAGGGACGAACGAGATCATGCGCCTCATCGTGGCGCGCAACATGCTGGCGGCGTGACCGGGCCGGACCGGGCATCGAGCCCGGTCCGACCCGGCGGGGGGTCGCCCATCCTGTGCCATCGGTTCGAGCCAGATGGACGATGCCCCCCGCGCATCCCGGGACTTTTGTAGCAGATTGAGGGACAGCGTGTCGGACGACATCCATATCCGTATCGAAGGCCGGGCGGGCCGCATCACGTTGAGTCGTCCGAAGGCGCTGAACGCGCTGACCTGGGACATGTGTCTCGCCATCGAGCGCGCCCTCGACAGCTGGGAGGCCGACGAGGCCGTCTCGCTGATCCTGATCGACGGCGCGGGGGAAAGGGCCTTCTGCGCCGGCGGCGACATCGCCGAGATGCACGAGGCGGCCGGGCGCGGGGATTACGGCTATGGCCAGCGGTTCTGGCGCGACGAATACCGCATGGACGCCAAGCTGGCGCGGTTCCCGAAGCCCGTCGTCACGCTGCTGCACGGCTTCGTCATGGGCGGCGGCGTGGGTGTGGGCTGCCACGCCTCGCATCGGGTGGTGCGCGACGACAGCCGCATCGCGATGCCGGAATGCGCCATCGGGCTGGTGCCGGATGTGGGCGGCTCGCTGCTTCTGCGGCGGGCACCGGGGCGGCTGGGCGCGTTTCTGGGCGTGACGGGGCATCGGATGGGGCCGGGGGACGCGATCCGCGCGGGCTTTGCCGATACCTACGTGCCCGGCGACTGGGCGGCGCTGACCGACGCGCTGTGCGAGGCCGGGGATGTGGCGGCGCTCGACGCGGCCGCCGCTCCGGCCCCCGAGGCCGCGCTGACCGGCTGGCAGGAGGAGATCGACCGCCTCTACGCCGCCGCCACGCTTGCCGATCTGTCGCGCGCCGTCCGCGACGACGGCCCCGCCGCGCAGGCGACGCGCAAGGCCCTCGATGCGAACTCGCCGCTGGCCATGGCCTGCGCCCTGGAGATGCAGCAGCGCCTCGCGCCCACCGCCTCCATCGAGACCGCGCTGGGCCTGGAATACCGCTTCACCCACCGCGCGCTGCAATCGTCCGACTTCGTGGAAGGCATCCGCGCCCGCATCATCGACAAGGACAACGCCCCCGTCTGGCGCCATCCCGGCCCCGAAGCCGTGCCCCCGGTCGAGGTCTCGGCCATGCTGCGCCCCCTCGGCCCCGACGCCCTGAACCTGGAGGAGACCCCATGAAGGTCGCATTCATCGGAACCGGCAACATGGGCGCGCCCATGGCCCGCAACCTCGCCGATGCGGGGCACGAAGTGACGGGCTTCGACACCCAAGCGCCCATGCCCGACGGCGTTCTCGTCGCCGCCAGCGCCACCGACGCCGTCAAGGACGCCGAGGTCGCGGTCACGATGCTCCCGAACGGAGAGATCCTGCGCGCCGTCGTCGCCGAGATCCTGCCCGCGATGGCGCCCGGCGCGGTGCTGCTGGACTGCTCCACCGTCGACGTGGACAGCGCCCGCGCCGTGGCCCGAGAGGCCGCCGCGCAGGGCCGCCGCTTTCTCGACGCGCCGGTCTCCGGCGGGGTGGGGGGCGCCGATGCGGGCACGCTGACCTTCATGGTGGGCGGCGCCGAGGACGCGCTCGCCACCGCGCGGCCCCTGCTGGAGGTCATGGGCGCCCGCATCGTCCATTGCGGAGAGGCGGGCGCGGGCCAGGCTGCCAAGATCTGCAACAACATGATACTGGGCGCTACCATGGTCGCCACCTGCGAGGCCTTCGCGCTGGCCGACAGGCTGGGCCTCGACCGGCAGGCGATGTTCGACGTGGTTTCGACCTCGTCGGGGCAGAGCTGGTCGATGAACACCTATTGCCCCGCCCCCGGCGTGGGCCCCACCTCTCCGGCGGACAACGACTACCGTCCTGGCTTCGCGGCCGAACTGATGCTCAAGGATCTGGGCCTCGCCGCGCAGGCGGCCGAGGCCGTGGGCGCCACAACCCCCATGGGTGCCGCCGCGCTGGCCGAGTACCGCACCTTCGTCGAGCAGGAGGACGGGAAGGGCCGCGACTTCAGCGCCATGCTGCCGCGCTTCGCGGGCAAGCCCGGCGACCGGTGACCCGGCGCTTCGCCGAAGCGCGTGCGATGGAAGGGGGGAGTGGCGCGGTTGACGGGGCTCGAACCCGCGACCCCCGGCGTGACAGGCCGGTACTCTAACCAACTGAGCTACAACCGCGTGAGGCGCGGGATAGCCGGGGCGGGCAGGGGGGTCAATGGGGTTGTCGAGGTCCGCCGGTTCCGGCGGGGCGCGGCACTCGGTGAGCCCGCATGTAGACCGACGCGCGGCGATGTCGGGTTGTGTCATATCGAGGGACGCGCAAGACTCTCCGCATGGCGACATACCGGCAGATGACAAATCCGATCCAACGAGAACTCGAATGGGCTCGACAACTGGACCAGTCCGAGAAGCTCGAAAGAGAACGCAGGATCAGCGAAGAACGAGCGCCGGAAACAGGTGCCCGGACCGAAGCCCTCCGCCGGATCAACGAAGCCCAGTCCAGCAACGCGCAGCGCATCGACCTGAGCGGGTTGCGGATCGACAGGATCCCATCGGAAATCGCTGATCTAAAGCGAGTTCTGACCGTCGATCTTTCGGGGACCCAGGTGAAGGATCTGGCCCCGATTGCCGGTATGAAGGCGCTGCGCTCCCTGAACCTCCGGGATACACCTGTCGCCGACCTGACCCCCTTGGCGGACCTGCACGATCTCGAGTTGCTCAGCCTCGACGGAACGTCCGTCCTGGACATAACGGACATAAAAATTTGACGAACCTGCGTGGTCTGGGGCTCG
The DNA here is from genome assembly GCF_000877395.1 of Jannaschia aquimarina. GTDB lineage: Bacteria > Pseudomonadota > Alphaproteobacteria > Rhodobacterales > Rhodobacteraceae > Jannaschia > Jannaschia aquimarina. Next base: position 61,071 of record NZ_JYFE01000037.1, on the reverse strand, counting down.
ACGACACCGAAGTGACCGACATCTCGCCGGTGGCTCGGATGACGGCGTTGCAGGATCTTCTTTTGAAGAACGTGCCGGTCACCGATCTGTCCCCGATCTCTGGTCTCAGGAACGTTCAGCACCTTTTTCTCAGGGGCACTGACGTCGAAGACATCTCCCCGATCGGCAGTATCGGCTCGTTGCGTGAATTGAGGATCAATGGATCGAGGGTTTCGGACCTTCGACCGGTCGCCAACTGGATCTCTGCCGCACGATCGGCGGATCCAGAGCAAGCGAGGTCAATCAGGTTCGCCGACACGCCCGCCTGCGAAGATCCGGCAATCGCCGAAGCCGCCGCGATTGCGGACGACAGAGAACGCCTCGAAGCCCTCCTCGCCCATCTCAGCACCCTACCGCCCTGGCCGGAGCCGCTCGCCGAACGTTCGTTTGACACTCAGGCCTCCGAATCCATCCAAGCCGAACCGGCGCACTCACCGATCCGTACGGCTGAACACCACATCGCGTTCCTTCTTGAACACGCGGCCATCAACGCGATTCCCGCCCGGCAAACCGCCGACCAAATCAGATTTGCTCTCAAGGACGTGCCAGCGACCGATGGGAACCGTCTGCCGCCCGCTCTCCAGTCGATGCTTGACGTCGCCGAGATCCTGGATCGGCTCGGCTCGGCCGTCTCCGAAGGGGAGACGGCACTTCGAACGGAGATCGCACGTCTCGAAGCCGAGGTAGAGCGGTTGACCGCCGAACTCGCGGACCGAGACGGGGCTGCCCGGGCAACGGAACTCCTTCCGAAGGGCGCACCGGACAGTCCTTTTCTTTCCGCCTATGCGAAGGGGGCAGGGGAAGCGGCCTGGAAACTTACGGTCTCCATCGGATCCGTCGCAACTCTGACTTCGGTTGCCTATTTTCTCGGGCAGGATCATCCGTTGATCAAAGAACTCACTCAAACGGTCTGCAAGCTTCCGAAGTAAGGGGGCAATGAGTGTCAGGGGGCATCGCGACCCAAGGTTCTGATCGGTCTGCGCCCCGACCACCGACCCCGGCATGGGACAAGGGCCGCGGGCCCGCCGTGCCAGCGCCGGATCGGCCCGTGGGCCGGCGCACCTGCGACGTCTTCCCGAAGCGGCTCCGCTTTTCGGGGATGAGGGATCAAGCGCCTCGCCCCGACGATGCGGCGCCGTCCCCCGGCCCGGCGCTGGCACGGCTCAGGCGGGAAAGCATGACGCGAACCGTTCCGGTGTCCGTCGACGCGCCTTGCCCGGCATCGACACGGCGCGATCCGAGGCGGTCGAGCAGGCCGGATCTCTGCCGACCTGAAACCGCGCGAGGCCGATCCGCATGGCGCGCCCTGCATCCGTCTGGATCCGGTCGGCCCGCGCGCCGCCCGCTCGTGTCAGATGACTCGCGTTGCGACGGCCAGAGCGTTAACGATGCGTTACCGCTCGGTGCGCATCTTAACCGATCTTAACGCCTGATCCGGTGCATCCATGTGCAGACGCAGGGTGCACGGGGGGTGCACAGGGGGTGCACAGCGTTTTCGTGGATTTCGGCCCTCTCGGCGGCGGCGCGCTCACACAGGTTAACGCCACGATCCCATCGTCCCGCCAGGGCGAAAAATCCAAAGATATGAAGGAAATGGCGCGGTTGACGGGGCTCGAACCCGCGACCCCCGGCGTGACAGGCCGGTACTCTAACCAACTGAGCTACAACCGCGCGTGGATCGCCGGATACCCAGAGCGACCCGCGCCGTCAAGCGCCGATCACTGCCCCCGTCGGGCCAGGAAGGCGAGCCGCTCGAACAGCGCCACGTCCTGCTCGTTCTTGAGCAGCGCGCCGTGCAGCCGGGGCAGGGAATTCCCCGCGTCCTCACGCAGGTCCTTGGCCGTAAGGTCCTCTGACAGAAGGAGTTTCAGCCAGTCCAGCACCTCGGACGTGGACGGCTTCTTCTTCAGCCCCTGCTGGTCCCGGATCGCATAGAACCGCGTCAGCGCCTCGGCCAGCAGGTCCTTCTTGATGCCGGGATGATGCACTTCCACGATTCGCGCGAGCGTCTCGGCATCGGGGAACCGGATGTAGTGAAAGAAGCACCGCCGCAGGAACGCATCGGGCAATTCCTTCTCGTTGTTGGAGGTGATTATCACGATCGGCCGCTGCCCGGCCCGGATCGTCTCGCCAGTCTCGTAGACGTGAAACTCCATCTTATCAAGCTCTTGGAGCAGATCGTTCGGGAACTCGATATCCGCCTTGTCGATCTCGTCGATCAGCAGGACGGCCCGTTCCGGCGCCTCGAAGGCCTGCCACAGCTTGCCCTTGCGGATGTAGTTGGAGATGTCGTGCACCCGCTCGTCGCCCAACTGACTGTCCCGCAGACGGCTGACGGCGTCGTATTCGTAGAGGCCCTGCTGGGCGCGGGTCGTGGATTTCACCGACCATTCAATCATTTGCAGGCCCAGCGCGCCCGCCACCTGACGCGCGAGTTCGGTCTTGCCGGTCCCGGGCTCGCCCTTGACCAGAAGCGGCCGCTCCAGCGCGATCGCTGCGTTCACGGCAACGGAGAGGTCGTCGGTGGCGACGTAATCCTCGGTTCCTTCGAAGCGCATCGGGTCCTCCGGGATGGTTTCGGGTTCGGCTAGCATGGGGAACCCGCAGCCGCCATGGTCCGGCCACGGACCCGCCCAAACCCTGCCGGGCAGGCGTGTCACGCTTTCGCAAGTGCGGCATCGCATATCGTGACAAGGGTCCTGACGTGGTGTAAGCGCGCGCCATGGGGAACCGGTCGCCATCGAACATGTGCCTTAACCTGCAACGGCGGCCGGACGAGGGAGCAGACATGAAAGCCGAAACATTCCTTCCGAACGACTACACGCCCGCTGAGGATGAGCCGTTCATGAACGAGCGGCAGATCGAGTACTTCCGCCGCAAGCTGCTGGCCTGGAAAGCGGACCTGCTGGACGAGACCGCCACGACGATCGAGGGATTGCAGGATGCGGCCCGCAATATCCCGGATATCGCCGACCGCGCCTCGGAGGAGACCGACCGCGCGCTGGAGCTCCGGACCCGCGACCGTCAGCGCAAGCTGATCGCCAAGATCGATTCGGCCCTGCGGCGGATCGAGGAAGGCGAATACGGATATTGCGAGGTGACCGGCGACCCGATCAGCCTCAAGCGGCTCGACGCCCGCCCGATCGCGACCATGTCGCTGGAGGCGCAGGAGAAACACGAACGGCGAGAGCGCGTCCATCGCGACGACTGATCCGGTCTGCGTTCTTGGTGGCGGGGTCGCGGGCCTCGCCTGCGCTGCGGCGCTCGCCCAAACCGGGCGCAGGGTCACCCTACTGGAGCAGGCGTCTGCCCTGACGGAGGTCGGCGCGGGCCTTCAGATCGCACCGAATGGTGGGCGCGTCCTCGACGCGCTCGGGGCCGCTCCTCCCGCGCTTGAGAGCAGGGCGGTGCACCTGATCGACGGTCCGAGCGGCAGATCCCTGATCCGCATGCCACTGGGACCCGGGTTCCGGTTCATCCATCGGGCCGATCTGATCGCTGAACTGGAACGCACGGCACGGGCGGAAGGTGTCGAGATCCTGCTCGGGTGCCATGTGGATCGTGTGGATGCCGGAAGGCTGATCGCGGACGGGCGCGAAATGGCGTTCGACCATCTGGTCGGCGCGGATGGCGCCCGCGGTGCTGCCCGCCGCTTCGTGGCGCCGGATCACTTCAGCCGCTTTACGGGTCAGGTCGCGTGGCGCACGCTGGTTCCGGCGCCCGACGACTGGCCCCTTGAGGCACAGGTCCATGTAGGGCCCGGCCGCCATCTCGTGCTCTATCCGCTCAGGGAGGGGCGTCTCCTAAACATCGTCGCGGTCGAGGAACGCTCGGATTGGGTCGCCGAAGGCTGGTCACAGCGCGACGATCCAGCCAATCTGAGAGCGGCGTTTGACGGTTACGCCCCCTTTATCAGAGAGCTGCTCGCCCGGGTCGAGACGGTCCATCTCTGGGGGCTGATGGATCACGGGGCCGTGCCGGCCTGGCACCGGAACGGCGTCACCCTGATCGGGGATGCGGCTCATCCGACCCTGCCGTTTCTGGCGCAGGGCGCCAATCTCGCGCTGGAGGATGCGTGGACGTTGGCGCACGCGCTTGACGATCCGACCGCGTGGGAGGCTGCGCGTCGTCCGAGAGTAGAGCGGGCGCTGATGGCAGCGCGGGCGAATGCGGCGAACTACCACTTGAGTGGACCACGCAAGACCCTGGCGCATCTGGTCCTGCGTCTCGTTGCGGGCGTCGCGCCCGGTGCGATGCTGAAGCGATATGACTGGCTCTACGATCACGACGTGACGGCGTGATCCGCGTCAGGTTCGGGCCTTCTGCACGAGGCCCAGTTCCGCAAGGATCTCATCCGTATCGACGCCCAGTTCGCGAGGTGGTCCCGACGGTCGCGGGGCGTGCTCGCCGATGCGGAAAGGGAGCGTGGGGACATGGACACCGCCGATATCCGCGAGAAATCCGCGCGCGTCGACCTGAGGCAGGGCGAGCGCCGCGTCGAGACCACGCAGTTCGGCCGCAGGGACGCCGGCTGCGCGCAGAATGCTCTCCCAGTCCGTGGCGTCGCGCTCCGAGAGCGCGGCGAGCAGGGCCTGTTCCAGCGCAGCTCCATTCTGTCCTCGTGCCGCGCGGGTGGCGAAGCGGGGATCGGCCAGCCAGTCATCCCGGCCAAGAGCGCGCGCCAACGCATCGAACTGGTGCTCTTCGTTGACGCCGAGCGACAGGAGGCCTTCGCGGCAGGGGAACGTCCCTGCCGAGGGCGACCGCGAATTTGCCGCGTTCCCGCGGGCGCGGGGCACACGCCCGGTAGCCGTCATGTCCGCCACGGATGATGCCATGAGGGTTAGCCCGGTCTCGAACATCGAGACGTCGACAAGGCCGCCTTCTCCCGTCCGTTCCCGCCGGTAAAGGGCCGCGCAGATCGCAAAGCCCGCCGCGAGCGCCGTCGCGTAATCCATCACCGGGGCCCCGGCGCGTAGGGGGCCGGTGGCTTCGGTCCCCGTCAGCGACATGAGGCCGCTCGCAGCCTGGATGTTGACGTCGTAGGCCGGTGCGTCCTGCAGGTCTCCGCCTCGTCCGTAGCCGGTCATCGCGCAATGGATGAGCCGCGGGAATCGTTTGGTCAGATCGTCGAGCCCCAGATGGCGGAGCGTTTCCGGCAGGTGGTTCTCGACGAGGATATCGGCGCGCTCCAGCAGGCGCATCATGGCATCCCGGCCGAACTCCGTCTCGAGGTCGAGCACGATGCTGCGCTTGCCCGCCGCCTGTGTCAGCCAGGCCGTGGACCGGCCCGCCTTCGCCGCATCGGCATCGGTCCCGCCCCGCCAGCGCATAGCATCGCCGTTCGGGCCTTCGACCTTGATGACGTCTGCACCGAGCAGACCCAGCATGTAGCCGCAGGCGGGCCCGGCCAGGACATGGGTGAAGTCGACGACCCGAAGGCCCGTCAGCGGCCCCTCCGTCATGCCGCCGCCCGCCGCGCGGCGCGGTTCGTCCCGATCGCGCGAAGGATCAGGACCAGCAGCCCGACGAGCAGGAAGCCTCCGGCGACGGGCTCGCGCAGGAAGATCAGGACGCCATCGTCACTGAGCAGCAGCGCCTGCCGGAACGCCTCTTCCATCGGTCGGGCGAGGACGAAGGCGATCACGAAGGCCGCCGGAGCAAATCCCGTGCGACGCATCAGGTAGCCGACCACGCCGAAGACCAGCGCAATCGCGACGTCCAGGATGGAGGCCCGCGCCGAGTAGGCGGCGGCCACGGATGTGAGGAAGATGAACGGATAGAGAAAGCGGGGCGGGATCCGGGCGATCGTCTTTCCGATCAGCGGCCCGCCCCAGAACCCCATCAGGCCATAGGCGGCGATCCCCAACAGACCGGCCGCGAAGAGCGCGAAGACCAGTTCGCGTGACGAGAAGAAGTCGCCCGCATCGGTGATGATCATGTTCGTCTCGGAGAAGAGCAGCGGGCCGACCTGAATGCCGTGGATCAGAAAGACCCCGATCAGCACCGCCGCGACAGTCGACCCGGGCACCCCAAGCGTCAGAAGCGGGATCATCGACGGGCCCGAAACCGCGTTGTTGGCGGATTCGGGGGCGGCGATGCCTTCGATCACTCCGGTGCCCCACTCCTCGCGGTTGGCGGCGCGCCGCTTCTCCTCGCCATAGGCCACGAAGCAGGCCACCGAAGAGCCGAGGCCCGGCATCATGCCGATGACCGACCCCATCAAGGACGATCGGAACAACAGGGGGATCAGGCCGCGCACTTCCGCGAAGGTCAGCCGGTCCTCCACGTGTTCGTCCGCGATGCCGGCATCGACCGCTACCTGCTTCGCCATGCGCTCGGCCTGGATGATGATCTCGGAGATCACGAAGACCCCGATCAGCAAGGGGACGAGGGACATGCCGTCGCGCAGGTCCTGCGTGCCGAAGGTCAGCCGGGGTGTGTTCGTGATGATGTCCACCCCGATCAACGCGACCATGGCGCCGAGAACCGTCGACAGCAGGCCCTTGAGGATGGACTTGCCGACGACCGATCCGATTACCACGAAGGCCATGAGGTAGATCGCGAAATACTCGGTCGGCCCGAACGTCCGAGTATATTGCGCGATCCACACGGCGCCGAATATTAGGATGATCTCGCCCACGTAGTCTCCGAAAACGCTGGCCAAAGTGGCCGTCCGCAGGGCGCGGTTCGGCTGGCCCCTTTTTGCCATCGGGTGGCCGTCCTGCATGGTGGCGGCTGAAGCCGCGGTGCCCGGCGTGTTGAAGAGGATAGCGGCGATCGAGCCGCCATAGCGCCCGGACTTGCCGATCACATAGAGGAAGGCCAGCGCGGGAAGCGGCCCCAGGTAAAAGCTGAGCGGCAGCAGCATCGCGATCGCGGCGCTGGCGGTCAGCCCCGGAAGCGCGCCGAAGACGATCCCTACAAATGCCGCGAGGATCGTGAAGCCGACGGCTTGCGGGTCGCCGAACAGCATGCCGAAGCCGCCGATGAGATCCTGAAACGCGCTCATTGTGGCGTCACCGGCTCGGACAGCCATCGCAGGTCAAGAAGCGCGCCCCGCGGATCGAGCAAGCCCATCAGACCCATGAAGAGCGCCTGATAGGCGATCGCCGCAAAGATCGGCAGAAGGATCAGTGCCAGAGGCGACCGGACGCCGAATGCCAGCAGCGCGAGAAGCATCCCGAGCGCCGTCGCGGCCATGTATCCGAAAGCCCAGAAGCAGAACGTGTAGGCCGCGCCCGCGCCGATGACGGCCATGACCCGCTTGAGGTCGCTGCCCTCAAAACCCAGATCGCCCTCTTCCCGGAGCGGTTGCGCGGATGGGTTGCGCAGCATCGCGCCGAGCGCGACCAGCAGACCCAGGCCGATCATCGTGGCCGCAAGAAGGACGGGGACGAAGCGCGGGCCGACGGCCTCGTAGGACCGGGGGTCGATCCGCCAGGCTTCGACGGCGAAGACGAGGCCGATCAGGATCACCGCGGCGGCGACGCCGAGATCGAGTCGTGTTCTTGGGTGAAGGGTCATGAGGTCAACTCGTGAGCGGGGGACGCGGTCTCTGCCGCGTCCCCCATCCGTTCGATCGGTGATCCGGGGGAGGACCGGATCAGTTCTGAGCGGCGGAGATCTGCTCCACCACCGGACCGAACGTCTCGTAGAGTTGCGACAGGTTGGCGGCGCCCTCTTCCGGGGTGAGGTGCATCGAAGCCAGACCGGAGCGTCCCATGAAGCGGCCGAAGCCTTCCATCTCGGTGACGGCCTGAATGGCCGCCGAGACATCGGCCACCACTTCCTCTGGCAGGCCAGTCGGGCCGTAGACGCACATCGGGCCAGTCACGTTCAGGCCTTCGAGCCCCTGTTCCGCGAATGTCGGAACGTCCTCGTTGGCCGGGTCGCGCTCGGCCGAGGGTACGCCGAGAACCTTGATAGAATCCTCGAACCCGTCGACGAGCTGGTTGCCATTGAAGCTGGCCGCCACGTCCCCGGCCACCAGCGCGTTGCGCGCATTCGATCCGCCGCGGAACGGCACGACCTGATGGGAGATCTCGTTGGCGTCCATGAAGAGGTGGCCGACGATAGCATGCATGGTGGCCGCGCCCGAGGTCGACCAGCGCACCGTCTCACCCGACGATTTGACCGCTTCGACCCATTCGGCGGCGGTCGTGGCGGGGTGACCGGCCGGGACCTGCAACCCGGTGACGAGCTGGGTCACGCAGCCGAGATTGGTCAGGCTTTCGCGCGGGTCGAACCCGGCTTCGGGGGTCGAAAGCGCCGTCGCCGACATCGTGCCGTTGTTGATGATATAGAGCGTGTAGCCGTCGGGATCGGCATCGGCGACGGTCTGGGCCGCCTGAAGGCCGGAACCGCCCGGCTGGTTGACCACCACCATCGGCATCTCGTTCATCGTGGGTGCCGACGCGACGAAAGAGCCGAAGCCGCGCGCGGACGTGTCTGTGCCGCCGCCCGCCGAGAACCCGACGATCAGCCGGACAGGACGTTCCGGATAATCCGCCCAGGCTGCACTGGCGGTCAGAGCCGCTGCGGAAGCGAGTAGAAATGCTTTCATCTTATCCTCCCTTGCGGGCCGCGTTGTTCTCTGCGGCGCCTGCTGCGACAGGCTGCCACGCCGACGGCACCCTTTACAATTGAGAAGGTCGCCGGTTCTCTTGCAAGAAACGCAAGAGTCGGGTTCGATGAAGATAGACGCCCTCCGGGCTTTCCAACTCGTGGTCGAGCACGGGACCCTCAGCGCCGCCGCGCGTGTTCTCAACATCTCGGAGCCCGCACTCTCGCGGTCGATTTCGGCTTTGGAGCGGGAGCTGCGGCTGGAGCTGTTCGACCGTACCGGCCGGCAATTGCGACCGACCGAAACGGGGCGCGCGTTTCTGCAGGAGATCCAGCCCGTCCTGTCCGGGCTGGAACGGATCGGCGATTTCGCCGCCGAGATTCGTGCCGGTTCGCGTCGTCGTGTCAGGCTGGTTTCCATGCCGCGGCTCAGCACCGCGATCACGGCGCCGGTGGTGGCCCGCTTCAAGGCTGCCCATCCGGAGGTGGATCTGTCGGTGGACATCCAGCCGAGGCGCCTGCTCGAGACCTGGATCACCGGGCAGCGCTTCGATCTCGGCCTGTCGAGCCTGCCGGCGCGGCATCGCGATATCGACACGCGGCTGTTGTTCGAGTTGCCGGCGGTCGCGGTGCTGCCTGTCGGGCACCGATTGGCCAAGGCGGAAGCCGTCACCGTCGAGGATCTGACGCGCGAGGCATTCCTGACGCTCAGTCCCGGCACGCTGCTTCGGCAACAGACCGAGGCGATCTTCGGCCATGCCAACGCCTTGCTGCGGCCCGTGGTCGAGGTCAGTCAGGCCATGCTCGCCTGCCAATTGGTGATGCAGGGGACCGGCGTGACCATCTGCGATCCGATGCTGCCCTCGGCCTGGCCCGAGCGGCTGACCTGCGTTCCGATCGCGCCACGCTACCGGATGGCGTTCGGGATGCACTTCCTGCGCGGTCAGGAGCTTGGCCCCGAAGCGCAGGAACTGGTCCGGCTGACGCGCGAAGTGGCCGACGGATTCCTCGAAGCGCAGGGCCTCCCGCCTCAGCGTGCCCGCGAGCTCGGCGCTCAGCCCAGTGCGATGCGATAGAAGTTGAGGCCCCCGAAGATCGTCAGCACGTCGATGGCCAGCGCATGGCGGTCGGCCTTCATGCCCCGCAGAAGGCGTTGTCCGACCCAGTTGCCGGGCAGGGTGGCCAGGCCGCAGACGAGGCCCAGGGCAAGCCAGCCGCCATCCAGCATGTCGGTCCCGCCGAAGACGGCCGTGCGCGCGACATTCATCGTCAGCGCGATGGCGGCAAGGGAGCCGACGAATTCCCGCCGCGACAGCCCGTAGCCGAGAAGGAAGGGGATCAGCAGCATCCCGGCCCCGACGCTCGCGCCGGAGATGAAACCGTAGACGGTTCCCGCCCCGCTCAGCGCGCGCGGACCGGCCGTGATCTCCCGCTTCGCGGCCCATCTGCGCGCGGGTACGGAAACCAGGATCGTGGTCCCGAGGATCAGGGCGATCGTCGTGGCATTCAGATAGCCGTAGAGCAGCGCGCCGATGGCCACGGCGGGGATGGTGGTCAGCATCACCCAGCCATAGGCCTTCCAGGCGACCGCATCGCGGTTGAAGAACAGCCGGGCCACGCCGCTGATCGTCAGGGTCACGGCCAGCACCGGCACGACCGCCACCACCCCGATCAGCGGCGCAAGCACGATCGCCAAAAGAAAGCCACCGCCGATCCCCGTCGCCCCGTGGATGATGGAGGTGAGGAAGGCCGCGAGGATCACCGCCGCGACGACCAGCGGCCCCAGCTCCATCAGAACGGTCAGATCCATCGCTTGCCCCCGCGCGCCGGGCGGTCGATGGTTCTACCATGTTCGAGGAGGTTCGGGGAACGGCCCTGCGGGTCCGCCGGCGCAAGGCCGAAGCCGGTGCGCCCGAGGTCGCTTTCATCCATGCGCTCGGGGCCGGGTTGTGGGCGTGGGAGGGCGTGGCGGAACGTCTGCCTCGGGACTGGGGGCTGACGCTCTATGACATGCGTGGCCACGGCCTTTCGGGGGGTGCAGGGCCGCGGCTCGCGGATCATGCGGCGGATTTGCTCGCGCTCGCCCCCAAAGGCGCAATCCTCTGCGGTCTCTCCATCGGCGGACAGATCGCGATGCGTGCCGCACTCGACGAGCCCGGCCGGATCCGGGGCCTCGTGCTCTGCGCGACCGCCGCCAAGATCGGGGATGCGGCGAGGTATTCCGAGCGCGCCGCGCGCGTCCGCCGCGAAGGGATGGCGCTGTTCGCGCGCGAACAGGTCCGCCGATGGTTCTCGGAGGGCTTTGCCGCTGCCCATCCCGAGATCGTCGCCGGAGCGCGCCACGCGCTGTCCGCCCAACCGGTGGAAGGATACACCGCCGCCTGTGCCGCCATCGGCGCGACGGATCTGACGCCAGACCTCGCCCGGCTGGCGCTGCCCTGCCTCTGCCTCGGCGGGGGACAGGACCCGTCGACCGGCCCGGACACGATCCGCGCGTTGGCTGCGGCCCTCCCGAACGCAAGGGCAGAGGTCCTGGACGGCGTCGGTCATCTTCCCCCGGTCGAGGCGCCGGACGTGGTCGCGAACCTCATCGCGGGCTTTTGCGCTGGCCTTCATTCGGTCCCGTAGACCAGGCGAAGGCGTGCGCGATGGGCTTGCCGGATATGTTCGCGCGCGGCCTCTTCGGCGGCATCGGGACGGCGGGCCGCGATGGCGTCGAGGATTGCCGCATGTTCCTGCGCGGCGGCGGAAATCCTGCCGCGCAATCCCAGCGTTGTCGGTCCGAGCAGGGCGAGCGAGGCGTGGACCCCCTCCATCGCCGCCAGCAGAAACCGGTTGTGCGCCGCGTCTCTGATCGCGCCGTGGAAAACCGCGTTCCTGCGGCTCGCCTCGGCGGCGCCCGCATCCTCGGCCTCCGAGGGCTGGCCGGCCAGCAATTCGCGCAGGGCCGCGATCTCGGCTTCCGAGGCATGTTGTGCCGCAAGCCGCGCGGCCGTGCCCTCAAGCACCTCCCGCACCAGATAGAGCTCGGTCATCTGCTGCGTGTCCAGCGCGCGAACGGTGGCACCCTTGTGAGGCACATGAGCGATCAATCCGTCCTGTTCGAGGCGACGCATCGCCTCTCGTACGGGTGTCCGGGACAGACCGAGTTCGTCGGCCAGCGTGGCTTCGCGAAGGCGGTCGCCCGGCCTGATTCCCCCGGAGAGGATGCGGTCCCGGATCGCATCGTAGGCTGTGGCGGCGGTGGTCAGGGCGTCCTCCGATGGTCATGCTGCGAGCGGGCGCCTCAGAACTGGTAGCGCCGCAGGCCGCCATCCACGGCGATCATGGTCCCCGTAATATAGGATGCAAGCGGAGAGGCCAGGAACACGGCCAATGCCGCCAGCTCCTCCGGTTCACCGTAACGGCCGACGGGGATCTCGGTCCGGGATTGCTCCGCGCGGTATTCGGGCGAGTAGTTCCGCCGGATCTGGTCCGACATGATCCGGCCCGGTGCGATGCAGTTGGACGTGATTCCGTCGTTTCCGACTTCGCGGCTCAGCCCCTTGGACCAGGAATGGATGCCCGCCTTGGCACAGAAGGCACCGTTGACGCCTTCGGGCTCGGACTTGCCGGTGATATGGATCAGGCGCCCCCAGCCCGCCGCCTGCATCGGCGGCAGCAAGGCGTGGGCGATCTGGCGAGGACGGGTGAAGTTGAGCGTCAGCGCCTCGTCCCATTGTTCCTCGGTCGCGTCCTTACCGAAGGGGCGTGACCCGCCGGCGTTGTTGATCAGGATATCTGCGCCGCCCAGCGTCTTCCCGGCTTCGGCGGCGATGAGTTGCGCGACATCGCCATCGTAGAGGTCGGCGACCATCGTATGAGCGGTACCGCCGTCCGCCTCGATCTCCTCCCGGGCGGTCCCAAGCGTTTCCGTATTCCTCCCGGTCAGCAGAACGTGTGCGCCTTCCGCCGCGAGCATGCGTCCGATCGCGCGCCCGATCCCGGCATTGCCTCCGGTCACGACGGCACGCTTGCCATCCAGCATCAGATCCATCTGCGCCTCCCTGTTGACGTCAGATTGCATACAAGCGTATTCAATTCTGGTCCAGTCCTCTTCGACCTCGCCGGGAGCCCCGTTATGAACCTGTCTGACGTCTGCGCGCGCTATCTCCGAGAGGCGGGGATCGGCACGGTCTTCGGCTATCCTGGCGATCCTTCGGTCGGCTTTCTCGAGGCGCTCCGGACCGAGGGCCACGACTTCGTTCTGGCGCGGCGCGAGGGGACGGCGGGACTGATGGCCGAGGCGGCGGGCATGCTGACCGGAAAGCCAGGGGTCTGTCTGTCGACGCTTGGCCCCGGATCGACCAACCTCGTGAACGCCGTCGCGAATGCCTGGCTGGACAGGGTCCCGATGATCGCGCTCTCGGGACAGATCGACACCAAACGCGCGCCCACCTTCACCCATCAGGTCGTCGACCAGCGGGCCTTGTTCGCGCCGGTCAGCAAATGGGCAGCGGAGGTCGCACCGAACACCGTCGGCCACGTCCTGCGCAAGGCGCACCGGACTGCGATGGCGCCCCGTCCGGGCCCCGTCCATTTGACCATGCATGCCGATCACGTGACGGCAGAGGCGCAGGACGACGCGATCCTCGTGCCGCCAACGGAAACCGCCGCATCCGTCCTGATCCACTCGGGTACCATGCCCGAGCGCCGGATCGCCGAGGCGCGCCGTCCCCTGATCCTTTTCGGCATCTCGGCGATGCAGGACGGATGCGGCGAACAGATCGTGGCCCTCGCAGACCGGATCGGCGCGGCCATCGTGGCCGGTCCCATGGCGAAAGGCACGGTGTCCGAGGATCACCCGCGTTTTGCCGGTACGCTGGACATGGCCTGTCAGGCGCCGATGTGGGACTTCTTGAAGTCCGCCGATCTCGTCATCTGCGCGGGGTTCGATGCGGTCGAGTTGATCAAGCCTTGGTCCGTCACGGCCCCGGTGATCCATATCGACCGGGTGCCGAACACGGATCAGATCTATGCCGCCGAGACCGAGATGACGGGGCCGATCGGACCGATCCTCGCCATGCTGGCCGATGCGGTGCCCGAAAGCGACGGTTGGCCGGAGAAGGATATCGCGGCCCACCGTGACGCACTCCGGGCCGATTTCGACTCGGGCCGGGTGAGCGGTGCTCTCAATCCGTCGGACGTGATCCGTGTCGCGCGCGACGTGCTGCCCGCGGATACGATCGCAAGCGTCGATGTGGGCTCGCACAAGCTTCTGGTGGGGCAGGGGTGGCGCCCGTCCGGTCCGAGACGGTTCCTGATGACGAACGGGCTTTCCTCGATGGGGTTCTCGCTGCCCGCAGGGATCGCGGCCAAGCATCTGATGCCGGACGCGCCGGTGGTCAGCTTCATGGGCGACGGCGGCCTTGCCATGGTGCAGGGGGAGTTACGCCTGGCCGCTTCCTTGAAGCTGGGCCTCAAGGTTGTCGTCTTCGTCGATAACTCCCTGAACCGGATCGAACTCAAGCAGATGGCCCGGCAGGTCCCGTCGACCGGAACCGTGATCGAAGAGACGGCGATCGTGCCGCTGGCCGTGTCCATGGGCTGCCACGGCGTGATGGCCGACACAGAGAGTGCCCTGCAAGACGCGCTGTCGACAGATACGGGCGACGTCCCGCTGGTGATCGGGGCGCGGATCGACCCGGCCCAGTACGCGGCGCAGTTCTGATGCCGGGCTCCATCGTCGATGGGGCGGAGCGGGGGGACGGCCCCGCCCTGCCGGTGCTGGACAAGTACCATCTGACCGAGCTCGACCCAATCCGTGTCGCGGGCGGCGGGGACGTCGCGGATGCGCTGTCGGCGGCCGCCCGGTATGCCGAGGCCCCCCTCTCTCCGCCCGAGCGTTCGGCGGCCCTGCACCGCGCGGCGGACCTGCTGGACGCGCGGCGCGCGGACCTTCGCGAAACGATGATCGCCGAGGCTGGTTTTCCGGGCCGGGATTGCGATGGGGAAATCTCGCGCGCGCTCAACACTCTTCGGCTCTCGGCCGAGGAAGCGACGCGGATCACGGGCGAGATGGTCCCGTTCGATGCGGCCGTCGCGGGGCGGATCGGGTTCACGATGCGGGTCCCGGTCGGGACCGTCGTCGCCATCACCCCATTCAACGCGCCGCTCAACACACCCGCCCACAAGGTCGGGCCGGGCCTGGCTGCTGGGAACGCCGTCATCCTGAAACCGTCCGAGAAGACTCCCGGCGCGGCCAATCTGCTGGTCCGGGCCCTTCTCGAAGCGGGCTTTCCCCCCGGTGCGGTCCAGACTTTGCAGGGGGGGGCGGATGTCGCGCGGCTGTTGCTGGACGACCCGCGCCCGGCCTTCTTCGCCTTTACCGGATCGACGGCAGTGGGGCGGGCGATACAGCAGGCGGCGGGCCTGCGTCGCACTCAGATGGAGCTCGGGTCCATTGCATCGACCATCGTCCTCGACGGCGACCCCGCGGAGATCGCGGCGAAATGCGCCGGCGCCTCCTTCCGCAAGGCCGGGCAGGTCTGCACGTCGATCCAGACGCTGTATGTGGCGGACAGCGCGATGGAGGCCTTCCGGGATGCCTACGTCGCCGAGGCCGAGGCGCTCGTCGCAGGCGACCCGTCAGACCGTGGCACGGATGTCGGTCCCCTCATATCCGAGGATGCCGCCGCTCGGGTCGAAGGGATGCTGCGCGGCGCAACCATCCTGACCGGCGGCACGCGTGCGGGGCCTCTGATGCAGCCGACCGTCATTTCGGACCCCGCGTCTGCGTTTCTGGAGGCCGAAGCCTTCGGGCCGGTCGCCGCGCTGATTCCCGTCACCGGGCTGGACGACGCGATCGCGCGGGTGAACGCGACGCCCTACGGCCTTGCGACGGGCATCTTTACACAGGATATCGGGGCGGCTTTCACGGCCGCGCGCGGCCTGCATGTCGGCGGCGTTCATATCAACGAGACCTCGTCGTCGCGCGTGGACCTGATGCCCTATGGCGGCGTCAAGCTGTCCGGCTTCGGACAGGAAGGGCCACGCTACGCCATCCGCGAGATGACTCACGAGCGCCTCGTGACCTTCTCGGGTCTCGCATGAGCTACGACGTCCTGATCGCTGGCGGCGGGAACGCGGCCCTCTGCGCGGCGATCTGCGCGGCGCGGGGGGGCGCGCGCGTCCTCGTCGCGGAGGCGGCGCCCAAGGCGATGCGAGGCGGGAATACCCGGCATACGCGGAATTGCCGCGTCGCCCATGACGAGGGCAACGGCATTTTGACCGGGCCTTATCCCGTGGACGAATATCTCGATGACCTGATGCGGGTCACGAAGGGCAACACCGACACCGAACTGGCCGAGCTGACCCTGCAAAGATCGAAGGAGATCTGGGACTTCCTCGAAGCGCAGGGGGTCAGGTTCCAGCCGTCTCTGGGCGGAACCCTGTCGCTGGGGCGAACCAACGCGTTCTTCCTGGGCGGCGGCCGGTCGATGCTGAACGCGCTCTACCGCATGGCCGAGGATCTGGGCGTCGCCATCCGTTACGACACCCGCGTCGCCGCCATAGAGGTCGAGGACGGATTCTTCCTTGGCGCGACGCTCGAGGCCGAGTGGGACGGGGACCATCCGCGATCCGAACGGATCGAGGCCCGCGCCTTCGTCGCGGCTTCGGGCGGGTTCGAAGCCAATCTTGACTGGCTGGAAGAGGGGTGGGGCCCCGCGGCCCGCAACTTCCTGATCCGCGGGACGCCCTACAATACCGGCGGGGTTCTCCGCCTGATGCTCGACGCAGGCGCCGACCGCGTCGGCGAGGCGGACCAGTGCCACGCCGTCGCCGTGGACGGCCGCGCGCCGAAATTCGACGGCGGGATCGTGACGCGTCTCGACTGCGTGCCGTTCGGGATTGTCGTGAACGCACAGGGCCAGCGCTTCTATGACGAAGGGGAAGACTTCTGGCCCAAGCGCTACGCCATCTGGGGGCGACTCGTCGCCGCGCAGCCCGATCAGATCGGCCATGTGATCATCGACGCGAAATCCGCCGATCTCTTCATGCCGTCGGTCTTTCCGCCCGAGATCGACGACGATCTGGATGGGTTGGCGGGAAAGATCGGCGTCGCGCCCGATACGCTGCGCAAGACGGTGGACGATTTCAATGCCGCCTGCCGCCCCGGCACGTTCGATCATACGATCCACGACGATTGCCGGACCGAAGGTCTGGACCCGCCCAAATCCCACTGGGCGCGTCCCATCGAAACTCCGCCGTTCCGGGCCTACACGCTGCGGCCCGGGATCACGTTCACCTATATGGGCGTGCGGGTGAACCGCGATGCCCGCGTCCTGTTCGACGGCACGGCCAGTCCGAATGTCTTCGCGGCCGGCGAGATCATGGCCGGCAACGTGCTGGGACAGGGATATCTGGCCGGCATCGGCATGACGATCGGGACCGTGTTCGGCCGGATCGCCGGCGAGACGGCGGCCAGGGCGATCTCCAACCGAGAGCCGGCATCGTGATCCCGCATCGCGCCCCCGACGCCCCATCCGAGGGGCCCGCACGCCATGCGGGGCTCCCTTGCAACGCCGAAAGGAGCCCGATCCGATGACCCGCGTCGATCTTCCCTCTCTTGCCACCGCAAGCCAGTCCGAGGTCGCCCGGCAGATGCAGGTCTGCAACGCCTGCCGTTATTGCGAAGGGCTGTGCGCCGTCTTTCCGGCGATGGAGCGGCGGCGCGTCTTCACCGAAGGCGACGTCGATTACCTCGCGAACCTCTGCCACAATTGCGGGGCCTGCCACTATGATTGCCAATATGCCCCGCCGCACCCCTTCGCGGTGAACGTGCCGCAGGCCATGGCGGAGCTGCGCGAGGAATCCTACGCCCGCTTCGCCTGGCCTCAGGCGCTGGGGCCGGTCTTTGCCCGAAATGGGGTCTGGATCGCGTTGGTATCCGCGCTGGCCGTGGCTGGCTTCATCCTCGGTTTCGCCCTCTTGGCCGATCCGGGCGCGCTGACGGCCTCTGGCGACTTCTATGCGGTCATGCCCCATGACGCGATGGTCGCGGTCTTCGCGCCGGTCTTCCTCTTCTCGCTCCTGGCGCTCGCTTTGTCTCTACGCCGCTTCTGGCGAACGGCGGATGACGCACATCCGGTTCCGGTGACGCTCGCCGCCCTCTGGCAAGCGATGCGAGAGGCGGCGGCACTGCGGTATTTCGACGGCGGCGGCATGGGCTGCATGTCCCAGAGCGAGCGGCCGGACCGCCACCGCCGGACGTTTCATCACCTGACCTTCTACGGCTTCCTCCTCTGCTTCGCCTCCACGTCATCCGGGACGCTGATGCATTATCTGCTGGACTGGCCCGCACCCTATCCCTGGTGGGCACCTCCGAAGCTGTTGGGCGTGCCGGGCGGGCTGGGTCTCGTGATCGGGGCGGCTGGGCTCATCTGGTACGATTGGCGTCGGGATCCGGCGCTCCTGCCCGAGCGGCGGACGGGAATGGGCGCGGCCTTCACCTGGACGCTGCTTGCCCTCGGCGCCACGGGGCTGGCGCTCTATTGGCTGCGTGAGACGCCGGCGATGGGGGTCCTGCTGGCGGTCCATCTGGGCGTCGTCTTCGCCTTCTTCGTGACGATGCCCTACGGCAAGTTCGTCCACGGCCTCTATCGTTTCGCCGCCTTGGTCCGCCACGCACATGAAGGCCGGGCGCACGACGTGCAGGAGGCCGAGGCGCCCACGGAGGGGAGGGTCCGGACGTGATCGTCGCCTTCATCGGCTTTTCCGAGGCGGGACCCGCCTTCGCCGAGGCAATGGTCGGCAACGGCGCCGAGGTCCGCGCCTTCGACCTGCGCTCCCTCGACGCCCGACAGGCCGAGGCGCAGGCCGCGCTTTGCGCGCGTGTCGGAGCTGCGCATTCCGGAAGCCTTGCCGCAGCACTGGACGGGGCTGACCTGGTGGTCTCGACCGTGACCGCGGGTGCGGCCCTTCGGGTCGCGCGCGACGCGGCGCCGCTTCTGGCTGCGGAGGCCTGCTATCTGGACATGAACTCGATCTCGCCGGACGGAAAGCGGGCGGTCGGCGACGCCGTCGCCCCGAATGCCTTTGTCGAGGGCGTCGCGATGGGGCGCATCGCCGAAGGCAAGCTGCCGCGCGTGCTGCTTTCGGGGCCCGGTTCGGCGATCTGGGCCGAGCGGCTCGCCGCCCTCGGTTGGTCCGCCAAGAGCGCCGGAGAGGCCTGGGGCGCCGCGCCGAAAGCCAAGCTGCTTCGCTCGGTCATGGTGAAGGGGTTCGAGGCGCTTCTGGTCGAGGCGTTCGAGGGCGCACGGGCCGAAAGCCTGGAGCCGGTCCTGCTGGAGACGCTTGCCGACTGGATCCCGGAACTCGATTGGCCGGCCTTCACGTCCTATCACCTGGGGCGTGTTGCAAAGCACGGCCCCCGACGCGCCGAGGAGCTGCGCGAATGTGCCGCCATGCTCGAACAGATGGGCCGGTCCGTGACGATGAGCGCCCGCGCCGCCGAAATCATGGCCGCTGCGGGCCCCACTCCTGCGGCGGCGCAGCCCACGTCGTGATCGTTCGGGCCGTATCTCTGGCGGTGCCGCTATCGGTGCGCCCTGAGGTGGTCCACGAAGGCGCGCAACCGGGCGGGAACGTAGCTCCGGCTCTGATAGACGACCCAGGCGGCGGCGTCGAAATCGGTCGCGCTGCCTTCGAGGGCGGGAAAGAGGTCCACCAGATCGCCGGATGCGAGATCGGACCGGATCGTCCAGTCGGCCAGAAGGGCCACGCCCAGACCGTCCAGTGCCGCGCGGCGGATCGCGAGTGCGTTCGAGATCGCAAGCGCCGGCCGGGGTCTGACCTCTTCCACCGGTCCCTCCGGGCCTCCGCGGAAGCGCCAGGCCGAGCCGAAGCGCGGCAAAGCGAAGAGGATGCCATCGTGCCGTGCCAGATCCGCCGGCCGGTCGGGCCTTCCCGCCCGGTCGAGATAGCCCGGAGAGGCGACGGCGCGGTATCGCACGTCGAAGAGCCTGGCCGCGACGAAGGCGCCTTCGACTTCACGGCCGAGGCGCAGGGCGACGTCGATCCCCTCGGCCGCGATGTCCACCACGGCATCGGTGAGGCGCATCCCGATCTCGACCCGCGGATGTGCCTCCCGGAATGAAGTGATCCGCGGCATGAGCCATCGTTCGCCGAACGCGACCGACGTCGTCACACGCAGCAGGCCCGACGGGTCGGAAATCGCGTCCCGCGCCGCGTCCGCCGCCTCGTCCAGCGCGTCGAGGGCCGTGCGGACCCGCTCCAGATAGAGGCGCCCGGCCTCGGTCAGGTTCAGCCGCCGGGTCGTCCGGTCGAAGAGCCGCACCCCGACCTCCGCCTCGAGCGCACCGATCCGACGAGAGACCGAAGACGGGTCCACACCCTCCTCTCGCGCGACCGCGGCGAAAGACCCGCGTTGCGCGATAGTGGAGAAACTTCTGAGGAGTTCGATATCCAAGCCGGGCCTATTCGTGCGTCTTCTGCACAGGAGAATGCCATGGAGGAGCATTTCCCGCAATCCACGCAGGCATCATGGTCGTCTCACGATTTTGGACAACCGCATGGCTCCAGGGCCCTCGGTATTCGAGAAAGGAAAGAACAATGATGAAGACGACGATGGCGGCCTGCATCGCCCTTGCATGCGCGGCGCCCGCGCTGGCGGAGCCGACAGAATGGACCCTGGATCTGGGTCACGCCCATATCGGGTGGGAAATCGACCACATGAACATGGCGAACACGGTCGGACGCTTCAATTCGTTCGACGGCACGTTCCTCATCGACGAGGCAGAGCCCGCGAACAGCCGGATCACCTTCACGATCGACGCGTCGTCCATCGACTCGAACCACACGGGGCGTGACGATCACCTGCGCAATCCGGACTACCTGAATGTCGAGGCGCACCCGCAGATCGACTTCGTTTCGACCGAAGTCCAGATGCTCACGCCCACGACCGGCAAGTTGCGCGGAGATCTGACGATGCTGGGTGTGACGGCTCCGGTCGAACTCGACTTCGAGATGGTCAACCGGCGGACCTATCCGGACTTCATTCCGAACTACGACGAGGTCGAGGTCGTCGGGTTCCACGCCACCGGAGAGATCGCGCGTCTCGACCACGGCATGGATTTCATCGCCTTTGTGGGCAGCCCCACCGGGTTCGTGGTCACGCTGGACGCGCGGTTCGATCTCGTGCGGTGCGACGGGGTGCCCGAGACGAATGTTCCCTGTCACTGGGGCCGTGTCGCGGAACTCGGCGCGGCGGCCGGAAACCGAACGACGGATATCGGGACGGGGCGCCGCCCCGTCCACCCTCACCTCACGATTGGAAAAACCATGGACCTTGAAGGCAAGACCGTCATCGTCACGGGCGCGAGCCGCGGCATCGGCGAGGCCTCTGCGCGCCACCTGGCCTCACTGGGCGCGAACGTGGTGCTGGCAGCCCGCTCGGGCGACGCCGTCACGAAAATCGCAGTCGAGATCGGGCCAAACGCAATCGGTGTCGCCTGCGACGTCTCCGACTGGGATCAGGCGGCGGCGACGGTCGCGCAGGCAGTCGATACCTTCGGCGCGGTCGATCTCTTGGTGAACAATGCCGGTCTGATCGACCCGATCGCCCGGATCGAGGATGCCGATCCCGGGGCTTGGGGCAGGGTGGTCGACGTGAACGTGAAGGGCGCGTTCCACATGCTGCGCGCCGTCGTCCCGCCGATGATCGCGGGCGGATCCGGTCTGATCGTCAACATCTCCTCCGGCGCTGCGACCTCGGCCCTCGAAGGCTGGAGCCACTACTGCGCAACGAAGGCCGCCCTGCTGTCGCTCACCCGGTGCGCCCACAAGGAATTGGCCCCGAAGGGGGTCAACGTCATCGGATTGTCGCCCGGCACGGTGGCCACGGACATGCAGCGTTCGATCCGCGACTCCGGGATCAATCCGGTGTCCCAGCTTGCATGGGAGCGTCATATCCCCGCCGAATGGGTCGCCCGCGCCATCGCTTGGCTCACGACCGATGCCGCGCGCGCCTTCGACGGGGCGGATTTCAGTCTCAAGACGGATGAGGGGCGCGAAGCAGTCGGTTTGCCTACTGCTTGACCGCGGCAGAGGGCGCGTGTCCACGGCCGCGCCTTCGATCCGCTTGTCCGTGCGGGCGGCGAAGTCGTCTCCTCTCGCGCATCCGGGCCAAGCCGCCTAGAAGTCGGCCATGGACCTGCGTCAGATCCGATGCTTCATCGCCGTGGCCGAAGAGCTTCACTTCCGCCGGGCCGCCGAACGGGTCGGGCTGGCGCAGACGGCCCTGTCGGCACAGGTGCGGCGCCTCGAAGAGGAGATGGGCGTCGCGCTCCTGTTCCGGACGACGCGCCATGTCAGCCTGACGCAGGCGGGGGCTGTCTTCCTGACGGAAGCGCGGAACCTTCTGGATCGCCTCGACGCGGCCATCGCCGAGACGCGCGCGGTCGCCGAACGGGGCCTCGACCGGCTTCGGATCGGCGGGATCGACGCAGCCCTCGCCTGGTTCCTTCCGCCGGTCTTCGAGGCGTTCCGCAGCCGGCATCCGGGCATCCGCCTGACGCTGACCGAGGTGTCCGCTTCCGCGCAGCAGGTGGAGGCGCTGGAGCGGCATCATATCGATCTCGCCTTCTTCCGCCCCCCGACGGCGACGCCCGGCATCGCCTGGGAGACGCTGTTCGAGGAGGGCGTGGCCATCGCCTTGCCTGCGGGCGACGACGCGGCCGATGCGCATTCCCTATCGGCCGAAGCCCTGACGGGGCGGAGCCTGATCGGCTATCCTCGCCATGCCCGTCCCTACCTCGCCGACATGGTCGCAAGATGCATCGAAGGGCTGGATGCGCCGCCCAATGTCGAGATGGAAGTCCTCGACAAGTCCACCCTCATGCGGCTCGTCGCGCAGGGAACGGGTGTCGGTCTCGTCCCGGACTGGTGCGCACGCGTCGGGGCGGAGGGCGTGCGGTTCGTGCCGCTCGAGAACGGCCCACGCCTGGCCTTCGGGGTCGCCTGGCGGGAACGCGATGCCGGGCGGGAGACGCTCGACGACTTTCTGGCTCTGTCCCGGAGCGAGGCGGCACATGTCGCGGGCTGAGTGAACCTCGCGTCGCGTCAGGCGGGGGCGCGGAGTTCCGCCAGGAGGGGGCGCCACGCGGCGAGGACGGCCTCGGGCACCTCTTCGGCCAGGAAATGTCCGCCCGGCAGCGCGTGTCCGGTGACCTGTTGCGCCCGTTCGCGCCAGAGTGCGATGCAGTCGAAATGCCGCTCGATCGCGCCGTTTTCGCCCCAGAGCGCGTGGACCGGAACGCTCATCGGGGTCGTGTCCGCCTCGTCGTGCAGGATGTCGATGCCGTGGGCCGCGCGGTAATCCTCGCAGGCCGATGCCACCGTGGCTGGGTCCTGCCAGCAGGACAGGTATTCCTCGAGGGCGGGGCGCGCGAAGATCGTCGCGCCTGCCGGCCCGCAGCAGCACTTGCGGCACCAGTACCAATCCGGATCGGCCGAGATCATCCGCTCGGGCAGGGGGGCCGGCTGGATCAGCCAGAACCACCACCAATAATCGGCCGCGAAGGCCGATCCGCCCGCCGCATACATCTCGCGCGTCGGCGCGATATCGAGCGTCAGAAGGATCGAGACCCGATCGGGGTGGTCAGCGGCGAGGCGGTGCCCCACCCGCGCGCCGCGGTCATGGGCGCCGATGGCGAAGCGGTCATGTCCCAGCGCGGTCATCAGCGCCAGCAGGTCCGACGCCATGGCGCGTTTCGACATCAGTGCGTGATCCGGCGCGGCCGCCGGTTTCCAGGACCGCCCGTAGCCGCGCAGATCCGGGCAGATCACCGTGTGATCCCGGGCCAGGTCAGGCGCTATGCGATGCCACATGGCAGAGGTCTGCGGATGCCCATGCAGCAAAAGGATCGGTGGCCCTTCTCCCCCGATCCGGTATCGGACATGGCCTTCCTCCAGAGGCAGGATCCGATCCTCGAACCCATCGAAGAAAGTCGGGGCGGGGGGGGCATCGGCGAGGATGGCCAGGGGATCGGGGTCGCACATGCATTCTGCCTGCCATGCGGCGAGCGGAGGATTAACATCGAATGATTGTGTAATAGTTCGCGCTCAATCCCGGCGGCTCTCTGCCTCTATCACTGGTGGCAGAAGGACACGGGAGGACCGACATGACGATCACACGCCGCGGCCTGGGGGCCGTTCTCACCAGTGCCATGCTTGTGGCCACGACCGGCCCGCTGATGGCGCAGGCCGATTTTCCGACGAGGCCGATCACCTACGTGATCCCGTTCAATCCGGGCGGTGAAAGCGACGTGACCGCACGCTTCCAGCAGCCCTTCATGGAAGAGATTCTGGGCCAGTCCGTCGTCATCCAGTCCCGCCCCGGCGCGGGTGGTGCGACCGCGTGGGCGCAACTCAACAGCCTCGAGGCCGACGGCCACACGATCATGAACACGATCGTGCCACACACCATCCTGCAGCCGGCAATGAAGGATGTGGGCTACCAGACCGCCGATATCGAGAACGTCTACTTCTTCCACTACACGCCAGATGCGATCCTCGTTCCGGCCGATAGCCCGTTCCAGACGCTTCAGGATCTGATCGACTTCGCGACCGAAAATCCCGGTGCGCTGACCATGGGCGGCTCGGGCACCAACACGGCGAACCATCTGGCCTCGGTGATCTTCGGCGACCTGACCGGCGCGACCGTGACCTACGTGCCCTTCTCCGGGTCCGCCCCCGCGATGACCGCCGTCCTTGGCGGCCAGATCGGCGGGGCGATGTCCTACACCACGCAGGCCGTGAAGGCGGGCGACCAGGTGCGCGCGCTTGCCGTCGCCACCGAAGAGAGGGTGCCCGCATTGCCGGACGTGCCCACGTTCCTGGAGCTTGGCATTGACCATGTCGGTGGCGCCTACCGTGGCGTCGCTGTGCCTGCGGGGACACCCGACGAGATCAAGCAGCGCCTCTCGGACGTGATCGGCGAGGTCAACGCCGACCCCGAGTTCCAGCGCCAGATGACTGAGGCAGGTTATCAGGTGGTCGATATTCCGCTGGGAGAGATCCCGGCCTTTATCGAGAACAGGCGGGCCGCCTACGCGACCGCCATCGAGCGGATGGGCGGGTCCTGATCCCGTCCTGGCCGGCCCTCCGCATCCTCCCCGAGGGCCGGCCAATCCTGTACGGAGCGAGTAGATGATCGAGGCTTTCCTCGGGGCGTTGACGCCTTTCAACCTGACGCTGGCCCTGGCCGGCGTCATTGTCGGGACGATCATCGGCGCGTTGCCCGGGTTGTCTGCGACGATGGCCGTCGCGGTCCTCGTTCCGTTCACGTTCACAATGGATCCGGCCTCGGGCCTGATCGCCTTGGGCGCCGTCTATACCGGCGCGATCTATGGCGGCGCCTACGCTGCGATCCTCGTGAACACGCCCGGAACCCCCGCGGCCATCGCGACGTCGCTCGACGGCTTTCCGATGGCCAAGCGGGGCGACGGCGACCTGGCCGTCACCATTTCCTGCTTTGCATCGGCCTTCGGCGGGATCGTCGGCGCGCTCGCATTGCTGTTCGTGGCGCCGCCGCTCGCAGTGATCGCGTTGAAATTCGGTCCGGTCGAGTACTTCTGGCTGGCCATTTTCGGCCTGTCGCTGATCGCGGTGCTGTCCAAGGGCAACACGCTCAAGGGTCTGATCGGCGGCTTCGCCGGGCTCTTGCTGTCGACGGTCGGATCCGCCGTCGTGGGTGGCGATGTCCGCTACACGTTCGGCGAGCCGGCGCTCCTGGGCGGTATCCATATCATCCCGGCGCTGATCGGTCTCTATTGCGTACCGGTCCTTCTGGGCATGGTCGCCGACCGCGCGCCGCATATCGAACGCGCGAAGACGGGGGGTGGGACCCGCATTCCCGAAGCCCTGGCGACGCTGTGGCGCTCGAAGGTCAACCTCATCCGGTCCTCGGTCGTGGGGACCGTCGTGGGCATCCTGCCCGCGGCTGGCGGCGCCGTCGCCGGGCTGGTCGCCTATTCCGAAGCCCGGCGCACGTCCCCCGACCGCGCGAATTTCGGCAAGGGCGCGCCCGATGGCGTCGTGGCCAGCGAGAGCGCGAACTCGGCCACTGTGGGCGGCGGCTTCGTCCCGACGCTGGTCCTTGGCATTCCGGGCACGCCCCCCGACGCGATCATCCTCGGCGCGCTCATGGTGCAGGGCATCCGCGTCGGCCCCCAGCTCTTCGCCGAGCAGGGAGACCTCGTGCAGACATTCACCTTCGGATTGCTGATCGCGACGCTTCTGATGATCCCCACGGGTCTCGTGATCGGGCGCACCGCCTTCCGGACGATCTCCTCGATCCCGAAATCGGTCCTCGCCCCCGCGATCGGCGTCCTGATCATGATCGGCGCCTACGCGGTCGAGCAGAACCCGAACCATGTCATCATGATGGTCGTGCTCGGCGCGCTCGCCTGGGTGGCCGCACGCTGGGGGTTCGAGCCGTCGCCCATCGTGCTGGGCCTGATCCTCGGCCCTATCGCGGAACAGGGCTTCGTTCAGGCCTGGCTGATCGGAAACGCCTCGGGCGACCTCTGGGGGCAATATTTCGGTCGGCCGATCAGCCTGGGCATCATCTTCTTCACGATCCTCACCCTCACATGGCCCTGGTGGTCCGACCGTCGCGCGCGGCTGAAGGCGCTGCGCGAGGAGGCGGGCGCATGACCTGGACCCATCGCGACCTGCTGCCCTCGGTCGTCCTGATCCTGCTGGGCGCCTACGCCCTGTGGGAAACGTTGGCCATGTCCACCTTCGGCGCGATCTTCCCCCGGCTGGCCGGCTTCGGCCTTCTGCTCGGCGGCATCGCTTTGGCCGTTCGCGCCGTCTGGCGAAACCCGCCCGTCACCCGCCCCCACGGGGATCTCGCGCGGCCGCTTCTCTTCCTGGCGCTGTTGCTGGGTTGGGCCATCCTGTTGCCGGTCACGGGCTTCGTGCCGACCTCGATCGGCGGCGCGATCCTCGCAATGGCCCTGGCCTTCGAAGAGCGGCCCGCCGCCCGGTCCGTCCTCGCCCAGTCGGCGGCCCTAGTCGGCGTCGTGGTGCTCGTCGCGCTTCTCTTCGGGCGTCTCCTGCTGGTGCCGCTGCCATGAAGACGCTCTACGAGAAGCTGCTCGACGCGCATACAGTGCGCCGGATCGACGATGACACGGTCCTGCTCTACGTCGATTTCCACGTCATGAACGAGTATACCAGCCCGCAGGCCTTCGCCGGGCTGCACGAGGCGGGCCGATCGGTCCGCGACCCGGGGCGGCACCTGGCCATCGTCGATCACGTCAGCCCCACCCGCGCGATCGCCTCTCTGGACGAGGTGGAGGATGCCGGCGGCCGGCTCCAGATAGAGACGCTGGCCGAGAATTGCGCCCGCCACGAAATCGAACTGATCGACCTGTTCGACCCGCGCCAGGGGATCGAGCATGTCGTCGTCCCCGATCTGGGTCTCGCCTGGCCGGGCACCACGATCCTGTGCGGCGACAGCCACACCACGACCTACGGCGCTTTCGGTGCGCTCGCCTACGGGATCGGGACCTCAGAAATCGAGCACATCCTCGCGACCCAGACCGTCGAGCACAGCGTGCTGAAACCCATGCGGATCACGCTGACCGGCGCGCCGGGCGCAGGGGTGACGGCCAAGGACATGGTGATGGCGGTCATCGCCCGGATCGGCGCCAACGGAGCTGCCGGACATGCCGTCGAGTGGGACGGTCCTGCGGTTGCGGCGCTGGGCATGGAAGGGCGGATGACGCTCTGCAACATGATCGTCGAGGCCGGCGCACGGGTCGCCGTGATCGCGCCCGACGGTATGGCGCTGGCCCATCTGGGCGGGCGTCCCCACGCTCCGACCGGCGACGCCTGGGACGCATTGGCCGCGCATGCGACGACGCTGCGCACCGACGAGGGCGCCGTCTTCGCCCGCGAAGTCGAAATCGACGTCGCCGCCATCGCCCCCCTCGTGACATGGGGGACCAGCCCCGATCAGGCAGCGCCCATCTTCGCGACCGTCCCGGACCCTCGGGGCGACGCCGACCGCCGCGCGCTCGACTACATGGATCTGGTGCCCGGTATGCCGCTCCACACGATCCAGATAGATCGCGCCTTCATCGGCTCCTGCACCAACGCGCGGATCGAGGATCTGCGTGCCGCGGCCCAGATCCTGCGCGGTCGCCGCGTCGCGGACGGCGTGACGGCGATCTGCGTTCCCGGCTCGAAGGCGGTGCGCGCCCAGGCCGAAGCCGAGGGCCTGGACGCGATCTTCCGCGAGGCCGGGTTCGAGTGGCGCGGATCGGGCTGTTCGATGTGCCTGGCCATGAACGACGATGTCGCCGCCACGGGCGAGCGCCTCGCCTCCTCGACGAACCGCAACTTCGAGGGGCGCCAGGGACGCGGCGCCCGAACCCATCTGATGAGCCCCGCCATGGTCGCCGCGGCCGCGGTCACGGGGCATCTGACCGATGTGAGGAAGCTGTGACGCCGTTTACCGTCCATACCGGGATCGCGGCATCCATGCCCGCGCCGAACGTCGATACCGACGTCATCATGCCCAAGCAGTTCCTCAAGCGGATCGACCGCGCCGGGCTGGCCGAAGGGGCCTTCCACGACCTGCGTCAGGATCCCGGTTTCGTGTTGAACCGCGAACCCTGGTCCGATGCGTCGATCCTGATCTGCGGCGAGAATTTCGGCTGCGGCTCCAGCCGGGAATACGCCGTCTGGGGATTGATGCAATGGGGCATCCGGGTGATCGTGGCGCCGTCCATCGCCGGGATCTTCTTCGGCAATTGCGAGAAGAACGGTTTGCTGGCGATCACGCTACCGCCGGACGATGTGGCCGCCCTCGCGACCCTCGCAGCCGATCCGGCCACCGTGGAATTCGAGGTGGACCTGCCCGCGCAGGCCATCCGCCACGCGCGGGGCGAGACGTCCTTCGACATTCCGCAAGCGCGCAAGACCCTCCTGATGGAAGGGAAGGACCACGTCGCGCGCACGCTGGAGCATGAGAACGACATCGCCGCCTACGAAGCGGCGCGCCTGCAACCGGCGCCGCGCCTTTCCTCCCGCATCGCCTGACCGTCCGCGATCCGCGGCATCGGGTTGCCCGATGCCGTCGGAATGGACGCCCTCGTTCCCCGCCGATATCGATCAAGGCGGAGCAATGCGGGGGGTGACATGCCGAATGGCCAAAATCTGATCGCCGGGGACTGGGTCGAGAGCCACGCGACGTTCGAGAACAATCCCGTCGAATGGGCGTCGCGGAGCTTCTTTCAGGGCAGCCCGGCGCTGGTCGACCGCGCTGCCCGGTCCGCCGAGGCGGCATTCGCGACCTACGCCGAAACCTCCCGCGACCGGCGTGCGCGGTTCCTGCGCGCCATCGTTGACGAGATCGAGACCCGCGGCGCCGCGATCACCCGGATCGGGACCCGCGAAACCGGCCTCCCCGCCGCGCGCCTGGAGGCGGAGAGGGGGCGCACGTGCGGGCAATTGCGCCTCTTTGCGGATCACATCGAGGCCGGCGACTATCTCGACCGCAGGCACGATCCGGCCCTCCCGGATCGCGCCCCGATCCCGCGGCCCGACCTGCGCATGATCCAGCGGCCCATCGGCCCGATCGCCGTATTCGGCGCGTCGAACTTCCCGCTCGCCTTCTCGACCGCCGGGGGCGACACCGCCTCGGCACTGGCCGCCGGATGCCCTGTAATCGTCAAGGGCCATGAGGCCCATCCCGGCACCACGGAACTTGTCGCAGACGCAATCCTGTCGGCGATCCGGGCGTCGGGTCTGCCCGAAGGCATTTTTTCGATGATCCACGGCGGATCGCGCGAGGTCGGTCAGGCCCTTGTGCAGCACCCGCTGATCCGTGCCGTGGGCTTCACCGGATCGCTGGGCGGGGGCAGGGCGCTCTTCGACCTCTGCGCCGCCCGGCCCGACCCGATCCCCTTCTTCGGCGAGCTGGGCAGCGTAAACCCGATGTTCGTGCTGCCCGCCGCCCTGGCCGCGCGCCGCGAAGAGATCGCCAAGGGCTGGGCGGCGTCTCTGACCCAAGGCGCCGGCCAGTTCTGCACCAATCCCGGACTCGTCATTCTGCCCGAAGGCATCGACGCATCGCGCTTCGCCGACAGCGCGTCCGAGGCGATCCGGGCGGTCGGTTCGCAGACGATGCTGACCGACGGCATCGCCGGGGCGTTCCGCACGGGACGGGACGCCATTGCCGGGGCGGCGGATGTCGAAGTCATCCTGCCCGGGGACGGCAACGGCCGCCATGCGTCGCCGAGCCTCTTCCGCGTCGCCGGCTCGACCTGGCGCACGAACCCGGCGCTTGCGCACGAAGTGTTCGGCCCGTCCGGGATCATCGTCACGGCCTCCGGTCTGGACGAAATGGTCGAGATCGCGACCGGCCTCGAAGGGCAATTGACCTCGACGCTGCATGTGGACGAGGCCGACATTCCCGATGCGCGCCGCCTGATGCCGATCCTCGAACGCAAGGTG
Organism: Jannaschia aquimarina; assembly: GCF_000877395.1. Classification (GTDB taxonomy): domain Bacteria; phylum Pseudomonadota; class Alphaproteobacteria; order Rhodobacterales; family Rhodobacteraceae; genus Jannaschia; species Jannaschia aquimarina. The sequence continues at coordinate 30,936 of NZ_JYFE01000037.1, read as the reverse complement.
GGGCGCATTCTGGCCAACGGCTTTCCCACCGGGGTCGAAGTCAGCGATGCGATGGTCCATGGCGGCCCTTATCCGGCTTCGACGAATTTCGGGGCGACGTCGGTCGGGACCTTGTCGATCCGGCGCTGGCTCCGGCCGGTCTGCTATCAGGGCGTGCCCGCGCCCCTGTTGCCGCCGGACCTCCAGTAGCCCGGAAAAAATGAGACCTTCGGGTATGGCGCCCAACTCGCGGTGATCGCGCTGCCGGGCGTGCGCGCACTAGGCTGGATTGGCGCCCGAACGGACCGCTCGGTGCAGGCGGCGGCAGGCGTGTGGAGGAAGCGAACGAGCCTGCGCGCAGTCTGGGAGGACACCAATGAGGAAGACGCTCATCGCCGCGGCTGCCGCCGCTGCCGTTACCCTTCCGTCCGGCGCGATGGCGCAGGACGAACCGATCAAGCTTGGCGTGCTCGTCGCCCTCGAAGGCGCCTTCGCGGAGGGCGGTGCCGACGGGGTCCGCAACGTGGAACTCGCGCTTCAGCAGGCCGGGTTCGAGGCCGGCGGGCGACAGATCGAATACGTCGTCGCACCGTCCGACACCACGCCGGACACCGCCGTGCGCCAGGCCCGCAAGCTGATCGAGCAGGACGGCGTCGACATCATCATCGGTCCGCTTTCCGGGTCCGAGGGGATCGCGATGCGCGACTACGCCAAGACCGTCCCCGACAAGACGATCATCAACGGCATCTCGGGCGCGCTCGAGACGACGTGGGTGGATCCGGCCGAGAACTTCTTCCGCTTCAATCTCGACGGCTCGCAGTGGGGCGCGGGCCTCGGCACATATGTCGTCGAGGAAAAGGGCTGGACCCGCGTCGCGACCGTCGCCGCCGACTATTCCTTCGGCTACACCAACTTCTTGGGCTTCGCCGTCGATTTCTGCCGCGCGGGCGGCGAGATCGTGGAACGGTTCTGGGTGCCGCTCGGCTCTTCGGATTTCGGCGGCGTGATCGCCTCTCTGCCGGACGATGTGGATGCGATCTATCTGGGCGTCGGCGGCACGGACGCCATCAACTTCCTGAACCAGTACAACCAGACGGGGGCGGAGACGAACCTGATCGGCGGGACGATCATGGCCGACCAGACCGTGCTGACATCGCGCGGCCGCGCCAAGGAGGCGCTGATCGGAACGCCGACCTCCGGTCCGCTCGCGACGGATGACCCCTCCGAAGCCTGGCAGAGCTATGTCACGGCCTACCAGGAAGCCTTCCCCGAGGATGAGCGGTTCCCGACCCCGTCGCTCTTCGGTGTGGGCTACTACATCGCCACCCTGGCGGCCCTCCAGGGGATCAATGAGGTCGGCGGCGATCTCAGCGACGGACAGGCCGCTTTGCACGAGGCGCTCTCGACCACGCCACTGGACACACCGCTGGGCACCGTCGAGTTGAACGAGAACCGTCAGGCCTCCGGCTCGGTCTTCATCACAGAGGTGGTCGAAGACGGGGAAGGCGGCCTGCGCAACGAGTTCAAGGCCCGCGTCGACAACGTCACCCAGACGCTGGGAATGACGCCCGACGAGTTCCGCGCCATGGGCCTGCCTTCGCGCGACAATCCGGATTGCGCGGCCCTCGGCGGCGGCTGATCCCGAATGCCAGGCCGGGCGCCGCGCCGCGCCCGGCACAATCGCCCGGGCGCGCCTCGGCAGGGCGCGGCCTTCGTCGCGACGCCTGACCGTGGACGCCCCCATGTCTCTCATCACCTATGTCACGAGGATCCACTTCGCGGAGCGTGTCTTCGAGGATGCGCTGGCCTCCGAGATGGCGCGCCTTCGCGTCTCGCGGCCGCTTCTCGTGACGGACGAGGACGGGCCAACGGAGGATGGGCGCGCCATGCTGGAAGATGCCCTGCCGTCTTCCGCCACGGCGATCTGGGACCGCACGCTTGCGCCCCCGTCGGATGTCGGGCTGGCCATGTGGGTCGAAACGCTCGCTCAGGCCGCGCGCGAGGCGGAATGCGATGTGATCGTGGCCTTCGGAGGGACGTCCGCAATGGAAACCGGGCGCCGCGTCGCCGCCGTCTCGGCGCCCGGCCTGCCGCTCGTCGCGGTTCCGACGACGACTTCGGATATCGGCTTGGGGCGGCCTATGCAGGCCGGGTCAACGCGGACGCCCGCCGCCGCCGTTCCGGCCGCGATCCTGTGCGACCCTTGCCTGACCTACGGCACCGACGCCATGCGCACGGCGGCGCATGGGTTCGACGCGCTGGCTCACTGCATCGAGGCGTATCTCGCGCCCGGCTACAATCCCCCCGCCGACGGGATCGCGCTGGAAGGAATCTACCGGGCGACCCACAACCTGGAAGAAGCCGTTCGGGACGGTCGACGGCCGGCCCCGCGGCGAGAGATGATGGCGGCGGCCCTGAATGGCGCACTCGCCGCGCAGAAGGGGCTAGGCGCGACCGAGGCGATTGCCCTCGGGCTCGAGGCGGAAACCGGGGACGCGCTGCCCCACGGACGGCTTCATGCGTCCGTTCTGCCGCGCATCCTCGGGTTCAACGCTCCGGCGGTCGGCGACCGCTACCGCCGGATCGCGGTCGAGATGGGGCACGCGCCTCAGGCCGATCTGATAGACGTTCTGGCCGAGTTCGGCCTGCGGATCGGGCTGCCCGATCGCATCGGATATCTCGGCCTCGACCGCGCGGCACTCGGCAGGGTGGCGGCGCGCGCCGCCGCCGACCCGGCCACCCAGACCAATCCGAGGCATGCGACCAAGGCGGATTACCTCGCGCTTCTGGAGGACGCGGTCTGATGGCCGAAGCTCGCCATGCGCCGAGACTTTTCTTGGTGACTCTACGTAAAGGCGCTAGCCTGACGCCGGAGGAACTCGCCGAAAGGCGAGGGGAGGAAAAATCATGAGTACCGCAATTGCCGTGTTTCACGGCGCCTTTGGGCGTGTCTGTCTCTATTCCATGGATCGGCGCATGGCCCCACACGCGCATCGCGAGGGCCACCTGATCTTTCACGTTCAGGGCCCGCCCGCCGCCATGTCCGTCGGGGATCAGCTCTGGCCGATTTCGCCGGGACAGGCCGTCGCCGTCAGCCCGTGGCAGTCGCATTACTTCCAGAACGCGCCGTCCAGCCAGCCGACGCTCGCGCTGGTCCTCTACATCCGCCCGGCCTGGTTTCTCGAAGTCGCGCGCCAAGTGACGGCCTCGCTTCAATTCGGCCGCGTGGGCATCGAGGTGACGGACCGTCTGGGCCACCTCGTCCGCGAAACGGCAGCCACCATGCTCGACCCGGATGCCGACGATCCGATGCTGGAGGATCGCCTCTGCGCGCTGTCGCAATCGGCCTACGACCAATCCTGGCAGTGGACGGAAAGCGGGCGCGCCTTCATCGGCCCCAATGTCGTCAGCCGGGATTTCCGGATCCGCCGCTCGCTGCGCATCCTTCAGCGCGGCGTGGGAGAGGATATCGACATGTGCGCCGTTGCCCGAGAGGCGGGCCTGTCCCGGCCGCACTTCTACAAGCTGTTCCGCGAACAGGTCGGCCTGACACCGAACCTCTACCTGAACGCTCTGAGGATGGAGCGGGCCATCGACAAGCTGTCGGAAAGCGCGGACGCGGTGGCCGATATCGGCTTCGATCTGGGCTTCTCCAGCCAGGCCAGCTTTTCGCGGTTCTTCATCGCAAACGGGGTCGTGCCGCCCACCGCCTATCGCCGCTGTGTCCAGACCCCGCTGCCGCACTGACGATTAAGCGGACCTTCGGCGCAACGATCAGACTGTCGGGTACGCGCCGCGCCCCGCAACCGGTTTAGGCTTTCCCCAACAGGGAGGAGCTTGGCGTCAGATGACGGCATTCGTGTCGCGCCATCCGGTATGGTCGGTCATCATCGGCCTCGTCGTCGCCGTCTTGCTATGGTCGATCTTCGCACCTTGGTCCGAGGCGATGGAGGAGACGTTCGGCCGCAAGCGGATCTTTCTGAACGCGGTCTTCGGCGGCGTCACGCTGGGCGCGCTCTACTTCCTCGTCGCGTCGGGCTTCACGCTGATCTTCGGCCTCATGCGCAACGTGAACCTGGCCCATGGATCGCTCTACCTGCTGGGCGGCTATATCGGCTTCGAAGTGTCCGAGCGGACCGGCTCCTGGCTGCTGGCCTTTCCGGTCGTCTTCATCGTCGTGGCCGCGCTGGGTCTCATCCTGCAAAACCAGGTCTTCCGCCGGATGGAGGGCGAGGAGCTGCGACAGACCATGGTGACCATCGGCCTGTCGGTCGTCATCGCCGACATCCTGCTGTGGATCTGGGGCGGGCAGAGCTACACGATCTTCGCGCCCGACTGGCTCAGCGGGCCGATGACGCTGCCCATCGTCAGCGGCACCCGATCTTCGGGCGAGATCGTGTTCCTGCGCTATCCGGCTGTTCGCATGGCCATCCTTTTCGCGGCGATCGTCGTGGGCTTCGCGATGTGGTTCGTCCTGAACCGGACCAAACTGGGGATGCTGGTCCGAGCGGGCGTGGACGACCGTGAGATGCTGGCCGCCTCGGGCGTGCGCATCCAGTACGTCTTCCTGGCCGTCTTCGGCTTCGGCGCGGGGCTCGCCGGCATGGCCGGGATCATCGGCGGGACCTTCCAGTCGCTCTCTCCGGGGGAAGACACGCGCTTTCTTCTGGCCTCTCTCGTGGTGGTGATAGTGGGTGGGATGGGCTCGATCCCGGGCGCGGCCATCGGCGCGCTCGTGATCGGTCTGGCCGAACAATTGGGCCTCGTCTACGCGCCGACCTATTCGGTCGTATTCACCTTCCTCATCATGGCCGCCGTCCTCGCCTTCCGCCCCCAGGGCCTTCTGGGGAGGAGTTGAGTCATGGCGCTGGCGGAACCCCCTCTCGACCGCTCCGCATCCCGCGAGCGACCGGAGGCCGGTTGGGTGGAACGGATCCCGCCGGTCTGGTGGGCGCTGGGCCTCTTCCTGCTGACGCTGCCGGCCTATGCGAACGACTTCATCCTCTTTCAGGTCTTCGGCTGGACCTTCATCCTTGGGATGATCGCGCTCTCGCTGATGTTCCTTGCGGGCTACGGGGGCATGGTCAGCCTGATCCAGATGTCGGTCGCGGCGATGGCGGGCTATATGGTGGCGATCTTCGGAACCTCCGGCATCGCCGAGATCTCGATGGACCTGCCGTGGTGGCTCTATGTCCCCATCGCGATCATCATCGCGGCGATCTTCGGCACCATCGTCGGTGCCCTCGCCGTGCGGACCGAGGGCATCTACACGATCATGATCACCCTCGCGATCGCGGCGGCGTTCTTCTATTTCACCCGCCAGAACTACACGATCTTCAACGGCTATACCGGCTTCAACCTCGTGGTGCCGCCGCGCCTCTTCGGCGTCGACTGGCGCGAACCGATGCCGTTCTACTACCTCACGCTGGGCTGGGCGACGCTGGCCTATGGTGTCGTCATCTATGTCTCGCGCGCGCCCTTCGGCCTCGCGCTTCAGGGCATCCGAGACAACCCGCGCCGGATGGCGGCACTGGGCTTCAACGTGACCGCGCACCGGGTCGCGGCCTACACGTTCGCGTCGATCATCGCGGCGGTGGCGGGCATCCTGCTGGTCTGGCAGAACGCACAGATCGCGCCGGGGACGGCGGGCATCCCGGCCGTCATCGACATCCTGGTGATCGCCGTGATCGGCGGGATCGGGCGGCCGATCGGCCCCTTCATCGGGGCGCTGATCTACGTCCTGCTGCGCACCTTCTCGCCGGACGTTCTGCTGGCCTTCGGCCTGTCGGGAGAGCGCTTCAAGCTTCTGATCGGGCTGGGCTTCCTGGCGCTCGTCTTCTTCTCGCCCGACGGCGTGCTGGGCCTGTGGGACCGGTGGAGGGCGCGGCGGGCGCAGATGGCCCGCGACGGAGGCCTGCGGTGAACGCGCAGACCGGGACACCCGCCGCGCCCGCGCGGATCGGCTCGGTCTCGACCGGTGCCGCGCTGGAATTGCGCGGCGTCCAAAAGATGTTCGGGGCCCTGGCCGCAATCGCCGACGTGACCATGACCGTCGCATCCGGAGAGCGGCGCGCGGTGCTGGGCTCGAACGGCGCGGGCAAGACGACGCTCTTCAACTGCGTGACCGGCGACTTCCTTCCGACATCCGGTACGATCCGCCTCTTCGGCGAGGACGTGACGACCTTTCCGGCCCATGAACGGGTCCGCCGGGGCCTGCGCCGGACCTACCAGATCAGCCTGTTGTTCGGCGGACTGACGGTGGCCGACAATGTCTACCTCGCCTGCCGCGGCGTCTCCCGCGCGCGGTTCTCGATGCTGCGTCCGCGGCAAGGCGACACGCTGCTGTCGCGGGCCGAGGAACTGATCGAGGCGGTGAACCTGACCGACGCCTCCTCCACGATGGTCGCCAATCTCAGCTACGGTCAGCAGCGCCAGCTCGAAATCGCGCTCGCGCTTGCGGGCGCGCCGCGCCTGATCCTCTTCGACGAACCCGCTGCGGGCCTGTCGCCAACCGAGCGCGGAGAGCTCGTCCGCCTGCTCACGAATCTGCCCGAGCATATCGGCTATGTCATCATCGAGCACGACATGGACGTCGCCCTGCGCGTCGCCGAGAGCGTGACGATGATGCACAACGGGACCGTCTTCAAGGAAGGCACCCCCGAAGAGATCGAGAACGACGCCGAGGTTCAGGAACTCTATCTGGGCGACGGACATGGCTGAGCGGGGGCGCGCACCTGCCCTCGAGGTCAAGGGGCTCAACGTCTATTACGGCGCGTCGCACGCCTTGCAGGGCGTGGACCTGCGGCTCGATGGCGGCGTGCTTTCGGTGGTCGGTCGCAATGGCATGGGCAAGACGACGCTCTGCAAGGCGATCATGGGGATGGTGCAGGTCGCCTCGGGGTCGATCACCTTCGCGGGCCAGCCCCTCGTGGGCCGCAACCCGACAGAGATCGCGCGCATGGGCGTGGGCTATGTGCCCCAGGGCCGGCGGCTCTGGCCCAGCCTGACCGTGGACGAGCATCTTCGGATGGTCGAGACGTCCGAAGGCGCCTGGACTGTCGACCGCATCTATTCCACCTTCCCCCGCCTGGCCGAGCGCAAGAGCAATGGCGGCGGGCAGCTTTCGGGCGGCGAACAGCAGATGCTCGCCATCTCCCGCGCGCTTCTGGCGAACCCCAAGCTCCTGATCATGGACGAGCCCACCGAGGGGCTGGCCCCCGTCATCGTCGCGCAGGTCGAGGATATCCTCCTGCGTCTCGCCGAAGAGGGGGATATCGAGGTCCTCGTGATCGAGCAGAATATCGGCGTCGCGTGTGCGGTCGCCGACAACGTGGCGATCATGGTGAATGGCAGGATCAATCGCCTCGCGCCCGCCGCACAACTGGCAGGGGACCGCGACCTGCAACAGCGTCTTTTGGGGGTCGGTCGCCATGCCCATGACGACACGCCTGTCGACTCGGCGCCCGTTGCCGCCGAAGAAAAGCGGACCGGTCCCTCGGACGCTCCCACGCTCACCAAAGTCTATCAGTCCAACCCGACGCTTCCGACGCGGTGGTCCGCGCCCGTTCCCGTCCCGGTGCTGGAGCGTATGGCCAAGGTCCAGTCCTCCGCCGTCCCCGGCCGGTCCACGTCTGCCCCCGCCAGTACCGAGATCCGACCGCTCGCCGCGCCGGGCGCGCAGGTGGTCGTCGTGGCCGGAACGCTGGACACCAAGGGGGCGGAGTTGCGCTACATGCGCGACCTCATCCGCGAGGCCGGGCTGCCGGTACGTATCGCGGACCTGTCCACGACGGGCGGGCATACGGGCGCCGAGATCCCGGCCCACCAGATCGCCGCGTTCCACCCGCGCGGCGCCGCGGGCGTCTTCACCGGCGACCGGGGCCAGTCGGTCGCGGGGATGGCGTTGGCCTTCTCGCGCTGGATCGCCCGCCAAGAGGGGATCGCGGGCGTGATCTCGGCGGGCGGCTCGGGCGGCACGGCCATGGCGGCGCCCGCCATGCGGGCCCTGCCCGTGGGCGTGCCCAAGCTTATCGTCTCGACCGTCGCGTCGGGCGACGTGCAACGCTATGTCGGATCCTCGGACCTGATGATGATGCATTCCGTAGCCGACGTTCAGGGTCTGAATGCGATCACCGAAGAGGTGCTGGGCAACGCCGCGCAGGCCATGATCGGCATGGTGCGCGCCCGGCGGGAGGCTGCGCCGCGCCCCGGCCGCAAGCCTGCGATCGGGCTGACGATGTTCGGCGTCACCACGCCCTGCATCCAGCAGGTCGTCGCCCAGCTAGACGACGATTACGACTGCCTCGTCTTCCACGCCACCGGCATCGGCGGTCAGTCGATGGAGACCCTCGTCGATAGCGGCAAGGTGGTCGGCGTCCTCGATCTGACCACGACCGAGATTTGCGACATGCTCTTCGGCGGCGTCTTCGCCGCGACCGAGGACCGTTTCCGCGCCGTCATCCGTACCCGCCAGCCCTATATCGGTTCGGTCGGCGCGCTCGACATGGTGAATTTCGGCGCTCGCGACACCGTCCCCGACCGGTACCGCGACCGCCTGTTCTACGAACACAACCCGCAGGTCACGTTGATGCGCACGACGCCTGAGGAATGCGCCGAGATGGGACGCTGGATCGGAGCGCGCCTCAACGAGATGGAGGGCCCGGTCCGCTTCTTCCTGCCCGAAGGCGGGGTCTCTGCCCTCGACGCGCCGGGCCAGCCCTTCCACGACGCCGCGGCCCGCAAGGCGCTCTTCGATGCGTTGGACCGCACGGTTCTCTCCACGGCCAACCGCCAACTGATCCGCCGGCCCGAGCATATCAACGATCCCGCTTTCGCCGCTGCCGTGGTCGAGGCCTTTCGCGGCCTCCACGGCGCTCCGCGCCCCACCCGCACCGCGCAGAGACGCACCAAACACGAGGCTCGCCGATGATCCCGCGCCAAGACATTCTCGACCGCTTCCAGACCATGATCGCGAAAGGCGAGCCCATCATCGGCGGCGGCGCCGGGACGGGCCTGTCCGCGAAATGCGAAGAGGCCGGCGGCATCGACCTGATCGTGATCTACAATTCGGGCCGCTACCGGATGGCGGGGCGCGGTTCGCTGGCGGGGCTCATGCCCTATGGCGACGCCAACGCGGTCGTCCTCGAAATGGCCGGCGAGGTGCTGCCCGTGGTTCGCGACACGCCGGTTCTGGCGGGGGTCTGCGCCACCGATCCCTTCCGCCTGATGGACGTCTTTCTGGACGAGCTGCGCCGCGTCGGCTTCTCGGGGGTGCAGAACTTCCCGACGGTCGGCCTGATCGACGGCACGTTCCGCGCCCAGCTCGAAGAGACCGGGATGGGGTTCGGACACGAGATCGACATGATCGCCAAGGCCGCCGGTAAGGGGATGCTGACCACCCCCTATGTCTTCGACGAGGACAGCGCGACCGCCATGGCCGAGGCGGGGGCCGACGTCATCGTCTGCCATCTGGGTCTCACGACGGGCGGCGCCATCGGGGCCGAGACGGCGGTGACGCTCAAGGAATGCCCGGCGCTGGTGGATCGCTGGGCCGAGGCGGCGCTGAAGGTGAAGAAGGACGCGGTGATCCTGGTCCATGGCGGCCCGGTCGCCATGCCGGACGACGCCGATTTCGTCCTGCGCAATTCGCAGACCTGCCACGGCTTCTATGGCGCCTCCTCGATGGAGCGGCTGCCCACGGAGGTCGCGATGAAGGAACAGACCGCCGCGTTCAAACGCATCGGACGGGACTGAAGGGGAGGATACATCATGACCGGACAGCTCATCGGACAGCTCATCCTCTGGCTGATCGTCGCCGTCATCGTCGTCGCGATCGTCTATTGGGTCATGCAGTGGCTCTACAGGCGGTCGACCAAAGAGATCGCCTTCGTGCGCACAGGTTTCCTGGGCGAAAAGGTCGTGATCGACGGCGGCGCCTTCGTGCTGCCGATCATCCACGACATCACGCCGGTCAACCTGAACACCGTCCCGCTGGCCGTCAGCCGGACCGAGACGCAGGCGCTCATCACCCGCGACCGGATGCGGATCGACGTCGAGGCGGAGTTCTACGTCCGCGTCCGCCAGACCAAGGACGCCGTGTCCATGGCCGCCGCGACGCTGGGCCGCCGGACGCTGGAAAGCGAGCGGCTCGAAGGGCTGCTCGTGGGCAAGTTCGAAAGTGCCCTGCGCGCCGTCGCCGCCGAGATGACCATGCCGGAAATGCACGAGGCACGGCACGATTACGTCGAACGCGTCCGCGCGCTGGCCCAGCAGGATCTCGAAAAGAACGGGCTCGAACTCGAAAGCGTGGCGATCCTCGATATCGACCAGACGGCGCTCGAATACTTCGACCCGTCCAACCGCTTCGACGCCGAGGGTCTGACCGCGCTGATCCAGGACATCGAGGAGCGCCGCACCCTTCGCAACAATATCGAGCAGGACTCGATGATCCGCATCCGCGCCCGCAATCTCGAAGCCGAGAAGCAGGCGCTCGATATCGAACGCGAAAGCGAGGAGGCGCGCCTCGCCCAGCAGCGCGACGTCGAATTCCGCCGGGCCCAGCAGCGCGCCGAACTCGCCCGCGAACGCGCCGCCCGCGACACCGAGGCCGAGAGCGCGCAGATCGACGCCCATCAGGCGATCGAGAAGGCGCGCATCTCGAACGAGCGCGCCATCTCCGAGGCGCGCATCGCCTCCGAGCGGGACATCCGCGCGCGCGAGATCGCCCGCACCCGCGAGGACGAGGCCGAAGAGATCGCCGCCCGCGAGGCGACCGAAACCGCGCGGATCCTTCAGGAACGCGCCGTCGCAGAGGCCCGCATCGCCAACGAACAGGACACCCAGGCCCGGGAGATCGCGCGCCGCAAGGCCATCGAGGCCGAAGAGATCGCGGCAAGCGAGGCGACCGAACGCGCCCGCATCGAACAGGAGCGTATCGTCGACGAGGCCCGCATCGCCCGTGAGAAGGCCGTCGATGAAGCCCGGATCGCCAAGGAGCGCGAGACCCAGGCGCTGGAGATCGAACGCGCGCGTGCCCTGCGCGACGCAGAGATCGCGGCCAACGAGGCCAACGAAAAGCGCCGGATGGCCCAGGACCTTCTGCTGGCGCAGACCCGCATCAAGGGCGAAGAGGATATCCGCCAGCGCGAGATCGCGCGCCAGAAGGCGCTCGACGAGGCCGAGATCACTTCTCGCGAGGCAGTGGAACGGCTTCGGATCCTTCAGGCCGCCGAAGTGTCCGAGGCCCGGATCGCCGAGGACCGCCGCGTGCGCGAACTGGAGATCGAGCGCCAGCAGGCCGTCGAGGCCGCCGAGATTGCGGCGAACGAGGCCGTCGAGGCCGCGCGCATCGCCCGCGAGAAGCAGATCGCAGCCGAACGGATCTCGGCCGACGAGTCCACCAGATCGCTGGAAATCGAGCGCAACAAGGCCATCGACAATGCCCGCATCGCCGCGGACGAGGCGGTCGAACAGGCCCGGATCGCCCAGCGCAAGACGCTGGAGGCCGAACGTATCTCCGCCGACCAGGAGGTGCGCGCCCGCGAGATCGAGAAGGAAGAACAGATCGAGGCGGCCGAGATCGCGCGTCGCGAAGCCATCGAAAAGCAGCGCGTCGGCTCCGAACTGTCCTTGGAACAGGAACGGATCGCCAGCCAGAAGACCCGGGAAGTCACCGATATCGAACGGCGTCAGGCGGTCGAGGCCGCCGACGAGAAACGCGTCGTGGCGCTTGCCGATCAGAAGGCCAAGCGCGCCGCAGCCGAGGGCAGCGTCAAGCAGGCCGAGATCGCGGCCCAGCGAGACGTGGAGGCCGCGGAGGTGGACCGCGAGCGCGCTGTCGAGGCCGCCAGGCTCGAACGCCGCCGCTCCATCGAGCAGCTCGAAGTGGCGCGCGTCCAGGCCCTGCGTGAGGCCGAGATCGGCAGCCGCGAGGATGTGGAACGCGCCCGCATCGCCTCCGAACGCGGGCTCGACGAGGTCCGCATCGGCCACGAGAAGGATCGCCGCCGCCTGGAGGTCGAGCGCGAGCGCGAGGTCGAGACCGCGCAGATGGAGAAGGCCATCGCGCTCTATCAGAAGTCGCTGGAGGAGAGCGCCGCGCGTGCCGAGGCCGATGCCGCCCGCGCCTCCGCCGCCGAGGCAGAAGAGAAGGTCCAGACCGTCCGCGAGACCGAGGCCGCCAACCGCCGCAAGTCCGTCGACGTGTTGATGGCCGAGAAGGCTGCCGCCGAAGCCAAGTTCGTGGCCGAGGCCGAAAAGGTACGCTCCGAAGTCGCGGCCGAGGCCCAGCGCCTGATCAACGAGGCCGAGAACGTGCTTACCGATCCGGCCCGCGCCTCGCTCTTCCGTCGCAAGATGCTGGAACATGTCGAGGGCATCGTCGCCGCGTCGGTCAAGCCGCTCGAAAAGATCCAGGATATCCGGATCATGCAACTCGACGGCGTGACCGGCGGGGGCGGGGCTGGCGGCGACGGATCACCCACGGACGAGGTCATCAATTCCGCGCTCCGCTACCGGGTGCAGGCGCCGCTGATCGACTCGCTTCTGGCCGATATCGGTGTCGAGGGCGGAACGCTGGCCAAACAGGGCGGCCTCATGCGCGAGGCCTCCGACATGCAGCGCGTCGCCAACGAGGCGGCCAAGGCGCGGAAGCCGGACGCGGACGATACGCCGTCCGACGGGGGCAAGGCCTAGATGCCCCGCGTCTACGTCTCCGCCGTCATCGACGCGCCGGCCACGCGCGTCTGGGAGCGGGTGCGCGATTTCGACGGCCTGCCGCGCTGGCACCCCGCCATTCGCGACAGCCGGATCGAGAACGCGGAGCCGTCCGACAAGATCGGCTGCGTCCGCGACTTCCACCTTCAGAACGGCGACCGCATTCGCGAGCGTCTGCTGGGGCTCAGCGACTACGACTACTTCTGCACCTACGCGATCCTCGAAAGCCCCATGCCGCTGACGGATTACGTCGCCACCCTGCGGCTGACCCCGGTGACCGACGGCGACCGCTGCTTCGCTGAGTGGACGGCGGAATTCGAATGCGACGAGGCGGATGCCGTCGGTCTCGTGACCGGGATCGGGCAGGACGTGTTCCTCGCCGGCTTCTCCGCCCTCAAGCGGCAGTTGGGGGCCTGACCATGGTCAAGGTCGTCAAGAGCACCGTCATGGAGGCCCCGGTCGAGGCGGTCTGGGATATCCTGCGCGACTTCAACGGCCACGACGAATGGCATCCCGCCATCACCGACAGCCAGATCGAGCGGGGGCAGGGCTCGGACAAGGTGGGATGCGTGCGCCGCTTTCATCTCGCCGACGGGTCCGAGCTGCGCGAACAGCTCCTGACCCTGTCGGATGCGGACATGGCCTATTCCTACTGCCTGCTCGACACGCCGATCCCTCTCTTGAACTACGTCTCGCATGTCCGCCTCGCCCCCGTGACGGACGAGGACTGGACCTTCTGGCAATGGGAAAGCCGTTTCGACACCCCCAAGGGCCGCGAGCGCGAGTTGCGCGACCTCGTGGCCGAAGGCGTCTATCAAAGCGGCTTCGACGCGATCCGCGCGCGCATGGGGCTGGAGGCATGACCCGGGTCGAGACCGTCGCCACGACGGCCGAGGCCGCGCGCATCCTGTCCGACGGGGCCGCCTATCTGGGCGGCGGCACCATGTTGATGCGCGCCGTCAATGCCGGGACCGCGCCGCCGCGGCTCGTTCGGACCGCCGATCCGGTCCTGCGCGCCGTGAGTGCACGCGGCGATACCGTCACCGTGGGCGCGGGCGTCACCATGGCCCGCATCCTGGCAGAGCCGCAGCTCGATTTCCTGCACCCCGTCGCCCGCGCCGTCGGCAGCCCGCAGATCCGCAACATGGCGACGGTCGGCGGCAACCTCTTCGCACCGCATCCCTACGGCGACTTCGCCGTCGCCCTGCTGGCGCTGGGCGCCCGCGCCCGGATGGCCGGGGCAGGGGGAACGCGGCCCCTCGACGATCTCCTGCGCGACCGGGACCGCCCCGGCGGCCTTGTCGAAGCGGTCGAGATCCCGCGCCCGCCCGCGCGCGCCTTCCGGTTCCACAAGGTCAGCCGGGTCAAGCCGCGCGGCGTCTCGGTCATCTCCATCGCCGTTCTTGCGCCTTCGCCGGGCGGAAAGCTGGCCGGCGTGCGGGTGGCCTACGGCGCGATGGGGCCCACACCCCTGCGCGCGGCCGCCGTTGAGCGCGTGCTCGAAGGAGGACGCCTCGATCAGGCGGCCCGCGAGCGCGCTGTCGCCGTCGCCGCCGAGGGTCTCGACCCGCCCACCGACGCGCTCGCCAGCGGCTGGTATCGCGGCGAGGTCGCGGGCGTCCATCTCGGCCGCCTCCTCGCACGGATGGAGGAGGGACGATGACCAAGATACCCGTCACCCTGACCCATAACGGTGCCGAGCGCGCCGCTTTCGCCGATCCCGGCCAGAACCTGCTCGACTTCATCCGCCGGGGTCTGGGCGACCTGTCCCCGAAATACGGCTGCGGGCAGGGAAGCTGCGGCGCCTGCACGGTGACCATCGACGGGGAGACCCGGCTGGCCTGCCTGACCCTGGCCGAAACGGTCGAGGGATGCGACGTGCGGACCGCCGCCGGGCTGGGGCAGGGCGCCACGCTTGACCCCTTGCAGCAGGCGTTTATGGACCACTTCGCCGCGCAATGCGGCTATTGCACGCCCGGAATGCTTGTCTCGGCCCGCGCCCTGCTGGACCGCAACCCGAACCCGACCCGCGAGGAGGTGGTCGAGGCGATCTCGGGGAATCTCTGCCGCTGCACGGGATACGACCCGATCATCGACGCGATCCTCTCGCTCGCCGGACGGAAGGCCAGCGCATGAGCGACCGCAGATCCGACCGCAACGGCTTCGAGATGCGCAAGGACCTCTTCGCCGACGAGCGTGACGACGACCTCAACGAGATCGGCAAGCGCATCCGCCGGCAGGACATCGAGGGTCACGTCACCGGCCGCTCGCCCTTCTATGACGACCACCTCTTCGACGGCCTGCTGCATATCCGCTGCGTGCGCTCGCCCCATCACCACGCCCGTATCCGCCGCATCGACACCTCCGAGGCGGACCGGATGGAGGGCGTCGTCCGCATCGTCACCGGGCGCGATGTGCCGGTGAACCTCAACACGCTCCTGTCGCTTCTGGATTTCGGCCTCGACGACGAACCGCTCCTGTCCGAAGGCAAGGTCGCCTACCGCGGAGAGCCCGTCGCCGCGGTGATCGCCCGCACCGAGGCGCAGGCCCGCGCCGCCACCCGTACTGTCCGCGTCGACTGGGAGGTGCTGCCCCACGTCCTCGATGTCGAAGAGGCGCTGAAGCCCGGCGCCCCTACCGTGAACGAGACCTATCCGGGCAACGCCTTCGTCTATCACGGCAAGTACGATCACCAGAAACTGCGCTACGGCGACGTGGATCGTGCCCTGGCCGAGGCGGACCACGTGATCGAGGGGCGCTACCAGATGTCGCCGATCGAACAGGCCCCGATCGAGACCTGCGGCGCCATCGCCGCGCAGGAGCAGAACGGCCGCTACGTCTGCTATACGGGGACGCAGGCGCTCTTCTTTTCGCTGGGCACGGCGTCCAAGCTGCTCGAGCTGCCGTCGTCGCGCCTGCATTTCATCGGCGGCACGGTGGGCGGCGGCTTCGGCGGCAAGGTCGACTCGATCCACGAACCGCTCGCCATCCTGGGCACCATGCTCACGGGCCAGCCCTGCAAGAGCCAGTGGGACCGCGAGGAAGAGATGCAGGTGGGCGCCCCGCGTGGGGCAGAGCGCTGGTACCTGACCGACGGGGTGATGAATGACGGCCGCATCGTCGCCCGAAAGTTCACCGGATATTTCGACAGCGGCGCCTATACGCGCCTGACCTCCTACGCGGTGATCAAATGCGCGGGCCACCTGCCCGGACCCTATACGATCCCGAATGTCCATGCGGACGTCTATTGCGTCTACACCAACCGCACACCGGCCACGGCCATGCGCGGCTTCGGGATCACCGGTGTCGATTTCGCCATCGAGGCGCATATGGACAAGGTCGCCGAAACGGTGGGCCTGCACCCGGTCGAGCTGCGCATCCTCAACGCCTATCGCGACGGCGACATGAAGGCCCATCGCCGCCTTGCCAAGAACTGCGCCCTGGTCGAATGCTGCCAGGTCGCGGCGCAGAAGGCGGGCCTTCGCCTGTCGCCGGACATGCTGGCGGCATCCTCCAAGACCGGTGGCGGCGGCCCCCGGGCAGAGCTTCCGGCCCACACCGCGACAGACCAGAACGGCCTCGTCGAGGGATTCTCCTCTGGCAGCTACGCCCGCAAGGGCGGGGCCCCCGCCAGCCCGGCCATCGTCGCGACCCTGCCGCCCGGCGCATCCGCCCCGGCGTCCCGGCCCGCCGCGCCGGCACCCGAACCGAAGGACCCTGCGCCCCGCCCCGATGCGCCGCGCGCCGACACGTCGCCGCCCGCTAGGAAGCCAGCCCGCTCCGGCGCGATGCGGTTCTCGTCCCTCTCCGGCTTCAGGAGGCGCTGATGACGCTCCATCGCGGCCGTGGTTTCGCGGCGATCAACTACCCGATCGGCATGAACCTGGGCGGCGACCCCAGTCAGGCGCTCGTGCATTCGAACCCCGACGGCAAGTTCACCGTCGCGCTCTCGGCCATCGACCTGGGCCAGGGCATGAAATCCGTCACCCGCCAGATCGCCGCCGAGACGCTGGGCGTCCCCATCGCCGATGTCTATGTCGACACAGCCGACAGCGATACCGGCCCCCACGACATGGGCAGCTTCGCCTCGCGCGGCACGCACCGCATGGGCAACGCCGTCATCCAGGCCTCCCTTGAAGCCCGCGCCGTCATGCTGGAGGCCGCCGCCGAAGAGCTCGAGGTCGATGCCGGCGATCTCGTGACCGACGGGCAGGGCAACATCCATGTCCGCGGCGCGCCCTCGCGCACGATCACCACCATGGCCGCCGCGCAGGCCGCGCAGTTCCGCCAGGGTCGCACCATCGCAGGGCGCGGCATCTTCCTCGTGCCGCTCTCCGAGGTCGATCCCGAGACCGGAGAGATGTCCCCCGTCACGACCTTCGCCCATGCCGCCCTCGTGGTCGAAGTGGAGGTCGATGCCGAGACCGGGGAGGTCGAGGTGCTCGACATCCAGTCCGCCTACGAGGTGGGCCGCGCCCTGAACCCCGGCCTCGTCGAACAGCAGCTTCGGGGCGGCGCCTGGATGGGCATGAGCCACGCCGCATGGGAGACGACGGAACCCTACTATCCCGACCGCGACCATGGCCCCGTCGATTTCGATCACTATGCCATGCCCGGCCCCGGCGATCTGGCGACCCACCACATCAGCGTGCTCGAACGCCCCGCCGAGGACGGTCCCTATGGCGGCAAGGGCCCGGGCGAGATGTGCGCCAACCCTGTCCTCCCGGCGGTGGTGAATGCAATCTACGACGCGGTGGGCGTGCGCATCGATGATCTGCCGGTAACGCCCGAAAAGGTGCTGCGCGGCATCCGGGCCAATGGCGGCGCGCGGCCGCGGCAGGCGCTCTGATGGCGGTCCGGCGCCTTCCCCGCGGGCTGGAATCGCCCGACCGGCTGGCGGCGTCGTTGCGCGAGGCGCAGTATATCTCCTCTGAGGGGCTGGCGACCGCGATCTTCCTGGCGCTCTCGCTGGGCAAGCCCCTCCTGCTCGAAGGCGCGCCGGGCGTCGGCAAGACCGAGGCCGCCAAGGCGCTGGCCTCGATCCTCGGGCGCGAACTGGTCCGCCTGCAATGCTACGAGGGGATCGACGCGTCGGCGGCGATGTACGAGTGGAACTTCCCGCGCCAGATGCTCGCCATCCGTCAGGCGGACGAGGGCTACGTGAACCTCTATGCCGACGAGTTCCTGATCGCCCGGCCCATCCTGCGCGCGCTGGAGAAGCCGTCCGAGCGTGTTCTGCTGATCGACGAGATCGACCGCGCCGACCACGAATTCGAGGCGTTCCTCCTCGAATTCCTGTCGGACTTCACGATCTCGATCCCCGAACGCGGCACCGTGCGCGCGCCGGAGCCGCCGATCGTCATCCTGACCTCCAACCGCACCCGCGAACTGCACGAGGCGCTGCGCCGACGCTGCGTCTATCACTGGATCGACTATCCCGATCCGGTACTGGAGGCGCAGATCGTCATGATGCGCGCGTCCACCGTGGCCGAGGACACGGCGCGCAAGGTCGTTGCCGCCGTGGGCGCGCTGCGCGAGCGTCCGCTGGCCAAGCCGCCCGGCGTGGCCGAGACGGTGGAATGGGCCGAGGCCGCGACCCTGCTGGCGGGGCAGGGGGCGCCCTGGCCGCGCGCCTTCGCCGCCGCCATCGGCGTCGCCCTCAAGGATCAGGACGACCTGACCTTCGTCGCCCCCGATCTCGACGCGCTCCTCGCCGAGGCCGTCGCATGACCCCCCGCGCGCTGGATCCGTTTCTCGCCTTCCCGGCAGAGCTTCGGCGCATCGGCCTGCCCGCCGCGCCTGACCAGACGCGCGATTTCATCGCCGCGACAGGCCTGCTGGGCCCGCGCTCAATCGCCGATATCCGCCGCGCCGCCCACGCGATCTTCGGCCCCGGCCCGGACAGGCGGGCCGCCTTCGACGCGGCCTTCGACGCGGTCTTCCTGGGCCGCGCGTTGGCCTCCCCCTCGGAGGGCGCACCCGATGACCAGCCTCCGGCCTATGACGGCGGCGCAGTCGAGCTTCTCGCCGATCCCGAGGACGAAGACCCGTCCGGCGCCGAGGCCACGAGCGCAGAACGCCTGACAATCCGCGCCTTCGCGCAGGCCGACCCCGACGCCGCCCTGCGCGCCTTCCGCCGCGCCGCGCCCGCCGCCCTTCCGCGACGCATCTCCCGCCGCAGGGGTGGGGGTAAGGGGCGCCTTCCCGATCCGGCCCGCGCCTTCCGGGAGATGATGCGCCGCGACGGAGAGCTGACCATGCTGCCCACCCGCCGGCGCCGGCAGCGGCAGCGCCGGATCCTCCTGCTGCTCGATGTGTCCGGCTCCATGAAGGCGGGAACCGACGGGGCGATGCGCTTCGCCCATGCCCTCGTTCAGGCAGGCGAGCGGGTCGAGGCCTTCACCCTCGGCACGCGGCTGACGCGCGTGACACGGGCCCTGCGCCACCGGAACCGCGATCAGGCCCTGGGTCTTGCCTCCGGGCTGGTCGCCGACTGGGACGGCGGCACGCGGCTGGGGGACGCGCTCGCCTCGTTCCTGTCGGTCCCGCGTTTCGCGTCCTTCGCGCGCGGCGCGCTGGTGGTGATCCTGTCCGACGGGCTGGAACGCGGCGGCCCCGATAGCCTGGTGCAGGCGATGGAGCGGCTCGACGGGCTGGCCTGGCAGGTCCTGTGGCTCTCGCCGCTCGCCGCCGAGCAGGGCTACCGCCCGCAAACCGACGCCCTGCGGGCTGTCCTGCCGCATATCGACCGCTTCGGCGACGGCCGCGATCCGGCCGCCATCGCGCGCGAGGTGCTGGGCTTCGCGCGTGGTGCGAGGGGCCGGCCTACCGGGCCGCCCGACATGCCCATGAGTTGAAAAGACGAGGGAGGAGAAGGCGATGGCACTCGAAATCAAGGTACTCGACTACGGGGACATCGAACTGGAATCGAGCTTTCTCGTGCTCGGCCGTGAATGCGGCCGCACCCGGCGCGTGCCGGTCTACGGCTTCCTCATTCTGGGCGGCGAATACCCCGTGGTGGTCGATACGGGCTACCGCGACAACGCCATCATGGAGTCGCTGGGAATGCGGGGCCTGCAATTCCATGAGAACATGATCGAACGCCAACTCGCCAATCACGGCGTCAAGCCCGGCGACGTGCGCTACGTCCTGCACACCCACCTGCATATCGACCACGCAGGCAAGGACGACCATTTCCCGATGAACACCACCGTGGTCATCAACCGGCGCGAGCTGGAATATTCCGTCTCGGGGCTGATGCACCCCCAATATCCCAAGCCCGACATCATCCATCTGGTCGAGCGGCTGCACACCCCCGGCGCCCTGCGGCTGGAGGATCTGGAGATCACCGGCCCGGTCGAGTTGATGCCCGGCCTCTATCTCGAAATGGCGGGCGCCCACACCGAAGGCTCGATGAATGTCCATGTGGACACGGCCGAGGGTCGGGCCACGCTCTGCGGCGACGTGATCTACGATTTCCACGACCAGATCATCCAGCCCGACCGCTCCTTCGGGCCGGAGGAATATCAGGTCACCGGCAACCACGGCGGCTCCAAGCGGGCGGAGAAGGGCGCGATCCGCAAGCTGATGTATTCCGACGCCAGGTTCCTGCTGCCCGTCCACGACAAGGGCGCGAAGATCGAGAACGGCAAGGTGGTGGGCAGGCTGGGCATGTCCGTTCCCGGTCCCACGGTCGAATCCGTGCCCGCCCGCAACTGGTTCCCGGCATAGGCCCCGCCATGGCCCACACAGCGTTCGACCCCGCCTTCCGCGACCTGATCGACGAACACGCGCCCGTCCTTCAGGTGGCGTCCGGCTGCACCTTCACCGAAGGCCCGATCTGGCATCCGGTGGACCGGTACCTCCTGTTCTCCGACATGCCCGCCGATGTCCGGCGCCGCCTGGACGCAGGCGGCGTCCGAGAGGTGCTCAGCCCGTCCAACAAGGGCAACGGCATGACCTACGATGCCTCCCTGAACCTGCTGGTCTGCGAGCATTCGACATCCTCCGTCGCCCGCTTCCGTCCCGACGGCACCCGCGACGTCCTCGCCAGCCATTTCGAGGGACGGGAGTTGAACTCCCCCAACGATCTCTGCGTGAAGTCCGACGGCTCGATCTGGTTCACCGACCCCTGGTACGGCCGGATGCCCGGCTTCGGCGTCGAACGCCCGCGAGAGCTGGGATTCCAGGGCGTCTACCGCCTCGCCCCCGATCACCGCCCCGGCGACGAGCCCGCGCTGATGGTCGACCGCTATACCTTCACCATGCCCAACGGGCTCTGTTTCTCGCCCGACGAGTCGCTGCTTTACGTCAACGACACCGAACAGGCCAACATCCGCGTCTTCGAAGTGCAGGGCGACCGCCTCGAAAACGGCCGCATCTTCGCCGCGGGGATCAAGGACAGCCTGCGCCCCGGAGTGCCGGACGGCATGAAATGCGACGCCTCGGGCAATGTCTGGGTCACGGCGCCCGGCGGCCTCTGGGTCTATTCCCCGACCGGCAAGCTGCTGGGAGAGGTGGCGATCCCCGAACTGGCCGCCAACCTGCATTGGGGCGGCCCCGACTGGCGCACGCTCTATGTCTGCGCCACGACGAGCGTCTATGCGCTGACCACCAAGGTCGGTCCGCGAAACGAGCCCTTCATGCGCGCCCGGTCCCGAGCCGTCACGCAGGCGCCCGAAGGCGAACCCCTCCAGCTCGACGCCGCGCGCTGCGCGCTGGTGATCCAGGACATGCAGAACGACGTCGTGATGGAGGGTGGGGCCTTCGCCGACTCCGGCTCGCCGGCCCATTGCCGCAGCCAGAACGCCCTGACCCATGTGGCCGCGCTGGCGGACAAGTGCCGCAGCCTCGGCATTCCCGTGATCCACGTCCACTTCATCGTCGAGCCGGGCGCTCCCGGCCTGACGCTGAATGCCCCGCTCTTCGAGGACCTGCTCGACAGCGAGGCGCTGGTGCGCGGCACATGGGGCGCCGCTGCCGCTCCGGGCGCCGAGCCGCAGCCGGGCGACCACATCGTCGAAAAGATGCGCATGTCGGCATGGGAGGGCACCCGGCTCGAGACCATCCTCAAGGCCGAGGGTCGCGATATGATCATCGAGACCGGCGCGTGGACGAACATGTCCATCGAGCACACGGCCCGCACCGGCGCGGACAAGGGCTATCTCATGGTCATCCCCGAAGACGCCTGTTCGACCATGAACGCCGACTGGCACCGGGCCAGCATCGACTATGCCATGCGCAACGTGGCGCTGGTCACCAAGACGGCGGACGTGATCGCGGCCTTGCGCTGAACGGGTCCGCGGCCCGTTGAGACCCGCCGCGCGGTCGGGTAGGGGGCGGCCATGCCGATCCGCCTCGACACCACCGCCGCCGATTTCGACGCCCGCTTCGCCGCGCTCCTGACGATGAAGCGCGAGGACGCGCCCGACGTGGACGAGGCCGTGGCCGCCAT
This sequence comes from Jannaschia aquimarina, assembly GCF_000877395.1. Taxonomy (GTDB): domain Bacteria; phylum Pseudomonadota; class Alphaproteobacteria; order Rhodobacterales; family Rhodobacteraceae; genus Jannaschia; species Jannaschia aquimarina. The sequence goes on along the minus strand of NZ_JYFE01000037.1, from coordinate 8,789 downwards.
CCTGGCCGATGTCCGCGACCGCGGCGATGCGGCGCTGGTCGAGCTGACCGCCCGCTTCGACCGGCTGGAGCTGACCGCCGACACCGTGCGCATTTCGCCCGCAGAGATCGCCGAAGCCGCGGCCGCCGTCCCCGCCGACCGCCGCGCCGCGCTCGAACTCGCCGCTGCGCGCATCCGCGCCTATCACGACCGCCAGTTGCCCGAAGACGCCGAATGGACTGACGAGACGGGCGCGACGCTGGGTTGGCGCTGGACGCCTGTGGACGCGGCGGGGCTCTACGTGCCCGGCGGGCTGGCCAGCTATCCGTCCAGCGTGCTCATGAACGCGATCCCGGCCCGCGTGGCCGGGGTGGGCCGGCTGGTCATGTGCGTGCCCGCGCCCGACGGGCAGATCGACCCGCTGGTCCTGCTGGCCGCCCAGATCGCCGGTATCGACGAGGTCTACCGCATCGGCGGCGCGCAAGCGGTGGGCGCGATGGCCTACGGCACCGCGACCATCGCGCCCGTGGACGTCATCACCGGCCCCGGTAACGCCTACGTGGCCGCCGCCAAGCGTCGCGTCTTCGGACGCGTGGGCATCGACATGATCGCCGGTCCGTCCGAGGTGCTGATCCTCGCCGACGGCGACAACGACCCGGATTGGCTGGCGCTGGACCTGCTGGCCCAGGCCGAACACGACGCCTCTGCCCAGTCGATCCTCATCACCGATGACGCGGCGCTGGGCGACGCCGTGGCCCAGGCGGTCGAGCGGCGCATCCCGCAATTGTCCCGCGCCGACATCGCCGGGGCCTCCTGGCGCGATTTCGGCGCCATCGTCGTCGTGCGCGACCTCGACGAGGCCGCCGATCTGGCCAACCGCATCGCCGCCGAGCATCTGGAACTCGCCGTCGCAGACCCCCAGGCCCTGGCCGCCAAGGTGCGCCATGCGGGCGCGATCTTCCTCGGCCGCTGGACGCCCGAGGCGGTGGGCGATTATGTCGGCGGCCCCAATCACGTCCTGCCCACGGCGCGGTCGGCGCGCTTCTCGTCCGGGCTGTCGGTGCTCGATTTCCTCAAGCGGACGACGCTCGCCACCATGACCCCCGACGCGCTGGGCGCGATCGGCCCGGCCGCCGTCACCCTGGCCGAGGCCGAACGGCTGGAGGCCCACGGCCTCAGCGTCGCGGCGCGTCTCGAAAAGCTGAACCGATGACCGACCTTCGCAGCATGGCCCCCCGTTCCAAGCTCGCATACGCCGTGGCCCCATGACCGACCGCATCGCCCACATAGAGATCGACGACGCCAACCTCCCCGTTCCCACGCCAGAGATCGCGCAAGAACGGGCGGTGGCGATTTTCGATCTGCTGGAAGACAACTCCTTCGCGCTGGACCGCGAGGGCGCCCCGCCGGGGCCTTACGACCTGCACCTGTCGATCCGCGAAAGGCGGCTCGTGATGGGCGTTGCCGTAAAAGGCGGCGAGGCGGGCGAGATCATCCTGTCGCTCAGCCCGTTCCGCCAAATCGTCAAGGATTACTGGCAGATCTGCGAGTCCTACTTCGACGCCGTCAAGAAGCTGCCGCCAAGCCAGATCGAGGCTATCGATATGGCCCGCCGCGGCATCCACAACGAAGGCGCGCGCCTTCTGCAAGAGCGGCTGGAAGGCAAGGCCCGGATCGACATCGACACCGCGCGGCGCCTCTTCACGCTGATCTGCGTGCTGCACCACGGGGGGTAGGGTGGCCGATCTTCCCCAATCCGTGCTGTTCTGCTGCGACCACAACGCGGTCCGCTCGCCGATGGCCGAAGGGTTGATGAAGAAGCTCCACGGAATGGACATCTACGTCCAGTCGGCTGGCGTGAAGAACGACCTGGAGATCGACGGCTTCGCCATCGCCGTCTGCGAAGAGGTCGGCGTAGAGCTGTCCCGCCACCGCACCCGCAGCTTCGAGGAAATGCGCGATTGGGGCGACGACCTCGAACAGTTCGACCTGATCGTCGCGCTCTCGCCCGCCTCGCAGCGGCAGGCGCAGGAACTCGCCCGCCACGCCCATATCGACGTCGAATATTGGCCCATCATGGACCCGACCGGCCTGGGCGAAAGCCGCGAGGCCAAGCTCGCCGTCTACCGCCAGACCCGCGACCAGATCGAAGAGCGTCTGCGCAAACGGTTCCCCGTCACCCGGATCCGGGCTTGACCCCGTCGGCGCTCCGTCTCCCTTTCGTTCGTGCAAACCGCCTTTGCGCATTTTGGTCTGCACAGGGGGTGCACAGGGGGTGCACGCGGGATGCACAGGGCGTGCCCCGCCTCCGAACCCCTTTCCAGCACTTGCCAAACCCCCGATTCGGGACCATCTAACCGCATCCCCGAACATGGGGTCCGCAATCACAGGAGAGATCATGGCCAAGGAAGAGATGCTCGAATTCCCAGGCGTCGTGAAGGAACTCCTGCCCAACGCGACGTTCCGGGTCGAGCTCGACAACGGCCATGAGATCATCGCGCACACGGCGGGAAAGATGCGCAAGAACCGCATCCGCGTCCTTGCAGGCGACCGTGTTCAGGTCGAGATGACACCCTACGACCTGACCAAGGGACGGATCAACTATCGCTTCAAGTAAGGCCCGTAAGCCTTTGTTTATCCTCGGCTCTGGGTCCCCGCGCCGGCTGGAGTTGCTGGCGCAGCTGGGCATCGTGCCCGACGATGTCCGTCCCCCCGACGTGGATGAGACCCCCCGACATGCAGAGCTTCCGCGCGCCTATTGCGAGCGGATCACGGCGTCCAAGCTCACGGCGGTCGAGGCCGCGCCCGACGATATCGTGCTCTGCGCGGACACCACTGTCGCACTCGGTCGCCGCATCCTCGGCAAGCCCGCCGATGCGGCCGAGGCCCGTGCGTTTCTCGAAAGCCTGATGGGCCGCCGCCATCGTGTGATCACAGCCATCGCCGTCCGCCGCGGCGACCAGGCCTGGCACCGCACCAGCATGTCCTCGGTCAAGCTCAAGCGTCTGAGTGAAAAGGAGATTTCGGGCTACCTCGCGACGGGCGACTGGCAGGGAAAGGCAGGCGCCTATGCCATTCAGGGACCCGCCGCGGCCTTCGTCAGCTGGATCGAGGGGAGCCATTCCGCGATCGTCGGCCTGCCGCTGCACGAGACGGCAAACCTGCTTCAGGCCGCCGGGATGGAGATCTGGCGATGAAGGGCGATCAGATCGTTCTTGGCCATTACCGCGACCGGCCCGCTGCCGCTCTGCTGCGGGACGGGCAACTCGACGACCTTCTCATCGATGCAGCCGATGACGCGCCCCGCCCGGGCGCCGTCTATCGCGCGGTGTGCGACCGTCCGGTCAAGGGGCAGGGCGGGATTTTCGTCAAGCTCGGCAACGGCTTGACCGGGTTCCTGCGTGGCGCTCGGGGGCGTAGCCCGGGGCAGGCGGTTCTGGTCCAGGTCTCGGGACACTCCGAGGACGGCAAGGCCGTGCCGGTCACCGACCGGGTCCTCTTCCGCTCGCGGTATTGCATCGTCACGCCCGACGCGCCGGGCGTGAACATCGCCCGCTCGATCCGCGAGGACGAGGAGCGCGACCGCATCGAAGAGATCGCCCGAGAGGCCGTGCCGCCTGAGCGGGGAGAGACGGGCGTGATCCTGCGCTCCGCCTGCGAGAGCGCGCCGCCCGAGGAGATCGAGGACGACCTCCGCCGGACTTGGGATCTCGCCATGGCGGTCATGAGCGATACCGGCGCAGGCGCCGAGCATCTCCTCGATGGGCCCGACGCGCATCAGGTCGCCTGGTCCGAATGGTCGGATGTGACAAGCGTCGTGAACGATTGGGATATCGTTTCAGATCAGCTGGATGTGCTCCGATCCTCACGTGTCGTCGTCGGTCCTACGACCCTTTTCGTGGAGCGGACGCGCGCTCTGGTCGCCGTCGACGTCAACATGTCGGACACGTCCCCGGCCGCGGGAACCAAGGCGAACTTCGCCGCCGCCCGTGCTTTGCCCAGACAGTTGCGGTTGCGTGGCCTGGGTGGTCAGATCGTCCTAGACTTGGCGCCTATGCCCAAGAAGGACCGAAAGCCGTGGGAGGCGGCCCTCCGCGGAGCGCTCAAGGGCGATCCGGTCGAGACATCCCTGATCGGCTGGACGCCGCTGGGCCACTACGAATTGACCCGCAAGCGTGTCCGCCGGCCATTGGAGGAGCTGTTGTGACCTGCCCCATCTGCAAGGCCGCCACCGTCGCCGCTTACCGCCCCTTCTGTTCGAAGCGATGCGCCGACATCGATCTCGGCCGCTGGATGACCGGCGCCTATGCGGTTCCATCGACGGATCCGGATGATCTGGACGAGGCGCTGGACGCCGCCGGCACGTCGGACCGATCGGAGCCGCATTAGCAGCGCATCCCGGCGCAGGCGCGCGGCTTTGGGGCTGGACAGTGCGAGGCGCCTGCCATAACACGCGCCCACCCGCGGCGATCCACATCGCCGATACCCGTGCCCGGGTAGCTCAGGGGTAGAGCAGCGGATTGAAAATCCGCGTGTCGGTGGTTCGATTCCGCCCCCGGGCACCACTCATCCAACCAGCGCTACTGCAGGACGTCCTCGGTCGATCGGCCTTCGTCGGCGGCTCGACCGACCTGTTCCCATCGGAGCTCGGACTGCACACAGGAAGTGCGCCGGATCCGGATGCTCGCGGCGACCGACAGGCACAGGCGCGAGTGCTTCGCCGTGCCGGCCGCGCGGCGATCGAACTCCGACGATATGTTCGCCGTTATTGCCGACCTGCTCAGGCCAGCGCGTCCTCTCGAGCCGCACGGGGTCGGAGAACAGGCAGGACGTCACGATTGCGGCGGTGCGCGAATTGCGCGGCCGCCGTGGGGTCGAGGACCTGCTGGATCGGGCGTGTGAGCCCCTTCCCGGGGCATTGGCCGATCACCTGACCGGGATCCCCCGATGGGGCAGGTCGGTACCGCCCTTTTTGCAACGGCTCCGGAGCGCTTCCCCCTGGCTCCGCCTTCTCGGTTGCAGATCACCGAGGTCGCAGTGGCCGGCCATCATCATCGCCCGCTTGGGGGTGGAGGCGGCCGACCGCGCATCCCTGTCATCCGAGCACGGGCGGCGGTTTCCCTTCGCGGGGATGCGTGCGCGGCGTGATCTGCTTGGAAGACGGCCAGCCTACCCGTCAGAACCATCTACATAATAGATCAATATGACCAAATCTTTCGCACTCCCTGCGGAATGATTGATTTTCTATCTCTGTCTCATCGAAGCGAGGCACCCAGCCAAGCGAACCGAAACCCGAAAGGAAACAGACCGATGAAAACCCTGACCCTGATCGCCGCTGCCGCATTGTCGCTCGGCACCCTCCCCGCCGCCGCCCAGCAGCTCTCGCCGATGGAGCGCGCCATCGCCCATTTCAACCAGGACCTCAGCGGCAATGACGTGATCCCGATGCCCGATGCGGACCGGTCCCTGACTTCGGTCTCGACCCGCGGCGGCACGGTCGGCGAAGCCATCGCCCACTTCAACCAGGACCGGACGGGCAACGATCGCCTGCGGGCCGAGACGGCGACCGCCTGGTCCGGCCAGCCGACCTACGGCGCCGAGATCTTCGAGCGGCTGCGCGCGGAAGACGACGACTGATCGACCATCCTTCGACCCGAACCCCCGAACCCAAGCAACATCCTCACAAAAGGACCGAAACCATGAAAACCCTGACCCTCTCCGCTTTCGCCCTCGCGCTCGCCACACCGGCCCTCGCCAACCCGACCGCAATGGCCGTCACGCATTTCAACCAGGACCTCAGCGCCAACGAGCAGATCTTCCTGCCCGAAACGCAGCCGGTCTCCATCTCGACCCGCTCGGGTCTGAAGGGCGACGTCGTCTCGCACTTCAACCAGGACCTGTCGCCCAGCGAGCGCATCTCGGTGGACAGCGTCACCCTCGTCTCCGGTCAGCCGACCTACGGTGCGGAGATCTTCGAAGCCATCGCCGCGGAGGACAACGACTGATCCCCGCCGCCCACGCCGGGCGGACCTCTCCCGACCGCCCGGCGCGCCGACCTCTCCCAAACCCCTCCCCAAGCCAGGGGGGCCGCCTGTCCTCCCGTCGGCGGCCCTCCTTGGCGCTCTGACCTTTCCTGACGCGGAGTTCCCATGACCGACCTTCAGACCCCCTCCCGCCGTGCCATCATCCGAGGCCTCGGCTTTGCCGCTGCCGGTGCGGCCGCAGCCACCGGCGCCACCAGTGCCGCCGCACAAGGCGCGGATCCCCGCCCACTCGTCGGCAAGATCGCCATCGTGACCGGCGCGCGAAACAACCTTGGCCGTGGCTTCGCCCAGCGGCTGGCGCAGATGGGGGCCGACGTGGTCGTCCACCACCACCGCCCCGAAAGCCGCGCCGAAGCCGAAGAGACAGCCGACCTGGTCCGCGCCGCAGGCGCCCGCGCCGCCGTCGCGCATGGCGACCTTGGCGACAGCACCCAAGTCGCGGCGCTCTTCGACGTGGCAGAGACCGAATTCGGCGGAACGGACATCCTGGTCCACTGCGCCGGGACCATCATCAAGAAGCCCGTGGCGGAATTCACCGACGCGGAATTCGAGCGCCTCGTCAACGACAATACCATGACGACCTTCTACGCGATGCGCGAGGCCGCGCGCCGGTTGCGCGACGGGGGGCGCATCATCGCGGTCGGCACGTCGCTGACGGCGGGCGCGGCCCCCGGATATGCGGGCTACGGCGGCACGAAAGCCCCGGTGGAGGAGTTCACGCGCATGCTGGCGAAAGAGCTCGGCGACCGCAGGATCACTGTGAACAACGTCGCACCCGGTCCCATCGATACGCCCTTCTTCCACGCCGCCGAGACGCCGCAGAGCGTGGCCTATGCCTCGGGGCTCTCGACCGAGGGGCGCCTCGGTACCGTCGCCGATGTCGTCCCGGCCGTCGCCAATCTGGTCCTGCCCGAAAGCCAGTGGACCAACGGGCAGACCGTCTTCGTCAATGGCGGCTACCTGACGCGCTGACCAACTCCCATCCGTGGGCCTCGCCAGGTTGAACAGGGCGGGGCCTTTCTGTCAGGATCGACCGGGGCCGCGGGCCCGTCCAGCGAGAGAGACATGACGAAGCCCAAGGCCACGATCCGCCTCTCGACCCTTTTGCCGCTTGTGCTTGCCGCGCTGATCGTGGGCGGGGCCACACCGACGATCCTGGTGGGCTATGCCGTGTCGTCGAGTGTGACCGAAAAGCTGGTCCTGCAACGGGCCGAGACGGTGATGGACGGGCTGGAGGCCGAGGTCCAGCGCTTGCTCGATCCGGTCGAGGCCAAGATGGATCAGGCGCAGCGCCTGGTCGCCGAAGGAATGGTCGATCCCACGGACGAGGCGATGCTCCGAACCTTCGTGCATGGCCTGCTTGCGGGGACGCCGCAGGTCTTCGGGATCGGCTGGATCCGTCTCGACGGCTCGATGCTCCGGTGGGAGCGGGACTCGCTGTTGGAGATCGAAGAACCCCTGGATAACCTGCCTTTCACACCCCAGGCCGTGGCGGATGCCCGGGCAGGGCGCGTCTCCGTCTGGGCGCCGCCCTTCTACTCTTTCGCGCTCGGGGACGTGATCCTGAACCATCGGGCGGCGATGCTGCGGGACGGGACGCTTCTGGGCCTGTTCGGCGTGGGCGTCACCGGGGCGGGCATTTCGCGCTATGCCGAGGACGTGTCCGCGCGCTACGGGGTCACGGCTTTCGTCATGGCGGGCCGAGACCGGCTGGTCGCCTATCCCGGCCGCGTCGCGCTGGAACGGGCGGACGAAAGCACCGCCCTGCCGCTGGTCAGCGACAGCACGGACCCGGTCGTCGCCGCGATCTGGGATGCGCGTCTGCCTCAGGACGACGTGCCCGAAGGGCTTGCTGCGGCGGGTGGGCACCTGAGCGAAGTTGCGGGCGATGTGCATGTCTACTTCACCCGGCGCATGCCCGGCTATGGGCCTGCGCCGCTGACGCTGGTGGTCGCGGTGCCCGCCGCCGACACCGCCTACGCGCGCAACTCCCCCGCCATCGCTGCGAGCATCGGCTTGCTCCTGACGTCGCTGGCCGCCGTGGGGGCCTGGGTGTTGGGTCGGCATCTGGCGAGACGGGTCGGCCGGCTTGACGACGTGCTGGGGTCGCTGGCCGCGCTCGACTTCGAGGGGGCACGGCAGCCCGACATGGAGCGGTCGCGGCTGAGTGAATGGCGCTCGATCGGCCAGCGCGCGGCGGGAACGGCGGCGACGCTGGAGAAGCTTGCCACCTACGTGCCGCGGGTTCTGACCCGCAGATTGCTGGACCTGCCCGAGCGCGCCGCCGCGCCGGAGGAGCGGGACGTGACCGTCATGTTTCTCGACCTTGAGGGCTTCACCCGCTTTGCCGGTGGGCGCCCCGCCGCCGAGGTCGCGCACCACCTCTCGGGCCTCTTCGAGGCCGCCGGCCCTCTGATCGAGGCGGAGGGCGGGGTGATCGACAAGTACACGGGCGACGGACTGATGGCGTTCTGGGGGGCACCAGAGGCGCAGCCCGATCATGCCGAACGCGCGCTGCGCGCTGCCCGGCGTCTGGCCGAGAGGCTCCCCGGCGTTCTGGGCGATGGTCCGCGGGCGCGGATCGGCCTGCATTCCGGGCCCGCGCTGGTCGGCGATATCGGCTTCGCGGGACGCGTCGACTACACGCTGACGGGCGAGACGGTGAATGTCGCGCAGCGGGTCGAGGCGGCCCTGCGCGGCGTCGCACCAGAAGCCCGCGCCGTCATCGGCGCAAGCGCTGCGACCCTCTCGCGGGCGGGCGGGTCC
>NZ_JYFE01000036.1 GCF_000877395.1 Jannaschia aquimarina | reverse complement strand
GGCTGCAGCCGATCCGATGGCGGCCCTGCGACGTGCCGCCGCCGCTGCCGCCGCTCGCAAGGCCAAGCCGGGCGATTGAGGCCCCACGAGCGGAAAAAGCGCAAAGAGACGGTTCCTCTGGCCTTGCGGCGTCGCTTGCCGTAGCTCTCTGTTCGATGCCGGGCTTCCCCGCGGGGTGCCCGCCGGGAATGGAGTACGAGGATGGCCAACGCGGAACTGGATGCCCTGGTGCGTGACAATCCGGGCTGCCAGCTTGCGGCCTTCGCGGATCTGGGCTCCAGCATGGTTCTCGTGACCTCCGTGGCCGAGGGGCGCCCAGCGCCGCAACGCGAACATCTCGACGCCCTCTGCGCCGAGGCGACGCGGATGCTGCCGGTGGCTGATTTCGAAGAAGATGACGCCGCGCGGGGCGCGACCGCACTCAGCTTTTCGAGTGGCGGCCTGAAGCTGTTCCTCCGCCTCGAAAGCTCGCCGACAGAGGCGCTGTGCTGCATCTGTGACCGCGAGACGCCGGTGGATCAGCTTTTGGCCGATGCGCAGGCGCGGCTTGCACGGCTCGTCTCGTCGGAGGAGACATGCCCGGGTCCGACCTGTCCGCCCGTCTCGCGCGGCTGGCGGACCGCGATCCCCCCCGCGTAAAGATCGAGGGGCGGCTCGCGCGTGTCGTGGCGCCCGCCGGCACGGGCACGGCCGGTGTCATCCTCGCGATCCTCGAAATGGTGGATGACACGATGCTGCCGGCACGCCTGACCTTCGCAGAGGAAGGCGGCGCGCGCCTGGCCCTCGACGTCGCGGCCCGCCGAGTGGTCGGCATGGACGAAGCCACTGCCGTCGCGGCGCTCGAATCCTTCGGCTCGACCGCGAAACGCGCCGTCGCCGTCATCGAAGGCCCCAGCGAGGCCGAGAGCAACGAGGGCGGCATCTCCGTGCGCAAGCTGGCCGCCGCGCTGCCGCAGGCAACGGAAGAACAGGACGACAGCGACGCCCCCGTACAGATGCGGCTGATCGACGGGATGGGCGACGCGCTCTTTGCGGGATGGGCGCGCGATGCCGAGGGCGGCGTGGACATCTGGGGCGAGGGGGATCTGCTGGAAGCCTTCGTCGAGGGCATCTGGAGCGGTGTGGGCGACCGCGACGAGACCGATCCCCGCCTGTCCTGCTGGACCCGGCCCGCCGGGGATCCCGGAGCGGCGATGGCCATTGCGGTGGCCGAATGGCCCGACGGCACGATCGCCGCTCTCAGCTTCGATCCCGCGTCGATGAATCGGCTACAATCCATCTGGCTGCGCGTCGCCGGTTAGATCCGGCGGACGATCACGGCCACATTTCCCGGATTTCCGCCCGGCCGGTCTGTTGCGCGAGCCACACGGATTCCCGCGATTCATCGCCGCAAAGTCACAATTTGAGCCTGATTGTACACGATCACTCTCCCCCGAGGCACCGGCCACCTTTCCCGGTCGCCGCCGAACGAGACCCGCATCCAAGCGGACACCGTGCATGATCGGAGGACCAATGATCAGCTTTACCCGTACCCTGAAGGCCGGCACTGCGTTCGCGGCGCTCGCCCTCGCCACGCCGGCCCTGGCCGACACCGTCACCCTGAAATCGTCCGACGGCACCGTTGACCTGACGGGTGAGTTCGTCGCGTTCGAGGAAAACGCCTACGTCATCCGCACCGCGCTGGGCGAGCTTCGCCTGTCGGCAGAGCGGGTGAGCTGTATCGGCGATGCCTGCCCCAGCTTCGAGAGCGCGGCGGCCGAGGCGAACCTGCTCATCAAGGGCTCCGACACGGTCGGCCTCGGGATCATGCCGCTGCTGCTGGAAGGCTACGCCGGCTATCAGGACGCCGAAGCGACGATCATCTCGACCGGGAACAAGAACGAGCTTCTCGCCAATCTCGTCAGCGACGGTGGCTTCGGCGACGACATGGGCTCGCTGCTGGTCACGTCCACGACCTCGGGCGACGCCTTCACCAACCTGCTGGACGAGACCGCTCAGATCGGCATGGCTTCCCGCCGCATCAAGCCGGAAGAAGCCCGCGCCCTGCGCGACGCCGGAGCCGGCAACATGATCTCGCCGGATCAGGAGCACATCGTCGCGGTCGACTCGATCGTCGTGATCACCAACCCGGGCAACCCGGTGCAGCGCCTGACGATGACGCAGCTCGCCGCGATCTATACCGGTCAGGTGACCAACTGGTCGCAGGTCGGCGGGCCCGATCTGCCGATCCAGGTGGTCGGCCGTCAGGAAGACTCGGGCACCAGCGCGATCTTCTACCGGACCATCATGGGTGAAGCGAACCAGTGGCGGTTTGCCGAAGACATGATCGTGGCCGAGGACAACAACACCGCCGCCGCGCTCGTAAACAACAACGAAGGCGCGATCGGCTTCGTGGGCTACGCGTTCCAGCGTGGCGCCAAGCCTCTGAGCCTCGTGAACTCCTGCGGCCTGACGATGACGCCCGACGCGTTCTCCGCCCGGACGGAAGAGTACGAACTGCAGCGCCGCCTGTACCTCTACAACCGCGCCGACACGATGACGCCCGAGGCCCGCGACCTGCTCGACTACGCGCTGTCCGACCAGGCCGACGCGGTGATCCGCAAGGCCGGCTTCATCGACCTGGGCATCGAAGCCCGCGAGCAGTCGCTCGACGGTGACCGGGCACGTGCCTTGCTCGACCCGAACGCCGACCCCTACGAGGGCAGCGTCATGCGCGAGATGCTGGGTCAGATGGTCGACTACGACCGCCTGTCCACCACCTTCCGCTTCCGCACGGGCTCTGCCAGCCTGGACGAACGCGGACGGATCGACATGGAGCGTCTCGCCGACTACCTCGAAGACGTGCCCGCCGGGTCGCAGGTCATGTTCGTCGGCTTCACCGACGATGTGGGCCCGTTCGACGCCAACCGGGAGCTCAGCCGCGCCCGCGCAGAGCAGGTCATGGCCGACATGCGCGCCTATGCCGGCAGCCGCCTGAACAACGTCGACTTCAAGGCGGCGGGCTACGGCGAAGTGGCGCCCTCGGGCTGCAACACCAGCGACCGTGGTCGCGCCATCAACCGCCGCGTCGAAGTCTGGATCAACGCCCCCACCTGATCCCTATCTCCGGGGCCCTCTGTCGGGCCCCGGAGCCGCTGCGGAAACGCGGCCCCCTTCCCTCCTTACCGAGTTCGCTGGTTCGCTCCGACCCTTCCGATCCCATCGGAAAGGCGTTCGGATGTCGCGGTCCGGCGTTCTCGGTTTTCTGCCATACGGGACCCGAACCATGTTTGCCATCATCCTCGCTCAGGCCATCTTCGGCCTCACGAACCCTGAATTCACTGCCCAATCCTCCAACCCGCCAGAAACCAAGCACCTCGCCGCCATCACCGGCGAAGCGAATGGATCCGAGCGGATCGACTACGCGGGCAAGCTCAAGATGCTCTCCCAGCGCGCCCCGGCAGCGGCCTGCAATAAGGCCGCCGGGATCGGGGGATGGCTGGCCAAGGGGTACCTCGCCGCTTCGATCGGAGAGTTCGACCGGATCATGAACGCGCTGGAGAACGGCGACGTCTTCCTGGGCATCCGCAACGCCGAGAACGACCGCCGGATCCTGGGCCGGATCGAGCAGATGAAGGAAATCTGGACGCCCGCGCGCAACGGCATGGAAGCCCTGATCGAAGGGACCGCCACGGACGCGCAGATCGTGCAGGCCGCCGGATCCGCACCGGTTCTGCTGGGCCAGATCGACAAGATGATGGGCGATCTGGTCGGCGAATATGCCGACCCCGCCGAACTCATCGCGGCCGACGCCATCGTTCTGGACATCGTGGGCCGGCAGCGGATGATGCCGCAGATCATCTCCAAGGCCGCCTGCATGGTCGCCGAAGGGATCGATTCCGAGCGGGCGGCGACCGAGTTGCGGGATGCGATGGCGCTATATGACCTGTCGATGAATGCCCTGCTGAACGGAATGCCCGAGGCCGGCGTGACGCCGCCGCCGACCGATGCGATCCGCGAGCAACTTACCGCGATCATCGCCGAATGGCAGCAGATGCGGCCGGTCCTCGAAGATGTCGCGGCCGGAACGACGCCGGATGACGCGACGCGCGAGGATATCTTCCTCAAGATGAACGATCTCACGCATCTGACCAACGACCTGTCCGCCGCCTACGCCAAGGCGAGCAAGCAGAACCTCTGACGCGACCCTCCGCGCGGAAGAAGGGCCGGCTTCACGCCGGCCCTTTTGTCGTTCCCACAGGTATCGTCCGTGCGGAGACAGTCTCTCCGACACGACCGGCGCAATCCTGCCGACGGATCTGAACGGTTCCAAAGCCCGTCAGAATTAAGCCAAAATCACCAGTTACGTTGCGTAATTGTAAACAGCGACGGACGCTCGAGAGAGCGCCACCAGCCAGTAGGTGCGTACATGCCGACCCCCCCCCACATCGCTATACCCCTTGCCTTCGCGGTCGTCACGGCGGCGATGTTCCAACCCGGCGCTGCCCGCGCGGATGAACTCATCGCGGCCGGCTTCATCGAAGATACCGGGAACGCCGAACGGGTGAACTATTCCGGAAAGCTGCGGATGCTTTCGCAACGAATCCCGGCCGCGGCCTGCAACGAACAGGCCGGCATCGCGACGGAAGCCGCCGCAAAGGTGCTCGCCGGCGCTGTCGCGGAATACGACCGGATCATCGCCGCGCTTGAATTCGGCGATGACGGTCTCGGCATCATCGGGCCCGAGACGGATCGCAAGATCCTCAAGGATATCCAGGACCTCCACGCCGTGTGGGATCCGATGCACGGTGCGCTCGACCGGATGATCGCCGGAGATCTCAGCCGGGACGACATGGTCGCCATCGCCAACAAGGAAGACAGTCTCCTCCAGATCGCCAAACATCTCGTCTTTCTGATCACCGGCGAATACGCCGATCCGACGTCGATGATGCAGGCCGACTCGATGCTCATCGATATCGCCGGGCGTCAGCGGATGCTGGCCCAGCGGACCTCCAAGGCCACCTGCCTCGTGCTCGAAGGGGTCTCGCCCGAGACTTCGATGAAGACGCTGCACGGCGCCAGCGAGACCTACGAGACCTCGATGTACGCCCTGCGCAACGGCCTGCCCGAAGCGGGTATCAAGGCCCCCCCGACCGAAGAGATCGCTGCCGGGCTCGACGAGGTGGTGGCCGGATGGGTCGCCATGAAGCCGCTGCTCGATATCGTGAAGGACGGCGGAACGCTGTCGGTCGATCAGCGAGAGGCCATCTTTCACGGCATGAACGCGCAGACCGGCATGATGAACACGCTGGTCGGCAAGTATGTCGAGGCCAGCAAGTTCGACTACTGATCCGGATGCGGCGGCGCCCTACAGCGTCGCCGCCAGACGGGCCCCCTGGTCGATCGCGCGCTTGGCGTCCAACTCGGCCGCCACGTCCGCGCCGCCGATGACGTGGCAGGCGATGCCTTCCGCTTCCAAGGCGTCCGCCAGGCTGCGCTCGCTCTCCTGTCCCGCGCACAGGACGATGGTGTCCGCTTCGATCAGGCGCGCCTCGTCACCCACGGTGACGTGCAGGCCGTCGGCGTCGATCCGGTCGTAGCTCACGCCCGGCACCATCCGCACGTCCTTCATCGCCAGCGACGCGCGGTGGATCCAGCCGGTCGTCTTGCCCAGCCGCTTGCCCAGCTTTTCGGCCTTGCGCTGCAACAGCGTGATCTCGCGCGCAGACGGCTCGGGCTGGGGGCCTTCGGGATCCAGCCCGCCACGATGGGCCGCGGGGTCGGCGACGCCCCATTCCTCCAGCCAGCGCGGTAGCTCTTCGGTCGGCGTCGGCCCGCCCGGATGGGTCAGGAAGTCGGCCGTGTCGAAGCCGATCCCGCCCGCGCCGACCACGGCGACCCGCTTGCCGACCTCGACCCCGCCGCGCAGCACGTCGACATACGAGACGACGTTGGCCCCGTCCTGCCCCGGAATGCCCGGATCGCGGGGCACCACGCCGGTGGCGATCACCACTTCATCCGCCCCGCGCAGATCCTCGACCGAGGGCGCCTTGCCCAGCCGCAGCTCGATCGAGGGATGATCCACCATCCGCTCCATCCACTCGACCAAACCTACGAATTCCTCTTTGCCCGGGACGACCTTGGCCATGTTGAGCTGCCCGCCGATATGGTCCGCCTTCTCCCAGAGTGTGACGCGATGCCCGCGCTCGGCGGCGACCATGGCGACGGTCACACCGGCCGCGCCACCGCCCACGACGGCGATGTGGCGCGCGGCCTCGGCGGGCTCGTAGCGCAACTCGGTCTCATGGCAGGCGCGGGGGTTCACGAGGCAGGAACTGATCTTGCCGCTGAAGGTGTGATCCAGACAGGCCTGGTTGCAGGCGATGCAGGGCGCGATCTCGTCCGCGCGGCCTTCGGCGGCCTTCTTCACGAAATGACTGTCGGCCAGGAAGGGCCGCGCCATCGAAACCATGTCGGCGCAGCCTTCGGCCAGCACCGCTTCGGCCACGTCCGGCATGTTGATCCGGTTCGACGTGATCACCGGAATGCCCACCTCGCCCATCAGCTTCTTCGTCACCCAGGAGAACGCCGCGCGCGGCACGCTGGTGGCGATGGTCGGAATGCGCGCCTCGTGCCAGCCGATGCCGGTATTCAGGATCGACGCGCCCGCCGCCTCAATCTTGCGGGCCAGGGCCACCACCTCGTCCCAGGTCTGCCCGCCCGGTACGAGGTCGATCAGGCTGATCCGGTAGATGATGATGAAGTCGTCGCCCACCGCCTCGCGCACGCGGCGCACGACCTCGACGGGCAGGCGCTGGCGGTTCTCGACGCTGCCGCCCCAACCGTCCTCGCGCCGGTTGGTATGCTCGACCAGGAACTGGTTCAGGAAGTACCCTTCCGAGCCCATCACCTCGACGCCGTCATAGCCCGCGCGGCGCGCGTTCACGGCCGCCTGAGCGATGTCGGCGATCTGCTGCTCGATCCCGGCCTCGTCCAGTTCCTTCGGCGGGAAGGGCGAGATCGGCGACTTGATCGCGCTCGGCCCCACGCAATCGGGCGAATAGGCATAGCGCCCGGCATGAAGGATCTGCATCGCGATCCGTCCACCCGCATCGTGGACAAGATCGGTGACGATGCGGTGGTTGGCGATGTCCTCGTCCGAGAACAGCCCCGCCGCGCCGGGGAACACGCCGCCCTCGCGGTTGGGCGCCATGCCGCCCGTGACCATCAGGCCCACGCCGCCTTCCGCCCGCTCGGCGTAGAAGGTCGCGACGCGGTTCCAGTCCTTCGTCTCCTCCAGCCCGGTATGCATCGAGCCCATCAGCACCCGGTTGGGCAGCGTGACGTGGCCCAGATCCAGCGGAGCCAGCAGGTGGGGATAATCGGTCATGGCGGCGCCTCCTCCGTCCCTGACCTAGCGTGCGGCACGCCCGGGGTCACCGTCCGACGCAGCGTCAGCAGGTGACGCGCACGTCAAGCCCGCCCCGCCGGGCGAGCCGCCATTCGACCGCTAACCTACAGGTCCGCCCGCGGCCGTCGCGTGACGGTCAGTTCCTCGATCACGATCTCGCGCCCGGCAGGATCCTCGAAGATGAAATCCAGCCAGGCATGGGTCAGCTTGGCGGAGCTGAAGACCTCCATCCCCAGATCGAATTCGGCCTTGGCGCCCCCGCCCTCGCCGGGCCGCAGCGTTTCCGTCAGCGTCTCGATATTCGGCCCGTGGCGCAGGTTCAGGCGGGCATAGATCGTCTCGATTCCGCCCGCCCGCAGGATGACCTCGACGATGTGAGAGGGCGAAAGCCCCGCCCAACCGGCGCGCGGCAGGTCCAGCGCCAGCGACAGAAAGCCGCCCTCGAACCCGCCCACCGTCAGCCGCAGGCCCAGAGGCGGCACCTCCTGCAGGACCTGGGTCACCGCGATCTCGGCCAGCGGGCAGTCGTGGAACAGTTTGGTGCCGTCGGCCAGTTCGGTCCCGTCGGCCGCGGCGTCCATCTCAAGCCGCCCGTCGAGCGTGAATATCGGCGGCCGCCAGCCCCAATCGCCCTGCGGCGGCAGCGGCACCGTCGGGTCGAGCGGAGGCCGCGGCGGATCGGTCGCGATCCGCCGCCGTCTCAGCAGGTCCCGCAAACCCATTCAGAGATCCATGTAGACATGCGCCTCTTCGGCACCGCCGGGATGGGTCGGCGCGCCTGTCCGGGCCGGTCCCACCAGACGCGCATATTTCCAAAGGGCACCCGAAGCGTAGATCGTCTCGCGCGGGCCTTTCCAATCGGCCTTGCGCGCCACCAGCTCCTCTTCGGTCAGATCGACCGACAACTCGCCCTTGATCGCGTCGATGGTGATCACGTCGCCGTCGCGCAGCATCCCGATCGGGCCGCCATGGGCGGCTTCGGGCCCCACATGGCCGACGCAGAACCCCCGCGTCGCGCCCGAGAACCGCCCGTCGGTGATCAGCGCGACCTTCTTGCCCATGCCCTGACCCGACAGGGCGGCGGTGGTGGCCAGCATCTCGCGCATGCCGGGGCCGCCCGCCGGGCCCTCGTTGCGGATGACCAGCACCTCACCCTCTTCGTAGGCCCGCGCCTTGACGGCGGCAAAGGCGTCCTCCTCGCATTCGAAGACGCGCGCCGGGCCAGTAAACCGCTGATGCTGCGACGGGATCCCCGCCACCTTCACGATCGCGCCGTCGGGGGCCAGGTTGCCCTTCAGGCCGACGACGCCGCCGGTGGGCGTGATCGGGGCGTCGACGGGGTAGATGACCTTGCCGTCGGCTTCGCCCTTCACCTCGTCCAGCACCTCGCCGATGGTCTTGCCCGTGGCGGTGATGCAGTCCTCGTGGATCAGGCCCGCCTTGCGCAACTCCTTCATGACGACCGGCACGCCGCCCGCCTCGTAGAGATCCTTGGCCACGTATTGGCCACCCGGCTTCAGGTCGACGAAATAGGGCGTGTCGCGGAAGATCTCGCAGACATCGAACAGGTCGAAATCGATCCCCGCCTCGTGGGCGATGGCGGGCAGATGCAGGCCGGCATTGGTGCTGCCGCCGGTGCAGGCCACGACGCGCGCGGCGTTCTCCAGCGACTTGCGGGTGACGATGTCGCGGGCGCGGATGTTCTTCTCCAGCAGGCGCATCACGGCTTCGCCGGACGCGATGGAATACTGGTCCCGGCTCTCGTAGGGGGCGGGCGCGCCCGAGGAATTGGGCAGCGCCAGACCGATCGCCTCGGAGACGCAGGCCATGGTGTTGGCCGTGAACTGTCCGCCGCAGGCGCCCGCACTGGGGCAGGCGACCCGTTCCAACACGTCCAGCGCCTCGTCCGACAGGTTCCCCGCCTGGTGGTTGCCGACGGCCTCGAACATGTCCTGCACGGTCAGATCGCGATTCTTGTACTCGTCCGGAACGTTGGCACCCGCCGGAGCCTTGCCCGGCAGGATCGAGCCGCCATAGATGAAGACCGACGGCGTGTTCAGCCGGACCATGGCCATCATCATTCCCGGCAGCGACTTGTCGCAACCCGCAAGCCCGACAAGCGCGTCGTAGCAATGCCCCCGCATCGTCAACTCGACCGTGTCCGCGATCGCATCGCGCGAGGCCAGCGAAGAGCGCATCCCCTCGTGGCCCATAGCGATGCCGTCGGTGACGGTGATCGTGGTGAACTCGCGCGGGGTGCCAGAGGCCTGCTTGACGCCCAGCTTCACCGCCTGCGCCTGACGGTTCAGGGCGATGTTGCAGGGCGCGGCCTCGTTCCAGCAGGTGGCCACGCCGACGAAAGGCTGGTGGATCTCCTCGTCGCCCAGACCCATCGCGTAGAAGTAGCTGCGATGGGGCGCGCGGGCGGGCCCCTCGGTCACATGGCGGCTGGGCAGCTTCGATTTGTCGGTTGGGCCTTTCAGCATGGCGTCCTCCTGATCCCTGCGCCTGCGGATAGACGCAGGGGCAGCGGCGGACAAGCATGATTGCCCCACCGGCCCCAAGCGGCTACGGTCGCGAAAAAAACGGGCAGTCGAGCAATGTGGACCCCTCATTTCGAAGCTTTCGTCGCGTCCGCGCGGGGAAAGCCGCAGCTATGGCGCACCATGGTGGGAACGGTGGTGATCTTCGCCGTCTACGGGGCCCTCTTCATGGCCTTCGTGACCGTGGTCGGCCTGGTCACGATGGCGGATGGCGATACCGCGTCGCAGGTCTGGCTGCTGAACTTCCTGTCGGGCCGCAACCCGACCGGCGTGGTGACCCTTCTTCTGACCTTCGGCTTCATGGCCCTGGGCGCCTGGATCGCGGCCCGCGCCCTACACGGACGCGACTTCCGGTCGCTCGTCGGTCCGGACGTCCTGTCGAACTTCATCCCGGCCGCGATCATCACCGGTCTGATCGGGGGTGCCTCGGCGGCCTACGCCTTTCTCTTCACCGACATCGCGCTGGAGCCGAACACGCCCCTCGTGCTGTTCCTGACCTTCCTTCCCGCGGCGCTCATCGCGCTTCTGGTCCAGACCGGCGCGGAAGAACTGGTCTTCCGGGGCTATCTCCAGACGCAGCTTGCCGCGCGGTTCCGCTCTCCGATCGTCTGGATGCTGATCCCCTCGCTCCTGTTCGGGGCGTTGCATCTCGACTTCAGCGACGGCGGCCTCGCACCCAATGACGGGTTGATCTTCGCGGCGACGACGCTGGTGGGCCTGCTGACCGCCGACCTGACGCGGGTCACGGGCGGGATCGGCGCCGCCTGGGGCCTGCATTTCGTGAACAACGTGCAGGCGCTGCTGATCGTTTCGCTGGACGACATCCTGTCTGGCCTTTCGATCTGGAAGACGCCGTTCGGGCGCGACGATATCGAGGAACTACCGCTCCTGCTGCTGCAGGACATGTTCGTTCTGGTCGTCATCTGGGCGGCGATCCGTCTCTGGCTGGCGCGGCGCGCCTGATGCTGTGGACCCGGCCCTTTGCGGACTGGGTCGCCGATGCGCGGAGCCGCCCCGACCTGCCAGGCCTCATCATCGGGG
This sequence comes from Jannaschia aquimarina, assembly GCF_000877395.1. Taxonomy (GTDB): domain Bacteria; phylum Pseudomonadota; class Alphaproteobacteria; order Rhodobacterales; family Rhodobacteraceae; genus Jannaschia; species Jannaschia aquimarina. The sequence goes on along the minus strand of NZ_JYFE01000036.1, from coordinate 75,058 downwards.
TCGTCATCGCCGAGATCGGCTTTGTCCTGGGCGCGATCCTCGTCGTCGCACCCGAAGGCCGGAGCGCGGAAACCCCTTGGGACACCGTGCGCAGCTTCCTCGCCTTCTGGGGCCTCTTCGCGGGCACGATCCTGGCCGCCCGCTGGGTGCAGCGGCGCGACCTGAGCAGCCTTCTGGGGGCGGTGCATCTGGCCCATTTCAAGCCCGCCTTCCTGATCGCGCTGGGGGTAGGCACGCTGCCGGTCCTGCTCTGGGGCTTCCCGCCCGCCGATGGCGGCCTCTCGGCGGCGCCGTTCATGCTGTGGGTTCCGCTGGCGCTTCTGGCGATCTCGATCCAGGCGGGTGCCGAAGAGATCTTCTTTCGCGGCTACCTCCAGACCCAACTCGCCGCCCGCTTCGAAAGCCCGCTCGCCTGGATGGTCTTCCCTTCGGCATGGTTCGCGCTTCTGCATGTCGACCTGTCGCCGGCTGCGGGGGCGGGGCTCGCCGCGGCCGACTGGGCCTATATCGTCTGGGCCTTCGCCTTCGGCCTGATGGCCGCCGATCTGGCTCGCGTCACCGGCGGCCTGATGGCGAGTTGGGGCTGGCATGTCGGCATGAATGCCTATGCCACCCTCGTCTTCGCCTCCGAAGGGCAGCTTTCGGGCCTCGCGCTCTTCCTGCTGCCGGCCGCGCCCGCCGAAGGCCCGGCCGCATGGCACCCGCTGGCACTGGTGGCCGAACTCCTGCTGCTCGTGATCACCTGGGCCGGCATCCGGCTCTGGCTGGCCACCCGCGACTGACGTTGCGCCCCGCCGGGCCGCCCTCTATCTGAACCGGAACGCAAAGGCCGGGTGCCCCATGAACTGGATCAACAACTACGTCCGTCCCAAGATCAACTCGCTCTTCTCCCGCCGGGAGGTGCCCGAGAACCTTTGGACCAAGTGCGACGAATGCGGCACCATGCTCTTCCATCGGGAGATCAAGGACGCACAGCGCGTCTGCACGAACTGCGGCCACCACATGTACCTCCCCCCGCGCGAGCGGTTCGAGCATCTCTTCGACGGCGGCATCTTCACCACCGTCGATGTGCCCAGGCCCATCGCCGACCCGCTGCATTTCCGCGACCAGAAGAAGTATCCCGACCGCCTGAGGGCCGCGCAGAAGGCCACCGGTGAGGACGAGGCCATGCTCGTGGCCGAGGGCGAGGTGCATCGCACCCCCATCGTCGCCGCCGCGCAGGATTTCGGCTTCATGGCGGGATCCATGGGCATGTATGTGGGCAATGCGATGGTCGCCGCCGCCGAACGCGCCGTCGCGGCGCACAAGCCGCTCGTGGTCTTCTCCGCCGCCGGCGGCGCCCGGATGCAGGAGGGGATCCTGAGCCTGATGCAGATGCCCCGCACCACCGTCGCCGTCGACATGGTGCGCGAGGCGGGCCTGCCCTACATCGTGGTTCTGACCCACCCGACCACCGGCGGCGTCACCGCCAGCTACGCGATGCTGGGCGACGTCCAGATCGCCGAGCCGAACGCCCTGATCTGCTTTGCCGGCCCCCGCGTGATCGAGCAGACCATCCGCGAGACGCTGCCCGAGGGCTTCCAGCGCGCCGAATACCTGCTGGATCACGGCATGCTCGACCGCGTCACCCCCCGCAAGGACCAACGCGACGAGTTGGCGACGATCCTGCGGATGCTGACCGGTCAGGGCCCCGTCGTTCACGGCGACCTGCCTGCGCCCGAGGCCGAAGCACAAGAGCCGCCGGAACCCGAAGCCCGGGAACAGCCCGCCAAGGCGGACTGACCGCTCTCTCATTCCGTTCGGCATCGTCCCGGCTTCCGGGGGCCGCTCTCCCGGCCGCCCGCCACAGGCGCAGGTCCAGACATGAAATCCGACGCGATCCTCGACCGGCTCCTGACGCTCCATCCCAAGGTCATCGACCTGTCGCTTGACCGCATGCACCGGCTGCTGGCCGCCCTCGGCCATCCCGAACGCGACCTGCCGCCGGTCACCCATATCGCGGGCACGAACGGCAAGGGGTCCACCCTCGCAATGATGCGCGCGGGGCTCGAAGGGGCGGGGCTGCGCGTCCACGCCTATACCTCGCCCCATCTGGCGCGCTTCCACGAGCGCATCCGGGTCGCGGGCGACCTGATCACCGAACGCGCCCTCGCCGCGCTGCTCGAGGAATGCGAGGCCGCCAACGAAGGCGCGCCGATCACCTTCTTCGAGATCACCACGGCGGCCGCCTTCCTCGCCTTCGCCCGCGCGCCCGCCGACCACCTGCTGCTGGAGGTCGGCCTGGGCGGACGCCTCGACGCGACCAACGTCATCGACCCGGCCCTGACGGTCATCACCCCCGTCTCGATGGACCATCAGGCCTTTCTCGGGGACACATTGCCCAAGATCGCCGCCGAGAAGGCGGGCATCCTCAAACCCCGAACCCCCTGCATCGTCGGCCCGCAGGAAGAGGAGGCGCTGGAGGTCATCGAATACCGCGCCGCCCGCCTCTCGGCGCCCCTGCGGATCCACGGCCAGCATTGGCACGCCGCCGCAGAGGACGGCCGCCTCGTGGTCACCCACGAGGCCGGGCTGATCGACCTGCCGCTTCCGGCGCTGCGCGGGCCGCACCAGATCGCCAATGCGGGCACGGCGATCATGGCCCTGCGCGAGCTGGGGCAAGGCGACCCCGACGCCGCCATGACCCGCGCGCATTGGCCCGCGCGCATGCAGCGTCTCACGCACCACCCGCTGAACGCACTGGCCCCCCGCGCCGAACTCTGGCTCGATGGCGGCCACAACCCCGCAGCCGGGGCCGCGCTGGCCGCGACGCTGGCGGGGCTGCCCGCGCGGGAGACCCATGCGATCTGCGGCCTGCTCAACACCAAGGACGCGACAGGGTACTTCGCGCCCCTCGCCCCCCACCTCGCCCATATCCACGCCATCGCGATCCCCGGCGAGAAGGCGACGCTCCCGCCGGATGCCATCGCCGCCGCGGCCCGTGCGGCCGGGCTCTCCGCCACGCCGTCCGAGGACCTGACCGCAGCCCTCGTGCATATCGTACGGACAGCGCCCGAGGCCCGCATCCTGATCTGCGGCTCGCTCTATCTGGCGGGCCACGTCCTGCGGATGGACCGGCCGCTCGGATAACCGGATCTTCCCAAGACCGGGTCCGGGTGGAACGGGGCTGGCCCCGCCGCCCATCCTCCGGCAAAACGCCTTCATGCGTCCGCTCCTCCTGATCCTCGCCGCGTTTCCCGCCCACGCCCAGACCACCCACGGCTTCTGCTGGGAGGGGGCCGAGGGCTACCGGGTCGAAGGCACCATCACCTATCCCGACGGCGCCACCGGCATCCTGACCGAGGACGACCTCATCGCCTTCGAGATCACCGGCTGGCGCGAGGCGACCTATCTCGGCCGCTGGTCGCTGGACGACGGCGGCCAGTCCGTCACCATCCGCTTCGACGCGGACGAGCTGGAATTCCCCATGGGCGGCAGTATCGCCGACGGCACCTACCAGGCGTGGAACGCCGACGGCCAGGTCACCAATTGCGGCGACCCCGGCTTCGGCTTCAACGCCGGCAACCGCGCCCAGGACGTCTGCGTGAACGGCATCTTCATCGACGAAAGCGGGGTTCCCCCCGACACACCCCTGCCGATCTCGCAGGACGCGGCCACGCCCTGCGGCCCGCTCCTGATGGGCGCGCTGCGACCCGTTCGTGACGCCGGCTGAGTTCGCCGCGCTCCACCCCCGGCTCTGGCGCCTCGCGATGCGCGGCGCGGCCGAAGGTGTCCGCCGCCACGGCCTGCTTCCGGCCGCGGATCTGGCCCGCCGCGCAGGCCACGCCCTGCCTCTGCCGCGCCGCGCCAGGGCCCAAGCGCTTGCCCTGCCCGATGGCACCCGCGCCATTCTGACCGACAATTCGCCCCTGTCGCTGACCAAGCTGGCGGGCGTGCTCGACGACGGGCTCACCCCGGAGGACTGGCTGGCCATGCTCAATGCCCGCGTCTTCCTCTGGCCCGATCCGAAGCTGGCCCAGGGCAACCTGAGCACCCGCCGCCGCTTGGGCTACGACAGCGAATGGCACGTCTACGACACCGTCAAATTGCTGGCCCCTGTCTGGGACCGGGCAGAGATCGCGCCGATCAATTCCGGCGCCACCCTGCGCAAGCCGACGCGCCGGGGCCACGCCACCTTCGCCCCGCTGGCCGGGCTCGACTACCAGAGCTGGCGCCGCGCGCGCCGCGATGCAGGGCGGGTCCAATCCCTCGACAGCGTGAAAGAGGTCACCATCCGCGGCGCCGCGCCCGATGCCGCCGCCGCGCTGATCGAGGTGACTGCGGCCTGACCCGCCGTGAACGCCCCGCCCGTCAAGCGCGGACCGCGTGCCATGCCGGCCCCGCAGCCGCAGTGCCCCGCCGTCTGCACGGGGGGTGCACAGGGGGTGCACGGGGGGTGCACAGCCGTTTCGGACAAGAATATCTTGTCCGACCCCTCCTCCGCTCAGCCGTCCCGGGAGCCCCAACCCTCGGCCTGCATCTCCCGCAGACGGCTCGCCGTGCGCTCGAACTCGAAGGCGCCGGTCCCCTCGGGGTACAGCGACTCCGGCTCCGCCTCCGCCGACACGATCAGCCGCACCCCGGCCTCGTAGAGCGCGTCGATTAGCGTCACGAACCGCCGCGCCTCGTTGCGATGCGCCTCGTCCAGCCGGGGCACATGCGTCAGGATCAGCACCCGTACCGCGGAGGCCAGTGCGAGGTAATCCGCTGCCCCGAGCGGCCGCCCGCAAAGCTCCGCAAAGGATGCCCGCGCCACGCCTGCCCGGAAGTCCGGCAGCTCCACCACACGTCCCTTCACCCGCAGGGCCAATCCGTCCGAAATCCCGTGCGACAGCTTCTCCCACAGGGCGTCCAACCCCATGTCGTCCGTCTCCGACGGGGTGAAGTAGACCGCCTCCCCCGCCAGCCGCTCCTGCCGGTAATCGCGGTCGGCGGCCAGTTCATGAACGATCATCCGGGTCTCGATCATCTCGATGAAAGGCACGAACAACCCCCGGTTCAGCCCGTCCTTGTAGAGATCCCGCGGTACCCGGTTCGAGGTCGTGACCACATGCACGCCCCCGTCGAACAGCCGCTGGAACAGCCGCCCCACGATCATCGCGTCGGTGATGTCCGTGATCTGCATCTCGTCGAAGCACAGCACCCGCACCTCGGCGATCACCGCATCCGCGACGGGGGCGATCGCATCGGTCACGCCGCGGGTCCGCGCCTCGTGCATGCCCTCGTGCACCTCCTGCATGAAGGCATGGAAATGGGCACGGCGGCTGGGCACGGGGGCCGCCTCGTGGAACAGGTCCATCAGCATCGACTTGCCCCGCCCGACGCCGCCCCAGAGATAGCAGCCCATCGGCCCGTCCGGCGCCTTGGCCTTGCGCCCGAAGAGGCCACGCTTCGGCTTGGCGGGTACCTCTTCCAGCTTGGCGCGCACCTGCTCCAACACTCCCAGTGCGGCCACCTGCGCGGGATCCCGCTCCAGCGTGCCTTCGGCCACGCGCCGCTCGTAGAGGTCTGACAACGTCATGGAGGCGGGATAGCCAGCGCCGCCGCGCCCCGCCAGTGCCCTTGGGGCCCGCGCGCCCGCAGCCCCGGTCAGACCGGCCGCACCACGCCCGGCCGCCCCGTCGCGCAATCGAGGGCCGCGCGATCCCAGCCACCCAGATCCGCCGCCGCACCATAGGCGCGCTCGAGGAAGGCAGACAGCACACCCTCCGGGTCCTCAGCCGCTCGCACCTCGGCATAGGGCAACACGAACTCGCCCAGATCGCCGACCCACCGGCCATGGGGTATCGGCGCGTCGGCATAGCCGTCGGGCGCGGGATAGGCATAGGCGTAGAACATCGCCTCGCCCACGCCGTCGCCGGGCCAGAATCCGGCCGATGCGACCTCGTGGCTATAGGCCTCGCGCGTGACCTCGTCGGGCAGGTTCGGAATGCCGCCGGGATGAGAGGGCGCGCGGCGCCCCGAAAAGCGCGTCACCGCCAGATCCATCGCGCCCCAGAACAGATGCACCGGGCTCGTCCGGCCCAGAAAGCCGGTCCGATAGCGCTCGAAGACCGGCACGATCCGCAAGAGCGCGTCGTGCCACGCCTCCACGGCCTCTCGATCCCAGGGGCGCGGGCGGTGATCCTCCGCGAAAGGGGTCGCATCCTCGATCTCGGAGGGGTGCGGATGGATGTCGAAGGTCCCGCCCAGCGCCGCGACGGCCCGCCCCAGCCGGTCGTGGAAGGCGGCCGCGCTCATAGGCTCGAGGGCAAAGCTCTCAAGCCCGCCCCCGGCCGCCGAAACCTCCACCCGATGGGCGCTCAGATCGAAGAGGATCTCCAGGCAGCCGCTCGACCCATGGACCGGCCCCGTCGTCAGCCCGCGCGGCACGACGTACAGCGTCGCGTGCCAGGAATGGGGCATCCAGGGCGTGTGGGCCAGCCGCCACTTGCCCGCCATCTGCGCCATCAGATGCAGGCCGCGCCCGGTCTCTTCCCAGCGCGCATAGTCGAGCTTCGGCCATCCCATCGCATCCTCCGATCCGCCTGTGCAGGCCGCGCCGGAACCGCACCGTTTCCGTTCCACGGCCCGGCCATCCTTGCACCGGCGGCGGCATCCGCCTAGCCCCATCAAGGGCCCTGCGCGGAGGCATGCCATGGCCGAAGACGAAGACCTCACCGGACGCTGGATCGGCCGCTACACCTATGCGGCGGGCGGCGATCCCGTGCCGTTCGAGGCCGAGCTCTGGCAGACCGGCACCACCCTCGAAGGCCGCGTCACCGAACCCAATACCTTCCGCCGCGACGCGGGTCCGGAACTTTCGGCCATGGTGCTGGGCTGGTCCTCCGGCGGCGATCTGGGGTTCCTCAAGCGCTATCCCGGCCTGCCCGACGAAGAGCAGCCGGTCTATGAAGGGCGCCTGCTGATGGGCGGAAAGCGGGCCGAGGGCGTGTGGCATCTGACGGGCCGCCCGGATTGGACCGGCCGCTTCTCCATGAGCCGCAAGCCCCGCGCCGCCGCCAAGGCGGATCGCCGCACCGCCCGGGAGGTAGAGCGGGGATAGCGACCGATCCAATGGCTTTCATCATGCGGGCTTTGTCCGCTTCGAGCCCAAACTGCTTGATACTGCACGTCGCACCAACGTCCGCGCTCAGCAGAGCAGAAAAGAACCTGCCAATGCCCAGAAAAGCCCTGTCGCATATCATTATCAGCATCAACAGCTTGCCTTCGCTTGCTGCAGCGGAGCATACTCAGCACGAACGGATTTGCGTTGCTTCTGAGGAAGGCGTCGATGTTCATTCGTCGACTGAATGGACGATTGAGTGTCTGGTTTCGGCACGCCTTTCCATCACGGTTACCGCTTAAGCGTCATGTTTAGAACGCACATGATCTTACTCGATAGGGCACAGCACCCAAGCCCCAAATGGGGCCATGCTGAACACAGCGCGCCGCCTTGGCTGTGAGGGAAAAATCGCCTAAGTTCGCTCAAACCTGAGAGGGGCATCACGACAAGTAAATGTACATGCAATCATTCAAAACTTATCTGCGACTTTTGCCGCTGCTTGCTGCTGTTGCTTTGATGATGGAGGCAGCAGCGTTATTAGTCAGTAGCTCGTCAAGCATCGGCACAACTGTCGTAGTCCATATCCTTGTTACAATGGCGTTCTACCGGGCCATCTTGCTGAATGAGAGCTACTCGATTCGGGGCACTCCGTACGCAACCGAAAAACGTGCCGCGAACCTGCCATTCTTGCCGTTCGCGGGTCGAATCCTGTTGTTTTTTCTTCCACTTGCAGCAGTGTTTGCTTCAGCAATTGTAGCGCTTCCTACTCCCACAGAACATGAGAACCAAACGGCTGCCCGTGCTTTACTTGCACTTGGGATGACGACGCTTGTATTTCCTTTTTGGGGTGCTTTGGCGGGCACTATGTTGCCAGCTGCTGCCACGGGTGGTGACAGTAGCTTTCGCTCCGCTTTAAGGCGCGGGCGGCAGACCTATTGGCGTACAGTTGGTAGACTTTTTGCAGGCCCTGTGTTGTTTCAAGCTTCGGTGTTGGTGCTTGTCGTAACGGCTGTTCCAAGAATGCCCATATTCGCCACTGATAACCCTCCGATTTGGATGACGCTTGTGGTCTCGACGCTTGGCACTACCATCGCCTTTTTCACTCCTTTACTGACTTCTACAGCTCTTTCCATGGCATACCGCGTGGCGGAGTTCGAAGCCTAGCACTCTCGCCAAATGGCCGAGACACAGAGCACGTGTTAAAGGACGTGCCACGCTAGAACCCGACTTCGCGACTCGTTTCGCTTGGGATCGAATTTGCTGTGTGCCGCGTCGCCCAACTCAAAACCAATCAGGATTGCTACTTTTGAGGCTTACACTCCGTACGACTCTTTAAATGATGACATTTCCGTTTCGCGCATGAAGGCAGTCGCTGACGCTACCATGACGAACGGCAGCTTCGTCTGCATACCCGACATCCGAGATGGGCAAGACTGCTCCCCAGATTTGCGCGAAGTCATCGACCCGTCGACGTCCTGCGGCGGTCAGGATCGGGCGCCGTCCTCCAGCCGTCGGGCAAGGGTTTGCGCGCGCACCGCTCTCCTCTATCCTGAGCCACGCCGATCAAGGCCTGCGATGCCTCGCTTCAGAAGATCTGAATTGACCGAAGGCGGGTAGGCGCGAATGAAGGGACATGACCGCGCGCAGCCCCTCCGCCGTTAATCAGCCGTTAATAACCCCGATCCTGATCGGCGGCTGCCTGGTGCTGATGGTGGGCTTCGCGATTCGCGCCAGTTTCGGGGTCTTCCAGATCCCGATCGAGCAGGAATTCGGCTGGCCCCGCGCCGAATTCAGCCTCGCCATCGCCATCCAGAACCTCGCCTGGGGCATCGGCCAACCCATTTTCGGGGCGATCGCGGAACGCTTCGGCGACCGCAAGGCCATCGTGCTGGGCGTGATCTGCTACGCGCTGGGCCTGGTCCTGTCGGCGGGCGCCACGACACCGGGCGCGCACCAGTTGCTCGAAGTGCTGGTGGGCTTCGGCATCGCAGGCATGGGCTTCGGCGTGATCCTCGCCATCGTCGGCCGCGCCGCCTCAGACGAGAACCGGTCGATGGCGTTGGGCATCGCCACGGCGGCGGGCAGCGCGGGGCAGGTCTTCGGCGCGCCGCTGGCCGAATGGCTCCTGATCGCGGGCTATACCTGGCAGCAGGTCTTCGTCATCTTCGCGGGGCTCGTCGCGCTGACGCTGCTGGCCCTGCCGATGATGCGCTCACCGGCGCCCGCGTCCCGCGCGGAACTCGAAGAGAGCATGGGCACGATCCTCGGCCGCGCCTTCCGCGATCCAAGCTACGGGTTGATCTTCGTGGGCTTCTTCTCCTGCGGATACCAGCTCGCCTTCGTGACGGCCCACTTCCCCGCGATGGTGACCGAGATGTGCGGCCCCATCGACCCGTCGGGGACGCTCTACCAGATGGGGATCACCTCGACCTCCACACTGGGGGCCGTCGCCATCTCGCTGATCGGGCTCGCGAATATCGCGGGCACGATCTACGCGGGCTGGCTGGGCAAGCGCTACTCGCGCAAGTACCTGCTGGCCGGGATCTATCTCGGCCGGACAGTCGCGGCGGCCGCCTTCATCCTGCTTCCGATCACACCGCTTTCGGTGATCGTCTTCTCGGTGGTGATGGGATCGCTCTGGCTGGCGACGGTGCCGCTGACCAGCGGTCTGGTCGCGCATATCTACGGGCTGCGCTACATGGGCACGCTCTACGGCTTCGTCTTCTTCTCCCATCAGCTGGGCAGTTTCCTCGGCGTCTGGCTGGGGGGCACGATGTACGACGCGACCGGCAGCTACACCGCCGTCTGGTGGGTCGGCGTGGGTGTGGGCCTCCTGTCGGCCGTCGTCCACCTGCCGATCCGGGAGATCCCGCTGGGACAGCGCCGCGCACAGGTTGCCGCGGCGTAATTCCGGCCCATCCTCTGTCGGGACCACACGACAGGAGGGACCCATGAGATATCTGGCATTGCTCGCGATGCTCGCGACACCGGCCTTCGCGCAAGAGGCGTCGGACGCCGTCGCCCCCGAGAGCGGAAACGGCCTCGTCGGCGAAGGGGCCGCTCCGGTCGAGAGCCAGGACTGGATGGTTGCCGCCGCGAACCCGCTGGCCGCCGAAGCCGGCGCCCGCGTGCTGCGTGAGGGCGGCAGCGCGGCCGACGCCATGGTCGCCGTGCAGGCCGTCCTGGGTCTGGTCGAACCGCAATCCAGCGGGCTTGGCGGGGGCGCCTTCCTCGTCTGGTACAACGCTGCCACGGGCGAGGTCACCACGCTGGACGGCCGCGAGACGGCGCCCATGGCCGCCACGCCGACCCTGTTCCAGACCGAGGACGGCGAGACGATGGGCTTCTTCGACGCCGTCGTCGGCGGCCTCTCGGTCGGCACCCCCGGCACACCCATGCTGATGGAAGAGGCGCATCGCCGCTGGGGCCGCGCCAATTGGGGCGGACTCTTCGCCGAGGCGATCACGCTGGCCGAAGATGGCTTCGCCGTCTCGCCGCGCCTCGCCGGCGCCGTCGCCAACGATCAGGAACGCCTGTCCACCCAGCCCGCCACGGCCGCCTACTTCCTGCCCGATGGCGCGCCGCTTGCCGAGGGCGCGACTCTGACCAACCCGGCCTATGCCGACACTCTGCGCGCCATGGCCGCGAACGGGGCCGAGGTCCTCTACGAAGGCGAAATTGCCGAGGGCATCATCGCTGCCGTGCGCGGCGCATCGCAGCCCGGTCTGCTGACGCTGGACGACCTTGCCGCCTACGCAGTGATCGAGCGTCCGGCCGTCTGCGCGCCCTATCGCGGGGCGGAGGTCTGCGGTATGGGCCCGCCCTCCTCCGGCGCGCTGACTGTCGGTCAGATCCTCATGATGCTGGAGCCCTACGACATGGCGGCCCTCGGCCCCGACGCACCCGAGGCCTGGCGGCTGATCGGTGACGCCTCGCGCCTCGCCTTCGCCGACCGGGGCCTTTACATGGCCGACAGCGACTTCGTCCCCATGCCCGACCTTCTGGACGCGGAATACATGGCCGGACGCGCAGAGCTTCTGGCGGGCGACGATGCCCTGCCGGAAGTCAGCGCCGGCACACCTCCCTGGGACCATGCGGGCCTGATGCCCGATTTCGCGCCCGGCTTTTCTCCGTCGATGCCGTCCACGTCCCACATCTCGATCGTCGATGCCGACGGCAACGCACTCTCGATGACGACCACCATCGAGAACGGCTTCGGCAGCCGGGTCTTCGCACCCGGGGGCTTCCTGCTGAACAACGAGTTGACCGATTTCAGCTTTTCGACCCATAGCGACAACCGCCCCGTCGCCAACCGGGTCGAGCCGGGCAAGCGGCCCCGCTCTTCGATGTCGCCGACCATCGTCATGCAGGACGGCGCACCGGTCTTCGTTGTGGGCTCGCCCGGCGGATCGCGGATCATCGGCTACGTCGCCAAGACTATCGTGGCGCATCTCGACTGGGGTCTGGACCCGCAGGCGGCCATCGAACTGCCGCATCTGGTCAACCGCTTCGGGACCTACGACCTGGAGGAAGGCACCGCCGCCGAGGGGCTGGGCGAGGCGCTGACCGGACTGGGCTTCGAGGTGAATGTGCGCGGCCTCAACTCGGGCCTGCACGCCATCGCGGTCACGCCCGACGGGCTGGTCGGTGGCGCCGATCCCCGCCGCGAAGGGGTCGCCATCGGCGAATGACCGTGGTGGGATGAAAAGGGGGCCGCGTCCGAGCGGGATGAATTGAGTGGACGCGGCCCTCAGTTGCCAGAGGCGTTGCACGCCTCCGGATCGGTGAGGCACGCCATGGCCTGCCTCTCTTTTTCCGGGTTCGCCGCGAACATCAGACGCGGACATGCGCCTTCTGACAGGACGTAGCCGTCATCCGCCCGCTCGAGGAAGACGAGCACCTGACCCGTCGGAACCGTTGCACACCAAGGGCCTGTGCAACCGAGTTCCAGCGTGACGGGCACCTGCCTCTCCTGCTCGAACCCCTCGAGCGTGGCGAACCGGCCCTCGAACCTTGCCGCGATCCGGCTGGGCTCGCGGTTCGGATCGTCCGTGACGGCCGGGGGAAGGGCCTCCCCCGGCGCCACGATGAAAGTCCCCACCGCCATCTCGTAGATGGAAGATGACGCCTGCGCCGCCGCGAAGCTGCTCTCGACGCTCGGGCGCAGGCAGGAGAGAGCCCATGACCGCTCCGCGATACCCATCCCAATGCAGGGCAGGACAAGCATCGCGGCAATCTGTGCGGTGCGGCTCATGAGACGCCTCCTGGTGGTGCTGTCGAGGTGCGGCGGACGGTCGCGATAGGCGATATCAAGTCGGGGGCCCGCATAATCCTTCGGTTTAGAGGGCCGTCCGGCATGGCCAATCCGCCGACTTGGTCAGCGGAAATCCGCGCGAATGGGCAGCGGGCCAGGATTGCCTGCCTTTGCCGACCATCGCGGTCGCGAAATCAGAGGATGTCGAATTCCCGGAACACCGCGACGTAGATGTCGCGCTTGAACGGGACGATGCGGGTCAGCACGTCGGCGGGCGGCATCCAGCGCCACTCCGAAAATTCGCGGTGATGCGCATCCAGATCGACCGCCTCGTCCGGGCCGTCGTAGCGCATGTGAACCCAGTGCTGGATCTGACCGCGATAGCGGCCCTTCCACAGTTTCTTCACCAAGTCGGTCGGCAGGTCGTAGGGAAGCGGCTCCGAAAGCTCTGCGATCAGGTCGACCCGATCCGCGCGCAGCCCGGTCTCCTCCCACAACTCCCGCCGGGCCGCGTCCAGTGGGCTTTCTCCGGGGTCGATCCCGCCCTGCGGCATCTGCCAGGCCAGCGGCGCGTCGGCAGGCCGGTCGATACGTGCCCCGACCCAGACGAGGCCGTCCGGATTGGTCAGGCAGATCCCGGCGCAGGGTCGGTAGGGCAGCTTGGCGATCTCGTCCGAATTCATGCAAAAAGGGCGCCCGCAGGCGCCCCCTCCGTCGTCAGGTCCGGCGTCACTGCTCCATCTCGGCCAGGTCGATGGCGGACAGGCCCTTCAGGATGTCGATCGCGTAGGCCAACTGGTAATCCTCGTCACGAAGCTCGGCGGCCTGTTCGGCGGCCTCTTGCTCCTGGCGGACCTGCTCTTGCTGGTCGGCGGTCAGGCTATCGTTGTCGAGGCTGCCACGCAGGTTCGACTCGGACCGGCGTGGACGGTTCGAGGTGGTGTCCTCTTCCTCGCCCTCGAGCTCGGGGCGCCTGGGCGGCTGCTGCACGACGATGTCGGGCGAGATGCCCAGCGCCTGGATCGACCGGCCCGACGGCGTGTAGTAACGCGAGGTCGTCAACCGGATCGCGCCGTCGCCCTGAACCGGCATGATCGTCTGCACGCTGCCCTTGCCGAAGGATTTGGTGCCGACGACCACGGCGCGGCGGTGATCCTGCAAGGCACCTGACACGATCTCGGACGCCGAGGCCGAGCCGCCGTTGATCAGCACGACCATCGGCTTGCCTTCGATGATGTCCCCCGCCGTGGCGTTGAAGCGGTCGCCGTCCTGCACTTCGCGGCCCCGGGTCGAGACGATCTCACCCTGTTCCAGGAACGCATCCGACAGCGCCACGCCCGCCGTCAGCAGACCGCCGGGATTGTTCCGCAGATCGAGCACGACGCCGTTGACCGCATCCAGGCCGCCGGCCTCTTCGAGAACCTCGTCCAGCCCCTCGCGGACTTGCGGCATTGTCTGTTCGTTGAAGGTCGCAACGCGGATGACGACGCTGTCGCCCTCCAGCCGCACGCGCGCGGCGGTCAACTGGATCGTGTCGCGGGTGATGGTGATATCGAGCGGTTCCTCGAGGCCGTCACGCACGACGGTGATGACTACGTCGCTGCCCACCGGGCCGCGCATCAGATCGACGGATTCCTCCAGCGTCAGGCCCAGCAGGCTCTCGCCGTCGACGGTGGTGATGAAGTCGCCGGCCTCGACGCCCGCCTCATAGGCCGGGGTGCCGTCCATCGGCGTGATGACCTTGACGTAGCCTTCCTCCTGCGTGACCTCGATGCCAAGCCCGCCGAACTCGCCGCGCGTGTCGGTGCGCATGTCTTCGAAATCGCGCGGCGGCAGGTAGCTGGAATGGGGGTCCAGCGAGATCAGCATTCCGTTGATCGCCGCTTCGATCAGCTCCGCCTCGTCCACGTCCTCGACATATTGGTTCCGGATCCGCTCGAAGACGATGCCGAACAGGTCGAGCTGCTCGTAGACGCTGCCGCTCTCTTCCGCTTCCTGGGCCAGCAGGGGCCCGGCGATCTGCGTCGCCACTACGATCCCCGCCAGGATACCGCCACCGGCGGCCATCGCGAATTTCTTCATTTCGTTCCCCTAATCTCCCTCACCGGCGAACCACGTCGCCGGATCGACGGTCTCGCCGTCCTTCCTTACCTCGATATAAAGCGTCTCCCCGGCGGAAGCGCCACCTCCTGCGTCGGTGCCTGCGTCACTTTCGCGTGCTTCTGGCGCGATTTCGCCAAGGATTTCGCCGCGCGCAACCAGTGCGCCACGCGTCACGGTTGTTCGGTGCAAACCGGCCAAAACCAGCAGGAGATCGGGCCGCATCTCGAGGATCGCGACCTCACCCTGACCGGGGACCGGCCCCGAGAATAAGATGCTCGCCGCCGCTGGCGCCAGGACCGGTGCCCCGGGCGCGGCCGTGACGATCCAACCGGGCCGCTCGATCCCGGCCGCATCCGCCTCGCCATATCGGCGCAAAACGCGCCCCTCGACCGGAAGAGCAAGCGGCGGTTCCAGATCCGCGCCCGGGATCACGTCGAGCACGGCCGAGAGGTCCTTCAGCGCCTCGGCACTCGCGCGCAGACCGGCCGTGTCGAGCGCGGCGGCCGGGATCGCCCGGCGCTCCGAGATGGCCGCGGACAGGGCTTCGCGCGCGGCCTGGATCGCATCGAGGCCGGTCCGCAGGTCGTCGGCAGCCGTGGCCTCGGCCGACCGCATCCGGGCGAGCCGGTCCAGGTCCGCGCGCAGGATCGCGGCTTCGGCTTCGAGGGCGGGTGCAGCATCCGCGATCAGGGATGCGGCACGCGCCGCGCTCAGGGGGCCGTCGGGATGGATCGCCCGCACCGTTGTCGGACCGCGCTCGATCTCGATCAGCACAGAGAGCAGCGCGGCGATCCGCTCCTCCCTCGCGTCAAGCTCTTCACGCAATCCATCCGCCACCGTCGCGATACGCCTCTGCCCTTCGCGCAGGACAGCCAGCGCCTCGTCGTGGGCCTCGATCGCCTGTGACAGAGCCGCAATCCGTTCCTGAGCGCCTTCGGAGGCCTCAAGCAACGTCGCCGCGATGGTGAGCGTCTGCGCGGCCTCTCGCGCATCCTGAGCGGGCGCGGGGGTCGCGGCCAGCGACAGGACGACCAAGACCCATCTCACGAGTAGAGACACTCCCCCGTCATCTCCGGCGGCGTCTCCAATCCCATCAGCGCCAGCAGGGTCGGCGCCAGGTCCGCCAGCCTGCCTTCCTTCAGCGTCGCGCCCTCCGGTCCGCCCCACAGGATCACGGGCACCGGGTTCAGCGTGTGCGCCGTGTGAGCCTTGCCCGTCTCGGGATCGACCATCGTCTCGCAATTGCCGTGGTCGGCACAGACCACCATCGCGCCGCCGGTCCCCTCCAGCGCCTCCAGCGCGGCGGCCAGCCCGGCATCGACTGCCTCGCAGGCGCGCGCGGCGGCTTGCAGATCACCCGTATGACCGACCATGTCCGGGTTCGCGTAATTCACGACGATCAGGTCGTATCCCGCGCGAATCGCCCCGACCAGTTTCTCGGTCACTTCGGCGGCCGACATCTCGGGCTGCATGTCATAGGTCGCGACGTCGGGCGATTTCGGCATGAACCGGTCCTCGCCCTCCTCAGGATCCTCCTTGCCGCCATTCAGGAAGAAGGTGACATGCGGGTACTTCTCCGTCTCGGCGACGTGGAACTGCCGCAGCCCCCTGGTGGCGACCCAATGGCCCAGCGTGTTCTCAACCGGCTTCTTCGGAAAGGCGGCATCCATGTATTCGTCGTGCTTCGTCGAATAGTCGACCATGCCCAGCATGTGCAGATCCGGCCGGTCGCCCGCATCGAAGCCGTCGAAATCGGGCGCAGCCAGCGCCGCCAGGATCTCGCGCGCGCGATCGGCGCGGAAATTGAGACAGAAGACGCCGTCGCCATCCGTCATGCCGTCATAGCCGCCCAATACGGTGGGCTGGATGAACTCGTCGCTCTCGTCGCGGTCCCGCGCCTTGGCTATGGCATCCGTCATGTCATGGGCCACCTCGCCCCGACCATGGACCATCGCGTCCCAGGCTCGCTTCACACGGTCCCAGCGATTGTCGCGATCCATCGCGAAATAACGCCCCGACAAGGTCCCGACCGTCGCGCCTTTCGGCAACGCGGCCGCGACCTGGTCCACGAACCCTTCGGCCGAGCGGGGCGCGACATCGCGCCCGTCCGTCACCGCATGGAGTACGACCGGAACGCCCGCGTCGGCGACTAGCTTCACCGCTTGGATCACATGATCCACATGGCCGTGCACGCCCCCGTCCGAGATCACGCCGAACAGATGCGCCGTACCGCCCGACCCTTTGAGCCTGTCGATCCAGCCCGTGATCGCCGCGTTGCGGTCGAACTCCCCGGTCTCGATCGCATGGTCGATCAGGCCCAGGTCCATCCGTACCACGCGGCCCGCGCCGATATTCATGTGACCGACCTCGGAATTGCCCATCTGCCCCTCGGGCAGACCGACATCCGGGCCGAAGGTCGTCAGCGTCGCGTTGGGACAGGTCGCCATCAGGCGGTCGAAGGTTGGTGTCTCGGCGACGTCGGGGGCCGATTGCTCGGGCCGGTCGCTGATGCC
This sequence comes from Jannaschia aquimarina, assembly GCF_000877395.1. Classification (GTDB taxonomy): domain Bacteria; phylum Pseudomonadota; class Alphaproteobacteria; order Rhodobacterales; family Rhodobacteraceae; genus Jannaschia; species Jannaschia aquimarina. Next base: position 58,104 of record NZ_JYFE01000036.1, on the reverse strand, counting down.
CCATCCGTCGAGGATGCACAGGATCACGGGCTTTGCTGGCATGGGCTGTCCTCCTGTCGAGGCGTCTAAGGCAGGCTCAGGCCCGATGGTAGGGGGAGCCGGCGAGAATGGACGCGGCACGGTACAGTTGCTCTGCCAGCATGACGCGCGCCAGCATATGCGGCCAGACCATGCGCCCGAACGAGATTGCATGGTCCGCACGTGCCCGGATCGCCGGATCCAAACCGTCCGCGCCCCCGATCACGAGACACAGATCGCGGGCCTGGTCGCGGTGGCGGGCCAGCAGATCGGCGAAATCCGGCGAGGTCATCTGCGTCCCCCGCTCGTCCAGGATCGCCAGAGCCGATCCGTCCGGGATCGCGCGGCTCAACGCATCGGCCTCTGAGGGACGCCCCTCGACCTCGACCAGATCCACGGCGGGCAATCCCAGACCGCGCCCCGCCTTGGCGAAGCGCGACAGGTAGTCGTCGATCAACTCCTTCTCGGGGCCGCGGCGCAGGCGCCCGACCGCGAGCAGGGTGAGGCGCATTCAGTGCTTGGGCGCGGCGTCCGCGCCATCCATCCACATCTTCTCGAGCTGATAGAATTCGCGCACTTCTGGGCGGAAGATATGGACGATGGCATCGCCCGCATCGACCAGCACCCAGTCGCCCTGGGATTTGCCCTCGGTCTTTGGCGCGCGGCCGAGGACGGGCTTGAGCCGGTCCGCAAGCTTCTCGGCGATCGACGTGACCTGCCGGGTCGATCGGCCGGAGCAGATCACCATGTGATCCGCGACGGATGACTTCCCGCGCAGATCGATCTGCACGATGTCTTCGGCCTTGTCGTCGTCGAGGGATTTCAGAATCAGGTCCAGGATCGCATCGCTGGAGCTGGTGTCGCCCTTCCGGGCCGAGGCGGCATCATGTGCCGCAAATGTCTGTGCAGACAGGGGTCCGATCCTCCGGGTCCGTTTGGTCTTCCCAGCGGGAAACGCCGAACGAAGGTAACATCGGCGTCCCAACCGGGCAATCTATTCTAAGAGATGGGCAGTCCGGGCGGTGATGTGAAGAGGCCCTTCGGCAACGGTCGGCGCCGTCGCCTTATAGGGGTCGGGACGGACGCGTAACACGAGTCAGCGTCCCAAGTGCACCTTACGCGGTGCCCCGAGCCCTGATGTGGGGATTGCGCGGCCGCGCGTCGCTCAGCGCTTCGTCGGCCTGCTGAAGATGCGGTCGATGATCCAGTCCACCGCCTCGCCGATTTCAAGCCCCGCCTCTTCGGTCTCTCGACTCAGTTCGCGGATCTCCTGTGCGATGACGCCGAATGTCCGGCCGGCCTCGCCCGCCCGTGCGGCTTCGACGCGCGCGTTGAGCGAGATGATCTGGACCGTCTTCGCAGCCTCGGAGATCCTGTCGCGGGCCTCCATCGCCCGGGTCTGGGCGCGGCGCGCCTCTTCCTCGATGAGGTTGCGCGCCTTCTGGACGATCGCACCGCTCTCGTCGTGCAATTTTATGATTTCGTCGGTCATCGGACCGTTCGCGTAGTTCGCCGCACGCTCGAACTCGGATTGCGCATCTTCGCCGCGCGCATGTCGGTCCCTGCAGGTGGCGACGTTCTCGCGGTGGCGTGCGAAGACCGAGCCAAGCGAAGGGCAAGCCGCCGCGACCTGCAACAGGCAATCACGGGAGAGGGGATGGAGTTCCCCGACGGAGTCGATGTCAGTGTAGAGCGTCGTGATGACCTCCAATCCCTTCGTCGCGCGATCCAGCCCCTCACGACAGGCGGCCGCAAGCGCCGGATCCCGGGCGAGCATCATCGATGCAAGATACATCATCATGCGCATCCCATTCATCCGCAGGACGAAGGGCTGGGTCACCACCGCCCGCATCGCGACGCCGAGATCCACATCCGGCCGAAGGTCCGGATCGAGATCGACCTCGAACCGGGGAACGAATGGCAAAGCCGCAGCCGCGTGATCCGGGTCCGATGAGATTTGGGGGTTTATCATGGAAGCAGCCGTAGCAGCGGAGGATAAACGGAAGCCTAAGGTCGGGGACACCTTTCGGCACGGTCGCCGAGGCGTGGGATGCACCGGAGCCTTCCATTTCCCACGGCGACGTCAGGAAGCTGCGTGGTGGGGTCCGACCCGTTTCGGGGCGCGGTTCAATCGACCAGATGCCGGCAGATCGGGATCGCGCGTCAGCATCGAGGTCGCCATGAAGAGAACCATGCGCAGGCCCTGCGCCCGCGCCATGTTCGGGAGTTGAAGCGCAGCACGCATCGCGGCCTGATCGTCGGCCGACTGAAAAAGGCCCGCCGGCAACTCGATCTCGAAACTCGGGATGTAGGCATTCATCCCATCCGCCCTAGGCAGACGGGCTTAACATCGCGCTAATCCGCCGGTCCTTTCACGTTCACGCTGTCCAGAACCTTCACCTCGCGCTGCGGGAACGGAATCGAGATGCCGTTCTCCTGAAACGCATCCCAGAGCGCCAGATAGACATTGCCCCGGATGTTCGTCAGCCCGCCCGTCGGATCCGCGATCCAGAAGCGCAGGATGTAGTCCACGGAAGAATCGCCGAACCCGACGATGTGGCAGACCGGCGCACGCACCGACAGGACCCGCTCGACCGACTTCGCGGCCTCGACCGCGATGCGCCGGACCGCGTGGGGGTCGTCGCCGTAGGCCGTCCCGAAGAAGATATCCAGGCGGACGAAATCGTTCGAGTGGGACCAGTTGACCACCTGTCCCGTGATCAGATCCTCGTTCGGGATCAGATATTCCTTGCCGTCCCGCGTCGTGATCGACACGTAGCGCGCCGTCAGGGTCGTGACCCATCCGAAGGTCTCTCCGATCGAGATCACGTCGCCGGGCTTGATCGACTTGTCGAGAAGGATGATCACGCCCGAGACGAGGTTCGAGATGACCTTCTGCAGACCGAAGCCCAGCCCGACACCGATGGCACCGGACAGGACGGCGAGGCCGGTCAGATCGACCCCGACCGCCTTCAGGCCAAGAAAAAAGGCGCCCGCATACAGAATGATCTGGACGATCTTGACGACCAGCACCCGCATGGACGGGCTGAGATCCTCGTTGCGCTGCACCCGCGCCGCTGTCGTGGTCGAGACGAAGCGCGCGACGGTGAAGAGCAGACCGATCAGGACCAGCGCCGTGAGAAGGCCCAGCACCGAAATCCGAATGTCGCCCACCTCGAAGGCGATCGAGTCCAGAGCCGTCTGCGTCTCGTCCAGGATGCCGAGATAAAACAGCGTCACCCAGATCCACAGGCCCCAGGTCACGATCGTCCTCAGGAACGGGTTCCGGACGATCCGTGCCACGTAGCTGACCGCCACCCAGGCGGTGCCGATCGTCGCCGCCAGACCGATGAGGTAGGATCGCGACGGCCAGGTGATCTGCTGCATCGTCAGATAGACAGCCCAGGCGAGAACGGCGAAGATCATCAGGCCCAGCCGGTTCCGGAAGATCACCAGCGCGCGAAGCTGCCATTTGGGGCGGTCGTGCAAGGTCCGCATCCAGGCCGTCATGCGATCTGCGGCCCACTTCTTCATAAGGAACGCCGCCGCGATGAGGGCGAGCACGATCAGAACCTGCCAGAGCTTCCAGCCCGGCTGCAGCAGATCCGTTCCGAACGTGCTCAATTGCGACCAGAGCGCGAGCAATTCATCGCGAAGCGAAGGCGGTATGGCTTCCTGGAGGGTCTCGTCCATGCCCTGTTATGCGGCGCGCCTCTGCAGCGGGCAATCCGTCTCTCGGCCGGCGGGCCTGCGCTCTCCTGCCACGGGGCGCCGATCGCCCTTCGGACAAGGAACGCGAGGTCCGTCCGGGTATGCGTGCGCGGCGTTGCCTCGGCTGAGAGGGCGCGGTATCCAGACGGCGATGAAACGGGTGCATGACCTCTGCGATCACGACTTCCTGCCCTGGCGGTTCTTCGGCCGGGCCCGGAGTGTGACAGCACGCGGCTGATCCGCGCCCTCCGGGCATTGCCCGCACTTCGAACGACCAGACATTCCCGACCGAAGGACCGAGCCCATGGCCGGCAAGACGCTCTACGACAAGATCTGGGACGCCCATCTCGCCCACGAGGCCGAGGACGGCACCTCTCTCCTCTATATCGACCGCCATCTCGTGCACGAGGTGACCAGTCCCCAGGCTTTCGAGGGCCTGCGCATGGCGGGCCGCAAGGTTCACGCGCCCGACAAGACCATCGCCGTGCCCGATCACAACGTGCCCACCACCCTTGGGCGTGAGAATCCCGACCAGATGACCGAGGATAGCCGCATCCAGGTCGCGGCCCTCGACAAGAACGCACGCGACTTCGGGATCCACTACTACCCGGTCAGCGATATCCGGCAGGGCATCGTTCACATCGTCGGGCCCGAACAGGGCTGGACGCTGCCCGGCATGACCGTCGTCTGCGGCGACAGCCACACCGCGACCCATGGCGCGTTCGGCGCGCTCGCCCACGGGATCGGCACGAGCGAGGTGGAGCATGTGCTCGCCACGCAGACGCTGATCCAGAAGAAGTCCAAGAACATGAAGGTCGAGATCACGGGCAAGCTGCGCCCCGGGGTCACCGCCAAGGACATCACCCTGTCGGTGATCGGCAAGACCGGCACCGCCGGAGGCACCGGCTACGTCATCGAATATTGCGGCGAAGCGATCCGCGACCTGTCGATGGAAGGCCGGATGACGGTCTGCAACATGGCCATCGAGGGCGGCGCCCGCGCCGGGCTGATCGCGCCCGACGAGAAGACGTTCGACTACGTCAGGGGCCGCCCCCACGCCCCCAAGGGCGCCCAGTGGGAGGCCGCTCTGGCATGGTGGAAGACGCTGAAATCCGACGACGACGCGCATTGGGACAAGGTCGTCACCATCGCGGGCGAAGACATCGCACCGGTCGTGACCTGGGGCACTTCGCCAGAGGATGTGCTGCCGATCACCGCCTCCGTCCCCGCGCCGACCGATTTCGAGGGGGGCAAGGTCGACGCTGCGAAACGGTCGCTCGACTATATGGGCCTGACACCGGGAACGCCTCTGAACGAAGTGGAGATCGACACGGTCTTCATCGGCTCCTGCACGAACGGCCGCATCGAGGATCTGCGCGCCGCCGCGGCCATCCTGAAGGGCAAGAAAATCAAGGACGGGATGCGGGCGATGGTTGTGCCCGGCTCCGGCCTCGTGCGCGCCCAGGCCGAAGAAGAAGGGCTGGCCGACGTGTTCAAGGAAGCCGGGTTCGAATGGCGGCTCGCCGGTTGTTCGATGTGCCTCGCGATGAACCCCGACCAGCTTTCCCCCGGCGAGCGCTGCGCCGCCACGTCGAACCGCAACTTCGAAGGGCGCCAGGGTCGCGGAGGACGCACGCATCTGATGTCGCCTGCGATGGCTGCCGCCGCTGCGGTGACCGGCAAGCTGACCGATGTCCGCGACCTGATGTAGAGAGCAGCCGCTCGCGCCGCCGCGCCCGGAAACGAAGAACGCCCGGCACCGTAATGCGGTGCCGGGCGTCTTTTACTCGTTACCTGAACCAAGCCGCCCCCACACTTGAGCGGGACGGAACATTTAGACGAAGAGGAAGATCCCCAGGCCGAGCATGGCGGTCGCGGCCACGGCGGGCACTGCCATTCCGGGCTCGGCAAGAGTAGCTGTCAACTTTCCAAACGCGGTCTGGAAACCAGCCGGCTTCTCCCGACGGAGATTCGTCGAATTACTGCGATAAGTCATTAGGATGCTCCAAATGTACCCGATTCCCGACACCTGAATGCCCTGACATTGCGGCGCTCGGATGGCGCAATCGGTCGCTCTCGGCGGAGGATCACGCGTGTGCAACCTGACTGATCACCAGATATTGACAAAATGGGACCGAATAAATTTCTGATTTATTTACGTAATATTCTCATCCTTAGGTTTTTTATCACTCGGTCAAATACTTACGGCGACGGTGGCCCATGGCTTCACGGGGCGAAGCGGCCTGCATTTATGGCGCCTCGGGTCCAATCCGATTCAGGCCGACGGGGAACGCCGGACGCATCGTCCGCCCGGCCTCCATCACGTTCAAAACCTCTGGTCAGGCGGCCGTGTCAGGCGGCTCGATCCAGCCCCCGCCCCCTGAGCAGCGCCTCGACCCCTGGCAAGCGGCCGCGGAACCGGGTGTACAGCTCGGCCGCGTCCACGGACCCGCCGCGCGACAGGATATCGGCTTCGAGCCGCTTGGCGATATCTGGATCGAAGGCGTCCCCCGCCTCCTCGAAGGCGGCAAAGGCGTCGGCATCCATCACTTCGGACCACATGTAGCTGTAATAGCCTGACGAATAGCCATCGCCTGCGAAGACATGGGCAAAATGCGGCGTCGCGTGGCGCATCACGATAGCGCGCGGCATCTCGATCCGCTCCAGCACCTCCGCCTGCTTCTGCATCGGGTCGGCGGGCGCAGGGCCGTCATGGAAGGCCAGATCGACCAGAGCAGAGGCGAGATATTCCACGGTCTGGAAACCCATGTCGTAGGTCGCCGCCGCAAGCACCTTGTCGCGCAAAGCGTCCGGGATCGGATTGCCGTCGATATCGGTCGCGAATTCCGAAAGGACCTCGGGCACCTCGAGCCAGTGTTCATAGAGCTGGCTTGGCAGTTCCACGAAGTCGCGGGCGACGGAGGTGCCACTGATCGACGGATAGGTCACGTCCGACAGCATCTGGTGCAGGGCATGCCCAAATTCGTGAAAGAGCGTGCGCGCGTCGTCATATGACAAGAGCGCCGGATCACCCTTGGCGAAGTTGCACACGTTGACGACAATGGGGCGGATGTCGCCTGCCAGCTTCTGCTGAGAGCGCATGGCGCTGCACCACGCGCCCGATCGCTTGGAAGGACGGGCGAAATAGTCGCCCAGGAAGACGGCGACGTGATCCCCGTTCCGCGTCACCTCCCATGCGCGGACATCCTCATGATACATCGGCGGATCAATGGGTGAGAATTCCAGCCCGAACAGGCGGTTGGCACATGCGAAGCTGGCCTCGATCATCTGGTCCAGACGGAAGAAGGGCTTCACCTCGCCCTCGTCCAGATCGTGCAACTCGCGCCGGCGGCGTTCGGAATAGTAGCGCCAGTCCCAAGGCTCCAGCGGGCCGACGAGACCGTCCTCGCGGGCCATCTGGGCCAGGGCTTCCTGATCGGCGAGGGCAGCCGAGCGAGCGGGTTGCCAGACCTGCATGAGCAGGTCGCGGACGGCATCGGGGGTGCCCGCCATCTCGGTCTCGAGCTTGTAGTCAGCAAAGGTGTCGTGGCTTAGAAGCTTGGCCCGCTCTTCGCGCAGCTTGAGGATTTCACTGGCGATTTCGCGGTTGTCGGTCTCGCCGCCATTGGCACCCCGACTGATCCAGGCCTCGAAGGCACGCCGACGCAGGTCGCGGTCGGGATGGTTGGCGAGGAAGGGCGTGATGTGGGAGCGGTTGAGCGTGACGACGGCCCCTGGACGGTCGCGTTCGGCCCCGGCAGCGCGCAGCGAGTCCGCTACGATATCAGGAAGTTGCGCGACCTGTTCTTCGGTCAGATCCATGTACCATTCGCGCTCGTCGGCGAGGAGGTTCTGGGTGAAGGCAGTGCCCAACGTGGCCAGCCGGGACTTGATTTCCTTCAGCCGGTCAGCTTCGGCCCCCTTCAGCGCGGCCCCGGAGCGGACGAACGAGCGGCGGGTCAGGTAGAGGACGCGGGCCTGTTCTTCCGATAGATCAAGGGCTTCCCTGGTCTGCCACAGCTCTTCGATCCGGGCGAAGAGAGCCGCGTTCATCGTGATCTCGGAGCCGTAGGCCGACAGCTTGGGGGCCATGTCCCGCATCAGCGCCTCGCGGGCGGGCGTCGCGTCGGCCCCGGCGAGGTTGTAGAACACCCCCGCCACGCGGTCGAGCGTGCGGTCCGCAAGTTCCAGCGCCTCTATCGTGTTGGCGAAACTCGGACTTTCCGGATTTTCGGCGATCTTCCCGATTGCCGTGCGGCCCTCTTCCATGCCCGCTTCGAGCGCGGGCGCGAAGTGCTCGTCCTCGATCCGGTCGAAGGGCGGAATGGCGAATTCGGCGGTCCAATCGGCGAGGAGAGGGTTCGGCATGGGCAAGCTCCTTTCGGAGCTAGTTAGGACATCGGATCGGCGTCTGACAGGGGTGCACCCCCCGTGCACCCCCTGCGCACCCCCTTTGCAGACCAAAACGTGCAAACAAGGTTTGCGAAAATGTCGCCCCGCTCTCCGTCAGGCGCAGTTCCGGCAGCGCGCCGCAGTGGGGACGGCGTCCAGCCGCTCGGGGCTGATGGCTTTGCCGCAGGCCACGCAGGTGCCGTAGCTTCCGTCCTCGATCCGGGCGAGCGCGGCGTCGATGGCGCGGATTTCCGCCAAGTCGTGGGTTCCCAGCGACTCGAGAACCTCGTCCCCCTGGCGCTCGGAGGCGCGATCCTCCCAGTCGGGAGGCGCGGGATCGTCGAGTTGGTCCTCGATGCGCGCGATCTCTCCGGTGAGTTCGGTCCGGCGGGCGAGAAGCGCGTCCTTGCGCGCGGCGATGTCGGTCATGGGATCCTCCGTTTTGGCAGAAGGTGACGGGAGTGGACGGGCCGAACCCTGATCTGCGTCAGCCGCGGGGCAGGCGCCAGAGACGCCTCGGGCGCGGCAGATCGGAAAAATCCGCGACGACCGACGCCGTGCGGCTGGATCCATGCCCAATCCTCGCCATGCGACGGCACTGGAAACTGTTCGTCAACACTCTGCCCGTACCGAGGATCGCAGTTCCATGAAACTCTCCATCGCCACCCACTTCTCCCATGGCGGCGCTTACTCCGCCAAGACGGCCGACGACCTGCTGCGGCTCATCGACGATCTGGGCGTGCAGAACGTCCGCGACGGACTGAGCTGGGCGCGGGTAGAAGCGTCGCCGGGCCAATACGATTTCGACGCCTGGCGCGAGGGATATGCCGATACGCTGGCCGATGCAGGTTTCGACCTGACGCTGACCTTCATGGCGCGCAACCCGCTCTATGACGGCGGAAAGACGGCCCATAGCGCCGAGGGCATCGCGGCCTTCGCCGATTACGTCGCCGCGACACTCGACCGGTTTCCGGACATACAGCGGATCGCCATCGGAAACGAGTTCAACGGCCTGAACGACAGCTTCGTCTCGGGCCCCGCCGCAAGCAACGATCTGACGGTCCGCGCCGAACACCAGACCCGCATCCTGAAGGCGGTCCACGATCGGCTGGCCGACGATCACCCTGACGTGGCGATCATCGGGGGCGCGATGCATTCGACCCCGACGGGCTATGTCTCCCACCTCATCGAAGCGGGCGCTATGGCCTATATGGACCATCTCGACATCCATCCCTACGGCCTGGACCCGTCCGAGGCGGCGCAGGCCTTCGAGCGGCTCAATGCTGTGCTGGACGAGGTGCCGGCGGAGATCCGGCCGACATTGGTCGCGACGGAATTCGGCCAGTCGGCCGTGGCCGGCGATCCGCTGTCGAATGCGGACTACCTGACCAAGATGGCTGCCGTCATGTCGGCGGCGGGGTTCGAGATGGCGGCCTGGTACGCCCTGCTGGACGAGGATCGGTCCGGCACCCCGGATATGGGCCTCTACCAGAGCCGGAGCGAGGCCAACGACATGGTCGCGGGGTTCCGCTTCGTTGCAGACCTGCTGGACCGCGCGGGACGCGCCGTCGAGGTCGATCTGGGCGCGGGGCTGGAGGCGTATCGCTTCGAGGACGGCACGATGATGGTCTGGGGGTCGGCGCAGGCGATCTCCATCGAAGGGCGCGATCTGGCTTTTCTGTCCGCTGACGGCCGACCGATTCCCCGGCCAGAGCGGATCGACGATTCCGTTGTCGTTGTGACCGGTCGGGAGATCGAGATCTCGGCCGGCGACGGTCCAGGCGTTCTGGCCGACAGCTTCTATGATTTCAGCCTGGATCCTGATGGGGACACGTCCTGGAGCTATCACGCCGAGAAGACGGCGCGCGGCAAGACCGGCATTATCGACCTCGAGGTGATGGACGGGCAGGACCGGATGGCCGACCTGTGGAACCCCTATCTGGGCGGTACGCATTTCCGGCCTTTCGCCGTCACCGCCAAGACCGTGCGACCGGCAGATTTCAACGATTACGGGACCAACGAACGCGCCGTGGTGGAGCGATTCACGGTCGAGGAAAGCGGCGCGCTGGATATCGTGGCCAGCTACGATCTGGCGCGATCCTCGACGGACGGCGTGGTGCTGGAGCTGCGGCTGAACGGCGAGACCATCAAGGCGGTGAAGATCGACGGCCGCAAGGTGATCGCCCTGCGGGATGTCACCGTCGAGGCCGGGGACGAGCTGGACTTCGTGGTCCGGGACGGCGGATCGGACAACGGCGACGTCCTGACGCGCCATGTCCGCATCCTCGAGGCCGATCCCGCACGATCGACCGAAAGCCTCGTCCACGAACACAGCGTCACCGACATTATCGACGGCAACGAGACCCCCCCGCCGCTGGAGTCCGGAGAAGAGGACCTGGACGTCGTGCGCGGCACCCCCGGAGGAGAGACCCTGCTGGGTGGCGCGGGCGACGACACTCTGGTGGGTGGGGCTGGCAACGACCTGCTGGTGGCCGGCGCAGGCGACGACGCGTTGCGCGGCAACGAGGGCGACGACCGGCTGGAGGCCGGGGCGGGACGCGACCGTCTCTATGGCGGGCAGGGTCAGGACGTCCTCGTCGGCGGCGAGGGGACCGCGCGGATGAAGGGCGAAGCGGGCGACGACAGGCTGATCTCGGGTCTGGGTAAGGACGTGATGATCGGTGGCGAAGGCGCCGACACCTTCGAGTTCCGAGAGCTTTCGGGCAATGACATCATCAAGGATCTGGACGCGGAGGACGGCGATGTCATCGACCTGGGCGGGCTGGATCTGGCCTCGGCCGACCAAGTGCGGATCGCGACTGCCGGAACCCGCACCTTCCTCGAGGTCGACCAGGGCGACGGATGGGATATGCTGACACGTCTGGAAGGCGACGTCGCCGGTTTGCCGTCCGGTGGCGCGCAGGCTGTGGAGAACGGTCTGATCGTATTGTGACCGGCGGGCGGGCCGGGGCGTCCGCCTTAGCCCGCCTTTCGGACGATCTCCGGAGCGCGGGCGCCCTTCTTCAGGCACCGTTTCAGGTACGCGCCCCGCCAATGATCGTAGCGGCCCATCACCTTCTGCTGAGACACGACCAGCGCGACGAACGCTTCCCGCGCCTTGCCCTTGACCCGCTTCGAGATCTTCTTCTGCTCCTTCGTCATGGAGCATCCGATGCAATGGGATCCGGCGGGGCCGGGCCGCCGGAACTTGCAGACGTCGATGCAGGGGCTCGGGGTCTTGCTCATGGACTGTCCTTTGGCGGGTCGCTGGCCCGGGTGCCGGTTTCGACCCGGTCGAGAAGGGCCTCGATCCTGCTTTCCGAAGGCGCGAGGCCCGAAAAGAGGAGGTCGTAGAGCACCTCGTGACAGAGCGAGGCGGTCGCGACCGGTTCGGAAGGGCCGACCATCGGATCGGGTCTGTATGTGCTGGGCATGTCGGATCCCCTTGAGAGGTCCGGGCTCGCCGGGGGCTGGCTGGGATGTCTATTTCTGACAAAAGACGTCAGGCATTGCAAGCCACATCGCAGGGTACGTCGCGCCGGCGCGGATTGTAGGCGTGTGCGGTCGGGTCAGCCGATATCGACCTGTGTGCCGCCGTCGCGGCAGAACGCTTCGAGATCCGGCGGCAGCGGCGCGTCGGTAAAGACACGATCCAGTTCCGAGAGCGGGGCGATGCGCGCCGGGGCGTTGCGGCTGAATTTCGACCGGTCCGCCACGAGGAACGTGCGGCGGGCCTGTTCGAGGATCGCGCGACTGACGCCCACCTCCTGCACGTCGAAATCGAGCAGATCCCCGTCGGCGTCCACCGCCGAACACCCGATCACGGCGATATCGAACTTGAACTGACGGATGGCGTCCACCGTCAGAGCCCCCACCAGACCGCCGTCGCGCTGCCGGAGCGCGCCGCCGGCCACGATGATCTGGCATTCGGCGTTCCCCATCAGGATGTTCGCGACGTTCATGTTGTTGGTGATGACGAGAAGGCTGCGATGGTGGAGCAATTCACGCGCAACCGCCTCGGTCGTGGTGCCTATGCCCAGAAACAGCGCGGCGCCATCAGGAATTTCCCGTGCGCAGATACGGGCTATCCGGGCCTTGGCCTCTTCGTTCAGGCTGCGCCGTTCCTGATAGTCGATATTGGTCGTGCCCGATGGCAGGACCGCGCCGCCATGAACCCTTTCGAGCTTGCGCAGGTCCGACAGGTCGGCCAAGTCGCGGCGGATCGTCTGGAGTGTCACGCCGAAGCGGCTTGCGAGATCCTCGACCGTGACCTTCCCCTCGCGCCGCGCGATTTCGAGGATCTCTGGATGGCGAAAGGTCTGCGACATACCGGGCCCCCTCCCACAGGTTCCGTTCGAATCTTCTATGCGAAAATGCGCGAACACCTCAACTTTCTTTGCGGTATCGGGGATGATCCGGCTCAATCCGAAAGCAGCCACCCGAAAAGGCGGCAAACCGAAGCGAAACGAAAAATCGCCTTGCACCGCCTGTTTCGCGGCTGTTACCCAAGGTTAGTCGGTCTTGGGAGGGGCGGGTGATCTACGAACGTTCGGCATTCGGATCGGTCCGGGAGCGAGGCGCATGAGCCTGCATCTCGCCGGAGTATCGAAGGTCGTCGGCGCGCAGACCCATATCCACCCCACCGACCTGGAGCTTCGGAAGGGCACGATGAACGTGCTGCTCGGGCCGACCCTGTCGGGCAAGACGACCCTGATGCGCCTGATGGCCGGGCTGGATCAGCCCAATACCGGTCGCATCGTCTGGAACGGTGAGGATGTGACCGGGATGCGGGTGCAGGACCGAAAGGTCGCCATGGTCTACCAGCAGTTCATCAACTACCCGTCGATGACCGTCTATGACAACATCGCCTCACCGATGAAGCTGATGGGCGTCTCGCGCGACGAGGTCGATCGCCGCGTGCGCGAGACCGCCGAGTTGATGAAGTTGACGCCGATGCTGGACCGCAAGCCGCTGGAATTGTCGGGCGGCCAGCAGCAGCGTTGCGCGTTGGCGCGGGCCTTGGTCAAGAATGCCGGTCTGGTCCTGCTGGACGAGCCGCTGGCCAATCTGGACTACAAGCTGCGCGAGGAATTGCGTGCCGAGATCCCGCGCATCTTCGAGGAATCGGGTTCGATCTTCGTCTATGCCACGACCGAGCCCGAAGAGGCGCTTCTGCTGGGCGGCAACGTGGCGACGCTCTGGGAGGGACGGGTCACGCAATTTGGTCCGACGCCGGAGGTCTATCGCCGCCCGGTCGACGCCACCACGGCGCGGGTCTTCAGCGATCCGCCGATGAATTTCTTCGATTTCGCCAAGCGCGGCGATGCCATCGAGGTGGAGGGTGGCGCGGCGCGCCCTGCGCCCGGCGCGATGGCGGGTCTGGCGGACGGGCGCTACCGCGCCGGGTTCCGCCCGAATCATCTGGAGCTGCATGCGCGCGGGCCGAACGATCTGGATTTCGACGCGCGCCTTTCGGTGACCGAGATCACCGGATCCGAGACCTTCATCCATCTCGACCATGCGGGGCGCGACTGGGTCGGGCTTGTCCATGGCGTGCGCGACCTGTCGCCCGGCGCGGATGTGACGGTTCATGTGGACCCGGTGCATCTTTACGTCTTCGCCGAGGACGGCGCGCTGGTCGCGGGCGCGCCCTATGCGGAGGCCGCGTGATGGCGAAGATCACGCTCGACAATCTGGCGCATTCCTACCTGCCAAACCCGGCTTCGGAGGACGATTTCGCCCTCAAGGAGCTGAACCACGACTGGCGCGACGGCGAGGCCTACGCCCTGCTTGGCGCCTCGGGCTGCGGGAAGTCGACGTTGCTGAACATCATCTCTGGCCTGCTGGAGCCGAGCCAGGGGCGCATCCTCTTCGACGACGTGGACGTGACCCACGCGCCGACCGCCGAGCGCAACATCGCGCAGGTGTTCCAGTTTCCCGTCGTCTACGACACGATGAGCGTGCGCGATAACCTCGCCTTTCCGTTGCGGAACAGGGGGGCCGAGCCTGATTACGTCGCCCGCCGCGTCCAGGAGATCGCGCAGATGATCGGCATGGAGGCCGAGCTGGACCGCAAGGCGCGGGGTCTGACGGCGGATGCCAAGCAGAAGATCAGCCTCGGCCGCGGAATGGTTCGCGAGGACGTCAACGCCCTGCTCTTCGACGAGCCGCTTACGGTGATCGACCCGCACATGAAGTGGGAGCTTCGGACGCAGCTGAAGGCGTTGCACAACGAGTTCGGTCACACGATGATCTACGTGACCCACGACCAGACCGAAGCGCTGACCTTCGCGGACAAGGTCGTCGTCATGTATGACGGCCGAGTGGTCCAGATCGGCACGCCGCAGGAATTGTTCGAGCGTCCGGCGCATACCTTCGTGGGCTATTTCATCGGCTCCCCCGGCATGAACGTCATGGATGCCGAGATCGCGGGCGACGTCGCCCGGGTGGGCGGCGCCGAAGTGCCGCTGGCCGCCGGCTACGCGCCGCCCGCTGGGCGGGTGCAGATCGGGGTGCGGCCGGAATTCGTGCGGCTGACGACCGGAGGTGCGGGACTGCCCGCGCGCGTCACCCGCATCGAGGATGTGGGCCGCCACAAGATCGTCCGGCTGATGGCGGGCGACGTGGAGTTGAGCGCCATCGCCCCCGAAGGCGCCGCGATTGCGGCGGATGCGGATCGGGTGACCTTCGATCCGGCGGGCGTCAACGTCTATGCCGACGACTGGCGCGTCGTCCCCGACGGAGAGGCGGCATGAACAAGACCGTCAACCAGAAGGCCTGGTTCCTTGTCCTGCCGGTGCTGGTGCTGGTCGCGTTCTCGGCGGTGATCCCGTTGATGACGGTGGTCAACTACTCGGTGCAGGACAGTTTCGGCGACAACGTCTTCTTCTGGGCCGGGCTCGAATGGTTCCGCGACATGCTCCAGTCGGAGCGGATGTGGAACGCACTGGGGCGGCAATTGCTGTTCTCGGCGATCATTCTGGCGATCCAGATCCCGCTGGGCATCTTCGTGGCGTTGAACATGCCCAAGAAGGGAGTCTGGGCCTCGGTCTGTCTGGTGCTGATGTCGCTGCCGCTGCTGATCCCGTGGAACGTGGTCGGCACGATCTGGCAGATCTTCGGGCGGGTGGATATCGGCCTGCTGGGCCATACGCTGGATGCGCTGGGCATCCCCTACAACTACACCCAGAACACGCTCGCCGCCTGGATCACGGTCGTCGTCATGGATGTCTGGCACTGGACGTCGCTGGTGGCGCTGCTGGCCTATGCGGGACTGCAATCGATCCCCGACGCCTATTACCAGGCCGCCAAGATCGACCAGGCGAGCCGGTGGAAGGTGTTCCGCTACATCGAATTGCCAAAGATGGCGGGCGTCCTGATGATCGCGATCCTGCTGCGCTTCATGGACAGCTTCATGATCTATACCGAGCCGTTCGTCGTCACCGGCGGCGGGCCGGGCAACGCGACGACCTTCCTGTCGATCGACCTCGTCAAGATGGCGTTGGGGCAGTTCGACCTGGGACCGGCGGCGGCCTTCTCGATCATGTACTTCCTGACGATCCTGCTGATCTCGTGGGTGTTCTACACCGTGATGACCAATCTCGACCGGCAGGAGGGCCCGCAATGAGCGACGCGACCGTCAGGGCCCCCGGCGCCGCCGGCGTTCCCGGCAAGGTGACCGACGCCGCGCCCGCCGCGCGCACGCGCCGGTGGCGGCCGAAGGGATCGGCCGTGGTCATGGGGCTGTACCTGCTGTTCCTGATGCTGCCGATCTACTGGCTGCTGAACATGAGCCTGAAGACCAACGCGGAGATCCTGGGGACCTTCTCGCTGTGGCCCCGCGATCTGACCTTCGCGAATTACGAGAAGATCCTGACCGATCCGTCCTGGTACATGGGCTATGTGAACTCGCTGATCTACGTGGTCATGAACACGGTGATCAGCCTCGCCGTGGCCCTGCCGGCCGCCTATGCGTTCAGCCGCTACAGCTTCATGGGCGACAAGCACCTGTTCTTCTGGCTGCTGACGAACCGGATGGCGCCGCCGGCGGTCTTTGCCCTGCCGTTCTTCCAGCTCTATTCGTCGGTCGGCCTCTTCGACACGCATATCGCGGTGGCGCTCGCGCATTGCCTGTTCAACGTGCCCCTGGCGGTCTGGATCCTTGAAGGGTTCATGCGCGGCGTCCCCAAGGAGATCGACGAGACCGCCTACCTGGACGGCTACTCGTTCCCGAAATTCTTCGTGAAGATCTTCATGCCGCTGATCGCGTCGGGCATCGGCGTGGCGGCGTTCTTCTGCTTCATGTTCTCCTGGGTGGAACTGCTGCTGTCCCGGACGCTGACCAGCGTGGACGCCAAGCCCATCGCCGCGACGATGACGCGGACCGTCTCGGCCAGCGGACTGGATTGGGGCGTGCTGGCGGCGGCGGGCGTGCTGACCATCGTTCCGGGCGCGCTCGTTGTCTTTTTCGTGCGGAACTACATCGCCAAGGGCTTTGCGTTGGGGAGGGTGTGATGGAACCATTTCTTAACCATTCTCACGGCGTCATGGCCGGGCTTGACCCGGCCACCTACCTGTCGACCCCTAACCGCCATGTGGACCTACATCCTCGCAAGCCAGCGAAACGGTACGCTCTATGTGGGTGTGACCAGCGATCTCGTGCGCCGCGTCTGGGAACATCGGGAGCACGTCGCTCCAAACAGCTTCACCGCGCGCTGCAATGTCACGAAGCTGGTCTGGTTCGAGCGGCACGAGGCGGCGCCTTACGCGATCAAGCGCGAGAAGAGCATCAAGAAATGGAAGCGTGCCTGGAAGATCTCGCTAATCGAACGCGAGAACCCCGAGTGGTGCGATCTATGGTCTGGGATTTCGCGCCTGTCGTAAAGTGGATCGCCGGGTCGAGCCCGGCGATGACATCCGACCCGGAGGACACGGGATGCTAGACTGGATGGCCTGGACCTGGCCCACGGCGGCCTTCTTCGCGGTGATCGCGGGCCTGCTCGTCACGATGACGGTGCTTGCGATCAAGTATCCCGAGACGCCGCGCGTCGGCATCCTGCGGATCGAGACGACCCGAGGCGACCGGCTGTTCATCACGCTGCTGGGTTCGGCCTTCATCAACCTGATCTGGCTGGGGCTCGAAATCGGTCCCCAGCCCTACGCCCTGATCGCGTGCCTCGCCTATGCCGTAGCGGTGTTCCGCTACGTCTGAGACACGCGCAGACAAGAAACACCAAGGGAGGATACCAATGAAAAAGACCCTCACATCCGCGACGGCGCTCGCCCTGGCATTCGCCGGGCTGCCCGCTTTCGCCGACATGGACGCCGCGCGCGCGTTCCTGGACGAGAACATCGAACGCTCCACCCTGACCCGCGAGGAGCAGGAAGCAGAGATGCAGTGGTTCGTCGACGCGTCCGAGCCGTTTCAGGGCATGGACATCACCGTCGTGTCGGAGACGATCACCACCCACGAATACGAGGCCAACGTCCTGGCCCCGGCCTTCACCGCGATCACCGGGATCAACGTCACCCACGACCTGATCGGCGAAGGCGACGTGGTCGAGAAGCTGCAGACGCAGATGCAGTCCGGCGAGAACATCTACGACGCCTATGTCAACGACAGCGATCTGATCGGCACCCATTGGCGCTACCAGCAGGTGCGCAACCTGACCGACTGGATGGCCGGAGAAGGCGCGGACGTCACCTCGCCCACGATCAACCTGGAAGACTTCATCGGGCTCGACTTCACGACGGGACCTGACGGCAAGCTCTACCAGATGCCGACCCAGCAATTCGCGAACCTCTACTGGTTCCGCTACGACATGTTCACCGACGAAAAGAACATGGCCGACTTCGAGGCGGAATACGGCTACCCGCTGGGGGTGCCGGTCACCTGGTCCGCCTACGAAGACATCGCCGCCTTCTTCACCGGCCGCGACCTCAGCCACATGGGCATCGAGGGCGAGATCTACGGCCACATGGATTACGGCAAGAAAGACCCGAGCCTGGGCTGGCGCTTCACCGATGCGTGGATGTCGATGGCCGGCATGGGATCGGTCGGCGAGCCCAACGGCCTGCCCGTCGACGAGTGGGGCATCCGCGTCAACGAGAACAGCCAGCCCGTCGGTTCCTGCGTGGCGCGGGGCGGAGCGACGAACTCTCCGGCGGCGGTCTACGCCATCGAGAAGTACGTCGACTGGCTGCAGAACTACGCGCCACCCGCCGCGGCCGGCATGACCTTCAGCGAGGCCGGTCCGATCCCGGCGCAGGGCAACGTCGCGCAGCAGATGTTCTGGTACACCGCATTTACCGCCGACATGGTGGGCGACGGTGCGGCTGCCGTGCTGAACGAGGACGGCTCGCCCCGCTGGCGCATGGCGCCCAGCCCACACGGCGTCTACTGGGAGGATGGCATGAAGGTCGGCTACCAGGATGCCGGATCCTGGACGCTGATGCAGTCCACGCCAGTGGACCGCGCCAAGGCGGCGTGGCTCTATGCCCAGTTCGTCACCTCGCAGACGGTGGATGTCGAGAAATCCCATGCGGGCCTCACCTTCATCCGCGAGTCCACGATCAACCACGACAGCTTCACCGAACGTGCGCCGCAGCTTGGCGGCCTGGTCGAGTTCTACCGCTCGCCCGCCCGCGTCCGCTGGTCGCCCACGGGCACCAACGTGCCGGACTATCCGCGTCTGGCGCAGCTCTGGTGGCAGAATATCGGTGACGCCTCGTCAGGCGCGAAGTCGGCGCAGGAGGCGCTGGACAGTCTGTGTGAACAGCAGGAGCAGGTGCTCGCACGGCTGGAACGTGCCGGCGTGCAGGGCGATCTCGGCCCGGTCCTGAACGAGGAGCGGGAAGCGGAGTACTGGCTGTCGCAGGACGGCTCGCCCAAGGCGAAGCTGGAGAACGAGGACGAGGAGCCACAAACCGTCGGCTACGACGAGCTGATCCAGTCCTGGCAGCAATGAGCTGACGGGCGGGCGCCCTTTCCGCCCGCCCCCAGGGGGCCCGCCCGGTTCATTCCGCGGCGGGCCCTTTTCGTTGCGTGGCGCCCATTTGGCAGTCGCCTGTCAACCTGCCCGTCCAGGCAATAGGCGGGGTCTCGCCGATGGACGTCGCGTCACTGGGGTAAGTCCGCGGGAACGCTTGCGGCGGCGCGGAACAGGGGGGCACTCTTGTTGCAGTGAAGTGGCGCGGACCACGCGCCCGACCCACCCGACAGGAGAGAATTTCGATGTATCGCAGGACGCTACTCGCCCTTGCCGCCGCCACGATGATCGTGCCGCCCGCCCATGCCGCTCAACCACAGCCGGGCGAAGTGCTGGCCGAAGAGCAGGTGTTCCGCTACCGCCTTCTGGACCAGTTCCCGACGCTGGATCCGCAGCTGAACGAAGAGGCGGCGGGTTCCCACGTCATCCGGCAATTGTTCGAAGGGCTGATGAACCAGGACGCTCAGGGCAACCTCGTCCCGGGCGTGGCCGAGAGCTTCGAGGCGTCCGAGGGTAATACGGTCTACACCTTCACGTTGCGCGAGGACGCCGCTTGGTCGAATGGCGACCCGGTAACGGCGCAGGACTTCGTGAACGGCTGGCGCCGCGCGGCCGATCCGGCCACCGCCTCGCCCTACGCCTGGTATGTCGAACTGACCTCGATGGAAAACGCCGCCGAGATCGTCGCCGGCGAGGCCGACCCGGAAACGCTGGGTGTGGAGGCCGTGGACGACCGCACCCTGCGCGTCACACTGACCCAGCCGCTCCCCTTCTTCCCGGCGATGACGACCTACGCCACTCTGTTCCCCGTCCACGCGCCAACCATCGAAGCGCATGGCGACGACTGGACGGCGCCCGAAAATATGGTCTCGAATGGGGCCTACACGTTGGAAAGCCTGACGCTGAACGAGACATTCACGCTCGTGAAGAACCCGGAATACTGGGACGCCGAGAACGTCATCATCGAGCGCGTCGAAGGCTACGTCATCAACGACGAAAACCAGGCCCTGACCCGCTACGAGGCGGGCGAGTTCGACATGCTGGAGCCGCTGCCCGCGGGGTCTTTCCCGCGTCTGCAGCAGGAGCGGCCCGAAGAGGCGATCAGCGTCCCTCGGCTGTGCAGCTACTATTACGCGTTCAACTTCCGCGACGGCGACGACGTGCCCGAGGCGCTGCGCGACCCGAATGTGCGCAAGGCGCTGTCCTACGCCGTGGACCGCGACGTCATCGTCGACCAGATCCTGCAGGGCGGACAGGAGCCGGCCTACAACTTCACGCATTGGGCCACCGCCGGCTTCGAGATGCCGGAGATCCCCTATGCCGAGCTGACCCAGGCGGAGCGGGATGCGGAGGCCCAGCGCCTGTGGGAAGAGGCGGGCAGCCCGGACCTGGAGCTGCGCCTGATCTACAACACGTCCGACAACCACCGGCAGATCGCCACCGTCATCAGCCAGATGTGGAAGCAGAAGCTGGGCGTCGAGACGGAACTGTCGAACAGCGAATGGGCGATCTATCTCGACCAGCGCCGCGAGGGCGGATTCGACTTGGCCCGCTCGGCCTGGTGCGGGGATTACAACGAGGCGTCGACCTTCCTCGACCTCGTGACGACGACGCATGGATCGAATGACGGCAAGTTTTCCAACGCCGAGGTGGACGAGCTGATGGTCGCCTCCAAGACGGCCGAGGATCCGCAGCCGAACTACTCGCAGGTCGAGCAGATCCTCTACGACGAGATGGCGATCGTCCCGATCTACCACTACTCGCTGGCCTTCCTGCTGGACCCGTCGATCAAGGGGTTCCCGCGCGAAAACGTGGAGAACAACTGGTACGTCAAGGACTTCTACCGCGTCGCCGACGAATGAGACCCATGGCGCCGCCCCCTGACCGGGGCGGCGCCAGCCCTTTGCCATGACCGCCTATATCCTCCGCCGCATCGCCATCGCGATCCCCACGATCCTGACACTGATCGTGCTGAGTTTCGTGCTGATGGAATTCGCGCCCGGCTCGCCCTTCGACAGCGAGCGCGGCATCCCCCCCGCTGTCCTGGCCAATCTCGAAGCGAAGTATGGGCTGGACCGTCCCGCCATCGAACGGTTGGGGATCTACATCTGGAACATCGTCACGCAGTTCGATTTCGGGCCCAGCTTCACCTACCGCGACCGCACCGTGAACGACATCATCGCGCAGGGCTTTCCGGTGACGCTGACCTACGGCATCTGGTCCGGCCTCGCCGCCATCGCGGTGGGCGTGCCGCTGGGGATCGTCGCGGCGATCCGGCACAACACGTGGATCGACTATCTGGCGGTGGGCTTTTCCATCGGGGCGCAGGTATTGCCGAACTTCGTGATGGCGCCGATCCTGGTGCTGGTCTTCACGCTGTGGCTGGGCTGGCTGCCGGGCGGCGGCTGGCAGGGCGGGCAGTGGAATTACCTGGTGCTGCCGGTCATCGCGCTGAGCACGTCCTTCATGGCATCCATTGCGCGGTTGACACGATCCTCGATGCTGGAAGTGCTGAACGCGCCCTTCATCCGCACGGCGCAGGCCAAGGGACTGCCCATGCGCCGAGTGATCCTGCGGCACGCACTGAAGCCCGCAATGCTGCCCGTGATCTCTTATCTCGGGCCCACCTTTGCATTCCTGCTGACCGGTTCGGTGCTGATCGACGTCTTCTTCTCGACCGGGGGGATCGGGCAGTTCTTCGTCGCGGCCGCCCTGGGGCGGGATTATTCGGTCATCATGGGCGTGACCGTCCTTTATGGGATCATCGTCGTCGCGCTGAACCTCGTCGTCGATCTGGCCTATGCCTGGATCGACCCGAAGATCCGGTTGTAGCGCCATGTTCCGCCGCTTCGCCCGCGCCTTCATCTCACCGGCCACGAACCCCTACCCCGAGGGCGCGACGGAAATCGTCGCCGGCCGCTCTCTCTGGGCGGATGCCCGGGCGAGGTTCCTGCGCAACAAGGCGGCGACCGGGGGCCTGATCGTCCTGCTGCTTCTGATCGCGTTCGCGCTGTTCGGCGACCTGATCGCGCAATGGTCCAACGAGGAAATCGACTGGGCCATGCTGGGCCGGGTGCCCGAGGTCGGCGGGCCGAGCCTCGCCAACGGCCATTGGTTCGGCGTCGACGAGACGGGGCGCGACCTCTTTGCCCGCACGGTGCAGGGCACGCGGATCAGCCTGGCCGTGGGCATCGTCGGCGCGCTGGTCGCCGTGATCATCGGCACGCTCTACGGAGCGGTGTCGGGCTATGTGGGCGGGCGTACGGATCAGGTGATGATGCGGATCGTCGACGTGCTGATCGCCATCCCCTACATGTTTGTCCTGATCCTGCTGATGGTCGTCTTCGAACGGTCGGTCATCATGCTCTTCGTGGGCGTCGGCCTAATCTCCTGGCTGGACATGGCGCGGATCGTGCGGGGACAGACGCTGACCCTGAAGAACCGCGAATTCGTCGAGGCGGCCATCGCGACGGGCGTGTCGACCCCCCGGATCATCCTGCGCCACATCGTGCCGAACCTGCTGGGCATCGTCGCGGTCTACGCCACGTTGCTGGTGCCGAGCATGATCCTGTTCGAGAGCTTCATCAGCTTTCTGGGACTGGGCGTGCAGGAGCCGTCGACCTCGCTGGGCGCGCTGATCAACGGGGGGGCGCAGAACCTGCGCAACGAGACGCCCTGGATGCTGGGCTTTCCGCTCTTCTTCTTCTGCACGCTGCTCTTCGCGCTGTTCTTCGTGGGCGACGGGCTGCGCGACGCGCTCGACCCGAAGGACCGATGATGGCCGATCCGCTGCTCCAGGTCACGGATCTGCGCGTGACGTTCGAGACAAATGACGGCCCCGTCCAGGCCGTGAACGGCCTTTCGATGAGCCTGGAGGCAGGCGGCACGCTGGCCGTGGTGGGCGAGAGCGGGTCGGGCAAATCCCAGATGGCGTTTGCAATCATGGGCCTGCTGGCACGGAACGGTCGCGCCGAAGGCTCCGTCCGGCTGGAGGGGCGCGAGGTGCTGAACCTGCCCTCGGCCGAGCTGAACCGGATCCGGGCCCAATCCATCGCGATGGTCTTCCAGGACCCGATGACGTCGCTCAACCCCTACATGCGCGTGGGCACCCAGATGGCCGAGGTTCTGGAACTGCATAAAGGCCTGTCCCGGCGCGACGCCCTGGCCGAGAGCGCGCGGATGCTGGATGCGGTACGCATCCCGGATGCGCGGGGGCGGCTGTCGCAATACCCGCACGAATTCTCGGGCGGGATGCGTCAGCGGGTGATGATCGCGATGGCGTTGCTGTGCCGTCCCAAGCTGCTGATCGCAGACGA
Organism: Jannaschia aquimarina; assembly: GCF_000877395.1. Taxonomy (GTDB): domain Bacteria; phylum Pseudomonadota; class Alphaproteobacteria; order Rhodobacterales; family Rhodobacteraceae; genus Jannaschia; species Jannaschia aquimarina. Next base: position 34,679 of record NZ_JYFE01000036.1, on the reverse strand, counting down.
GCCGACGACCGCGCTGGATGTGACCGTGCAGGCGCAGATCATGGACCTGCTGGAAGACGTGCGTACGGAGTTCGGGACCGCGCTGCTGTTGATCACGCATGACATGGCGCTGGTGGCCGAGAGCTGCGACCGAACGGTCGTCATGTATGGCGGGCGGGTGATGGAACAGGGTCCGACCCGCGCCCTGTTCGAGGCGCCGAGCCATCCCTATACGGCGGGTCTGCTGTCGGCCGTTCCGCGGCTCGATGGCGACGACAGCGAGTTGGCCGTGATCCCGGGCGACCCGCCCGATATGTCGCGCCTGCCGCCTGGCTGCCCCTTCGCGCCACGCTGCCCATTGGTGATGGAAACCTGCCGCGAGGTCCGTCCGGTGTTGGAGGAGTTGGGCGACGTGCGCCGGGCCTGCCATGCCGAACCGAGGGCAGTCGCATGAGCGCGCCGCTTCTCTCCGTCCGCGATCTCTCGGTCACCTTCGACGTGCCGCGCAAGGGGGCGATGCCGTGGACGCCGCCGCAGAAGCTGCGTGCGGTGCAGGATATCTCGTTCGACCTGAAGGCCGGCGAGACGCTGGGCGTCGTCGGCGAGAGCGGGTCGGGCAAATCGACGCTGGCGCGCGCGGTGATCGGCACGATCCCGGCCTCGTCGGGGCGGGTCGTCTGGCAGGGAACGGAATTGACCGGCCTGTCGGTCGCGGCCCGCCGCAAGCATCGCGCAGAGGTGCAGATGGTCTTTCAGGACCCGCTGGCCGCGCTGAATCCCCGGATGACGGTGGGCGAGATCATCGCGGAACCTCTGCGGACCCATCGGGACGTCACCCGCGACGAGGCGCGCCGCGCCTCGCAGGAGATGATGGAGCGGGTCGGCCTGCTGCCGAACCTCGTGAACCGCTACCCCCACGAGTTCTCGGGCGGGCAATGCCAGCGGATCGGTATCGCGCGCGCACTGATCCTGGAGCCGCGGCTGCTGATCTGCGACGAGCCGGTCAGCGCGCTGGATGCCAGCGTGCAGGCACAGGTGGTCAACCTGCTGCGCCGGCTCGGACGGGAGATGGGTCTGGCGATGATCTTCATCGCCCATGACCTGAGCGTGGTGCGCCACGTCTCGGACCGGATCATGGTGATGTATCTCGGTCGCAAGATGGAGGAGGGCGCTGCCCGCGAGGTCGTGGGCGCCCCTTTGCATCCGTATGCAAAGGCCCTGATCTCGGCCATCCCGCGCCCCGATCCGACCCGCAAACGCGCACGGATCGCGCTGGAAGGAGAACTCCCGTCGCCGCTGGCTCCGCCGTCGGGATGTGTTTTTCACACACGTTGCCCCGTGGCGCGGCCCGACTGCTCCGCCGGCGCGCCCGCCCTTGCGGAACCGGCGCCGGGCCGGATGGTGGCCTGCCCCTACCACTCGGAGCCCGTCCGGGCCGCGGTGAATTCCTGACGCGCCCCTTTGGGCGCGTCAGTCGGGCGTGGCGTCCGTCGTGTTGCGATTGCGGTACTTCGTGATCCAACCCACCAGCGGCGGGGCCAGCAAGCACAGAGCAGCGATGACGAGGATCGAAAGGGTCAGCCCTCGCTCCCACAGGAACGACCACGATCCGTCGTTGATCAGGAGTGCGCGGCGCAGGTTCTCTTCCATCATCCCGCCGAGGATGAAGCCGAGGATCATCGGCGCCATAGGGAAGTCGAGCAGCCGCAATCCGACCGCCGCGATGGCGAAGAGCACCATCAACTGGATGTCGAACGTGTTGAACGACACGAAGTAGACGCCGATCAGCGAAAAGAAGAGGATCAGCGGCAACAGGAACCGCGACGGGATCGCGAGGACGCGCGCGATATAGGGGATCAGCGGCAGGTTCAGGATCAGCAGGATGATGTTGCCGATCCACATGGACACGATCACCGACCAGAAGACGTCGGGCTGATCGAGATAGAGGCGCGGGCCGGGCTGGATGCCGTAGCCGATCAGTGCACCCAGCATGATCGCCGTCGTCCCCGAGCCGGGAATTCCCAGCGTCAGGAGGGGCACGAAGCTGCCGGTCGCGGCGGCGTTGTTGGCCGTCTCTGGCGCGGACAGGCCACGCACGCTGCCCTTGCCGAATTCGGCGCCCTTTTTCGGGCCGGCGATGCGCTGTTCCGTGCCGTAGGCGAGGAACGACGCAATGGTCGCTCCCGCGCCCGGTAGGACGCCGACGATGAAGCCGAGAACGGAGGAGCGGCTGATGACCGGGACCATCTCCTTCACTTCTTCGCGGCTGACCTTCATCGAGCCGAGCTTCTGCGAGGCTTCCTTCTCTTCGAGGCGGGCGCTGTCGTCCTTGGGCCTGAGGATCGCCATCAGCGCCTCGGACAGGGCGAATGTCGCCATCACCAGAAGCAGGAACGAGATCCCGTCGACGAGGTCGATCATGCCGAGCGTGAACCGGGCGACACCTTGAGTCTGGTCGGTACCGACGGTCGAGAGCATCAGGCCGACGACCGTCATGAGCAGCGCCTTGACCATGCTGCCCTTGCCCGCGAAGGCGGCGACGGCCACGAGGCCCAGCACCATCAGCGCGAAGTAGTCGGTTGACTGGAAGGCAAGCGATACGCTGGCGAGCGAGGGCGCGGCCACCAGCAGGAAGATCGCCGCGATCACCCCACCGGAAAAGGACGAATAGGCTGCGATCGCCAGCGCCTTGCCGGCCTGCCCGGAGCGCGCCATCGGGTAGCCGTCGAAGGACGTGGCCACGGTCGAGGCGACGCCCGGCGCGTTGATCAGGATGGACGACGTCGATCCTCCGAAGATCGCGCCGTAATAGACCGCTGCCATCAGGATGATCCCCGCCGCAGGGTCCAGCGTGGCGGCGATGGGGATCATCAGCGCGATGGCGGACATCGGCCCCAGGCCGGGCAACATGCCGATGAAGGTGCCCACCAGACAGCCCATCATCACGAAAAGCAGGTTCTGGAGCGAAAGGGCCGTCGAGAGGCCGATCAGGATGCCGTCGATCATGCAGGCGACCTCAGTTCAGGGCGGCGGGAAGGGGCGCGATGTAGACGTCGAGCCCTTGCGTCATCAGGACCCAGAATCCGACCACGAGGGGGACGGCGACGGCGGCACTGATCCAGATCCGGCGTTCGCCGAGCATCGTGAAGCCGATCATCAGGAACGCCGTCGTGGACAGGAGAAATCCGAGGGGGCGGATCAGGAGGCCATAGGCGCTCATCAGGACGAGGAAGCCGATCACGCGCGGCCAGTCGAGGCCCTTGAGATCGGGTTTCTCTCCGGATCCGGGGAGGATGAGGCAGAGTACCGCGAGGCCGCTGCCGATTATCGCCAGGAGCTCCGGGATCGTCCGGGCCGTGAATGCCTGATTGACCTGGAATGGCAGGAGCCGGATGTCCCGGATCAGCCACCAATATGTCAGGCAGAATACGAGCAGCAGGGCGCCGCCGATGCGGGTCTTGGTCAGCATGTTTTCCCCGAAGCGAGGGCGGCGCCGTGATGCCGCCGCCCTCTGGCGATGATATCAGAGGAAGCCGAGCTCTCGCATCAGCGTGGAGATCTGCTCTTCCTGCCCTTCGAGGAAGGTCGTGAAGTCCTCGCCCGAATTGAAGATCTCGACCCAGCCATTGCGATCGCGCACCTCGGCCCATGCGTCGGTGTCGTACATCGCTTCGAGGGCAGCCTGATAGCTGGCCAGCGTGTCCGCGTCGATGCCGGGGGCGGCGAAGAAGCCGCGCCAGTTGACGAACTCTGTTCCTTCGGAGCCCGCTTCGGCGCAGGTCGGAACGTCGGCGACGGCATCGACCCGCTCTGGCGAGGTCAGGCAGAGGATGCGAACCTCGCCCTGACGGGCCAGTTCGATGGCTTCGCCGAGGCCGGTCGAGAGCGCCTGGATTTCACCGGAGAGCAGCGCGGCCATCGCCGGGCCACCGGTGTCGTAGGGGATGTACTTGATCTGCGCTGGATCGGTCCCGGCATTCTTCATCACCAGCGCCGCGACGAGGTGATCCATGCCGCCCTGCACCGAGCCGCCGCCGATGGCGAGCGCCGTGGGATCGTCCTGATAGATCGCGACAAGATCGGAGAGGGACTGGACGTCGCTGTCCGTGTTCACCACCAGCGTCGCGTAGTCCCCGATCGTGCCAGCGACCGGCGTGAGGTCGCGGAAGCTCTGCGGGAAGACGCCTTGCAGCGACCGGATGACGATGGGCGTCGAATTGACCATCATCGTGCCGCCATCATCGGTCTCGATCAGATGGGCGATCGCCTTGCCGCCCCCGCCGCCTGACATGTTCTCGTAGGTGGCGCTGCCGACGAGACCCGCCTCGGTCAGAGCCTCGCCCGTGCCGCGGGCGGTGCCGTCCCAGCCGCCACCGGCGCCGCCGGGGATGAGGAAGTGGATGTCCGCCACCTTCTGGTGGCCGTCCGCATGGGCGGTGCCCGCAAGCGCGATGAGGGCAACTGCCGCCCCGGTTAGGATCGTCTTCATTCATTCCTCCCTGTCCGTCCGCGATCGAGCGCGGATCTTCTACGATGCAAAGGCTAACGGGAATGGGGAGGCCTGCGCCACCCCCTTAGTGCCCGGTCCCGAAGACCCACCGTACGGTGCTCTTTCGATTAACGATCCGTTTACCGCTCAAACCGAGTCTCCGCCCTTCTCGTACAAGGAGGTAGGGCCGTCATGGAAAGCTCGGTCAATCTGTCGCTACCCTATATTCAGCCGTCCCAGGCTCAGAAGCATGTGACCCACAACGAGGCGCTGCGCGTCCTCGACGCGCTGGTTCAGCCGGTGGTGGCGGATCGACCCCTTGCCGCTCCGCCCGGCACGCCGGAGGAGGGCGCCCGCTACATCGTCGACGATCCCGCGACGGGCGACTGGGCCGGACAGGACGGCAAGGTCGCGTGGAGGACGGACGGAGCCTAAAGCTTCCTGGTTCCCAAACCCGGCTGGCAGATGCGGCAGGTCGGCGGCCCGGTCTGGGCCTATGACGGGTCGCGCTGGTTCGTGGAACAGAACGACCTGTCCGGCCTGGAGACGCTGGGCATCAATTCCGGCGCGGATCCGGTCAACCGGCTGAGCGTCGCGTCGCCCGCGACCCTGCTCAACCACGATGGCAACGGGCACCAGCTCAAGCTCAACAAGGCCGGCGAGGCCGAGACCGCGACGCTTCTCTTTCAGACCGGCTTTTCCGGCCGGGCCGAGATGGGAACCGCCGGGACGGATGCGTTCAGCGTGAAGGTCAGCCCGGATGGGGCGACCTGGCATCAGGCCATCGAGGCAGATGGGGCGACGGGACGGGTCCGCTTTCCCCAAGGCGTCGATGGCCTCGCAAGCACCGAATTCGGCGACTCGCCATTGACGACGACGGCCTACGTCACGGCCCGCGGCGGCGATCTGATCACGAACGGCACGGGGTATCTGGGCAACAGCTACAACTTTCCGGGCCTGGATTTCGATGCCTCGCAAACGCCCGGCCTGCCGGGGGCGTTCGTCTTCCGCGGCTACGGAGCCGAAACGGTTCTGAGCGCGGAGCCGATTCCCGTTCAGACCGATCAGGTCTATCGGCTGCAGGCAATGCTCCAGCAGGATACGATCGCGGGCGATTGGGCGAGCTTTGCGGAAGGCGCGCGCCACCAGCACCAGATCGGGTTGATCGCCTACGATTCCGACGGCCTTCAGATCCGGCCAATCCACCACATGCGGTTCCAAGGGGTCGGCGGTGACAGCCTGACCACGCTGGCGGCCCCCCTGTCCCCCGGGGACACGGTCATTCGCGTAACCGACGCCTCGAACTGGAACGATGTGGACACCGATCCCGAGGCGCGGGGCGCCGTGATCTTTGCGTATCGGAATGCGGCAGGGGTCCGTCAGGGCGGCTACAGCCGGATCGTGGAAGCGGATCTCTTCGATCTGACTGGCGTGGACCGGGCTGGTGGACAGATCACGCTCAAGACGCCCCTGCCCGCCTCGATGGGCAACCCCGATCATCCATCGGGAACCTGGCCCGCCGGCACGCCGATCGCGAACTCCGATCGGGGTCTGTCGCGCAAGAACTGCGTGATGAATTCGGTCGCGCTGGCGGAGACGGGACACTGGTACAAGGCGACCGGTTACATCGGCGGCGTCGATCTGTCGGGGACGAACGCCGCGCTGAACTTCCCGCCGGGAACCGCGGCCGTGCGGCTTGCGATCCGGCCCAACTATTCCAACCGGTCCGGCGGATGGAATGGCTACCCGGATACGGGGCCGACCCATGCGATCCGTTTCGCGGGCCTGTCGATGCTCCCAGTTCCCTCGGCTACGATGCGGCGGGAGACCTCGAAGGCCATGGCGCTCAAGGTCCCGCAGAGCGACCATGATACTGGATCGGTGACGCTGGCTGCGGCGACGCGGACCATCGCGCCGGTCTCGGACCTCAGCTTCGACGATCTCGTGGGAAGCGACGGACCCACACCTCACTTCGTCACCGATATCCAGCTGTCGAACGACACATTCCTCGAAGGCGCAGCGGCCGGAACGACCGTAGGCACGTTGACGGCGACGACATCCGATGGCGCCCCCTGGACCGGTGGCTTCGCCCTGTCCGGAGGCGGCGGCCGCGCGGCGCTGAACGGCGCGCAGATCGTGGTCGGGTCGACCGTCGCGGCGGCCGGATCCTTTGGGGTGACAGTGTCCGCAGGCGCGTATTCGGAGCAGTTCACGCTTACCGTCGAAGAAAACACGGCCTCCGGGGCGGAGCCCCTGCTTCTGATGATCGCGGGTCAGTCGAACAGCCGGGTCGCGGGCAATTCGTCGGGAACCCCGCAAGCGAAATACACCGGACCGGGCGTGTTCGACGATGTCTTCGTCCTGGTGAAAGGCACCGACATCTCGGACGCGACCTTCGAGCCCTACGACATCACCTCGAATGCGGACCCGGACAATACGGGGTTCGCTTGGGGCTGCGAGGCGGAATTCGTCTATCAGATGCGTCAATCCGGCGACACGCGGCCCGTCTATCTCGTGAAGCACAGCCGGAATGGCCAGAACCTCTTCGATCAGTGGCATCCCGATACCACGGCAGGGCAGTTCGAAGGCTTTGAAGAGAAGGTGGCGCGCGCCCGGACGCTGACACCCGGCGGGTTCGGCGAGGAGTTGATCATCTGGAACCAGGGCGAGGCGGACGCGAATGTCGGGGCCGGCCCGATGGGGACGGCGGCCGCGGACTACGCCGCCAACTTCTCGGACTGGTTCGCCGCGGTGCGCGCCCGTGTTTCGGCAAGCGCGCGGATTATCGTCCAGCGTATCCGTCCCCTCGGCTACGATGCAGGTGATGGGGTGACGACCGAACAAGGCTGGTTGCGGGCGTGGGACGTTCGCGAAGCCCAAGTTGCGGTCCCGGAGGCGGACGGGAACGCGACGACGATCGACACCGACTTCGATCAGGGTAACTTCGGAAGCATTCATCCCACCGAGCCTTGGACCGAAGGAATGGGCCTGCGGAGCTGGGCGGCCTATCAGGGCACATACGATGCCATCTATGGCCCAATCGACGATACGGTCCCGGACGCGATCTCGTTCACCGATCAGCCGGACGTTCCGGAAGCCACCTCGATCGTCTCGGAAGCGGTCGAAGTGGCCGGGATCGAGCGGCGGACACCCGTTACGGCCACCGGAGGCGAGTTCCGGACGCTCAATCGCTTGAACGCAGACAGCGTCGTCGCGGATTGGCAGAGCTCGGGTTTTGTGGACAAGTTTCAGAAGCTGCAATTGCGACAGACCTCGGCATCTGCCGCCGCTACCGCGAGCTCGGTCGGACTGTCGGTGGGTGGCGTGACCACGAGCTGGACGGTGACGACGGCGGCTGGGGCGACCTCTTACGAGGCGGAAACCGATGCCTTCATCCAGCAGGTCGTCGCCAATGGGGGCCTGACGATCTCTGGCGCCCGCGCCGGTGCTCTGGATGCGTTCTTTGTCGCGGCGAAGACGTCGTCCTGGTGGCCCAAGACTGTGCGCCTCTATCTGCGGCTCGCGGACGAGGTTTCGTCTTCCCTGGATCTGCGCGACCAGATCACGAGTCTGACGAACATGAATGAAGGCGGCGTCGCCCCGATGCCATGGAGCAGTGCGGGGTGGGCGACAGGCGCCGGATCCCGGTCTGCCCTCGATCTGAAGATCAACCCTGTCGTGGACATGCCCCAAACCTCTTGCGCGTTTGCGGCATGGTTCTCGACGTTGCAGGACAATACCGCGCCCTCGCTGATCGGGGACGACACCTCGATCTATCTCCGCGCCCGCCTTTCCGGAGCAATCCGGGCGAACCTGCACAGCGGTTCGAACAACAACCTGTCTGACCCCGCGCCGGTGGCGGGCATGCGGCTGGTCGTTCGCGACGGAGACACGGTGGGCGTGTACGGGCCTGACGGATCGTTGCTGCAAAGCGCCGTTCAGCCGTCGATCGCGCCGACAAGCCCCAAGCTCTATTTCGGCAACCCGAATGGCGGCGTCGGCGATGGGGTCGGGCTGGGGATCGGCGCCTTTGGCGGAGCGCTGTCGCCGGCAGAGGCGACGGATCTTGCGCAAGCGGTGAACGCGCTTCACGCGGCGTTCGCCTGACGCCTTCGAAAACGAACATCGCGACGGCCCCGCTTCGGAAAGGAGCGGGGCCGTCTCACGTTCAATGGTTCCGAAAGAAAGGGTGAGCTATAGCGAAAGCGAACCAGCCGAGAGCACACTCAACACCCTATGCGTATCCTGTCCCGAGTTCTGGGGGTTCCGCCTCAAGACAGGTCGCTGCGACCGATGCGGCCGGTCTGGGTTGTGGGCGACGTTCACGGACGGCTGGATCTTCTTGAAAAAGCTCTTCTTGGGATCGAGGCGGACCTGTCAGCCGGGTCGAGATCAGGGGACAAGGGCGCCCTCGTCCTGCTCGGCGATTACGTGGACAGGGGCGGCGACAGCCGCGGGGTTCTGAACCTCGTGAGGCGCTTGGGCAGACGGTATCCTCATCTGGATGTGGTCGCCTTGATGGGGAACCACGAGCGGATGCTGCTGGATTTCATCCGCGTGCCGGAGGGGGATGCCCGCCGGTGGCTCCGCCATGGCGGCATCCGGACGCTTCTGAGTTACGGCATCGTTCCGGTCCGCGCTGATGACAGTTCGGACGACCTTCGCAGGGCGGCGCGGTCGCTCCGAAAGGCCCTCTCGCCGGACACGGTGACGTGGCTCGAAGGGCTGCCGACCTATTGGTCTTCGGGCAACCTGGTCTGCGTCCACGCCGCGCTCGACCCGGCCTTGCCGATGGAACGGCAGCGTCCGGAGGCGATGCTCTGGGGGCATCCCAGATTTCTGGCCGAACCGCGTCAGGACGACCTATGGGTTGCGCATGGCCACACCACCGTCGACGAACCGGTCGTCGAAGACCGCCGCATCGCCGTCGATACCGGCGCATACGAGACAGGCCGGTTGACCTCGGCCGCCATATCAGTGGACGGCGACGTGAGGTTCATGACCGTCGAGCTTTAGAAACGCCACTCAGGATGCGGCGATCACAGAAGCAAAGGCCCTGTAGGCCTCCGTCACGTCACGCGCGGTGGCCTCGGAGATCGCGAGACCTTCCAGCGTGTCGGCCGGTTCCGGCCCTGTCCGCCGTTCGATCCGGGTGTGTTTCGCACTCGCCGTCGGATCGCCGGCGCCGCCCTTCGTCGATACGGCCCGGCTGACATAGCTGTTCTCGAGCGGCGGATCGAAGGAAAGCGCAGACGAGATCCGCGCGAGGGTCGCCTCCGGGTCGCTGATTAGGTGTGGATGGAGGATTCCGACACGCCGGTCGACAGGAAACCGGAACCAGTGGTCTGACATGGTTGCGAGGCGGTCTGCATAGTAGCGGGCCGCCGCCTCGTCGTCCTCGTATTCTCCGCGGTCCAGCGAGGAGAAGAGCTTGCGGATCGACCGGATCGTCGCCCCCGGCGGTCGGACCACGAAGATGGCCCGCGCGCGGTAGAACCCGGGAGTCGCATCGAGATCGTGGCGGTCGTGCAGGATCTTGTCGAACAGCGAATGCGCCTTCGGAGACCAGCTTCGGCGGAGCGCCTGATTTACCAGTAGTCGTCCAAGCGCGCCCTGCCCGTCATACCTGATATGCGCCTCTCCGTAGCCGGAGATATCGGGGCGGGAACACAGAACGTTGCTGAGGGCGGTCGAGCCGCACCGCATATGCGCAACCACGACGATCAGCCGGTCGTAGCGACATTGGGGGCTGACCGTGGCGACAGATGCGCCCAAGGCCCTCTTGGCGGTGTCACGTACGGTCATGCTGTTCCCGTGTCCCCTGAATTGACCCGGAAACACCGGCGCGTCCGGGCCGGGAAGTCAAGGCGCGCCGGGGGCGGCGGGGGGCGCATTTGCCAAGGGGCCCCGGATGTGCAAGCCGAAAGAGGCGGCCGCAGCTTTCCACGTCGAGGGCGAGCGATCCGGAATGGGTCCTCATTGCGCCGATCGAGACGCCGACCAGAGGGTGATGCGAGATGAACCATCATGCGCAGGGACTGATACCGCCCCCGGCCGACCCGGCATCGCGGGCCCTGATGCCCAATCTCTTCGTGATCGGCGCATCGAAATCCGGCTCCAGCGCGCTGCACGCCTACCTTCGGCACCATCCGGAGATCCACATGAGCCGGGAGAAGGAGCCTTGCTTCTTCGTGGACCAGGAAGAACTCGAAAAGGCCTGGCCGATCATGGCGCGGCAGGCCTGCAGCCATGACTGGCAGGCCTATCTGGATCTCTGGCGGGGCGGAGAGGCCGCGACGTATCGCGGAGAGGGATCGGTCTTCTATTCGCAGGCGCCGGTCCGATCGGGCGTCCCGGCACGCATCGCCGCGGCCTGCCCGGATGCTCGGATCGTCTACACTGTAAGGGAGCCCGTGACCCGCGCCATCGGACATTACTGGCAGCAATTCAAGGAGTTCGCCGAGCCCCTCCCCCTGGACCGGGCGATCCGGGAGAATCCGCTCTACCGGACCACGTCGGACTATGCCCTGCAGATGTCCGAATATCTGGAGCATTTCGATCGCAGCCAGATCTATGTGCTGGTCGCCGAGGAACTGCGCGAGAACCGCAGAGAGGTTCTGGACGACCTGATGGTCTGGCTGGGGCTGGAGCCATTTGCCTACAGCGAAGAGCAACTCGCCGATGTTCATCGCTCTCCGCCGGTCTCCCGCCGGCAGCGTCTGCCGTTCGTGAAGGCATTCCGGGATTCCGCGCTCTGGGCGAGCATGAGGAAGCGGCTTCCCGCGAGTATCGTCGCCCAGTTGCGGAAGACGGCCACGACGGAATTCTCGAAATCCGACATCGACGAAAGCGAGGCACGGGCTTGGCTTACGGACCAACTCGCCCCCCGGACGAAAGAGTTCGAACGGCTGATCGGGCGAGAAATTAACCAATGGAAGTAAAGGTTGCCCGGCGAATCAGCGAATTTCGCGATTCGAAACGGTGTCCTGCCGCACAGTGTAAGACGCGGGAAATGTGGTAGAACTACGCTCGAATCATGTGCGCCGGCAAATTGTCGTGCACATAAAGTCAACAGATAGGTCAGGGATTGCCTACTTGTGTCGGCACCCTTGACCTTACAACTGGTGGGAGTAGGCAACGGCAGAGACCTGCCGTCTTGCTCTCGCCCGTTCCCGTACGAACGGGCCGTACAGCGTGATTGGGTAAGGGGGAACACATGTCGAAGGAACTCGGAGCAATATCAGTTGATGCTTTGGGCGCTTACGTAGATCAGGCCGATCCCTCGCGGAGGACTGGCGGCATGTATCGTTCAACATTTAAGCGTGTTTTCGACCTTGTGTTCGCACTCATGCTGCTTCCGTTGATCGCCCCTATCGTCCTCGTGCTCTGGCTGGCCGTCCGCAGGGATGGCGGTCCGGGCTTTTTCGGGCACGTGCGGATCGGCCGGGATGGCAAGCCCTTCAAGTGCTGGAAGTTGCGGAGCATGCGCGTCGATGCGGCAGCTGCCCTTGTCGAGCATCTTGCCAAGAACCCCGACGCCGCGGCCGAATGGGCCAGGGATCAGAAGCTGACGGTCGATCCGCGTGTCACCCCGCTGGGCGCGTTCCTGAGGAAGTCGAGCCTCGATGAACTGCCGCAGCTCTGGAACGTGATCCGCGGTGACATGAGCCTCGTCGGACCGCGCCCGATCGTCCGCGCAGAGTTGCCGCGTTATGGATGCCATGCCGCCGAGTACATGGCCGAGCGTCCGGGTGTGACCGGCCTCTGGCAGGTATCCGGCCGCAACGATGTCTCCTACGACGAACGGGTCATGATGGATGTCGAGTACCAGCAGAAGATGAGCTTTCGGCTGGATATCCAGATCATCCTCGGAACGCTGGGCGCAGTGATCGCTCGGACCGGTCGCTGACAGCGCAGGCGGCCCCGGATCCGCCTTCCCGTTGACCTGCCGTGACCGACGCGGTTCAAGGCCGCGTCACACGCCATCGCCAACAGGACCGATCCCGGGTCCGCCATCGGAGCGACCATGAAGACCATTGTTCCCGTCATCCTCTGCGGCGGTTCCGGCACGCGACTCTGGCCGCTGTCGAGAAAGAGCTATCCGAAGCAATTCGCACAGGTGACCGGCGAGCAGACGCTGTTTCAGTCGACTGCGCAGCGGATGACAGGCGGCCCCGCCGAGTTCGGGTTCGCAGATCCCGTCATCGTCACGAATTCGGATTTCCGGTTCATCGTGACATCGCAACTGATGGATGTCGGGGTCGATCCCGCAGCCGTCCTGATCGAGCCGGAGGGGCGAAATACGGCCCCAGCCGTCCTGGCCGCCGCCCTGCATCTACAGCGACAGGATCCGGATGCGATCATGCTGGTCGCCCCGTCCGACCACATGATCCCCGATACAGACGCCTATCATCGGGCCGTAGCCACGGGCCTCGCGGCCGTGGAGGAAGAGAAGCTCTGTCTTTTCGGGATCGCTCCGGACCGGCCCGAGACGGGCTATGGCTATCTGGAACTGAGCGAGGCGGCCGGCGCGGGTGTCCAGCCCCTGGGCGGCTTCGTCGAGAAGCCGGATGCCCAGCGCGCAGCCGAGATGCTGGCTTCGGGCCGCTATCTCTGGAACGCTGGCATCTTCCTCTTTGCTGTCCGCGACATCGTCGCGGCGTTCGAACGACATGCCCCGACCATCATGCCCTGGGTCACCCGGGCGCTGGACGAAGCGCAGAGCGATCTCGGCTTCCTGCGTCTCGCCCCCGAGCCATGGAAAGAAGCAGACGATATCTCGATCGACTACGCGGTCATGGAGAAGGTCCCCGATCTACGGGTCGTCCCCTTCACCGCGGGCTGGTCGGATCTCGGTGACTGGGAGGCCGTCTGGCGTGCCTCTTCCCCAGATCCCGTCGGGGTCGTCGCCGACCATCGAGCGACGGCGATCGATTGCGAGGATACGCTTCTCCGATCCGAGAGCGACCAGGTGGAAGTCGTGGGGATCGGGCTGAAGGACATCGTCGCGGTCGCGATGAACGATGCCGTTCTCGTCGCGCACAAGAGCCGTACGCAGGACGTCAAGAAAGCCGTCACCACGCTGAGGGAAAGCAAGACCGCTCAGGCCGAGACCTTCCCGATCGACCATCGGCCCTGGGGCTGGTTCGAATGCCTGATCTCGGGCTCCCGCTTCCAGGTGAAGCGCATCCACGTGCATCCGGGTGCTGCTCTCAGCCTGCAGAGCCATGTCCACCGGTCGGAACACTGGATCGTGGTCGAAGGCACAGCACGGGTGACTGTCGATGACGACGTCCGACTGATGACCGAGAACGAGAGCATCTACGTCCCGCTCGGCGCGACGCATCGGCTGGAGAACCCCGGCAAGGTCCCGATGGTACTGATCGAGGTCCAGACCGGTTCGTATCTCGGCGAGGACGATATCGTCCGCTACGAGGACCGCTACGCGCGGAACGCCGACCTGGCGGATTGAGGCGATCAACGCCGCCGGAGACGGTCCGCGACGAGCCCGATCGCCTTTTTCTCGATCCCGGCGGGCGACCCTGCGAGCCGCCAGAGCAGGAACACGGTGCCGAGGTAGGCCAGGGAGACGGCAAGCGTGCCGAACAGGAGGCCGCCGAACAGGGCCAGGCCTTCAGACGGGACGATGAGCCGGAGGATCGTCCAGCCAATGCCCGCGCCGACCAACGTGGCGACCACCGGACGCAGCATGGAGCGGAGCTGGGCCGCCGCCGACATGCCCGTCAACGTTCGTACGAACACCATGGCGATCACGGCATTCGCGAGGTTCCCGAACCCGATCCCAGCGATGACGCCTTCGATCCCTGCGAACGCGAAACCGAAGGCAATGGCCGGAACCCTGATCGCAAGGGCAAGCGCGGCCACAAAGAAGACGAGATCGGTCCGTCCCGCCGCCATCGCAAGCGCGCGGAACGGGATGCGGACAAGCGCTGGCATCATCGCGATGGCGAGCAATTGCAGGAACGGGGCGGCGGCCTGCCACTCCGAGCTGAAGGCCAAGGCGACGAACGGCTCCGCAAAGACCGCCGTCAGCAGGTAGGCCAGCAACCCCATCGTCAGGATCGCCGTATCCGCCAGGGTATACCCCCTTCGCAACCTGTCCCGGTCCTTGCCCGCAATCACGAAGCTCGACACGAGCGGTGCGTTGACCGACGTCCGCACCGACTGTTCGACGATGCCCGTCAGATTGGCCGCGACGCCGTAGAGCCCGAGAGTTGCGGTGGGGATGAATGTTCCGAGAAAGAGCCGATCGAACTGCCAGCCGATCGCAACTGTGAACTGCGCCGGAAACATCCACCCGAGAAACGCCCAGAAGTAGCGGAATTCCGAGAGTGACAAACGGGGTCGGTAGGGGGCAAGCCAGTAGGACAACGACACCGCCGATACGCGTGTCACCAGCGGAGAGACGGCGAGCGCCCAGTAGCTTTGCGTCAGAAGGCCAAAGGTGATGGCGGCGACGACACCGAGCGACTTGCCACCCACATCCATGATGAAGGCTTGTCTGAAAAGCAGCGATTTGAAGAAGGCCGACATCTTCGGGCTCATCATCGCGCGAACCGCGGGGCCGATACCGAGGACCAGTAACAGCGGCGCAAGACGCGGGTCGTCGTAGAAGGCGGCAACGGGGTAGGCCAGCAGCGCCACTATGGCGAACAAGACTGTCCCTCTCAGCAAGCCGAGAGTGAAGGCCGTGTTGAAATGCCGGTCCTCGACCTTGTCGAGCCGAACCAGGGGGGTGGTCAACGGCAGGTCGGTCACGACGTCGAGGATCGTGACGATTGCCATCGCGATGGTGACGAGGCCGAAATCCTCGGGCCGGAGGAGGCGGGCGAGGACTAGCAGCACGATGAAGTCCGATCCCCGGACGACGAGCCGCGCGAAAAGCATCCAGATCGATCCGGCAAGCGTCCGCCGACCGAGTGTCTTGCCGCCTTCCGGAGGAAGATCCGTCACGCCCCGCCAGTCCCGAACAGCAACGCGGCGCGGCTTCCGCTGCCCGCCAAAATCGTAAATGCAATCAAAAAGCTCTGCCTTCTAAACTCGGGTCAGCCGAACGGCTCCGCGATCCATAACCGGGTCCTCAGCCTGCGCCAATCGAAACGGCCTTCTCCCTCGGTGGCAGATCGTCCTGCTGAGATGCCCACCAATAGGCACTCGCAAGGCCGGCGACACCGCCCGCCATGAAGAAAAAGAGAAAACCCATATTCGGGGACGCCTGCACGACGAGCGAGCGCATGATCAAAGCGACGCATCCCATCTTGAGGGCGGAAGCGACGCGGATCGTCTCGTAATCCGCCCCGGAAAGGCGGGTCGCAAGAAGGCGCGCGTAGAAGATCAGCATGAAGACCATGCCGGGCAGCCCCAATGTCGCCAGCACCGCCGGCACCCAATTGGACGCTCGGACCGATCCGAGACCCGCGCCCAGCAGGTTCGTATCGAGCCAGTTCTGGAAGGCCTGCCGGTTCCAGCTCATCCGTTCGACGCCCGAATTGCTGTCCAGCTTGTCCAGCAGGGACCGGTCGATGAAGGACTCGACGGCCGGGACGAGGGAATAGACCGCGTAGCTTCCGACAATCACGAGCGGCAGCGTCGCCATGGCCGAGATCAGGATGCGGCTTGACCCGCGCGTGAGGCCCGGCGATTGCCCCGAGAAGATCTGGGTCAAAGCGAACACAAAGACGAACCCGGCTGCCCCGACATAGGCCGAGGACGACGTGCACCGGATCAGAGCGAACGTCGCAAGGGCAAGCCAGATCCCCGATCCGCGCCGTCCCGTCGCGCTGCCGGTGAACCAATGGCTCAGCCAGAAACCGAAGAGGCCAAGCGCAAAGGCTCCGTAGCTCGACGCCTCCGGAAACCCGCCGATCATCCGCCGGAGGCCGGCCATCTCCTGACCGAGCGTGAGCGCGTAGTTCGCTGTTCGGATCGGAGACAGGAGGGCGGACAGCCCGGCGCCTGCGCTCAGAATATCCGCCAGACCCAAGGCGACATGGACACCCGTCGCCACTTTCATCGCAGTCAGAAGGCGACCCGCACGGGGATCCCGGTAAATCACGAGCGCGACCACGAGGAATATGCAGAGGCACAGCATGTACCGATAGAGTTGCGACAGATTTCCCGTGGTCGGCCTGAGAGGAATGGAGATGATCCCGTCCACGTTCGCAGCGCGGCTCAGGCTGAAGACCTCGGTCTGACCCTGAAACACGCGCGGCATGAAGGCGCTGACGAAGATCGCCCAGACGAGCAGCAGCAGGAGCGGGACAGCGATCCGACCCGGAGAGAAGACCGTTCCGATATCCGTCCAGATGCCCTGACGCAGCAACATAAGGACGAACATCGTGAGCACGGCGAGGTCGATCCCCAGAATCGACGTGTTGCCGATCGCAGGCATGTTGATGGCGGCCATCATTCCGAAGGGCAGGATCGCCGCCAGCGCGGTGAGGCCCGCATAGGGACCACGGATCGCCAGCAGGATGAGGAAGGCGAACACGATCGGTGTGCTGACGAGGATCTGCATGATGTGTCGGTTCAGGTGCGCGGGGAAAGGCCGCTCGGAACTCAGGCGGTTGTACCTTACGGCATTGGATCGTCTATAGCAGGGGAGCAGGGAGGTGTCTGCGGGTTCGCCTGGATTTCTCGGTGTGCCAAGCGTTTCGTTCAAGAAGGTGGTTTTCTCCGATGCGATATGCCCCCGAAGCGGACATTGTCTTCATTCATATCCCAAAAAACGCAGGCCAGAGCGTGCGGAACGCGATGGCTAGGGCGACGGCGATCTCCTACGCGCCGCTTGCCAAGGATCTCGGCATCTCCGAGGCCGAAGCGGAGGTGGCGGTCGAGAAGGGCATGGACGTTCCGAAACTCGGCATGATCCATCCTGCCCATCTGCCGCTGTGGCTTCTTAAGGAACGGTTCCCGGCATCTTGGCGGATCTTGAGGGACGCGCAGAGCTTTGCGCTCGTTCGAGCTGTCCGCCCCCGTTTCCTGTCCGCGGTGATGCAGCGCCTGCGGGAGTTTCGTGACACGGGCCCGATCCGCTCCGACGATCCGGTGGTTCGGGAAGAGGCGGCGCGCGTCTGCGAATGGCTTGCGACGCAGGCTCGCCCGGTCGCGCTGGAATACGTCCACTTCATCCCGCAGAGCCATTTCATAGACATGGACGGACGTCGGATCGTGAACGCGATCTTTCCGACCGACCGGATGGATGCCGTCGCCGATTGGCTGGATGAGGCCGGATTGCATATCGAAATCACGCACGACCATGCCCGACGCCAACCGAAGCCATGGGCTCGTCCGATACAGCCGATCGCGCGCTTCGCGGGGAGGTACCTGATGCCCCATGCCATCAAGCGGGCCCTTCATCCGATCTGGGCGCGCAGCGGCGCGTTCGCGGACGCGGCGGGTGGCTATGCGCAGGTCGATCTGGGATCCGATGTCGAGGACTTCATCGCGTCCTATTACGCCTCCGACCAAAAGATGTTTGAAGAGTCGCTCGCGGGCATCGACCGGAAAAGCGCCAGCGAATGACGGCCAGCAAGATCTACGTCAACGGCAAGTTTCTTGGCGCCGGCCTGAACGGCGTGCATCGGACAGCCGCCCATTTTTCCGATGCGCTTCTGCGACAGGGCGGCGGGCAGACCGAAATCGAGCTTCTCGCCCCCCGGCCCTTTTCGCCCGACCCGGCTTTTCCGCGCCTCGTGCCGCGCGTGGTGCAGGGTCGGCTGGGCCCCGGGCAGGGATGGGAAATGCTGACCCTGCCCCGCGCAGCGCGCGACGGACTGCTGGTCAACTTCTGCAATCTCGCGCCGCTTTTGCACCCGCGATCGGTCGTCATGATCCATGACGTCCAGACGTATCTCTACCCCGAAGACTACACGGGGCGGCAGGCGGTGGCCTACCGCATGCTGCTGCCGTGGATCGGACGCCGGGCGGTCCGGGTGCTTACCGTCTCGGACTTTTCGAGGAAGATGCTCGCGAAATATGGCATCGCGCCCGAAGCGAAGATCGACGTTGTCCACAACGGCACGGACCACATCCTCGATGTCGCGCCCGATCCGTCCATCCTCGCACGGCATGGGCTGACCCGGGGCCGCTACGTGATGACCCTCGGCTCGGCAAAGGGTTACAAGAATATCCGCAGGGTCTTCGACGCGATGCGGGAACCTCTGGCGGAAGAATTGCCTCTTGTGGTCGCCGGAGGGCCGCCGGCGACTGCCTACGAAGCGCGGGGGTGGACACCTCCGGCGGGGACGGTCTTCACGGGCTTCGTATCCGACGCGGAACTCCGCAGCCTCTACGCCGGTGCGAGCCTCTTTGCGTTTCCGTCCCTGACCGAAGGATTCGGATTGCCGCCGGTCGAAGCCATGCATTGCGACACGCCCGTGGTCGCCGCGGATGCGGGTGCGATGCCGGAGGTCTGCACCGACGGTGCGATCCTCGTCGATCCCGCCGACACCCGGGCGTGGAGAGCGGCATTGCAGGCGATTTGCGATCAACCGGACCTGTCCGCCGACCTGATCTCAAAGGGCAAGGCGAGGGCGGAGCAATTGACGTGGGCCTCGGCAGGCGCGCGCGTCTGGTCGTGCCTTCAACCATTGCTCTGAACGAAAGAAACGGGCCGCCCCGAAGGACGGCCCGTTCATCATTCCAATCGCCCCCGCACAGGAGGCAGCCGTTCATTCAGCCAAATGTGGCGTCGCCATCGGCGTTGAAGCCGAGGAACGTGATCTCGTCGGCATCCTGGCCGCGCAGCTTCACGGTCGTGTCGCCATAGGTCAGGATCGTGTGCTTGCCGACCTGCGCCACCATCACATCCGCCTCGGCCGCGCCGACGAAGACGAGCACGTCCTGGACACCATCTTCGCTGGTGCCATCGTCGAAGCGGACGACCTCGTCGTTGCCGTCGTCGTTGTCGAAGACGTAGGTGTCGCTGTACTTCGTACGACCGCCGGCCGTCGAATCGCCGAACAGGATGTCGTCGCCGTTCCCGCCGATCAGCGTATCCTCGCCGTCACCGCCCTGCAGGCGGTCTGCGGACGGAAGCGTTTCTTCGCCGTCCTCGTTCGGACGCTCGCTGCCGGTCGCGCCGAGCAAGAGGTCATTGCCCTCGCCCCCACGAATCCGGTCCTGGCCGGCATCGCCGTCCAGCGTGTCGTCACCGGCGCCGCCTTCGATCTTGTCGGAACCGTGACCGCCGGCCACAGAGTCGTTTCCATCGCCGCCGATCAGAAGATCGCTTTCACTGGAACCGTGGATGGTATCGTCGCCGGCACCGCCGTCGACCGTGTCACCACCAAGACCTGCTACGAGATCGTCCGGACCGTCCGTACCGATAATTGCACTCATGACTTCCCCCTTTCGGAACTAAAAACACGCAGTCAGTCTAACTGCTGCCATGTTCCTACCAAATTTACCGACCGAAGGGTAAGAAATTTCTTGCCGGATTCCAGCACTTGACACGATAATCCGCAGTGATTCGTTCCAGATTGTTTCGGAAACACAGTCATTTACGGAGCCGTCAATCCTATTGTTCGCGTTTTCGCACCTACATATCGAGGATACGGCGCGGATCGGCCCTTCCAGTGGCGATTTCGGCCAATGCCTTCCAGTTTCCCCTGGCGCGGGCACGGCGATCGATCCAAGGCTCCGGACGTAACATCTTGATATGATTCGCGACCAGGTTGCGTGACATGAGCCGCAGGGCGAACCGCCTCGTCATGGTTCCCTTGCGCCAGAGATACCAGGGATTTGCCATCTGGCTGTATCCAAGCCGCCGGCCCGCGGTCTCTCGCCCCGACTTCGCGCCCCGGTGCACTCCGGCAAACGCATCGGTCTTGACCCGTCGCCCCGGGATCCGGGCCGCAAAGTCGATATCCTCCTGCCACCCATAGAGCGGAAGGGTCTCGTCGAACCGTTCCGTCCCGACCGCCGTGAGGCGGTACACCATGTTGCAGCCATAGAGGCCGGCGAGACCCTCGCGAATGATCGTCGGGGCTTGCTCCGAGTGATCCCGTTCGTACGCCGTCACGAGGTCCATCGCGTCCCCGTGTGAGTAACCCGCGCCGTGTATCCCGTCCGCGATGAGATCGCCGGTCGCCCCATTCACATCGGCAAACGCGTCGAAGAACGCTTCGACACCGGCGAGTGACGTCTTCGTGGGCACGAAGTCGTCGTCATAGAAAACCACGATGTCTGCCCTGTCTCCGATCTTGTCCAAAGCGGCGTTCCGCTGACGGGGCAGGCCTTTCTCGGACAGGACGACGGAAACCTCCGTCTCGTCCGGAAAGAGTTCGGATGGGTCGAAGCCAATATCTTCCGGCCGCGTCACGGCAAAGACGATCAGATCCGCCTGCCGTGTCTGCCGGACGAGCGGCTCGATCAGATCCCGCACACAATCCGGACGGCCGACAGAACAGATCGCGACGGCCAGGCGAGATTTCGCGAAGGTGCGCTGTGTCATTCGGTCCCGTCCCGACGGATCGTCCGCGTTTTCTTCTTTGCGTTGATAGGCAGTCGTCTTAAGCGTGCAAGGGCCGGTTGGAAAACTGGAAATGGTATGGCTCCGCAAGAGGCGCCGACGCCCCCCGCGTTGAATGAGGGGGCGAGCGCCGGGAAAAAGCATGTCGTGGTGCTTGGGGGTGGCATCGCGGGTCTCTCGGCAGCCTATCGGCTGAACCGGGCCGGCTATGCTGTGACTCTGCTCGAGGCGACGGGCAGGCTGGGCGGCACGCATCGGGACTTCCGGATCGGCCCCTACACTTTCGATGCAGGTTCATTCTTCTACGAAGGTGGGGCGCGGCTCTTCGATCTCGCACCGGGTCTGAAAGAGATGTGCCAGACCCGCAAGCGGATCCTACGGCGCGTGGCGCGCGGGGGGCAGATCCAGCCCTATGCCTTCACCCTGTCTGAACTGCGTCGCTGGCCCCCGCGGCAGCTGGTCGTGGGACTCTTCGATCTTCTAACCGCCCGGATGCGCCATCGACGCGACGGGACGCTCGACGCGATCTGCCGTCGGAGGCTCGGGGACACGATCTATGCCGGGACTGGCCTGTCCGACTACATCGCGCGCTTTCACCACATCCCGGCCAACCAGATCGACGAAGCCTTCTTCTTCAGCCGGATGTCGCAGATCGACCGGGCGACACGCTCCAAGGCCATTCTCGACCAGGGACTTCGGATCCTGCGTCTAAAGAAACGCCAGGTAAAGGTGTGGCCTCCACTGTATATCCGCCCGGCCGAGGGGTACGCTCCGATCTTCGGTGCGATCGCGCGTGAACTGTCCGACGCTGGCGTCTCCCTCAACCTCGAAGAGCCCGTGACCGGAATAGCGCGAGGCGCGGCGGGCCTGACCGTCGAAACTGCGAAAGCCCGATATTCAGCGGATGCTGTAGTCAGCACGATCCCGGTGGAGGTGGTGCACAGGCTCCTCTTCGGAGAAACGACCGGTCTCGTCTCCTTGAACCTCCTGACGCTCTTCGTCTCTGCCGCATCGATCACGGAAGAGGCAGGCAACGTCCTCTACAATTTCGAGCGTGACGGAGCCTGGAAACGCGCGACGATCTACTCTCGCCTTTACCCCGAGCAGGGCGACGGCCGTGCCTTCTTCGCGGTCGAAATCACGTTGCCCCCCGGGTCATCGCCCGACCCGGAGAAGGCCTTCACCGAGACGGCTGCCCATATGGAGGGGCTTGGTCTGGCCGAAGGAATGTCATTCGAAGGGCATACGGTCGTGCCGCATGCCTATCCCGTCTACTCGGTCGGGCTGCAGGACGAAGTTCAGCGGATCCTGGACAGGATTTCCGAGTTCGGCATCGTAAGCCTCGGCCGACAGGGCCGCTTCGAATATCTGCCGACATCCACCGGTGTCATCCGCCGCGTCTCGGAGGAGCTTGCGAGTTCCGACCTCGTGCCCCTAAGTGTTTCCAATAGCGAAACGACCGATCCAGCGAGAAGTTAGCCTACGCGATGAGAGCCCCAGGCGCCTTCCCTCTCAGACGAGCGATCCGTGGCCTTTGCGTGGCTTTTGTCGCCGGTTTGGCATCCCTCCCGCTGGCAGCTTGGGCAGACGGGATGCGGGGGCCGGCGCTGGGAGCGGCGTCAAACCTGTCCCAAGGCTCTCAGCCTGACGTGATCCGGCTCGCCCGGCGGCTGGGCGTGACGGATTTCAGGGATGGGATGGCTTGGCGACGCGTCGAACAACGTCCCGGTGTGTTCGATTTCACGACGCCCCGGACCGGTTATCCCCGGCTTCTCCTACGGACGGATGCGGATGTGGGGGTCGTCCTGAACTGGGGCAACCCGATCTACGAAGGGGGCGACACGCCGACCTCTCCCGAGGGCATACGCGCCTTCGGATCGCTCGCGGGCGCGCTCGTGTCGGCATTCCCGGAGATCGACAATCTGGAGATCGGAAACGAATTCAACGGGACGAACTTCGTGCGCGGCCCCATCGCCCGCATGTCCCCGCTGGAGCGGGCCCGCGCCTACGTCCCGCTGCTCCGGGAAGCGGCGATCGAAGCCCGGCTCGAAAACCCGGATATCCGGATCATCGGCGGCTCCACTCATTCGCTGCCGGCCGGATATCTCTGGGAAGTTCTCGAAGCGGGCGGCGCGCCGTTTCTGGATGCGCTCGCCATCCATCCCTACACCACACCTGCCGAGCAGCTCGTCCGTCAGGTAGAGGTTCTGCGCCGTCATCCGCTCGCACGGGATCTCCCCCTTGAAGTGACCGAATTCGGTCATCCCGATCCCCGAAGGGCGGCCGCTCACTTCGTGCGGAATTACTGCCAGATGGGTCTCGCGGGCGTGACCCGTGCGATCTGGTATCCGATGAACCGGCGCGATGACGGAATGGTGCCGCTGTTCACCCCGGACGGACGGGTCACGCCTGCGGGCCGGGCCTATCGTCTGATCGCCGCCCGGATGGAGGATCGACCCCTCTCGGACGCATCCACCGATGCGGTGACCTATGGCTGCCTTTATGGCGAAGATGTCCTCGTCTTGTGGGGCGCGCCGCGGGACGTCAGCATTGGAGACGACGTCCAGGTGTTTTCGGCCAACGGCAGACCGACCTCTCCCCCGTACCGACTAGACCGTGACGAGCCCCTGATCTTCACCCGGGAAGGAGGGGACATTTCGAACGAGATCGAGCTCGGTGCCCATGGCATCCTCGCGGACAGCTTCGACCATTACGGGTATCCCCGCGGAGACGAGACCCAGGGTCCGGCGGACCCCTTTGAGCGTTTCGCGCGCCGCGGAGGGGAGTTGCACCCCCTCCTGACCCGTCCGGGCCAGGAAACCGGGGGCGTTCCCTGGTTCCCCTACCGGGCCCCCAATGGCATGAACCCGGCCCGTCTCTCGGCCGACAGCCTTGTCCCCGCGGGCACCGATGACGATCCGGTCGAGATCTTGCATCGCTACGTGGCCGAAACCGATCAGGTTCTCGATCTGGCCGCCAGCTTTGCGGCAGCGGCGCGCAGCGCCGACGGGATCAGGGTGCGTGTGACGCGCGGAGAAGAGATCCTCGCCGATATCGTCGACAGGGAACCGATCGAGCTGGCGATGAACGCGGTAGAGCTTGCGGCGGGCCAGACGCTCGATATCGCCGTCGGTCCGAACCTGACGCCTCGGGGCGACGTGACGCGGTACCGGATCACTTTGTCCAAGAGCTGAGCGGGGGTCCGCCTCCGGTCATCAAGCGGGCGCGCCGATCTGATCGAGCGACCTGCGTATCCCCGTTTGAAAAGCGGACAGGTCGAAATTCCTCGCATGTGCGACCAGGCCGTCAGGATCGGCATCGAAGAGATCCGATTTCTCGAAGCGTTCCACGGCGTCGATGATGGCTTCGACGCTCTGATCCCGAAAGAACAGTCCCGTCTCGCCCTCGACCACGGTATCGAGCAGGCCACCGCGTCCATACCCGATCACGGGTCTGCCAGAGGCCATCGCCTCGACGGGCACGATCCCGAAATCCTCCTCTCCGGGAAAGATCAGGGCACGGCACCGGGCCAGATGATCCTTCAGCGTGGCGAAAGGAACCTTGCCCAGAAACTTGGTCTTGGGGCCCGCATCCTTCGCAAGCCGCCTGACCGTTTCGTCCGGCCCACCGATCACGACGAGGGGCTTGTCCAGCTTCTTGAATGCCTCGACCGCAAGGTCCGGCCGCTTGTAGGGCACCAATTCCCCCGCCCAGAGATAGAAATCACCTCTCTCGGAGGCAGCGACCGGCGCGAACTCCTCGACGGCGACCGGAGGAGGCACGATATCCGCCTCCCTGCGCCAGTATTTCCGGATCCTGGCCGCGACATGAGCGGAGTTGGCCGCGAAGCCGTCCACCCGGGCTGCGCTCGTCACGTCCCATTGTCGCAGACGATGGGCAAGAGGCGGCATCAGGGCACGGGTCAATGCACCGGCTCCGTTCCGGTAGACATGATACTGATCCCAGAGGTACCGCATGGGCGAATGACAGTAGCAGAGATGCGGCGCATCCGGCGGCGGGATCACGCCCTTGGCTGGTCCGGCCTCTGACGAGAGCACCAGATCGTAGCCGGTCAGATCCAGCTCTTCGAGGGCGCGGGGCATCAGCGGCAGGTACTTCTGGTAGAGCTTGGGCGCCATCGGCAGCCTGCCGATCCGGGTCGTCTGGATCCGGTGCGATCTCAGAATGGGGCTCAGGCTTTCGGGTACGACGACATGGGTGAAGATATCGGCCTGCGGGAACATGCCGCAAAGGGCCTCGACGACCTTCTCGCCACCCCGCATGCCGACGAGCCAGTAATGGATGATGGCGACCCGAGGGCCGCCCAGACTCGGGTGGCTCATTGCGAGACCGCAGACGAGGCGTCCACAGTCACGACCAAGGTATCGCCGGGCAGAAGCGGCGTCGTCTGTTCGACCGGATCGCGATCCGGGGCCGCATCGCGCGATGAGAAGATCTCGAAGGTGACGTCGATCAATTCGGCGGTGATGAGCGCCTCGACATTGCCACCCGACAGGACCCCTCGCTGCTCCAGCTCCCGTGCGTAGCGCAACTTGGTGTCTTCGAGCCGGACGAGGGCCTCCGCACGTGACTTGAGCGCGTCCTCACGGCGGTTGCGCAGGAAGAGCGTCCTCAACCGCTCCGCATCCGCGATCGTATTCGCGGCCACGATCTGAGCGGATTCGAGTTCGAGAATGCGCGACCGCGCCTCGGCTTCGCGCTGTTCCGCATTCAGGAGGCGCTGGGCCGTCTGCAACCCACGTTCCTGCAAGTCCTGTGCGTTCTGCAGATCCTCGGCAAGCCGGGCGGCGGATTCCTCCTGCACGGCGATGCGCTGGGCGAACAGTTCGCTTTGAGCCTCGGCTGTCTCGATTATGCGGGCCCAGATCCCCAACAGTTCCTCTTCACGACCCCTGACGTTGTCCAACGCCTGCTGCTGGTTCGCGATCAGCACATCCAGATCAAGGGCTGCGGGCATCGGGATCCGCTGGCGCAGTTCCATGTCCAACTCGACGATCGCCTCTCCGGCGAGTTCAGCGTCGAGACGCGCGAGTTCGACGATGGAATCCGCGATTTCCAGGTTGAGGATCCGAAGCTGGCCTTCGTTCGCGACCCGCGCCCGTTCAACCTCGAAGCGGCTCACGCCGGTTGTCTGCGTTCCCTTGGCCAGGCCCAGGGCCGTCGTGACGGTCATTCCCGGGATGAAATCGAAACGGCCCGGCCCGCTGACGTCGCCGGTGACGATGACCGGGGCATATTCGGTCACGAAGATATTGACCTGGGGGTCGACGAACAGACCCTCCTCGGTCATCGTCGCTTCAACCGCGTCCTCGACTTCGTCGATCGTCAGGTCGGCCGCCGCGACGCCGCCGATGCCCGGCAGCCGCACCTCTCCGTCGATATCGACCTGAACGATGACCGGGTCGATCGCGCCGGTGTAGTTGACCTGGATCCGATCCCCCTGGGTCAGCCGATATCCACCTTCCTGAGCGGCCCCGGCCGTCGCCACGAGACCTGCCGGCACCGCAATGCCGGCACAGAGGACGAAGGTTCTAGCGATTCGCATAGCTGTAGTCTCCGGAAGTCCCGTAGGTTTCCTGCTCATCTCGCGAGTCGACCATCGACATGACAAGGCCGATCGACCGCGCACCCGCATCCTCGACCGTCCGAAGAGTATCCTGAACCGCATTTCGCCGGGTGGTCGTCTGTTTGACGACCATCAGGACGGTATCGATCAGACCGACGAGCGTCAGCGTATCCGCGACCAGCAGGACGGGCGGGGTATCGACGATGACCATCTCATAGCGGGACTCGAGGTCCTTGATGACCTCCCGCAGCCGCTCGACGGAGGTGTCGTCGATCAGTTGGGGGTTCCGTCCGCGCGTCGTGATCAGATCGAACCCGAACGGATCGACCCGGTGGACAGCAGCCTCGACGTTGCATTCGCCGCGCAACAGGGCCGTCAGATCTCCGCCACCCTGGGGATCGTATTCCAGTTCCCGTCCGAGGTTGGACCGCCGCAGATCGAAATCCAGAAGGACGCATCGACGGTGGGCCAGACCTTCGACTGTGGCCAATCCGACGGCCGTGGTCGTCTTGCCCTCGCCGGGAACGGAAGATGTGATCAGGACGGTTCGCTGCGTGCCGGAGATGTGACGCGGCCGAATGTTCTCCCGCAGGATCCGCAGCCTGTCGGCGAACGGCTGATAGGGAAGTTTCTGGATCGACTTCTGCATCCCACGCAAGGATCGCCAGGCGCCGAGCGGCAGCGACGTCAGGACGGTGATGCCGAAAGAGCGCTCGATCTCGGAGGCCCGATTGAACCCCCGCGTCGAGATCGCACCGGCAAGAGCGGCGATGACGCCGATCATGAAGCCGACGGTCCCGCCTAGGACGGAGAACAGCGTCGTGCGCGGCGCCGATGGAGCGCCGGGCACCTGCGCGGTATTCACCATTCGGGCGTCCGCGCGCTGCAACTGCTCGACCGACCGGGTCTCGTTCAGTCGCTCAAGCATCATCTGGTAGATTGAACGGATCGCCTCGGCCTCCCGCTCGAGTTGCCGCAGCTCGAGCGACGATCTCGACATGGCGCCCGCACGTTCCTCGATTTCCGAAAGGCTGCTTTCGAGAGACTCGGACCTGATCTGGGCAACCTCGGCGTCGTTCCGCAGGCCCGCGACGATCTTGCGGACCTCTGCGGCGAGATCCTCGACGATGGCGTCGATCTGTGCCTGCAAGCGCTGCCGTTGCGGGTGCTCCGGACCGAGACGGGTCGCGAGATCGGCATCCTCGCGCCGCAGGGCAAGCAATTGCTCCCGCAGGGCGACGACGAGGGGCGAGGACAGCAGTTCGGATGCCGCCTCGATGCCTTCGGCGTCGATAAGGGTCTGGATCCGGTCGAAGCGCGATTTGACGGAGGCGAGGTCCGCCTTGGCGACCGAGACCTGCGAGCTGAGTTCGAGCAGCTGCTGTTCAAGCGTCTCCGCCGATACGCCCGCCGTTTCGAGCTGGCTCCGGCGAAACTCCTCGACGGCCGCCTCCGCGGCCTCGACCGAGGCGCGGATTTCCTCGACCCGCTCGGTCAGGAAGCTCGACGCGGACCGGATCGTCGCACTGCGCTGTTCGATCTGGCTGGAGATGTAGGTCTCGGCGATCCGGTTCGCGATCTCCTTCGACAGGACGGCATCGGTCGTCGTGACCCCGATCGACAAGAGATAGGATTGCCCCTCCCGCCAGACCGTGACCTTGCGGCGCATGGAGACGAGAAGGCGGCGCATCCGCCGTTCTTCCTGCGTGATCGGCGCGCTGGCCCCCTCGGCCCCGCCGCCAGAGCCGCCCAGGCCGATTGCGCCCCTGAGCCGGGACAGTAGGCCAGGGGGATCATTGGCGGGATCGATGGGATCCAGTTCTCCGGGACCGAAGCTGGCGATCACCTGTTCGAGAAGGAGGTTTGACCGCAGGACGGCGAGTTCCGTGTCGACGACGGAATTGTTCAGCGTCAGGTCAGAGATGATCTCGTCCGATGTGACGACCTGCACCGTCCGGGGGTCGAGCATCACGCTCGCTCTGGCCGTGTATTGCGGGGTCAGACGCGAGACGATCGCGTAGGCGATGAGCATGCCGATGACCGTCGCGCCGACGATCAGCCATTTCCGCCGCCACAGCGCAATGAGAAGCCGGCGAAGGTCGACCGTATCCTGCGTCGGCGCCGGCCGCATCGGCGGGCCGAACTGGGGCACTGTCAGATTGTCTGCGTTGCTGTTCACGATAGGACGTCCCAAGAACCGAGAAATCCGCACGCCGCCCGGTTTTCCCGGATCTGAGGTCCCTCGGACGTTTCCGACCCCGGCGGAGTTCATACCACGCCTTATTCGCTCGCACGGCATGGCTTTCGTTGCAAGGGTCGCACCCCGTCGGACATCTTGAATGCGGCGCTTTCGCCGCTTGCCTTGTCTTCGCCCGCCTCACCGGAAAGAGTGCGCGAAAATCGGGACCCGAGAGGACTGGCGGATGCGTGTCGTCATCGTCAACGATGCAAGCGTCGCGCGCGGCGGTGCGACCGGGCTCGCCCTCTTGCAGGCCCGCGAGCTTGCCGCGCGGGGGATCGAGTGCACGTTCTTCGCCGCCGATCGGGATCCGAACCCGGATTTGACATCTCTCGGCGTGACTTGGCGCAACGCCGGCGCGGATCCGCTGATGAAAGCGCCGCCTCACGTGGCCGCGACGCGAGGGCTCTACAATCGCAAGGTCGCGGCCGAGCTCTCGGACCTGATCGCGTCTCACGACGACGGGAAGACGGTCTACCACGTGCATTCGTGGTCCAAGACCCTGACGGCGGCGGTCTTCGCCCCGCTTTCGGACGTCGCGAACCGGGTTTTCATCCACGCGCATGATTTCTTTCTCGCCTGTCCCAACGGGGGATACATGGACTACCAGGCGATGGAGCCATGCGCCCGGATTCCCCTGTCCGTCGACTGCCTCACGACACATTGCGACAAGCGGAGCCGGGCGCAGAAGGTGTGGCGCGTCACCCGGCAGCTGATCCTTCGCCGGACCCTGCCCCGGACCGCCCCCTGGGCAAGGATCCTGATGATCCATCCCGGGATGGAGCCGCTTCTGGCTCAGGCGGGCTATCCGACAGATCGGCTGCGCGCCCTTCGGAACCCGGCGACCGCCCCCACCGAGGCGCGCGTGGAGGCGGAAGCGAACAACACGTTCCTCTTCGTGGGCCGTGTAGAGGCCGAAAAGGGCGTCGAGGACCTGGTCGAAGCCGCCGCCGAAGCGGACGTCCCCCTCGTCATCGCAGGAGAGGGGCCGCTACGGGAGGCCCTGGCCCGCAGATATCCGAAGGTGCGCTTCACCGGCTGGCTCGACCGCGACGCGATCGCGCACGAGATGGCACAAGCCCGCGCGCTTGTGATGCCCTCGCGCTACCCGGAGCCGTTCGGCCTCGTCGCCGCCGAAGCCAGTCTGTCCGGCCTCCCCGTGATCCTGTCCCGGACCGCCTTGCTCGGCCCGGAAATGGAAGCGGCTGGGCTTGGCTTCACTTGCGACACGCGGAACCCGGCCGCCTTTGCGGCCAGTTTGCGCAAAGTCGCCGACATGGACGCGTCGGAGATCAGGACGATGAGCGAGACGGGCGCACGTGGCGCGCACGGTTTGTGCACGACGCCCGACCAATGGATCGACGCACAGATCGAGCTCTACAGGGCGGCGATCAAAGCGTCGTAGAGGCGCTTGGTATCCGCCTTCGCCTCGGCGACGACAGCCGCCCGCGCCGTGTCCTCCATTCCCTCCTCCGCAAAGCGCAAAAGGATGTCCGCCGCCTCCTCAGCGGACAGAGCAGCGAAGTCGTGCAGGCAATCGGACCGCCCGACGGATCCAAGGAACGCAGCGACCTTGTCGTCCCATGCGAAGGCGAGTTGCGGCACACCGAACGAATGCGCCGCGATGATCGCGTGCATCCGATAGGCGGCGATCGCGTGACATCCGGCAACGATCGCCGCCAGATCGGACGGTCGCGCTGGTCGCTCCGCGGAAACAGAGATCTCCCGGAGTTCGGACTGGATCGCCTCGGCCATCTCGATGTCTTCCGGAGAGCCATTGGTGAAGGCCACGACCTGCGCGCCCTTGTCCAAAAGCGCGCGAGAGAGATCGACAAAACGCCGACCGAGTTCGGATGCGCCCATTCGGGCATCCGAATGGTAGCGTATGGCGACATCGCTCATGATGCCCAGTCCAATCCGCGGTCGACCGGATGTGGGACGAGCGGGCGGATCATATCGCAAGCTTGCCATCAGGCCCGGATCGCGAACGACCTCGGCCTCAAGCCCCGCCACCTCCGCGAAACGATCGTCCCATCGCTCTTTCGAAGCCTGATCCCTGAGAAAGACGGCGGCGGGTGGATGATCCTTCAACGCGCGCCTCAGACGGCGGTCACCTTCCTCCGACCAATGGGCAGCCATTCCGCAAGCGAAGAACGCGACGGGGAGCTTCCGCGCACGACACGTGTCCAACGCGAGCGCAAGCTTCGTCGGGAAATTCAGATCGTGATCGGAGAGGAGGTTTCCTCCACCGATGACGACCGCATTCGCCCCTTTGAGGCCTGCGGCGTAATGCGGCCCCCAGATCCTGCGCGATGCGAGGGCCAGAGGCACGCGAACGGCCTGATGCCTCAACCAGTCGGGCATGGCCGACAGAACGGCCATGATCTTGCCCCGCCCCGCCATCTGGCTACCGTAGTCGGCCCGCGCAGCCAGGTCGATCGAGACCGCTTCCAGCGCGCCACAGTCGAGCAGCGCGGCTTCGAGGCATTCCGACAGAAGACCGTCTCCCAGGTTCGGGCTGTATTTGACGTTCATGCAGCGGATCTTTGGCGCGTTCGAATCTGTCATTGTGGCACGCGATATTTACCTTGGGTTAATTAATCTTGATTGACGACGCATTAGCAAAGATTGACCTAACGTTAATAGCGGCGAGATATTGACGTAAGGGTAAAGCGCGCGCCGCTCTCGATTACGCAAAGTCACCCAAAAGACCAGTGCGAACAGACAACGAATCTTGAGCGGATTGTCCGCTGAGGCGATTGTCTCATTTCGGTCGAACTCATTGAAAATGTGTCTCGATTTTGTCCTGCCCAAGGCGGATCGGTGGATTGTTGCCGATCGCGATTTATTGGCCGCTCTTAACGTTCCATTAACTGCCATTTTGAAACAAACCCCGCACTACCGAACGTGCCTTACCATTATTTCGACCATCTCAGGCCGCGTTCTCCGACTTCAAAGTTTCCAAACGCCGCTTGCTCGGCCTGGATCCGGTTTGATTGCTCACTTCACGGATCCGGCGGCCGCATATTCGAAGGGAAGAAAAGCCATGATCCGATCCGCCCCCTCCGGCGACCTAGTGACCGCGGACCAGAAAGTGAACGACCCGAAGGGCCGTGCCACCTGGTATCTCGAACAATCAAGCAAGTCCGAACTCCACATCAATGTCGAGACCGCCTGGCAGGATTATTCGGGCAAGGGCGTGAAGATCGGGGTGCTCGACACGCAGATCGACTTCACGCATGTCGACTTGGCCAAGGCCTACGACACCAAGCTGGACTACAACTTCGACCTGGATACCGGCGACGTGCCAAGCGATGGCAGCGCGCTGACGACGGATCACGGCACGAGGGTCGCGGGGATCATCTCGGGCGAAAAGGACAACGAGATCGGCTCGGCCGGTGTGGCATCCGGGGCGACGCTCGTCGGTCTCGGCGTCCATTACAGCGCCAGCAACGTGGTCGATCAGATCGTCGAAGGGCTCTGGGCCGCAGCCGACCTTGACGTCGTCAACAACAGCTGGAGCTTCACCCAGAACTTCGCGGACGACTTCTCGAGCAAGACTTATTCCGACATGGCGGCGGCGCTGAAGAACCTCGCCGTCAACGGTCGTGACGGCCTTGGCACTTCCGCCGTCTTCTCCGCCGGAAACAATAGCGAGTGGGGATCGTCGAACTACCACAACTTCCAGAACTCGCCGTTCTCGATCGCCGTCGGCGCAGTCGCCCCTGACGGCGCGGGCGCGAAGTTCACCAGCATCGGCGCGAACGTACTGGTCTCCGCGCCGGGCGTGGACGTGATGACGACGACCATCGGCGACCGCTACGACTTTGCGAACGGAACCTCGTTCGCGGCCCCGGCCGTGTCCGGCGTCATCGGTCTCATGCTCGAGGCCAATCCCGAGCTTGGCTACCGCGACATTCAGCAGATCCTCGCCCTGACGGCAAAGCGCGAAGGCCTGGCCGACACGCACAAGATCGGCCAGGGCTGGATCACGAACGGATCCGATGGCTTCAACGGCGGCGGGCTGCACCACAGCGATGTCTTCGGCTACGGCATGGTGGATGCCACCTCGGCCGTCCGCCTGGCCGAAACCTGGACCGAGCAGTCCACCTTCGAGAACCGTGCCACGGTGACCAAGTCCGGAAGCCTCGACAAGCAGATCCAGGGCGGCAAGCAGGACACGCTGAAGTTCAGCTTCGAAGTGAAGGAAGACGTCGAGATCGAGCATGTCGAGCTGTCGCTCGACCTGAGCTGGGCCTATGCCGGCGACATGGATCTGATCCTGACCTCACCCGAGGGAACGAGCGTCCATCTCGTCTACAACCTCAGCGGGACGAGCCGCGAGTCGATCCGGGACTTCACGCTCAGCTCGGTCGCCACGATGGGCGAGATGTCCGCAGGCACCTGGACCGTCGAGATCAAGGATCACAGCGAGGGAACCGAGGGCCGCACCGGCTATCTCAAAGGGTACAAGTTCCAGGCGCATGGCGACGCCGATATCAAGAACGACCTGTACGTCTATACGGACGAATTCGGCTCGCTCTACGACGGCGCCGATCTGGAACGCCGCAAGGACCTGACCGACACCGATGGTGGGACCGATACCCTGAATGCTGCGGCCGTCACGTCCGATAGCATGATCGACCTTTCGGGCGGTGCATCGATGATCGCCGGGATCAATGTCGACATCACCGGCAATCGGATCGAGAACGCATTCACCGGCGACGGGAACGATACGCTCAAGGGCTCCAAGGCGGCCAACCACCTGTCTGCCGGCCGCGGGAACGATGCGCTCTACATGAGCGCGGGCAACGACACGCTCGACGGTGGAGCCGGAAAGGACACATTGCACGTCGACGCCAAGATCGGCTCCGTCGAGGCCTTCCTGACGAAGGCGGGCGAGATGATGATCGGCCTGGCGGATTTCGGCACCAGCCTGATCCTGGATATCGAGACCTACCGGTTCACGGATGTCACTCTCACGCTCGATGAGATGAAGGCCTGGATCAAGGACGGCGGGAAAACCGCGCCCGAACCCGAGCCGGAACCGACGCCCGAGCCGGAGCCCAAGCCCGAGCCCGAGCCCGAGCCGGAACCGACGCCCGAGCCGGAACCGGAGCCTGAGCCGGAACCGGAGCCCGAGCCCGAACCGGAGCCCGAGCCCGAACCGGAGCCCGTCTTCGACGAAGTTCTGGAAGGAACGACCTCGAACGATCGCTTGCGCGGAACCGCCGGTGACGACTCGATCGACGGATTGAAGGGCGACGACTACTTGCACGGACGGGCTGGCGACGATTACATCTTCGGCGGGCTTGGCAATGACAGCCTGCGTGGCAGCAATGGCCACGACACCCTCGAAGGCGGCGCGGGGAACGATAATTCCATTGGTGGTCGCGGCAATGATGTCATGCGCGGCGGAACCGGATCCGATGTCCTTCGCGGCCGTGAAGGGGACGATACCCTCGAAGGCGGGGCGGATGACGACGTTCTGAAGGGCGACGAAGGAGCCGACCTGTTCGTTTTCGACCTCGCCGATGCGAGCGCCGGGTCCATCGACCTCATCCTCGACTTCAATGCGTCCGAAGGTGACGCGATCGCCGTGGAGAGCGTGGATACCGGCTCCGACTTCGACGTCGATTTCGTTGTCGAGAACGCCGATACCTTCCTGGAGGTCCGGACCGGTGGTACGACCTATCGGATTGCCGAAGTACGCGGCGAAGATCTCAGCGATATCTCCGTGAACGTCATGGGTGAGGACACGTTCATCCTCTCCTGAGGCACCGACGAATATCTGGGCCCACCCGTTCCCGTTTCCGCTTCCACATGCGGAGGCGGCATCGGGCGGGCCCATCTCCTTCGGCAAAATGTCGGGCCCGCCACGATCACGGAT
>NZ_JYFE01000035.1 GCF_000877395.1 Jannaschia aquimarina | reverse complement strand
TCGGGGCATCGAGCCCCGTCCGATCCGGGCCTCCGGCGGGAGTATTTGGGCCGAGAAGAAACGGGGTTCGGGACGGGTCGGATGAGGTCGCT
Source organism: Jannaschia aquimarina (assembly GCF_000877395.1). Classification (GTDB taxonomy): domain Bacteria; phylum Pseudomonadota; class Alphaproteobacteria; order Rhodobacterales; family Rhodobacteraceae; genus Jannaschia; species Jannaschia aquimarina. Next base: position 36,996 of record NZ_JYFE01000035.1, on the reverse strand, counting down.
TTGATCACCGCACGATCGCTGGCGGAGAAGGGGAAAGTTTGGGCGGAACCGGTTCGCGGGCAGGGAGGTTCATCCGCTAACGGACGCCGAGCCGTCCCCGAACATTCCGGATCGAGCCGGAAACGGGGACGGTGTTCGGGTCTCCGGTCGTTCCCTGGTGGTTGTGCGGTGCGGGGGGCGACCGTTTGAGCGGCGCCCCGGTCCGAGCAGGCCGGGGCGTCTGTTCGTCGGTGAAACGGAAAGAGGCGCAAACGCAACGCCTACCCGCTTCGTTCCACGGAATATTTCCGGTAAGTTGCGAAACCGGCACGGCCCACGCGCCGTTCTCTCCTCAAGCCCGCCAGAGCGCCTTTCCGGCGGCGCAGAAAAAGGAAAGATCCCATGAACCGTTTCATCATCGCAACCGCAGCTACCACCCTCGCCGCGCCCGCTTTCGCCTATACGGGCGTGTCGCCGACCCTGCTCTCGGCCGCTGAAGATATCGTTCAGGAAACCGGTCTGGACATCGATCTGACCACCCTGACCGACGAGCAGGTCATCGAGATCTACGCCGCCGGGCAATCCGACGAGACGATCGAGAAGGTCCGTGCGGCCGTCGATGGCGAATACGCCACCCGCGAGGTGACCGAGCGCCGTCTCGTGCTGGTCGAGGCCGACGAGATGGGTCTGATGCCCGCTGGCGAGAACTCGGTCGTCAATTCGGTGCAGAACTTTCTGGACCGCCAGGGGTTCGACGTCGATGCGAGCACCCTGAACGACGCGCAGGTCGCCGAACTGTATATCGCCGCATTCGGGAGCGATAGCGAAGCCGACCGCGACGAAATCGAGACCATCATCGAGATGTGAGTATCGTCGAACGGATGAGAGAGGGCCGCCCCGACCGGGCGGCCCTTTTTGCGTTCAGCGCACGGCGCGGCGCAGGAACCGGCGTTCGGCGCGTGTGAAGCGGCCGTCGCCGCGCGTGATCCGGCGGTCGAGGCGATCCTCACGACGGTCCACACGATCCTCGATCCGGTCCAGAGGACCCCGGTCGACGCGCCGGTCGATCCGGGATTCGATCCGATCGAGGCGATCCTCGATCCGGTCCGGGCTGCGGGGTCCGGCGCCCGCCGGCAGGGCGAGGGGCAGGATCAGGGCGGCGATCAGAACGGGTTTCATGGCGGTCTCCTGTCTTTGTGTCGGAAACCGTTACACGCAGGGGCCCGCCATTTCCGTCGCTGGCCGGATCGCGATCGGCACGATCCGGCCGGCCCCGATCAGAGTTTGGCGTTCAGCGCGTCCACGCTGGCCTTAGCGTCCCCGTAGAACATCCGCGTGTTGTCCTTGAAGAAGAGCGGGTTCTCGATGCCGGAATAGCCGGTGCCCTGGCCGCGCTTCGAGACGAAGACCTGCTTGGCCTTCCACACTTCAAGAACCGGCATTCCGGCGATGGGCGAGTTGGGATCGTCCTGCGCGGCGGGGTTCACGATGTCGTTCGAGCCGATCACGATGACGACGTCGGTATCGGGGAAGTCGTCGTTGATCTCGTCCATCTCGAGCACGATGTCGTAGGGCACCTTGGCCTCGGCCAGAAGCACGTTCATGTGGCCGGGCAGGCGGCCCGCGACGGGGTGGATGGCGAAGCGCACCTCCTTGCCCTTGGCGCGTAGCTTGCGGGTCAGTTCGGCCACCGCGGACTGCGCCTGGGCCACCGCCATGCCGTAGCCCGGCACGATGACGATGCTGTCGGCCTCGTCCAGCGCGGCGGTCACACCGTCCGCGTCGATGGCGACCTGTTCGCCCTCGACGGCCATCTGCTCGCCCGCGCTGCCGCCCCAGCCGCCTAGGATGACCGAGACGAAAGAGCGGTTCATGGCCTTGCACATGATGTAGCTGAGGATCGCGCCCGAAGAGCCGACCAGCGCGCCGACCACGATCAGGAGGTCGTTGCCGAGAGAGAAGCCGATCGCCGCCGCGGCCCAGCCGGAATAGGAGTTCAGCATCGAGACTACGACCGGCATGTCCGCGCCGCCGATGCCCATGATCAGGTGGTAGCCGATGAAGAGCGCGGCCAGCGTCAGGACGATCAGCGGCAATGCGCTGCCCGAGCCGAGATACCAGAACAGGCAGATCACCGAGAGAATGGCAGCGCCGGCGTTCAGCGCGTGCCCGCCCGGAAGCTGCTTGGCGGCGGTGTCGATCTTGACGGGCAGGAGGCTCGCATTGCCCGAGAGCTTGCCGTAGGCGATGACAGAGCCGGTGAAGGTGATCGCGCCGATCCAGACGCCGAGCGCGAGTTCGATCTGGAGAATGGTGATCTCGACCGGGATCTTCTTGGCGACCACGGCGCCGAAGCCGCGGAACTGCTCCACCACGGCCGCGGAAGCGAGCGCGATCTCCGGCGTCTCGTCATAGGCGCGGGGGAAGGGCAGGCCAGCCTCGGCGAAGGCGGCGGCGACGCGGCCGATCTCCACATGGGCGTTCAGGCCAACGAAGACGGCGGCGAGACCCACGAGGGAGTGCATGGCCGCGACCAGCTCCGGCATCTGGGTCATCTGCACCCGCGTGGCGAGCTGGTAGCCGATGGCGCCGCCCAATCCGATCAGGATCAGCGAGAGGGGCCAGAGCCCCGCGCCGGGTCCGACCAGCGTGGCCAGCACGGCGATGGCCATGCCAACGATGCCGTACCAGATGGCGCGCTTGGCGCTCTCCTGGGACGACAGGCCGCCCAGCGACAGGATGAAGAGGACGCCCGCGACCACGTAGGCCGCATTGGTGAATCCGAGTTCCATAATCAGCGCCCCCTGATCCGTGCGATCATCGAGAAGAGGAAGAGGTCGGCAACCCCGACGACCGCTCCGAGCCCGAGGAGGGCTGCGTGGAACGCCAGGGGTTGCGGCCAGCCGACAAGGGCCAGACCAATGACATAGACGAGCGCCGCCCCGATGGCGGCCGCGGCGGCGGCGTTGCGTGACGTGAAGGTCATTCCGGCCCCCCCTACGACTTCTGGAACATGGCGAGCATGCGCCGCGTCACGAGGAAGCCGCCGAAGATGTTGACCCCGGCCATGAAGACCGCCGCCGCCGCAAGGATCGTGACCAGCGCGGAGCCCGAGCCGATCTGGAGCAGCGCGCCCAGGATGATGATCGACGAGATCGCGTTCGTCACCGCCATGAGCGGCGTGTGCAGCGAGTGCGCCACGCCCCAGATCACCTGGAAGCCGACGAAGCAGGCCAAGGTGAAGACGATGAAATGCTGCATGAAGCTGGCCGGCGTGAAGAGGCCCGCCAGCAGCAGCAGCACGCCGCCCACACCCAGAAGCCCGACCTGGAACTTCGTTTCCGCTTGGAAGGCGGCGACTTCCTGCGCGCGCTTTTCCTCGGGCGTCAGCTCCTTGGGCTTTTCCTTCTTCTGGACGGCGATCGCCTGCACCTTTGGCGGTGGGGGCGGCCAGGTCACCTCGCCCTCATGGGCGATGGTTGCGCCGCGGATCACGTCGTCCTCCATGTTGTGCACGACCTTGCCGTCCTTCTCGGGCGTGAGGTCGGCCATCATGTGACGGATGTTGTTGCCGTAAAGCGTCGAGGACTGGGTCGACATGCGGCTGGGGAAGTCGGTGTAGCCGATGATCGTGACGTTGTTGGGCGTCGTGATCAGGGCGTCCTTCTCGGTCAGCTCGCAATTGCCGCCGCGTTCGGCGGCGAGATCCACGATGACCGAGCCGGGCTTCATCGCCTCGACCATGTCCTTGGTCCACAGGATCGGCGCGGCGCGGTTCGGGATCAGCGCCGTGGTGATGACGATGTCCATATCGGGCGCCAGTTCGCGGAACTTCTCGAGCTGCTTGGCCTGGAATTCCGGCGAGGAGGGGGGCGCGTAGCCGCCGGTCTCGGCGCCGTCGGGCAGTTCGTCGTCCTCGAATTCGAGATAGACGAATTCCGCGCCCATGGACTCGATCTGCTCGGCCACTTCCGGACGGACGTCGAAGGCATAGGTGATCGCGCCCAGCGAGGTCGATGTGCCGATGGCCGCCAGCCCCGCGACGCCGGCGCCCACGACCAAGACCTTCGCGGGCGGAACCTTGCCCGCGGCGGTGACCTGACCGGTCAGGAAGCGGCCGAAATTGTTCGCCCCCTCGATCACGGCACGGTAGCCAGCGATGTTCGCCATCGACGACAGGGCGTCCATCTTCTGCGCGCGGCTGATGCGCGGCACCATGTCCATGGCGATGACGGTGGCCCCGCGATCCTTGGCGAGCTCCATCAGTTTCTCGTTCGAGCCGGGGTAGAAGAAGGAGATCAGGGTCTGGCCCTTCGAGAGGCGCTTGACCTCGGCCTCGGTCGGGGGGCGGACCTTGGCGACGATGTCGGCGACCTTCCACAGCGCGGCGGCGGTCTTGACGATCTCGACGCCCGCTTCCTGATACGCCTCGTCGGTAAAGCCCGCATCGAGGCCCGCACCCGACTCGATGGCGACCTCGTAGCCCAGCTTTTGCAGGTGTCCCGCGCTTTCCGGGGTGATGGCCACGCGGGCCTCGCCCTTATGAACCTCTTTCGGCGCGCCGATCTTCATGGCTTTCTCCCCCGCATGGACATGAGCGTGCCGTCTAGCTTTGACGGTCGTGAACGACAAGGCAAGCGACAGAATATTGCGCGGAGGATCGTGACGTTGGGTCAGAAGTTGGAGGGGCGCCATGCGCTGGTCACCGGCGGGGGCACGGGCATCGGGCTGGCCATCGCAGAGGCGCTGCGCGATGCGGGCGCGGTCGTCACCATCACCGGGCGGCGCAAAGACGTGCTGCGCGCCGTCGACGGCGTGACGCCGGTGGCGATGGACGTGGCGGTCGAGGCATCCGTCACGGAAGGCGTCGCGGCGGCGCGGGCGGCGAACGGGCCGGTGCATATCTGCGTGGCAAATGCCGGGATCGCCGAGGGGCGGTCGCTGAAGGACACCGATGCCGATTTCTGGCGCAAGGTCATGGCGATCAACCTCGACGGATGCTTCCACACCTTCCGCGCCTGCATCCCGGACATGCTGGCCGAAGGCTGGGGCCGGGCCATCGCCGTCAGCTCGATCGCCGGATTGAAGGGGTTGCGGGGGGCCGCCGCCTACACGGCCTCGAAGCACGGGATGATGGGGCTGGTGCGCGGGCTGGCTGCGGATTTCGTGGCCAAGCCCCTGACGGTCAACGCGCTGTGCCCCGGCTATGTGGACACGGCGATCGTGGACGAGAACCTGACCCGCATCATGGAGAGGACGGGCAAGTCCGAGGCCGAGGCGATGGAGATCATGCAGGGCGCCAATCCCCATGGCCGCCTGATCGCCGCGTCCGAGGTGGCGGAGGCGGCTCTGTGGCTATGCTCGAACGCGTCGGGCAGCGTGAACGGGCAGGCGATCCGGATCGCGGGGGGCGAGTTCTGATGCGTGACCTCAAAGACGCCATGCCGCCGCATACCGCGATGCGACTCGCCGTGCGGGTCCCCCGGCGCTAGCTGGCACCGCCATGAAGGATCATTCCCGCCGTTACGAACTGGCCAACGAGCTTCATGCTCGGCCCTTTCCCGCATTGGTGGCGCCGTGTCGGGCCGCCTTCCTCGCGATCAAGCGCGAGGAGGACGCCGCCGGACGCGACCGCAGCGTGGACCGTGCCCATCTGGACGCGCTTCTGGACCGGTTCGGCGCCAGCCGCCCGGCGCCGGATGCGACCCATTTCTTCGGTCAGCTGGGCAAGCACCGCCTGAAATGGGAAAGCCATACCGAGTTCGTCACCTACACCCTGTTCTCAGATGGCGTGGCCGAGCGGCCCTTCGACGGCGCGATGTTCGACGTCTTTCCGAAGGATTGGCTGGAGGAGGCGCCCGGCGTGCGGCTGACCTCGGCCCTGATCCGGGTCGAGGCCGAGACCCATGGAGACGAGATCGAGCCCAAGCTGCGCGACTGGTTCGTGCCCGAAAGTCTGGCCTGTGCCACGGTCCTGGACGACAGCGCGGTGATCGCCTCGGATTTCCGGATCGACACGTCCGGGCATGTGCGCTTCGCCGTCTTCGCCGCCGACGAGACCGGCGAGCGGCGGGTGGGCCGGATCGTGCAGCGCCTGTGCGAGATCGAGACCTACAAGACGATGGCCATGCTGGCGCTGCCGCGCGCGCGGGCATTGTCGGCCGATGTGGGGCGGATGGATCAGGATCTGTCCGATCTGGTCGGAAAGCTGCGCGCGGGGCAGGCGGCGACGGACGAGACGCTGGAAGGGCTTCTGGGTATCGGATCCGAACTGGAGACGATGCTGGCGCGGTCCGCCTTCCGGTTCGGTGCGCAGGAGGCTTATGAGGCGCTGGTGAACCAGCGCATTTCGGTCCTGCGCGAGCAGCGGTTCGGCGGACGCCAGACCTTTGCCGAGTTCATGATGCGCCGCTTCGATCCGGCCATGCGGACCTGCCGCAGCGTGCAGCGCCGGATGGAGGCGCTGGCCGAACGGGCCAAGCGGGCGGGCGACCTGCTGTCCACGCGCGTGAACGTGGACCGGGCCAACCAGAACGCGGAACTGCTCAAGTCGATGGATGCGCGGGCGGCGGCTCAGTTGCGGCTGCAGAAGACCGTCGAGGGCCTGTCGGTGGTGGCCATCAGCTATTACGCGCTGGGGCTCGTCTCGGCGATGCTGTACCCGCTGGGCACGCGGATAGGCGTGTCCAAGGAAATGGTATCGGCCCTGGTCGTCGTGCCGGTGGTGCTGGCGGTGTGGTGGATGGTCCAGCGGGTGCGCAAGCGGCTGGAATAGGGGCCTAACCCAGCCGGATCAGCGATCCGGCGCCGTGGCTCGTGAACAGCTCCAGCAGCACGGCATTGGGCACCCGGCCATCCAGGATGACGACGGCGCGCGTCCCATCCTCCAGCGCGTCGAGCGCAGTCTGGGTCTTGGGGATCATGCCGCCCGCGATGGTCCCATCGACCGTCATCTGGCGGACCTGCGGGGCCGTCAGCTCGGTCACTACCTCGCCATCCGCGCCCTTGACCCCGGCGACGTCGGTCAAAAGCAGCAGGCGGTCGGCCTTCATCGCTCCGGCCACGGCGCCCGCCGCCGTGTCGCCGTTGACGTTGAAGGTCTCTCCCTTCTCGCCGGTGCCGATGGGGGCGATGACGGGGATCATCTCGGCGCGGCCCAGATCCTGAAGGAAGTCCGCATTCATCCGCACGGGACGGCCCACAAAGCCCAGTTCGGGGTCGTCGGGTTCGCAGACCATCAGGTCGGCATCCTTGCCAGACAGACCCACGGCGCGCCCGCCCGCAGCGTTCAGAGCCTGCACGATCCGCTTGTTGACCTGACCGGACAGGACCATCTCGACAACGCTGACGGTTTCGGCATCGGTGACGCGCTTGCCGTTCACGAAGCGGCTTTCGACGCCCAGGCGGGCGAGCATCCCGTTGATCATCGGGCCCCCGCCATGCACGATGACCGGGTTGATCCCCACCGTCTGCATCAGCACCACGTCGCGTGCGAAGCTGGCCATCCCTTCATCCGAGCCCATGGCGTGACCGCCCAGCTTGATGACGACGGTCGCGTCGTCGTAGCGGCGCAGGTAGGGCAGCGCCTCGTTCAGCGTGCGGGCGATAGCGGCGTTGTCTCTGGTCATGTCCTGCGTCCTCATGGGGCGCTTGGTGACATGGCGCGCGCGCGGGCTCAACCGATGGCGGCGATCGCGGCGCGCAGGGTGGGCAGGCCCCAACCCTTGTCGGACGAGGTGACGATCAGCTCCGGATAGGCCGCCGGATGCTTGGCCAGAACTTCTCGGGTACGCGACAGTGCTGTCTCGCGGTCGCGCGCCTTCACCTTGTCGGCCTTGGTCAGCACGCATTGGAACGGGACGGCGGCGCGGTCGAGCAAGTCCATGATCTCCGCGTCGACGGCCTTGGCGCCGTGGCGCGCGTCGATCAGGACGAAAGCCCGGCGCAGGCTGGCCCGCCCTGCAAGATAGGCGCGCAGCAGGTCCTGCCATTTGCGCACGACCGCGACCGGCGCCTCGGCGAAGCCGTAGCCCGGCAGGTCCACGAGGTAGTGGCTCTCGCCAAGGGTAAAGAAGTTGATCTCCTGGGTCCGGCCCGGCGTGTTCGACGCGCGCGCCAGCGCCTTGCGCCCCGTCAGCGCGTTGATGAGCGTGGATTTCCCGACATTGGACCGCCCGGCAAAGCAGACTTCGGGCCGGTCGGCCGGGGGCAGGCCGTCCATCGCCACGACGCCCTTCAGGAAGTCCGTCTCTCCGGCAAAGAGCTTGCGGCCCGCCTCCTCGGCCAAAGGTTCGGGGGAGGGCGCTTCGGGGAAGGACAGGGTCACAGGCGGACCTCGGCGCCTTCGGTCAGGGTCCCGCCCTCGATGATCTCGGCGTAGAGACCGAATTCCTGGTGGCCGAATGCGTTCAATGCGCCCAACGTGTCGGCGTCGCGGTGCCCGGTCTCGGGGTTGGCCATCGTCGCCTTGCAGCGGGTGATCGGCGCGCGTCCTTCAAGCACGACGTCGCCGATGCGGAACCGCTTGCCCACGAGGTCGAATTCCTCCCACAGATCCAGTCCGTCGAGCCAGAGGTTGCCCCGCCAGCGATGGATCGAAAGCGGCTGAGCCAGCTTCTGCTCGACCGCGCGGTGGGAGGCGGTCGAATGCACGCTGACCCACGGGTCGGGCACGTCGGTGAACCCCGTCTCGCAGCGCGCGACGCCGTTGGGACGGGGCTGATCCTCGGGCCAGAGCGGGTCGAGCCAGGCGATCAGGTGTTCGGCGTCCCGATCCGGATCGACGGTGATCTCACCCGCCTCGGGGTGGCGGAGCGTGACGCTCGCTTCCTGGCTCTCGGCGGTGATTGCCATGAGTTGCGGACCCGAGACGCCGCGCAGGAAGTTCGCCTTCTTCGCCCAGCCCGGGCCATGATCGCGGGTACGGTCATGCGTGACCGCCCAAAGCCGGTCGCCGGGCAGGGCGGCGCCCTCGGTCGTGCGCGTCTCGGTCAGCCTTTCGCGTCCGATCGCCTTGACGGGGTGGCGCCAGATCGAGGCCAGCCTCACTTCCGCTTCTTCCGTCGCTTGCGCGGGGGACGGGGTTTGTTGACCGGCTTGGGCGCTGCATCCACGGCCGTTGCGGGGGCGGGCACCTCGTCCGGCTCGGTAGGTGTTTCCAGCTTCTCGTCGAGGTCCTTCGCCTCGTCGGCCACGCCGTCCCCGGCCTTCCTAGGGGCCGCCGGTTCGTTGGCGGGCTTGCGCTTGAAGCTGGATTTGATGTTGCCGAACAGGTCCGGCTTGGAGCCGTGGGACCGCATGATCGCGTATTGCTGCATGAAAGTGATCGTGTTGTTCGCGATCCAGTAGACGATCAGGCCGCTGGCGAAACCACCCAGCATGAACATGAAGACCCAGGGCAGCCAGGCGAAGATCATCGCCTGCGTCGGGTCGGTGGGGGCCGGGTTCAGCTTTTGCTGGAGCCACATGGAGACGCCCAGCAACAGTGGCAGGATCCCGATGAAGATCAGCGCGAGGAACGATCCCGGATCGGGCGCGCCCCAGGGCAGCAGGCCGTAGAAGTTGAAGATCGAGGTCGGATCCGGCGCGCTGAGATCCTGAAAGGGCCCGAAGAACGGCGCGTGGCGCAATTCCAGCGTGACGAAGATCACCTTGTAGAGGCTGAAGAAGATCGGGATCTGCAGCAGGATCGGAAGGCAGCCCGCGGCCGGGTTCACCTTATTGGTCTTGTAGAGCTCCATCATGCCCTGCTGGAGCTTCTGGCGGTCGTCGCCTGCCCGCTCCTTCAGCTTCTCCATTTCGGGCTGGAGTTCCTTCATCCGCGCCATCGAGACGTAGGACTTGTAGGCCAGCGGCAGCAGCAGCGCCTTGATGACCAGCGTCAGGACGACGATCGCGATGCCCATGTTGCCGATCAGGATGTAGAAGCCGTGCAGCATCATGAAGATCGGCTTGGTCAGGAAGTAGAACCAGCCCCAGTCGATCGAGTCGATGAAGCCGTCGACCGCGTTTTCCCCGGTCTCGGCCAAGCCGAACGTGTAGGCGAGGTGGTCGAAGAACCCGTCGAGTTCGCGCCCGGCCTCGTAGTCGCGGATCGTCTCCCAGTCCTTGGCGCCGGCGAAGAGCCGCTGTTCGGAGGTGGCGGTGGCGCCAGGGGCGACTTCGAGCGCGGGGAGACGGGTTTCCGTCTGGTAGATGTCGGCGGCGGCGACGTATTTGACCACCTGACGGAAGGGGGTGCCCGGATCGGGGATCAGGGTCGTCATCCAGTACTTGTCGGTGAAGCCGGTCCAGCCGTCCTGCGCGACCTCGGTGATCGCGACGGGGCCGCCCTCTGCCGCAACCGGGTCGAGTTCGACCATATCCTCGTACTCGATCTCGGACAATTCGCCGTCGGTGCGGGCGACAAGCCCTTCGTGCAGAATGAAGAAATTGATCGTCTCGGGCTCGCCATGGCGCGCGATCAGGCCGTAAGGGGCCATGCGCACGGCGGCGTCCGTCGCGTTCTCGACGCTCTGCGAGACGGTGAACATGTAGTCTTCGTCCACCGCGATGGTGCGGCGGAAGGTGAGGCCCGACCCGTTGTCCCATTCGAGCGTGATCGGGCTGTCGGGCGTGAGCGTTTCGCCCTCGGCCAAGGTCCATTCCGTCGAGGGGCCCGGCACGGCGTCGGAGGCCAGATCGCCCCCGGGTACCCAGCCGTGGAGCGCGTAATAGGCGTCCGGCCCGCCCGCTGGAGACAGGAGCGTGACGATGGGCGAATCCTCGTCCAGCGTCTCGCGATAGCGCTTGAGCATGAGGTCGTCGATGCGGCCCCCGGTCAGGGAGATCGAGCCTGTCATCCGCGGCGTGTCGACCGGGACGCGGATCGCGGCGGCCATGGCGTCGGCACGCGTATCCACCGGCACGGCGCCAGTCGCCGTCTGCGGTGCGCCGGTCGCGGAGGGCGGCGCGGCGGTCCCGTCGACGATGCCGTCGGCGGTATCGACCGGGGCCACGTCGGGGCTGCGCTGCTCGGGCGGGAAGAGAACCATCCAGACGAGGATCACGAGTGCGGACAGCACCGTGGCAAAGATCAGGTTCTTGTTCTGGTCGTCCATCTGGGCGCCTGCACTCTGTCCGGGATCGGGCGCCGTTCAACAGGCGGGGGGCAGGAAGGTCAAGGGCAGGCGCGGCAGGGACAGGGCCGTCCGGGCAAGCTTTCACGGGACGGGCGCGCGGATGGGACGCGGCACGCCGCCCCGGGTCGAAGCCGGCGAACCGGTCTGGCTGGCCGATGCAGCCGCGTGGGAGGCGGCGATGTCGGGCGCGCCGGCGGGGCGAGCACCGTCCGGTGGCGGCATGAACGGACTGTCGGACCGAAGGGCGATTGCGATACAGGTGACCTCCGGAGATCTGGGGCGGTCGTCGGAGATCCCTTCAGGATGGCAGGGATGCCAGCGTTCCGGCGTGCGGATGGCGGTGCCTCGGCGTGCGGAGCCTGTCAGGCGTGTCCCTTGACGGGGACGTGACGCAGATCGGTGGATGCGCCGTGCTTGCGTGCCCAGGACAGCGTGTCCTCCAGCGGCATCGGCTTGGCGATTGCGTAGCCTTGCAGGTGGTCGCATCCCAGATCGGTCAGGATGCGGATCTGCTCCGGCAACTCCACGCCCTCGGCCACGGTCTCGATCCCCATCTCGCTGGCGAGGCGGAGGATCCCGGCGACGATGCGGCGCGGCTCTTCTCCGTCGGCAAGCGGGTCGATGAAGCTTCGGTCGATCTTGATGCGGTGGACCCCGAAGCCGGAGATGTTCCCGATCGCCGCCGAGCCGGTGCCGAAATCGTCGAGGTCGAGACGGAAGCCGCTGTCGCGCAGCGCGTCGATATTGCGGCGGATCGTCGCGTCGGCCCCTTCCAAGGCGACGGTTTCCAGGATCTCGATCGTGATCCGCGCCGGAGATATCCCGTGACGGTCGATCTCCCATATGATGCGGTCCGCAAGGCGTGGATCGCGCAGCTCTTCGGGCGAGAAGTTCACCCCGACGGTGGGGACGTCGATCCCGGCCTCGTCCCAGCGATTGATCGCATCCGCCGCGCAGCGAAGGATCGCGATGCCGAGATCGGCGTTATGGCCCGACGCCTCGACGGCGGACAGGAAGGCATTCGGGGCGAGGATGCCCAGATCGGGGTGGTACCAGCGCGCCAGCGCCTCGAACCCCGTGACAGCGCCGTTCCTCGCATCGATCTGCGGCTGGAACCACGGGCGGATCTCGTCGGCGCTGAGGGCGCTTGCGACCTGCCGCGTGAGACGGTTGCCGGTTTCGACCTGTTGGCGCAACTCGGGCGTGAAGGCGCGGACGGCGCCCGGTTCCTGCCGGTCCGCCGCGCGCAGGGCGCGATCCGCGGCATCCATCAGCGCAGAGGACGTGCGCGACGGTGCCATCGCCTCCGTGCAGAGGCCGACGCGGCTGATCGGACGGATCGTGAGCCCGTCGACGGAAACCGGTTCCTCGACCGCGGCCTGAAGCCGGTCGGCCATGGACAGCATGACGTCGAGATCCAGCCGTTGCGCCGGTTCCAGCACGACGGCGATGCGGTCCTCGTTGATGCGGAACACCCCGTCGCCTGCCCGCATGGCCGATGCGGCGCGCCGGGCGAGGGCGTCCATCACGCGGCCTTCGGCCTGATCGCCCCAGTCGCCGCTGGACATGGAGACGCCGCAGATCCGCATCAGCAGCACCCCGGTCTGCTTTCCCTGATCGGCGGCCCGTTCCAGCGCATCCTCGACCACGATGCGGGCCTGGTCCGACCGCAGAATGCTGGTCGCCGCCGGGACGTTCCGCGATCGTGCGCCGTTGCGGACCCGCGCCGCTACCAGCAGCGCCGGGAGCGTCAGCGCCAGCGCCATCGCAAGGCCGTGCAACTTCACGAGCCAGGCCGCGGCCGCGAGAAAGGGAAGGGTGAGGATCCAGTCCGATCCGAGTACCGTGTCGAAGGCCCTGCCGATCCTCTGCGAGAGGGGGCGACCGACCTTGATCCGGCTGGATCCTGGTAGAGGGGCGTCCGACATGAATTTCTCCGATTGGCGTCGGGAAATTCTATGGGGAACGGAAGGTGCACACCGATTTAACGGCGCCACTCGCATTCGATCTATCGGCTTGAAGGCGGGTTTGCAGAAATCGAAAGGCCCGCGAAATCGAACAGGGCCGGATCCAGCATGTGGGACGGCCGCACCTGACCCAGCGCAGAGAAGAGCTTGGCCCGGCGCCCCGGGGCCCGCATCTCCCATTCGTCCAGCATCCTCTTGATCTGCTGGCGTTGCAGCCCGTCCTGGCTGCCGCAGAGGTCGCAGGGAATGATCGGATATCCCATATCGCGCGCGAAGCGCTCGCAATCCGCCTCTGCCACGTGGGCGAGCGGCCGCAGGACAGTCAGATCCCCCTCGTCGTTCAGCAGCTTGGGCGGCATCGTCGCGACCTTGCCGCCGTGAAAGAGGTTCAGGAAGAACGTCGCGAGGATGTCGTCGCGATGATGGCCCAGGACAACGGCCTGACACCCTTCCTCGCGGGCGATGCGGTAGAGGTTGCCGCGCCGGAGCCTGGAGCAGAGCGCGCAATAGGTACGCCCCGCCGGGACCTTGTCCATCACGATGGAATAGGTGTCCTGATACTCGATCCGGTGCGGCACGCCCATCCGCTCCAGGAAGTCCGGCAGCACGGTCGCCGGGAAGCCCGGCTGCCCCTGATCCAGGTTGCAGGCGAGCAGATCCACCGGCAGCAGGCCGCGCCACTTGAGCTCATGCAGGACGGCCAGCAGCGTGTAGCTGTCCTTTCCACCCGAAAGGCACACGAGCCAGCGCTGGCCGGGCACGACCATGCCGTAACGCTCGATCGCCTCGCGCGTGTCGCGGATCAGGCGCTTGCGGAGCTTCTTGAACTCCGCCGTCTTGGGCGCGCCGTGGAACAGCGGATGGATATCGTCCGTCGTCTGATCGAGCATGTCGGGCCTGCAGGGTCGGGTCCTCGACGTCATAGCCCCCGGCGGCGCCGGGGGCCAGACACGGAGCGCTCCTCAGTCGAGGCGGGGCAGCACGCCGATCATCAGCGGATCGCGGAAGACCGGGTTCAGATGACCCGCCCGTTGCGGGGGCAGGGGCGCCATCGGCACGTCGAGCCCGATGTCGCGCCGCAGGTGGTCCGGCAGGTCGACGACACGGATTGCGTCCGGCGGTCTGGCACGCGGACGCAGCAGGGCGGCCAGCGCCGCCAACAGGACGCGCGCGGGGCCGTGCCGCTCGATCACGTCGCGGATGGCGTCGGCGTCACGGGCCGGTGCATGAAGGTACACGAGGGTCATGGGCATTCACCGGACGAATCCGGGCCTCTGGTTCTGGTCTTGGGATGCGACGGGACGGATTGCGCCCGCAGTGGCGCGATCAGGATCCTGTCAGGGGAGCCGCGTTGCGGCGGGGCCGATCAGGCGTGTCGGGACATGCACGCTGGGCCAGGCCAACCGGCATCGGATAGGAGATACAGCATCGTCATATGCGCCCTCCTTCTCGGTTGCGGGTTCGGCGTGCGCTGCGCCTAGCACATGACCAGGCGTCAGCCAAAAGAAAAATTCGCGCCCGGCGCTCTGCCGCCCTACCGGATCGGTCTGTACGTCAGTCGCGTGTGCGGATCACCTCGGCGAACGGCTCGAAGATCGCGCCCGAGGCGGCGAGGATGTGCCCGTCCTCCATCAGCGATTGCCCCTCGCGGATCGGCTCCACGATACCGCCGGCCTCGCGCACGATCAGCATCCCGGCGGCGATGTCCCAGGCGCTGAGGTCCCGCTCCCAGAAGCCGTCGAACCGCCCCGCCGCCACATAGGCGAGGTCGAGCGCCGCCGACCCCCAGCGCCGCACGCCGGAACAGGCGGGCATCAGGCGGCCCAAATCCCTGAGCATGGCGGGCAGGTATTTCGAGCTCGCGAAGGGAACGCCCGTCCCGAAGACGCAATCCGTCAGCGCGGTCCGCCCCGAGACGCGCAGGCGCACCCGGCCGTCGATCCAGGCGCCCGCGCCCTTTTCGGCGACGAATGTTTCGTCCTTGACCGGGTCGTGGATGACGGCGGAGACGATTTCTCCCTTGTGCTCCAGCGCGATGGAGACCGCCCAATGAGGCATCCCGTGCAGGAAGTTGGTCGTGCCGTCCAGGGGATCGACGATCCAGCGGCGGGTCGGGTCGGCGCCGGGCGCCTCGCCCGATTCCTCGCCGAGCCAGCCGTAATTCGGGCGCGCGCCCATCAAGTCCTCGCGCACGATCTCCTCGGCCTTGTGATCGGCGCGCGAGACGAAGTCCCCGGGGCCCTTGCGGCTGACCTGCAGGTTCTCGACCTCCTGAAAGTCCTTCAGGAGCGACCGCCCCGCCTTGCGCGCGGCCTTGGTCATGACGTTGAGGTTGGCGCTGCCTTGCATCGGGGCCTCCGGGCGGATCAGGCGCGGCGTCTACCGCGCCCGAAGCCGGGGGGCCAGCCCCCGCGCGTCGGCCGCCTATATCCGCCCGCCGGCCATAGTTGCGTCACGGTGTGATGCGATATGCGCGCGGACACGACGCGACGGAGATCGGCGCATGGGAATGGCATTGTGGGCGAACGTTCTGAACGCAAAAGGCGCGCTGCACGGGCAGCAGGAGGACCTCATCGCCCTCCTGAAGCACGAGAAGGCGATCGACAAGAACGGGCGCGCGCTGCGTCAGCCCCCGCTGGCGACAATGAGGGATTAGACCGACGCGAAAGCCCAGTTCGACGACAGCCTGCCGGAAGACGTCGACACGACCAACCTGATGGTGGAAAGCGGAACGTGGGTGGACCTCGACGAGGCGGCGGACCGGTTGGCTGCGCTGAGAGAGCACCTCCGCGATGCCGCTCCGAGAATCGGCATGATCCGCGACGCGCGCCCCGATGTGATCGAGGAACTCGACATGGTCATGGCCTTCGTCGAGCCGCATCGCCGCACGGGCGCGCGATTCAACCTTGCACTGCTGAGCTAAACCGTCGTCTCGGCGCCCCGCTGCAGCTTGAGCGGCTCGGACCGCATCAGGCGCAGGACATGGGACATGTAGGGGCGGGCGGCGTCGGGTTCGCGGATGGCGGCATAGAGGCGCCGGGTCACGCCATGCTCGGTCAGCGGGCGGGTCACGTAATCCGAATTGTAGCGCACCTCGCGGACCACCCAGTCGGGCAGGACCGAGACGCCGCGATTGGACGCCACGAGCAGCAGGATCACCGCCGTCAGCTCGACCTGCCGGACGCTGGCGGGCTCCACCCCGGCAGGCATCAGAAGCTGGCTGAAGACGTCGAGGCGCGGGCGGTCCACCGGGTAGGTGATCAGCGTCTGGTCGCGGAAATCCTCGGCCGTCACATAGGGCTTGCGCGCAAGCGGATGGGCCGCCGAGGCAAGAAAGACCGGCTCGTAGTCGAAGAGCGGCGCGAATTCGATGCCCGGCAGGTCCTCCGGATCGGACGACACCACGAGGTCCACCTCTTCCCGCGACAGGGCGGGCAATGCCTGAAACTGCAATCCGGGGCGGATGTCGACATCGACGTCGGGCCAGGCACGCCGGAACTGCTCCAGCACCGGGAACAGCCACTCGAAGCACGCGTGACATTCGATGGCGATATGCAGCCGGCCCGTCTTTCCCGACTTGAGCGCGTCGAAATCCTGCTCGACCGCCTCGACCTGGGGCAGCACCTGCTCGGCCAGACGCAGCAGGCGCTGACCGGCGGGCGATAGCTTCATCGGCTTGGACCGGCGCACGAACAGCTCCACCCCGACCTGCGCCTCGAGGTTCTTCACCTGATGGCTGAGCGCCGATTGCGTGATGTGCAGCCGCTCCGCCGCGCGCGCGAGTCCGCCGCATTCATGGATCGCCTTGATGGTCCGAAGGTGACGGAACTCCAGATGCAGTTTCATGCCCGGCTCATGACCATGTTGAGGATTATGAACCTGTCTCACGAAACCGGGGCGTGGCACAACCGTTGGCATTGCAAGGAGTCCGCCCATGTCCGCGCCTGCCGTCAGCTTCGAGTTCTTCCCGCCCAAGTCGCTTCAGGGCTCGTTCCGCCTTTGGGATACCGTGCGCGCGCTGGCGCCGCTGTCGCCAGAATGGGTCAGCGTGACCTACGGCGCCGGGGGGACGACCCGCCAATTGACCCGCGAGGCGGTCGCCGCCATCGGGGGGGAGTTCGATCTGCGCGTGGCGGGCCACCTGACCTGCGTCGATGCCAGCCGCGAGGAGACCCTCGAGGTGGCCGAAGGCTTTCGCGAAGCGGGCGTCGAGGACATCGTGGCGCTGCGGGGCGATCCGCCCAAGGGCGCGGACCGGTTCACGCCGCATCCCGACGGCTTCGCCGATTCCGTCGAACTGGTGGGCGCGCTGGCCGAGCGGGGCTTCCGCGTGCGCGTCGGCGCCTACCCCGATCGCCACCCCGAGGCGGCGGATGCCGATGCGGATGTCGCCTGGCTGAAGCGCAAGATCGACGCCGGCGCGGCAGAGGCGGTGACGCAATTCTTCTTCGACCCCGAGACGTTCCTGCGGTTCCGCGACCGCTGCGCCGCCGCCGGGATCGAGGCGCCCATCGTGCCGGGCATCCTGCCGGTCGAGAACTGGTCGCGCACACGCGGCTTTGCCGAGCGCTGCGGCGCCGTGATTCCGGACGAGCTGGCCGCGGCCTTCGACGTGGCCGAACGGGACGGCCGGGCGGACCTCTTCGCCATCGCTCAATGCGCCGAGCTGTGCGACCGCCTGGTCGAGGAGGGATGCGGTCACCTGCATTTCTACACCCTGAACCGCCCGGACCTGACGCGCGACGTCTGTGCCGCTTTGGGCCGCGTGGCCGCTCCCAGCCTGGAGGCCGTCGCCTGACTTGTGCCGGGCGTGCGCCCGGCTAGGGTGCGCGAATGTTCGCGACTTCCCCATCAGAGCTTTGGTCGGTCGAGCGGATGCTATCCGTCTCGGGGCTCGAATTCATGCGGGCGATCCTCGACGGGTCCGGGCCGCATCCACCCATCGCCAGGACGCTGAATTACCGGCTCGACATGGTCGAGGAGGGCCGGGTCGTCTTTCGGGGCACGCCGCTCTTCGAGCATACGAACCCGCTGGGGACGGTGCATGGCGGCTGGTACGGGACGCTGCTCGACTCGGCCATGGCCTGCGCGGTGATGACCCGGGTTCCCGAGGGCAGCTACTACACCACGCTGGAATACAAGGTGAACGTGACCCGCAACCTGCCCGTGGGAACGGAGATCCTGTGCGAGGGCAAGGTCTCCCATGCGGGGCGGTCCACCGGTGTCGCGACCGGCGAATTGCGGGGCGCCGCGGACGGAAAGCTCTATGCGACGGGATCGACGACATGCCTGATCATGACGGGCTGAGGGCCCGGGTCGAGGCCGAATTCGCGCGTCAGGGCATGATGCGGACCCTGGGCGCGGTGGTTGAGGAGGTGGCGCCCGGTCGGGTGCGCCTCGGCGCCGACGTCACCGAGGCCACGTCGCAACACCATGGCGCGGGCCATGCCGGACTGACTTTCTCGCTCGCCGACACGGCGGCGGGCTTCGCCGCTTGGACCGGAATGGCCGACGGAGAGGAGGTCGTGACGTCCGAGTTCCGCATCTCTCTGATGGCGCCTGCGACCGGGCGCCTCGTAGCCGAAGGGCGCGTCCTGCGGCCCGGCCGCCGTCTCGTCGCCGTCGCTGCCGATGTCTGGGCCGGCGACGTCCATGTCGCGACGGCCCTCGGCACGATGGTTCCGGTGCGGGGCCGCTAGACGGGGCCGTCAGCCGCCCTCCCGCGCCGCCTCGACCATGTCGATCAACTGGTCCGTCTCGACGAGGCCGGGGGCCATCTGGTCGCCCACGACGAAGGACGGCGTGCCCGAAAAGCCCAGCGAGCGGGCCAGTTCCATCGACGTGTCGATATGGGCCTGCACGGCCGGCGCCTCCATGTCGGTGCGCAACCGGTCGGTATCGAGCCCCACCTCCTCGGCGATCTGCATCACCTGCGCCTCTCCGAGACGCGCCTCCGCGGCCATCATCGCCTCGTGGAACTCCTCGTAGAGGCCCTGTTCGCGCGAGGCGAGGGCCGCGCGGGCGGCGAAGACGCTGGCCTCGCCCAGGATCGGCCATTCGCGATAGACGACCCGGACGTTGCCGTCCGCTTCCAGCAGGCCCGCCACCTCGGGCCCGGCCCGGCGGCAATAGGGGCAATTGTAGTCGAAGAATTCGACCACGGTGACGTCGCCGTCCGGATTGCCGAGCACGGGCGCATTCGGATCGGCGGTCAGCAGGTCGCCGCTCGATTCCAGAGCCGCCTGCGCCTGGGCGGCGGCTTCGGCGGCCTCGCGCTCCTGCAGGATGCCGATGGCCTCCATCACGACTTCGGGGTTTTCGAGGATCGCCTCCAGCGCAAGGCGTTTGACCTCCTCGGCGGTCAGCTCCTGCGCGGCGGCGGGCAGGGCGGCGGTGGCGAGCAACGCGGCGATCAGCGTCTGGCGCATCGGGTCTCTCCGGCTGAAGTCTGTCGCGCGCAGGATGGCAGCCGACGCCGGGAAGGGGAAGGCCGTGCGATCACGCTTGCGTCAGGACGCCGCGACCCTCTCGCCCCCGTGTGCGTTAGGGCTTACTCACGTGCCGGATGAGACTGCTTGCGACCCTCCTGACGCTCATGCTGGCCCTGCCGGCTTTGGCCGCCACGACCGATCCGGTCGAGGGTCAGGCCGTCACCGCGCGTCTGATCACCGCCGAGGACGGCGTCAGCGGCGCGACGCTCTCCGCGGGGCTGGCGCTTGAGATGGAGCCGGGCTGGAAGACCTATTGGCGCACGCCCGGCCAGGTGGGCCTGCCGCCGGAACTGGACTGGTCCGGCAGCCAAAACATCGCCGACATCGCCCTCTCCTATCCCGCGCCCGAGCGGTTCGTGGCCTTCGATATCGAGAATTACGGGTACGGCGAAGAGGTGGTCTTCCCCCTCGCCATCACGCTGGAAAACCCCGACGCTCCCGCCCGGCTGGCGGTCGAGGCGACGCTTCTGGTCTGCGCGGAGATCTGCATCCCCGAGACGGTCTCCCTGTCATTGGACCTGCCCGTCGGCGGAACAGTGGACCGCGCCTCGGCCGATCTGCTGGCGCGCTGGATCGAGCGCGTGCCGGGCGAGACCGGATTTACCCCGGACGCGGTGCATCTGGATGACACGGCACTGACGCTTCGCGCGACGGCGGAGGCGCCGCTGAGCGATCCGCAGGTCTTCCCCGAACACGGCGAATTCGGCGCTTTCGGCCCCCCCGATATCCGTGTCGATGGCCGCACGCTCTGGGCGCGGCTGCCGGTGACCGGGCCGGGCGAGGGGCCCCTCGACGTGACGCTGGTCGACGGAGAGCGGGCCATGACGTTCCGCGCCGATCTGGCTACCACGGCACCCGCGCCGCCCGCGTCGGGGCAGGGGATCTGGACCATCCTCGCCTTCGCCCTGCTGGGCGGGTTCATCCTGAACGCGATGCCCTGCGTGCTGCCGGTCCTGTCGCTCAAGCTCGCCTCGGCGCTGCAGGCACGGGACCGGGCGCTGGCCGAGGTGAGGCTGGGCTTCCTCGCCGCCGCATCGGGAGTGATCGCCTTTTTCGCGACGCTCGCGCTGGTGCTGATCGGGCTGCGCGCGGCAGGGGTCGCGGTGGGCTGGGGCGTGCAGTTCCAGCAACCCGCCTTCCTGGCGGTGATGGTCGTTCTGATGATCCTCTTCGCGGCCAGCCTCTGGGGCCTGTGGGAGGCACCGCTGCCCTCGGGCGTGGCCAGTGCGATGGGGCGCGCCGGGGGCACCGGCCTCAGGGGCGATTTCGCGACCGGTGCATTCGCCGCGGTGATGGCGACGCCCTGTTCGGCGCCCTTCATCGGCACGGCGGTGGCCTACGCGCTGACCAGCGGCGCGGGCACGACGCTTGCCGTGTTCCTGGCCATGGGAGCCGGTCTGGCCTTGCCCTATCTCGCGGTCGCGGCGCGGCCCGGTCTCGTGCGGCGCCTGCCCCGGCCGGGGCCGTGGATGGCGAGTGTCAAGGCGGTGCTGGGCGGCCTGCTGGCGCTTGCGGCGCTCTGGCTGCTGAGCGTGCTCTGGGCATCGGCCGGGCCTTGGCCCGCGGTGGCGGTCGCCGCGGTGGCGGTCGCCGTGCTGGCGGCCCTGTCCCTGCGCCGCCGTCGGGCGATGGTCGCGGGCGGCGGTCTGGCGGCCGCGATCCTCGCGGCGATCCTCGTCCCCGGCGGATCGGCCCCCGACCCAGTGGCGGGCGGCGACTGGGTCCGGTTCGACCCGGCGCGCATCGAAGCCGAGGTCGCGGGCGGCGAGGTCGTCTTCGTCGACGTGACCGCCGATTGGTGCCTTACCTGCAAGGCGAACAAGCGCCTCGTGCTCGACAGCGCGCCCGTCACGGAGGCCCTGCAACGGACCGTCGCCATGCGCGGCGACTGGACACGTCCGGACCCCCAGATCGCATCCTACCTCGAGTCCCACGGCCGCTACGGCATCCCCTTCAATGCGGTCTACGGCCCCGGCGCGCCCGAGGGCGTCGCGCTGCCCGAGATCCTGACCGAAGCCGCCGTTCTGGAGGCGCTGGCCGCCGTCAGGTGACGCGGGCCAGCCAGCGATCCACCAGCGCGGTCTCTTCGGGCTCCAGCGGCGTGGCGCGGGCATAGAGCGGCGCGCTCCGATCGTCGTGGATCGGGGCGTCCCAGCCGTCCGTCGTCTCGAAGAAGCGGCCCACCCCCGCCTCGCCGAACTCCGTCAGGTAGCCCTGCACGACGACGTCCACGTAGCTCAGCAGGATCGGATGGGTCTCGCTGGGGGCGCCATGCATGCCGTCGGGGATGTGGTAGATCGCCTCGCCGCCGGGCAGGGGCGCGCGGATATAGGCCGCCTCCCGCTCGTCCAGGGCGGACCAGTCGCCGCCGGGCACCCCGGCCGAGAGCCCCTCGATCTCCCCGTCGCCGCGCACGGCCGTCAGGAACGCGACGGGGCGCAGTGCGGTGTGCCGCCAGACCCGCCGCCAGCCCCTGGCGACGAGCGGACGCGCCTCGGGATAGGCGTGGGTGCGGCGGTTCACGAGGCTGCCATAGCCGAAGAAACGGGGCGTCCCCGGCGCCGGGTCGGTCTGGTCTGCTGGCATCTCGGCGTCCATGCCCCGCTGCTAGAAGACCCCGCGCGCGCGGACAAGGCCGCGCCGGGTGCGCCGCTTGACACCGTGCAGAGGGCGGCGCATATGCCGCCGCGTTGGGGCCATAGCTCAGTTGGTAGAGCGCGTCGTTCGCAATGACGAGGTCAGGGGTTCGACTCCCCTTGGCTCCACCATCTTACCTTTAGACGTTGAAATCTCCGCTAACACCTTGAAAGGTAAGGCAATTTCAGCGGTTCGATAACCCGAATCTCGTGAGTAACGTAGAGGCTCTGAAAAGGCCAGTCTGAGCACTGTCCTCTTGAGGGCCAAGGTGCCATTTTCGTAGAGATTCCAAGGGCTTGACAAAAAATCGAGCGCCGGTTCGATAAACTCCTCTAGCCTGCCCTTCGGCGGCACGATTCTGTCAACTTTTTCAGCCAAAAGCAGCTTCTCGCGCTCCAGTTTCGCGATCTTGCTCTCATAGGCCTTTATGACACTCGCGTTCTCAGCATCGACAATGCGCTCCAAGAGCAACTCGATCTGCTTCTCGACATCACGAAGCTGCCGCGCGACTTCATCCTTGTCGCGCTGCGCTTCGGATAGACGCATATTCCAGGCATCGATGAACATCGCCTTCGCCAGGGCGAAGAGCTGCTTCGTCGGCTGGATGCTCTTAAGTATCTCCGCGAAGCCGTCTTCAACGGCATCGCGAGCGATAGACTTGCGATTGCTCTCACAGCCGCGCGTGTCGCAGAGATAGTACGGATAGTGCTTCGAACGCCCCTTCGACCAACACGATGTCATAGGCTCGCCGCAGTCGTCACACAGCACGAAACCGCGCAGCGGAAAGTCATCGCTGATGTCCTTGCGTGCTGGCGCTTTTGCCTTGCCGCTCAGACGCTCCTGAATCTTCTCGTAGCTCGCCAAGCTGATAAGCGGCTCATGGTGGCCTTTGAGGGGCGCAATGCTCCACTTGGGCGCTTCGACGTACCCCGCATAGGTGATGTGCGACAGAAGCCGCTGGACACGCTGCCAGCGGATTTCACCTTCGGGCGTGTCCTTTGGAAAATCTGGCTTGGCCTCAAGGAAGCGTTTCACTTCGGCCTGCGATTGCAGATGCCCGCAAGCAAACCCTTCAAGAGCTTCGGCCAAGATCGATGCTATCGGCTCGTCACGGACAAGGATTTTACCGTGAACCCGATCCGATGCGTATTTGTACCCGACTGGCGGAGTGAAGACCCAATAGCCTTTCTCGACTCGCGCCTGCATCTTCTGGATGACCTGGCGACGGTTTTGCTCCCGCTCAAGCTCTCCTTGAGCGGCAAAGATCGTCTCGACGAATTTCCCCTCGGGTGAGTCATCAAGTTTGAAATTGAGACATTCAATTCGTGCGCCGCGCTTTTGAAATTCGCGACGCAGCTTGATGTGAAACTCGGTATCGCGCGCGAAGCGCTTAAGATCGTCGAAAATGACGACATAGTCTTTTGAAGGTTGCGCATCGAGAAAGCTCAATAGCGCAACCATCCCTGGGCGCTTCATGAAGTCGCCGCCGCCCGACGCATCGTCGGGAAAAACGGCATCGACCTCGTAGCCCTGCGCCAACGCATACTGGCGGCAGCGGTGCTCCTGACTTTCCAGACCGCTGCCCTCCAGCTTCTGCTTCGTGCTCGACACACGGCAGTAGATCACCGCGCGCAGCGCTTCGGCATTCTTGATGTACTCGTCCTTCATCTTACCTCCAGAATCCCTTACGGACTGAATCCGTTGGGTTTTTCTTTGTTTTTGTCAGGCTCGACCGAGCATACCGCATCGAAGGCTTCAGTGGCAGTCTTGCTGCCGCCTTCGGCCTCTTTTCCACAGACTTCTTGCTGCGACTGCACGCCGAAGCCCAGCTCGACAAAGGTGACGATGATGCCCCACATCCTTTGAAGGAATTCGTCCTTCTCTGCTGGCGTCATGTCCCAGCCGTCGAGGAAGGCCTGATACTTCTCGACATCGACCAAGATGATTGGCTTCGAGGCCGTATCGAACC
Organism: Jannaschia aquimarina; assembly: GCF_000877395.1. GTDB lineage: Bacteria > Pseudomonadota > Alphaproteobacteria > Rhodobacterales > Rhodobacteraceae > Jannaschia > Jannaschia aquimarina. The sequence continues at coordinate 12,833 of NZ_JYFE01000035.1, read as the reverse complement.
TCGCGCTCAGGCCGCTAAGGCCTGTCGTATTTTCATTTTCATCAAACATTGTTCGCCTCTACCGAAGAGAGCGTTATTACTACTCTTCTATTTTACCATATTCCGCTAAAACCCCACAAATTCTGCGGCTTAGAAGGGGATGTCGTCGTCCATTTCCCCTCTGGGATCACCCAAAGAGTGAGGCCTGTTTTCGTCGTATTCATCGAGCTCTTTGCGGAAGCGTACTTCGCTCGCCTCCAGCTGTTCGATGGCCCCGCTCAGAAGGATCGCTGCAAAGGCCTCCACGTCATCTTCGAAACTTGCCATCGCGGCGAGCTTGTTCAGACGTGGGCCGAAGTTCGGCCCGAGATCGACTGTGTAGAAGTATTCAGGGATGTTCTTATCCATCAGAGTTTCCTCATAAGCTCGCTGACTAACTCGCGCGTGTCGGCACTCAGCCGTTCCCAATCGATGGGAAGGAACTTCACGAGCGCGCAGCTCTCGCCGTATGGCGGGTGATCGATACGCCGCCCCTGGAAGCCGTAATAGGCGCAGTAGGAGACGGACGTGCAGGGCTGCCCGCCGCGTGTCGGATGATTGCAGCGATAGTCCCAGCCAAGGTGCGGCGTGCCGATATACATCACGCCGCCGACCACACCCGCCGCCAGCACGAGGCGCGGGCGTACCAGCATCCAGCGCGCCGCCTTGAAGGGCGCGAGCAGAACGCGCCGAACCAAGCCGCCATTCTTCCTTGGCGGCTTGCCCCCGCCCGTGACTTTAACCTCATACATAGCCATCGTTTTTCCTCACTCTTTCTTCGCGTAGTCGAGCCGTAGTCGCGGCTTCACATCGGGGCAGTCGCCCTCGACGGGATTGACCGAAGCCCATTCGCGCCAAGGCGCGACGAACCAGAAGGGCATGCGCTCGCCCAGGATCGGCCTCACGCCGTTCACCAGAAGGAGCTGCTGATCGGCCCCCATCTGCTTGATCTCTTCAGGCCGCATGAGCGGCTGGCCCGTCTCGCCAAGGCTCTCGCCGATGTCATCGTCATCGGTGCGCCCGAGATTGAAGCTGAGCGTCTTGACCGTTTTCTGGCCGAGTGCGCGTGACAGCTTCTGTGCGAGCTGATCGCTATTGACGGCGAAGAACTGCTTCACCTCGGCCTGCGAAAGGATCGTCTCTGTCGTGTTCGGGCCATACAGCCGAACAAGTTCGGCCAGTTCCTGCACGATGATCCAGACCCGCACCCCGAGCCCAGGCAGCGCTGTCAGGCTTTCAGCCAGCCCCGAGAGCTTGCCCAAGTTGGCAAACTCATCGAGCAGAAAAAGCACTTCGCCTTTCTCGGGCGAGCGCGCGACTGCCGAGATCGCCTGATTCACGATGAGCCCGAGCGCTGCGCCGTGCGATGCGATCCGATCCGTCGGAAATGCCAGGTAAAAGCTGACCTTCCCGCTCTTGAGATCGGCCAGCGCGACATCACTTCCCGAGACCGCATCGGCGAGATAGCCGCCAGGCTCGAAGATATCGAGCTGCTGGATTGCACCTGCACGGAAGTCACCGAACAGATCGGCGTTATCGCGCATCTGGCTCGCCAGATCGTCGCCAAGATCGGCAAGGATGCCGCCCAGCTCTTCGGACTTGCGCATCGCCTCGACCGCGCGCTCAAGGCGAAGCGGGTTTGCGATCAGCCTCCACATCTCCGGCAGCGTGCAGCGCTTTGGCGCATGAAGCGCCAGATACAGCAGCACCGCCCGCATGATGCTCCGCGACCCGTCGCGGAAGTAGCGGTTCCGCGTATCTTCCGGCTCGGGATAGAGCTGCATGACGATGGACTTCACCTCATCGGTTAGGCCGCGCCTTAGAGCCGGATCACCAGCAAGTGCGATTACGTTCTCAAGCGGATTGATCCGGTGACAGGGAAGACCGTGCAGCTTCCAAGGGCTGAAGATCACAACATCCTGGCCGAACCGCTTGCGCCGATGCGCGGCAGTCATCGCGGCCAGCTCGCCCTTGGGATCGGTCACAACGACCGAGCTCTGGTAGTGCAAGAGGTTGCCAGTCACGACGCCAGCGCTCTTTCCTGACCGCGCGGGCGCGTCCAGAAACAGGTGCGCTCTGCCGTTAAAGAAGAGCGGCACGCCATCCAGCAAGCCCAAGTAAAGGCCGCTTGGATCGGTCAGGCCTTTCTCCGTGCATTCGGCAAGGTCCGCGAACTCGGCATTGCCGTAGATGCCAGAAGGCTTCAGTGCCTCAAGGCGACTGACACCACGCAGGAAGCGGCCATAGCCAGCCATCGCCGCGCTGAAGAGCCCGAGCCCGCCGAAGGTCTGCATCACACCGATGCGGAAGTTATCGCCAGCATCGAGCGGCGTCCCGAAGATATCGGGATAGATGGCGGCCATCGCGAAGAATGAGCCGCCGATCAGCAAACCGCCGATCACCGAGCCGTTCTTGTCATCCTTGCCAGCCATGATGCTTCTCCGCAAAAATCGTTGCTGCGGAGAAATTTAGGAAAGGCCGGAAACCCAAAAAGCTGCGAAAGTTCGCTTCTTTTCCTGCACTTTCCATGCAAAGCTCTGCACGGATGCACGGATTTGCAGGAAGCTGGAAGCCATGCCTTGGCAGGAGGATGACGATCACAACCAAAAGCTCTTGAAGGCTTTGGAGGCGCTTGCATCCGAGACGGGCGCGATTGAGCGGCTGGCAGGCGCGATTGATAATGATGAGCGTTCGCGCGCTCTCGACCGCGCACGGCAGGGCGACAAGCATAAGCCGCGCCAATCGCTGATCCAGGCCACAACCCTCTCGCGGTGGATCAAGGGCGGGCTAACGAACGCCCAGCCGCACAAGAAGCGCCTCGTCTATGAGTTCCTGAAACGATCCCCTGAATTCGCGACGGATATCTATCGGCCAGAAGGTCGCTTGCCCCGTGGGTTTCTCGCATTCGCAGCTAAGCATTCCGAGCGCCTTGGAAAGCCCTTCGACAAGGACTTGAGCAAGCTAGACGGCGCGTTCGAGCTCTATCGGCCCGCCTGGACAACGCCCGAGCGCAAGGATCGCGTCGTCATCTCGAAACTCGAAATCAAAACCGAAAGCGGTTTTACCCGCTTTCGGGAAGAGCAACGTTACACGGACGAAGCACTGCATGGCGCTTTAATCGATGACCAAGACGAAGGCGCTGTTATGTTTGTCGGCGCGCAGATCGTTTTCCTGGGTATCGGCATCAATGGTGAGGGGATGAAGCTTTACGCCGCGACCAACTGGTTCGGCCAGCTCATCGATCCGCGCCCCGTAACGAGCTTCAGCGGTCTCGCCATCGGAATATCAGGGCGGCAGGAAACGCCTGCATCACCCTTCATTGCCGTGCGGTCTCGAAAGACCTTTCAGGACATCGAGACCGCTGCCGTTTCCATTACGGATAAGCGTATTCCAGCCGACATCCGAAAAGCCCTGAGAGGGGAAACCCCATCTATGGGATCAGGCCTATTGCCCGCACTGGCGCAGAAATTTCTGACGGGGTGACGTTTGCCAATTCAATTAATGCTTGTGTCGTCTGGAGCAGGAAGCCAAGAAGGTTGCGGAAGTCCCATCTGCTCACGGTCGTCACATACTTCGCTGAGCCATGTCATAAGGGCTAAGCCAAATTCCATTGATGGTTGCTCCGCTTGAATAGATGCAATCACTGCCTCCAACCGCATTGCACCTCTTTCGACTAGCCAATCCAGATAATCCCAATGGACCTTTCGCATGACAACGATTTCTTTGTGTCCCATTGCATTTGTTAGAAAGCGGCCAACCTCTTTCCCGCTTTCGCCAGGACGATTAATCAAGTTCTTCAAATTTGGATGCAAGCTCATACAATCATTATATCCAATAATTGAGGACTTTGCCAAATTCTGCACGCTCTGTAGTGAGAGGGATTTCAAGCCCCCCGCCGATAGCCTATAAGCTCGTCATGCGTGTTCTATTTGTCTGCACCGCCAACAAGCTGCGAAGCCCGACGGCCGAAGACCTCTTCAAGGACTTCGGCGGCCTCGACGTGCTGTCCGCTGGCACCGATACCGAGGCACCGCGCCCGCTGACCAAAGAGCTTGTTGCCAGTGCCGATCTGATCTTCGCGATGGAGGCACACCACCGCGAGCGGATCAGGAAGAAGTACAAGCAGCGCCCCGCTGACAACCGCATCATCACGCTCCACATACCCGATGAATATGAGCGCGATGATCCTGAACTCGTAGCGCTGCTGAAGGCACGGGCTGAACCCCGTCTTCACGACCTCTGCGCTACGGGCTGAGATCGTAGCATCGCCTTGCGATCTCAGCGTCCGTAAGCTACCGATATCTTTGTACTACAAAGAGCAGCAACCATTTTTACTACAATGGCTTTTTCGTACTACACGCCGTTTTGCCCCGTTTCCTGACACGCAAGATGTGTTTTGTAGTACAAAACCATCTTGGCAAGGGGGCTACTGCGTACCCCCGTTGCATCCCCCAGGCCGTGGCTCTGTCGGGCATTGAGCCCATCCAGAGCCAGTAGATCGTATCGCCGATCAACCACTCGCGGGAAACTTCGCTTTCCCTGCACCCATCGATCAAGGGGCTATCGCGCCCCTTGAAACCCACTCGCACCGTCTGGCCGTTGCATCACCAATCAGGGGCGCGTTCCTGCTCCCCCGATACCCCCATGACCACTTCATGGAGACGACTTCATCGAGACCAAGGGAAGGAAGCTTTCGCGCTGCCCTTCCTTGGAACCATCCCATCGACCAATGAGCCTTCGAGCCCCTTGGAACCCTGACCAGGAGGGAGACATCCGCTCTCCCTCACTGGACCTCCCATCGACTTGCGGACACCGCCCCAAGCCCCCCCCGACCAACCCTGCGCGGATTGGATGCGCGCCATCTTGCCGAAGCCGTACCGCGGTCGTCGGATTTCTCGCGTCAGACTTCTGGCAGTGAAGAGCTATCGAAGCCCGCCTCGTTTGAGTGAAGGGCAAGCCTAGACTACGGACAAGTTTGCTGAATTCTATGGATAACGTCATCTGAGCTATATGTTGCGATTGCAGCAGCCAAAACAACCATATAATCTGCTTCTATGAGCATGCCTGAAGTCATCACCCGCCGAGCCTTGGACCCCAGCAGCAATCCGTTCGCGGAGGCAAGGGAGAGGTTGAACCTCTCCCACAAGGAGCTCGCCGAAAAGCTCAACTCGTCCTTCTACACTCTGATGAGGTGGGAGCGAGGCGATCAAGCTCCAACTGCGGATGCGCTCGCTCGTTTGATGAATCTACTCGACCCCTCGAAGCAAGTCGATGAGCACCTCCAGGCTGAACCGCGTGATGTATTCTTTGCCTCGACGGGAGCACGTACACGTGAAAAATTGGATCGAAGCCTTCCAGATCAACCTATACCGATGCTGGATCAGCCACGAGAAACGATTATTGGCGACCTCGTGGATGACGATCTATGGGGTGACGGAGACCTCGCGCTGGCTGACATATTGTCGAGATGCGATGCGCCCGCAATCACCCGCGATACTCCGTTTAGTGAAGAAGTCTCGGCGGGGAAAAATACCTACACTTACGACGCGCACACCTACCACACCAAGGTGCCGCCTCAGGGTATTGCAAGAATAATTTCCAAGTATCTGCCAGAAGGTGGAGTAGTACTTGATCCATTTGCAGGCAGCGGCATGACAGGAGTGGCCGCAAAATACCTTGGATATGACGTTATCCTCAACGAACTTTCGCCTGCCGCGTGTTTCATTGCGCACAACTTTCTAAAGAAGGTCGATACACAAGAGTACTCACAAACTGTAAATCAAATTCTTGAGAATCTAACTGAACTTCGCGCAAAGCTATATTCAACAGACTGTCGAGAGTGCGGCGCGAACGCCGAACTCCAATTCACCGTTTGGTCATATGAACTCGAATGCAATCATTGCCATGAAGAATTTGTGCTTTGGGATCATTGCCGCAAGTATGGAAAGACGGTTCGTGAGCACAAACTCTTAAGAAAATTTCCATGCCCCCATTGTGGTAACGAGGTAAATAAGTCCTATCTCAAAAGACGAGATGCTGTTCCTGTGTTCGTCGGCTATAAGTGCTGTTCCAAAAAGATTATGGAGCATGAGCTGAATGATATGGATCGTCAGCGAATATCGGATGTAGGCGAGCTCTTAGATTCTTTTCGTGATGGCTTCCCCAATTTCGAACTTCCAGACGGAGTCAACCTCAACCAACCCAAAAGGCATGGACTGGATAGTATCGAAAAATTCTACACGCCTCGAAACTTAATTGCTTGCGCCGCAATTTGGAAAGAAATTCGAAGAATCGAGAATCCTGACCTTGCAGCAGCGGTTGGCTTCGCCTTCACTTCGCTTTATCAGCGCGTTACGCGTCTGTCAGAATATCGGTTTTGGGGCGGGAGTGGAAACACCGCGAATTTCAACGTTCCACAGATTTCGAACGAATCAAATGTATTCATTACCTTTGAACGCAAAGCAAAGAGTATTGCGGATCACTTTCTGACCACTGCAAGCAGCTATGGCGGACGTTCCCTCGTCCGCACTGGAAGCGCAAGCGACTTAAGCTTTCTGCCAGAAAACTCAGTAGACCTCATTTTTACAGACCCTCCATTTGGCGGCAACATTAACTACAGCGAGATGAATATCCTTTGGGAGTCGTGGCTTGGTAAATTTACCGATGCTACCAGCGAAGCGATTATGAACCGCTCTCAAGGGAAAGGGGTTGATGAATACCAGAAGCTGATGACGGAAAGCCTAAGTGAGGCCTATCGCGTACTTCGTCCAGGACACTGGATGGTCTTGGTCTTCATGAATTCATCTGAAAAAGTCTGGACCGCTTTGAGAAATTCAATCGAATCCGCTGGCTTTTCCATTGAAGAAATAAACATCTTTGACAAACAGCACGGAACCTTTAAGCAATTTGTAAGCGATAATACTGCCGGAGCTGATCTAATGCTCCATTGTAAGAAACTTGGCGCTCCAACAAACGCGCGGAAACTATATCAGCCGAAGATTTCTGACATCGCATCTTTTCTTGAAAGTTGCGAAGGTTCGCTTCCTATCCTTCCATTTCTTCATGTGCAGCGTGAGGCCGAGATCGATTATCGAACTCTTTACAGCCGATATATTGCGAAGTCTCTTGACGAAGACCTGTCAATCGTAAGCTTCGCCAGCTTCCGAGCTGAAGCAGCGCGCATCTTGGAGAGCCGATAGTGACTAGTTTGGTGGTCTTCACGGAGGAACAAAAGAAGCGCGCGAAGATTCTTCTCGCAGCAAAAGTTGCATCTATGATGGGCCGAAAGCTCGAAGAAGGTGATTGGAGCGAGGTTTACTGTAAAGCAAAAGATATACCAGACACCGGATGGAGCAATCTACATATCGATGTTAGTCACAATGGACTTGGTATTGAATTCAAGATGCTCCGCATAGCTCAATTGCGTGGTAAGCCAATAAAGAGTGTCTGCGGGACAACATTGATGCACCCGGCGGCAACACGTTCGATCCGAGTCGATGATGTCAACCTAGACGCCAATGAGGTGATGGAAGACGTGCTGCTTCAATACTCAGCTCTTATCGAAGAACGAACGCGACGTGTACTCGAAGGTAGTCCAAATGGTTCTGCCGATATGCGACTAGGATGGTTGCTTTGGGAAGACGAACTGAAGGAATTTCTTTACTTTGAAGAAGTGATGGGAAAACCTGATCCAACGCAGTTCTATGCAGAATGGAATGAAACAGCGGCGAGGGGCGCGCGCAAATCCAGCAAAAGTCTGTGGATCTATGAGAAATCAACAGACAAAAAGCGGTACTCGGTAACTACGAGTGCAGGCATTAAGATCCAACCTTACTTTGATGTGCCTGCGCCAAGCGATCCAAATCTTGTCTTTTTTCGCGTTCAAAGTGAACGGCTGGATGCGGACACTGTTATTCTCTGGGTGGCAGCCGCAACTGCTGAGCAGCTGAAACAGAGACTAGGTTCAATCGATAAGGAATCGGTGAGTAACGCTGTTTTTGAAGCGGCAGAAAAATATCACGACGATGATACTTTCACAATTGATGATCTTCATTCGGCCGTACCAATTGCGATATCAAATGATGCATTTGAACTGCTGCTGAACCATTGGGAAGCAGTCAGTGATGACCACCGAATTCAATTGCTTCTAAAATCCCTCGATTGATAATTCACGCACCGCTGCGCGGACGGGCTCTCGTGGACCGAGCCCGCCTGTGGCGGTCTCGGCCATGCGGCTTCGATCCCTTGCGCTGATCTGATGCCAGCCCGTTCGGGCTGACTTTCTCTTCTTCTTGTTTGGGGTCTGCGACCCCGTTCGCCGTCAAGACCAAGCCCTTCGCATGAGCTGCGGGCGCAGCCAGCGGTCTCCCCGTCCTTCCGTGCTGCGCGTGTGCAGGACGGGCGATCCCCCTCCGCTGTCTGCGGTCTGTGACGGTCTCCCCCCTCTCTTCGCCAGAGGGGCAGTTCGGTTGCATGCGCAACCGAAGAAGGGAGAAAAAAAGAAATGAAACAAGACGTTTACCAGAAAGTCACCGACAAGATCGTGGCCGACCTTGAGAAGGGCGAGCTTACATGGCTGAAGCCGTGGAACGCTGGCAACATGGATGGACGGGTGCTGAAGCCCCTGCGCCATAACGGCGTGGCTTACAGCGGGATCAATGTCCTGATGCTTTGGGCGGCTTCGATGGAGCAGGGTTACTGCTCCCCATTCTGGATGACCTACCGCCAAGCCAAGGAGCTAGGGGCGCACGTCCGCAAGGGCGAGCGCGGCGAGCAGGTCGTCTATGCGGGAACGCTTTCCAAGACGGAAGAGCAGGACGACGGCAGCGAAGAGGAACGCAGCTTCCGGTTCATGAAGGCCTATACCGTCTTCAATGTCGAGCAGGTCGAAGGCTTGCCCGAGCACTACTACGTCAAGCCCGAGCCCGTCATCGATCCCGCCGAGCGGGACGAGAACGCGGACAGGTTCTTCGCAGCAACAGGCGCAGACGTTCGGCATGGCGGGGGTCAAGCCTTCTATTCCAGCGGCAGCGATCACGTGCAGATGCCCGTCTTCGAGTGCTTCCGCAGCCCCGAGGCCTACTATGCGACCTTGGCGCATGAGCTGACGCACTGGACGAAGCACAAGAGCCGCCTTGATCGGGACTTTGGCCGCAAACGCTTTGGCGATGAAGGCTATGCAAGGGAAGAACTGGTCGCCGAGCTTGGCGCGGCGTTTCTCTGCGCTGATCTAGGCCTCACGCCCGAGCCTGGCACCGATCATGCCGCCTATATCCAGAGCTGGCTCAAGGTTCTGAAGGACGACAAACGCGCGATCTTCAGCGCCGCCGCCTACGCCCAGAAGGCCGCAGACTACCTGCACAGCCTTCAGGCTAAGGCGGAATCTACCAACCAAGACGAACAGGGAGTCGCCGCGTAAGCGGCGGCTCTCGCCCTCATTCAATCCAATTTCAAAGAAAGGAACAAAAACAATGACATTGGAAGTCCACAACATCACATAGCGCGGCGTAGAGATCGAGGTCGTCTATGCCGAAAAGAAATTCGGAGTCATCGATCATGTCGAGCCGCGCACAGAAGGCAAAGCGCCGCTCCCTGTCACTGAGACAGGCTATCGCTCCGAATATTTCGCGCTCGGCACGGCCAAAGAATATGGCGGCGTTGTCCCGCTTGTCACCGCTTGGCTCGACCACGAGGCCGAGCGCGTGAAATGGCATGGCTCTCAGCTTTCCCTTTTCTAGGGCAAGAAAAATTTGCGGCTGGCCTTGAGGCCAGCCGCATCTTTTTAGCGGAGAGCTGGCGCACGTGCTGCCAGCTCATCTTCGATATGGCGCATCGAGGCGAGCGCGGTGCGCTGTGCCTCGCTATCGCGGGGCGCGGCAGTGAAGGCGATGAACGCCTCCTTGCGCAGCCCGTAGAGCTGCACGGTGCTGAGCTTTGCCGCTTCAAATCGAGTGACGAGTTTCATGTCATCCTCCTTTTGCTTCAAGGAGGCCCCAAACCGCTCAGGGCCTTTCGGCCCTCGCTCACCATCATCATCGGCCCAAGAAGGCCCTGATGGTTCGGCGGGTGACTTGAACGCACAAATCAGGAGGTGCGCTGAAGCACTTCATCTCGGGTTGCGGCGGCAATTGCGATGCGGCGCAGGTCAAATCGGTCACTGCGGCATGAGGCAGCCAAGAGCCTGATCTTGCCTGTCCCGTAATTGACAGGCCGCAGCGCCGCCTTGCTCCAGATGCGGGATATATCGCCAGAAGATGAGCCGCCGTGCTGTCGTCTCTCAGCACAGATGCGGCTGGCCTTCGGGACAGACGCGGTTTTTTCCGACCCCGTGCCGTTCATGCCCCTTTGTTCCCGGATCGACTCGCAATGACACACCAATGAATCCCTTGGGCGAAGTCGGCGCGCTCTTCAATGGGACTGCCCGCACCACCTGGCTGCGCCAGCCGTGTTGCCCATGAAGACCCCGCCTTATGCCTTCGCCCGATGCGGGAGGGCGTTAGCAAGCAGGCCCTAAACAAAGGAGATGAAATCATGGCACGCGAAAACAAGACCACGACCCAAAGCCCGAACGCACCCGACTTCCTGGCCTGGCACGTGACCAATCGGTCCGAGAAATCGTTCTGGAACAAGGTCGGCGCGGCCTGGGCGCACAAGGACGGGCAAGGCTATACCCTCCAACTGGAGACTTGCCCCATCAACGGACGGATCGTCCTGCGCCTGCCGCTCGATGATACGCCGCCACAAAAAGAAGAGGGGCGCTGATAGCGCCCATCTCATCAATTACGGCTCATAGCCGCGCCGCCGCCGCGTGCGCGGCGGCCTCGGGCGCGGGCCGTCATCGCCGTCGCCATCGCGCTCGATCTTGCGGCTTTGCGTGTGATCGATGCGATCCAGCTCCATGTATGAAGCCACGTCCTCGCGGAGCTGAAGCAGCTCTTCCTGCGCGGCGTCGCGCTGCGCCCTGATCTCGCGCTCAAGCGCCTGCCGCTCTTCGAGCTGCCGCATGATAAGCGCGTCTTTCTCATCGCGATCACGGCGCAAGGCTTCAAGCGTTTCACGCTCGTTCAATGCTTTTACCTTGGCATAGCGCCCTGTCAGGCGATGCCAGATGCCTACCATGCCTTTCGGCAGCCGTGCCGCTCGCGCCAGCGTCTCGGCTTGCCAGCGCTTTTCTTGGGCTTCGCCCGAGGCGCGGCGCTCTTCAACGTGCCGCCCCACGACTTCCGCTTTGCGGAAATCGATGAAGGCCGAGCGCCGCTGCGCGTCCTTCTCGGCCTGTTCGATGAATTCCCTAATCTTGCCCGTCATGCGGGCAGCGATCTCGGCTTTCACCGTATCAACGCACGGCAGCTCTGACGGATCGCCGAGCTTGGCGGCGACCTCCTTGACCTTCACGCCTGTCTTGCGGGCGATGCCGTAGACCTCGCCGCGATAATCGACGGCGACGAACGCCCGACGATCACCTTGCGCCAGAACGAAGCCGCGTTCTGCGAGCGCCTGTTCGAACGCGGCGCGGCTGTCGGACGACTCCCAGGCCTTGCGGAAGACAGCCTTCAGCTCCTTCGGATCGAGGGCGATCCGTTTCGCCTGTTGCCATTCCGTGCGGGTGAAGCTCAAGGGATCGCGCAAGCGCTGATCCTCCAGCCCGCGCGGCATAGTCCAGCCATGCTCAAGGAACAACTGACGCGACACGTCGCGCAGCTTCACCTTGTAGTGGCTAATATTGATCGAGCGCATCCGCTCGCTATCAATCCGCGACCAGACCGCGTGGGCATGGCGGCGACCGTTCTTCTCATGGAAGATGACCGCGCGCGGCTGGCCTTGCAGCCCGAGCTTCTCTTCGACCTGATCGATGGCCTTCTCGAAGGCTTCGATGCTGGCATGAGCGCCTTCTGGCGGGTTGAAGCTCATCGAGAACATATAGTTCTCGCAGCGCGTGCCTTGCGCGATGGCATGAGCTTCGCCGAAGGCATCGATCAGATCGTCACTGATAAAGCCGCGAACCTCGGGCAGTTCGACGTGTTCATTGTCCCGCTGATCCAGAAGGTAGCGGGCGAGCTGCGGGGCATCCCCGCGCTCTTTGGCTTTCAGGATCACGGCTCAAGCTCCGGCCCGCCGAGCGCCTTCAGCAGATCGGCGCGGAGTTCAGCGATCTCGCGGCAGGCCTCACGCAAATCTTCTTCCGTCTCGGGTGTGACGGGCAGCGAGCCCGTATTCACGGCCTTGGCGAGCTGGTTCAGGTTCGAAGACAGCCTTGAAGCGCCGAGCGCACCCATGACGCGCCCGAGCGCTTCTTTATCCTTCACAGGGCTATTGCCGCGCCGTGTGCGCGGGGCGACATCATCGCCAAGCAGCCGCTCGCGGATATACGCCCCAAGGGGCTTTCCGTCCGCGTCCGCCTCTAGCCGCGCTCTTTCCTCATAGGTCAGGCGCAGCGAGAAGGGCGGCGGATACTTCTTCGGCGCATCCGCCTCGGGCGCGGCTATCTTATTGAAATCATGGCGTGAACTGGTCATAGTCACGCCTCTGACTCTTAGAGTCTAAAGGCGTGAGATGGCGTTCCCACTCTTCAAGAACCTCGAAAAGTTGGTTCGAGGTTTCTCCCGTGAGGCCCACCAAACACCTTTCGTCAGAAAGGTGGACCCCCCTCTCCGCAGTGGACCCGAGCGACAGCGTGATCGAAGATCGCGCGAGAGCATCCAGCGTTCGAACCAGGTCCCGACAGGCCCACCAAACACCTTTCGCCAGAAAGGTGGCCCCATCTCCGCAGTGGACCCGAGCGACAGCGTGATCGAAGATCGCGCGAGAGCATCCAG
>NZ_JYFE01000034.1 GCF_000877395.1 Jannaschia aquimarina | reverse complement strand
GGCGACGCCGCGGGGGCGGGGGCGGCGGGGGCCTCGTCGAGCACGGGGTCGGCGCCGCCTTCCATCATCATCATGGCGGGCGCCTTGCCCTTGAGTTCGTTCACGACCCGCTGAGCGATCTTGGGCCCGACGCCCGGTGCCGCGCGCACCGCGTTCGCATCGCCGAGCGCGATGGCGCGGCCGATGCCGTCGGCCCCGAGCGTTCCGAGAATGGCGAGCGACGCCTTGGCCCCGATCCCCTGCACCGAGGTCAGGAGGCGGTGCCACTCCCGCTCCTGCATGGTGAGGAAACCGAAAAGCTGCATCAGGTCTTCGCGGACCAGAAGCTCCGTCCAGAGGCGGGCCGGTTGTCCTGGTGCGGGCAGCGCGGCGAGCGTCCGGTCCGAGCAATGCACGACGTAGCCCACGCCGTTCACGTCAAGCAGGACGTGATCCGGGCCCTTGTGATCCAGCCGGCCGGTCAGACGCCCGATCATCGGCCCACCCCGATCGCAGCGGCGAGCCGGCCAGTCAGCCGGGACTGAAACGCATGGCAGAGCGCGATGGCCAGCGCGTCGGCGGCATCTGGGCTATCCGGCGTGCAGCCGGGAAGCTGCATCTTCACCATGTGGTCGATCTGCGCCTTGGCCGCATGGCCGACGCCCGTGACCGTCTTCTTGACCGCGTTGGGCGCGTATTCGCCCGGCACCAGCCCGGCCTGCGCGACGGCCAGCATCGCCACGCCGCGCGCCTGTCCCAGCTTGAGCGTCCCGGCCCCGTCCCGGTTGACGAAGGTCGCTTCGACCGCAGCTGCGTCCGGGCGGTGCAAGGTCAGCGCTTCGGTCAGGCCGGAATGCAGCGCCAACAGACGCGCCGAAAGATCGCCCCGCGGGGGCCGGACCGTCCCGCAGGCGACGAAGGAAAGGCGGGATCCGTCCACATCGACTACGCCCCAGCCGCAGGCATTCAGCCCCGGATCTATGCCGATCACCCGCATTGCCGACCTGCCCCGCAATCACCGCTTTGTTCACGTCTCGTTCGCCCTAGCATGCCGGGCGGGGCGGGGCCAAGCCGGGCCATGCGCGGGATGCATGACGGGCAGGCGAAAGTTGCAATTGCGCCCGCTGGCCCCGCCCCCCATCTGCCGTTCAACGATGGGCCATCGGTGGCCCGACGCTTTCCATGATGACAGATGAAGGAGTGACCGGAATGGCCACTTTCGATCAGTTCCGTTCCGTTGTTCCTGCGCCGCGCGGATTCTTCGCAAACCTGCTTGCTGCCGCCCTGACCTGGAGCGACCGGCGCGGCACCGTGCGCGCTCTGCGTGCGCTGACCGACCGGGAGCTTGCGGATATCGGCCTCACCCGCGGTGACGTCGAGGAAATGGCGCACCGCCGCTGAGGCACGGTCTGCCGCAGGAATGGCGGTGACGTCAGCCCTTGCGCAGCCGCAGAGTGGTCCAGTCGCCGATCTCGCGGCGATGTTCGAGCGTGAGGCCCTGATCGGCATAGGCGGCGATGACCTCCTCGGCCTGAGGCGTCAGCAGGCCGGACAGGACGACCGCGCCGCCGGGTGCGCAGGCGGAGGCGGCATCCGGCGCAAGCTGCACGAGCGGGCCTTTCAGGATGTTCGCCAGAATCAGGTCGAAGGGGCCGCGCAGGGCGTCGTGGTCGAAGCCCGCCGCGATATGGGTTGCGATCCGGTCCGCCATTGCGTTCACCGCGAGGTTCGCCTGGGCGACGTCGATGGCGACCGGGTCCATATCCGAGGCGACGACCTGCGCGTCGGGCCAGACATGGGCGGCCGCCATGGCGAGCACCGCCGTGCCCGCGCCGATATCCGCGATGCGCGCCGGATTGTCGGTCGCGGCCAGATCCTCGATGGCCAAAAGGCAGCCTTGCGTCGTGCCATGATGGCCGGTGCCGAAGGCCAAGGACGCCTCGATCAGCAGCGGCACCTTGCCCGCAGGCAGGGCGTCGGCATCGTGGGCCCCGTGGACGACGAAGCGGCCCGCCTCGACGGGATGCAGCTCTCGCCGGACATGGGCGACCCAATCGGTCGGCGGCAGGGCGCTGACTGTGAAGGGCTTGGCGCCGAAGGCTGCGGCCAGCAGGTCGAGCGTGGCGCCGTCGGGCGTCTCGGTGAAGTAGCCGCCGACTTCCCAGAGCCCCGAGCCGTCCTCGAGCTCGAAGACGCCGATGCCCTGGGGCTCCGGGTCGAGCCTCTCCATCCGCTCGCCCAGCGCCTCGGCGGCGTCGCGGCCGGGCAGGGTGGTGAGTGCGGTCCAGGTGGCTGGGGTGTCTGTCATGTCGCGTCCTTTCGGGGCGGGGTAGGGCAGGGCGCGCGGCCTGTCCAGCGGAAGGCGGACTGCGCGGACTTGTCGCGGGACCCGCGCGATCCCAGATCAAGGGCATGAAACAGACCGTCTTTCCCCCGCTCGACCGCGACGCCGAACTCGACCGCTTGGCCCAGGTGATGAAGGGCGCGCAAGGCACGGGGTTCCATGTCCTGAACCTGATCGGCACGCAGGCCGAAGGGCTGGTGGACATGCTGCCTCAGGGCGTGCGCAGCCGGCTTGAGAAGACGACGATCAGCGCGCTGGAATATGCCTTCGACGCGGCCAAGGCATCGCGCGGCGGGCGGCTGCCGGATACGTCCGACTGGCTGACGCGCGCGGTGACGCTGGGCACGGGGGCCGCCGGCGGCTTCGGGGGCGTGGGCACGGCCCTGGCTGAATTGCCGGTGACGACGACGGTGATCCTGCGCGCGATCCAGAGCATCGCGGACGAGCACGGCTTCGACCCGGAGAGGCCCGAGATCCGCGCCGCATGCCTGCATGTCTTCGCTGCGGCGGGTCCGCTCGACGACGATGACGGCACCGATCTGAGCTTTCTGACGATGCGGCTGACGATGACGGGAAAATCGCTGTCGGGGCTGATCCCCGGGGTCGCGGTCAAGCTGGCGGGGCCGCTCGGCCAGAAGGTCGCCGCCCAGGCGGTGCCGGTGATCGGCGCGGCGGCGGGGGCTGCGATCAACTACGTTTTCACGGCCTACTACCAGGACATGGCGCGGGTGCAGTTCGGCTTGCTGGCGCTGTCCGAACAGACGGGGGAAAGCGTCGAGAGCCTGACGCATCTTCTGCGGGCGCGGATCACGGGGTGACGCTGATCGTTCGCGAGGCCGTCCCGGGCGATGCGCGGGGGTCGGCGCGTTGCTGGATGCGTTGATCGAGGCGGGGATGCGGACACGTCCCGGCGGGCAGGCCTTCGCGATGGAGGGCTACATCGCCAATCCCGACCGGATCCTGTGCTCGGTCGCCGAGGTGGACGGCGAGGTGAGGGGGCTGCAGGTCCTGTCCGGTGAGAGGCCGGGCAATCCATACGACGCCCCAGTGGGGCAGGGGATCATCGGCACCCATGTCCACCCGGCCGCGCACGGGCTGGGTGCGGGGCGCGCGCTGTTCCGCCGGACCGAGGCGGCGGCACGGGCGGCGGGGCTGGACCGGTTGAAAGCGTACATCCAGGCCGACAACGCGATGGGGCACGGCTATTACGAGGCGATGGGCTTCGTCGCCGACCGGCAGCACGGGACGGCGCTGATCCGGGTCTACAGGCTGACCTAGGCCACGGCCTCGTCGGTCACCGGGCCGAAGTCTTTGCGTGCTGGAACGAGACTTGCCGGTCGGGCCCTAGCGGTGGCCGCCGTCGAAATGGTCGGGATCCGCGGGATAGACGCCGAGAATTTCGAGGTAGTCGGTGAAGTAGTCCAGTTCCTCCAGCGCGCGTGCGACGGCCGGGTCGTCGGGATGACCCTCGATATCGGCGTAGAACTGGGTGGCGGTGAAGGCGCCGTCGACCATGTAGCTTTCCAGCTTGGTCATGTTGACACCGTTCGTCGCGAAGCCGCCCATCGCCTTATAGAGCGCCGCCGGCAGGTTGCGGACCCGGAAGACGAAGGTGGTCTTGGTCGGCCCCTCGCCCAGAGCGGGACGGGCGCTGTCGCGGGACATGACAAGGAAGCGCGTCGTGTTGTGGTCCGTGTCCTCGATATCGCGGGCGAGGATGTCGAGCCCGTACTGGGCGGCAGCAAGCTCGGAGGCGAGGGCGCCTTCGTCGGTCAGGTCGGACGCGGCGAGGGCGGCGGCCGCTCCGGCGCTGTCGGCGGCGCTTTCGGCCGCGATGCCGTGCGCGCGCAGGAAGGCGGCGCATTGCGGCAGCAGGACGAGATGCGCGCGCACGCGACGGATATCCGAAAGCGCCACGCCGGGGCGCGCCATCAGCGCGATACGGACCCGTACGAAGGTCTCTCCGACGATGCGCAGGCCAGAATGGGGCAACAGGCGATGCACGTCGGCCACACGCCCGTAGGTGGAATTCTCGATCGCGATCATCCCGAGATCCGCGCGCCCATCGCGGACCGCGTCCAGCGCATCCTCGAAAGTGGTGCAGGGCACGGGGACGTGGTCGGGATAGGTCTCGGCACTTGCCTGATGCGAATAGGAGCCCAATTCCCCCTGAAATGCGATGCGAACCATATGTCTCGCCCCGTGTGATGCGTTTGGTCGCGGTGCTATCCCTTGCGCCTGAGGGGCGAAAGACAATACATGGCGCGCGACGCTTCGATTGACTGAGAGACGGGAATCCATGGACTCGATGACCTTCACCAAGGCCGGCGGCTTCCTCTGTGCCATGCTGCTCGTGTTCCTGCTTGGCAGCTACGGCGCGGAGAACCTCTACACCGTCGGAACCGACGACCATGGCGAGGATCGGGTCGTCGGCTACCGGATCGAGGTCGCCGAAGCCGATACCGGCGCTGAAGAGGAAGCGGAGCCGGAGATTCCGTTCGAGGAAGTCTTCGCCAGCGCATCTGCCGCCGATGGCGAGCGTCTGTGGCGCCAGTGCTCCGCCTGTCACCAGCTTGAAGATGGCGCGAACGCGACCGGGCCGCACCTCTATGGGGTCGTCGGACGGGATAAGGGCAGCGTGGCTGGTTACGACTATTCCGACGCGCTGGTCGGCACCGGCGAGGCCTGGACGCCAGAGAACCTGTCGGGCTTTCTGCTTAACCCGCGCGAATACGCGCCTGGCACCAAGATGGCCTATCGCGGGATGGCCGATGTCGAGGATCGCGCGAACCTGATCGCCTATCTCGACTCGATCGGCGGCTGAGATCCGCTCGACACGCAGTGTGACACGCCGGTCCGGTCGGGCCGGCGTTTTCGTTGAACGGGTCTGTCAGGCAATCCGTGTGGACCGGGCACCACCATTGCATGTGCGCCGGAGGGCTTTCTCGACCTGAGGTCGCTTTCCGGGCCGAATCGACGCCCTAGCTTGCATCTTCGTGAAACGAGGCCCCCTTGCACCTGCCCGCGCAGGCCCCTTACCTGACCGCCAACGAATTGACCTGGGAGGTTCGCCGATGAGGATCCGTAAGCTCGCACCCATCGCGCTGGCCGCGATGACCGCGCCCGCCCTGGCGCAGGACGTCACCGTCAGCCACGGCATCTCCAATTTCGGCGAGCTGAAATACGGACCCGACGAGCCGTTTGCCTACGTGAATGTCGATGCGCCGAAGGGCGGCGAGATCAGCCTGCACTCGATCGGCAACTTCGACAGTTTCAACCCCTACACCCGAAACGGCAACGTCGCGGCGGGAACCGCAGCCCTGTGGGAGAACCTGTTCATCTCGGCGGCGGACGATCCGTACGGCCTCTACTGCTATCTCTGCGAGACGATCGAGTATCCGGAAGACCTGGCCTTCATCCGGATCAACCTGCGGCCCGAGATCCGGTTCTGGGACGGCACGCCGATGACCGCCGAGGACATGAAGTTCACCATCGACATGTTCCTTCAGGACGGCATCGCGGAGTTCCGGAACGTGTTCACCCGCTACTACGAGTCGATCGAGGTGACCGGAGAGCATCAGCTGACCGTGACCTTCACCGACGTCGCGCCCAAGCGCGACCGGGCCGGGCTGATCGGCTTCTGGACGCCGTTCTCGAAGGCGTGGTTCGAGGAGACGGGGGCCAGCATCACCGAGACGACGCTGGAGCCGTTCATGGGAACGGGGCCCTACATGGTCGGCGATTTCGACACCGGCAGGACCATGATCTACGAGCGTACGCCCGACTGGTGGGGTGCCGATCTGGCGCTGAACCAGGGTCGGCACAATTTCGACCGCATCCGCTACGAGTATTTCGGCGACGCCTCGGCCGCGATTCAGGCATTCTTTGCCGGCGAATACACGTTCCGGGTCGAATCCTCGTCGCGCGAATGGGCCACGTCCTATGACGGCGTGCGGCCGGTGCAGCGCGGCGACATCATTCGAGAGACGCTGCCAGACGGGGCGATCTCGAACGCGCAGGGCTTCGTCTTCAACCTCAAGCGCGACAAATGGTCGGATCCGCGGGTGCGGCAGGCCATCTCGATGATGTTCAACTTCGAGTGGTCCAACGAGACGCTCTTCTACGGGTTGTACTCGCGGCCGAACAGCTTCTGGGGCGGCTCGGACCTCGCGGCCGAAGGCGTACCGGGTTCCGAGGAGGCGGCGATCCTTCAGCCGCTGGTGGACGAGGGGCTGTTGGATGCCTCAATCCTGACCGACGAGGCCTGGACGGCGCCGGTCAACGACGTGAGCCGCAGCCAGCCCGATCGGCGTGCCCGGCGCACCGCGCTCGGCCTGATGGCAGAAGCGGGGTGGGAGCTGGACGCCGACGGGCTGCTGCGCAACGAGGCGGGGCAGACGCTCGATCTGGTGATCATCCAGTTCAACCCGACCTTCGATCGCATCATCAACCCCTTCGTCGAGAACCTGCGCGAGATCGGCGTGAACGCTCGCCTCGACCGCATCGACCGGGCGCAATACATCAACCGCCGCCGGTCCGGCGACTGGGATCTCACGAACCACAGCCCCGGTCAGGAATGGGAGCCGGGCGCGGGCCTCAAGCAATGGTTCCACTCTGAGACGGCAGAGGACTCCTCGCGCAACCTGATGGCACTGGCCGATCCGGCCATCGACAGCCTGATCGACACGGTGATCGAGGCCGAGGACATCGACAGCCTGCGCGCCAGTACACGCGCGCTGGATCGTGCGCTGCGATCCTACGGCTTCTGGATCCCGCAATGGGGCAACTCGGAACACTGGGTCGCCTATTGGGACCAGTACGAACGCCCCGAAGAGATCCCGCCACTGGCTTTGGGCGTGCTGGACTTCTGGTGGTACGACGCGGAGGCCGCCGAGCAGCTCCGGGCAAGCGGAGCGCTCTGATTTGGGCGCCTACATCCTGAGACGGTTGCTGCTGATGATCCCCACCCTGCTGGGGATCATGGTCATCAACTTCACGCTGATCCAGTTCGTGCCCGGTGGCCCGGTCGAACAGGTGCTGGCGCAGCTCGAAGGCAGCGGCAGCGCATTCGACGTGATTTCGGGCGGGGGCGCCGAGATCCAGGATGTGGGCGGCAATTCCAGCGGCTATATCGGGGCGCAGGGCCTGCCTCAGGAATTCATCGAGGAGCTCGAGCGGCAGTTCGGCTTCGACAAGCCGCCGCTGGAACGCTTTCTCAACATGATGTGGGATTACCTCCGCTTCGATTTCGGAGAGAGCTATTTTCGTTCGATCAGCGTCGTCGACCTCGTAGTCGAGAAGCTGCCGGTTTCGCTGTCGCTGGGCCTCTGGACGACGCTGATCGCCTATCTGATCTCGATCCCTCTCGGAATCCGCAAGGCTGTGCGCGACGGGTCCAGCTTCGATACGTGGACGTCGGGCATCGTGATCGTGGCCTACGCCATCCCGGGCTTTTTGTTCGCGATCCTGCTGCTGGTTCTCTTTGCGGGCGGCAGCTACTTCCAGATCTTTCCGATCCGGGGGCTGACCTCGCCCGATTTCGAGACGATGAGCGTGGGCGAAAAGATCCTCGATTACTTCTGGCACATCACGCTGCCGGTCGCGGCGTCCGTCATATCGGCCTTCGCGGGGCTGACGCTGCTGACGAAGAACAGCTTCATGGACGAGATCCGCAAGCAATACGTCATGACGGCCAAGGCCAAGGGCCTGTCCGAAGGGCGGGTCCTCTACGGCCATGTCTTCCGCAACGCGATGCTGATCGTGATCGCGGGCTTTCCCGCCGCCTTCGTCAGCGTCTTCTTCGGTGCCTCGCTGATCATCGAGACGATCTTCTCGCTGGACGGACTGGGGCGCCTGGGATTCGAGGCGGTGGTGAACCGCGACTACCCGGTCATGTTCGGCACGCTCTATGCCTTCGCGCTGATCGGGCTGGTAATGAACCTCGTCACCGACCTCACCTATGTCTGGGTCGATCCGCGCATCGACTTCGAGAGCCGGGAGACCTGAGATGGCATTATCCCCGCTCAACCGTCGCCGCTGGGCGAACTTCAAGGCGAACCGCCGGGCCTATTGGTCGCTGTGGATCTTCGGGATCCTCTACGTTCTGTCGCTGGGGTCGGAATTGCTGGCCAACGACAAGCCGCTGCTGGTCAGCTATCAGGGCGAGCTGCGCGCGCCGTTCCTGACCTTCTACCCCGAGACGGCGTTCGGCGGCGACTTCCGGACCGAGGCGCCCTACCGGGACGTCGAGGTGCAGTGCCTCATCGTGTCCGGCGGGCTGGAGGAGTGCTTCGACCAGCCGGAGGAAATCATCGAAACCGTGCAGGCGACCGGCCGGTGGAATGGCAAGGCCGTCGACGAAGGGTGGCTGATCTGGCCGCCGATCCGGTACCACTACACCACCAACAGCGACGTACCGGGCGCCGCGCCTCATGCGCCGAGTGCCGAACACCTGCTGGGCACGGATGACACGGCGCGCGACGTGCTGTCCCGCGTGATCTATGGCTTCCGCCTGTCCGTGACCTTTGCGCTGGTCGTCACCATCACGACCTCGATCATCGGTATCGCGGCGGGGGCAGTGCAGGGGTTCTTTGGCGGGTGGACCGATCTGGTCTTCCAGCGGATCATCGAGATCTGGGGGTCCACGCCCAGTCTTTATATCATCATCATCATCGCCGCGATCATCCCGCTGAATTTCTGGATCCTCGTCGGTCTGATGACGCTGTTCGGGTGGACGGCGCTGGTCGGCGTGGTGCGGGCGGAATTCCTGCGCGCGCGCAACTTCGAATATGTGCGCGCGGCGAGGGCCCTCGGCGTCGGCAACTGGACGATCATGTTCCGCCACGTCCTGCCCAATGCGATGGTCGCGACCCTGACCTTCCTGCCCTTCATCGTGACCGGCACCATCGGCGGTCTGGCGGCGCTGGACTACCTGGGCTTCGGGATGCCGTCTTCCGCCCCCTCCCTCGGGGAGCTGACGCGGCAGGCGAAGGACAACCTGAATGCGCCGTGGCTGGGGTTCACGGCGTTCATGACGTTCTCGATCATGCTGTCGCTTCTGGTCTTCGTCTTCGAGGGCATCCGCGACGCCTTCGATCCGCGCAAGACTTTCACTGCCGAGCCGGCCGCGCCCGCCGCGACCCCCGCGCGCGCCACGTCGACCGCGGCCGAGGGGAACATATGAGCCTTCTGCGTGTCCGCGATCTGAACGTCAGGTTCCAACAGGGTGCCGCCGCGACCCATGCCGTGCGCGGCGTGTCGTTCGAGGTGGGCAGGGGCGAGACCGTCGCCCTGGTGGGCGAAAGCGGGTCGGGCAAATCCGTCACGGCGCTGTCCACCGTCTCGCTGCTGCCGGACAGCGCGGCCATCGAGGGCTCGATCACCTATGACGGGGCGCAGATGGTCGGCGCCTCGGAAAAGGAACTGCGCCGGGTGCGGGGCAACGATATCAGCTTCATCTTCCAGGAGCCGATGACATCGTTGAACCCGCTGCACACGCTGGAAAAGCAGTTGGCCGAAAGTCTGTCGCTGCATCAGGGTCTGTCGGGGCAGGCGGCGCGCGACCGGATCGTCGAGCTTCTGCACCAGGTGGGCATCCCCGAGCCGGAAGGCCGGTTGAAATCCTATCCGCATCAATTGTCCGGCGGGCAGCGTCAGCGCGTGATGATCGCCATGGCGCTGGCCAACGGGCCGGACCTGCTGATCGCTGACGAGCCGACCACGGCGCTGGACGTGACGATCCAGGCTCAGATCCTGGAACTGCTGGCCGGGCTGAAGCGCGAGCGGGGCATGTCGATGCTGTTCATCACGCACGATCTTGGGATCGTGCGCCGCTTTGCGGACCGGGTCTGCGTGATGCGCCACGGCGAGATCGTCGAGACCGGGCCGACGGCCCGGATCTTCGCCGATCCGAAGCATTCCTACACCCAGACCCTCCTCGCCGCGGAGCCGACGGGGAGCCCCGATCCGGTCCCCGCCGACGCGCCCGAGATCGCGCGGACCGAGAACCTGAAGATCTGGTTTCCGATCAAGCGCGGGCTGCTCAAGCGGACGGCCGGCTATATCAAGGCCGTGAACGACGCCTCCGTTTCGGTCCGGGCCGGAGAGACGACGGGTATCGTCGGCGAAAGCGGGTCCGGCAAGACGACCCTGGCGCTGGCCATCATGCGGCTGATCTCGTCCGAAGGGCGCATCGTCTTTCAGGGACGCGACATCCAGGGCCTGCGCTCTCGCGAGGTGCGGCCTCTGCGGCAGGGAATGCAGATTGTCTTTCAGGATCCGTTCGGCAGCCTGAGTCCCCGGATGACGGTGGCCGAGATCGTGGCCGAGGGTCTGAAGCTGCATGATACGGGGGACACGCGGCCGCACCGGGAACAGGTGGCAGAGATCTTGTCGGAGACCGGCATCGACCCCGGTACGATGGATCGGTACCCCCACGAATTCTCCGGCGGTCAGAGGCAGCGGATCGCCATCGCGCGCGCGATGATCCTACGGCCCAAGCTGGTCGTTCTGGACGAGCCGACCAGCGCGCTGGACCAGACGGTGCAGGTACAGATCGTGGACCTGCTGCGCGACCTGCAGAAGCGTCACAAGCTGGCCTATCTCTTCATCAGCCACGACCTGCGGGTGGTGCGGGCCCTGTCGCACAACGTGGTCGTGATGCAGCGCGGCGATGTCCGGGAGCAGGGCCCGACGGATGCCGTCTTCGACAATCCGAGCGATCCCTATACGCGCGCGCTCATGGCGGCGGCCTTCGACCTGAAGGCCGACGCGGCGGATGCCGTCGCGGTCTAGCTGGGGCCGAAGCGGCGGATCAGGACCCGAAGGTCACAGCACAATCCACGTCCCGCGACTGGAGGCGCAGGCAGGCGCGCTGCGCTTCGCGTTGGCTGAGGCCGATGAAGCTGGGCTCGAAGCCGCCGTTCACCCGGCTGACCTGACGCAGCGCATCGTCCAGCGCCTCGAGTTCCTGCAAAGCGGTGCGCAGCAGGAGCTTGTCAGCGGCCGACCGCGTGGGCTGGCGGGACAGGGTGATGCCGTAGACGCGGCCGCCCTGGGTCGAGGCGCGGGTCACGACTTCGCGCGGGGCGTCGTCGCGGGTGGCTTCGGCGGTGGGTTGCTCGGGCGCGGCGGTGGCGATCAGGACGGCGTCGGCATCCGAGCCGGGCCGCATGATCGGACGGGCCGACCGGGGGGGAGCCGCCGGGCCTGCTGAGACTGCGCCCGCATAAGCGGGCGGGGCGGGCCGGCGCTCTGCCACGTGCTTGGGCGCGCGGGCGAAACCCATGTCGAAGAGCTCGATGATGCGAGCGTTGCGCGTCGAGGCGGAGCGGCCGCCGAAGACGGTCGCGATCACCCGCACGCCGCCCCGCTCGGCCGATGCCACGAGGTTAAACCCGGCCGCATTGGTAAAGCCCGTCTTGATCCCGTCGGCGCCACGATAATTGTCCAGGACCCGGCGGTTCGTGTTGCGCACGGTCTTGATGCCGACATTCGTCGTCCGGCGTCCGAAGAGGTTGTAGTATTCGGGATAGTCGTAGAAGAGCCGGCGCCCCATGATCGTCATGTCACGCGCGGTCGAGAGATGGCCGCTTTGGGTCAGGCCGTGGGGGTTCTTGAACGTCGTGCTGTTCATGCCGAGCGCGCGCGCCGTGCGGTTCATCCGCGCCGCAAAGGCCGGGACGGAACCGGAGATCGCCTCGGCCATCGCAGTGGCCGCGTCGTTGGACGACCGGACCGCCGCCGCGCGCATCAGGTAGCGCAGGGGCACGCGGGTCCCGGCGCGAAACCCGATCGCGTAGGGCGTCGACGCGGCGTTGCTGCTGATGCGGACCTGGGTATCGAGGGTGATCTCGCCCCGGCGGACCGCCTCGAAGGCGACGTAAAGCGTCATCATCTTCGTCAGCGAGGCGGGATGCAGCCGCGTGTCGGCGTTGCGCGATCGGAGCACCTCTCCGGTGCGGGCGTCCATGACGAGTTCCGCATAGGGCGCGGCCCGCAACGGGGTCGCTGCCATGCAAACGAGTACGGTCAGAGCCATGACGGCCCGGATCAGCATGTTCATGATGCGCCTGCTCTACTGCCCACGGCCCGGGTTTTCCCGGATCCGCATTCGTTTCCAGAAAGATAACCCGACTGGCCGCCCGAATCCACCGTTTCGGCGGGCCGCCGCGAAATTACCTCTTTCGGTATCGAGGCGGGCATATCTGGTATTGGCGACGTCTGCCGTCCACAAGGCCGGAGCGCCGAATGAGGCGAAAAGAAGGCGTCCCATCGGCTGTCGAATGCGGCTAGGATCGCCCGGAACTGCAGGAGGCCACACATGCTCGACCACGACCCGTCATCCACAGCGCGAAAGACCCGCGCGGCCGCATGGTTCCGCGCGCTGCGGGACGAGATCGTTTCCGCCTTCGAGGGACTGGAGGATGCGGGTGCGCAGGGCCCCTTCGCCGATCTGGCGCCCGGCCGGTTCGACGTGACCGAGACCAAGCGCGCCTCGGAGGACGGATCGGATGCCGGCGGCGGGATCATGAGCGTGATGCGCGGCGGGCGCGTCTTCGAGAAGGTCGGCGTGAACTGGTCCGAGGTGCACGGCACGCTCGCCCCCCGGGCCGTCGCCGCGATGGCGGCGCGCAAGGATCTGCCCGGCATGGCCGAGGATCCCCGCTTCTGGGCGTCGGGGATCAGCCTCGTCGCGCATATGCGCAATCCCCACGTGCCGGCCGTTCACATGAATACCCGTATGTTCTGGACGCCCCATGGCGGCTGGTTCGGCGGCGGGGCGGATCTGAACCCCGCCATCCCCTACGAGGAAGACACCGCCCATTTCCACGCCCAGATGGAAGCCGCCTGTGAAGGCGAGGCCGGCCGCTATGAGCGCCTGAAGGAATGGGCCGACGAGTATTTCTACATTCCCCACCGGAAGCGGGCGCGGGGCGTCGGCGGGATTTTCTACGACGATCTCAGTACTGGCGATTGGGATGCGGACTTCGCCTTCACCCAATCGGTCGGGCGGCATTTCCTGCCCGCTTTCGTGCCGCTTGTGGAGCGCCGTCGCGCGATGACCTGGAGCGATGCCGACAAGGAGGCGCAGCTCGTTCACCGGGGGCTCTACGCCGAGTACAACCTCGTCTACGACCGGGGCACGAAGTTCGGGCTGGAGACCGGGCACGACGCGAATGCCGTGCTCATGAGCCTGCCGCCCGAAGCCAAATGGCCGTGATCCAGCGGTGCGCCTGCGGCGCGTTTCCCTGAACAGGGCGAGGGGCTCTGCCCCTCGCGCTCCCCGGGATATTTCCGGCAGGATGAGGACCGGTCAGATCCAGACGGCGCGGAAGTCGGTCCTGTAGCCCGCATCGGTGATGCCGGTGCCGGTTGCCGTCAGCGCGCCGAGACGGCCCAGTTCGTCCCCGCATTTCGCGGCAGCGCCGTTGCCGCCTGTCAGGATCGTGACGTTCGCGCCCGCGCTGTCGATGTAGGGAAAGCCGGTCTCGGTCCACGTGACCGCGCACGGGCCGTAGCTGGTACCCTTGGCGCGATGGGTCGGCAGGACGCGGCGAAATTCTTCGAGAAGGCGCGCCCCGACATCCGCATCGCCCGTCCCGTGGAACCAGTCGCGCATCTCGTCCGCCGAGCCGATGGTCGGCCCGTCCTTCTGGCCTCCGACCTTCATCCGCCAGACCCCGTCGGGATAGCGGATCGGAGGCAGCGCGTAGAGATCGTGATCCCAGTCAGGGCCGGGCACCCAGATCAGGGTTGGGAGCTGGAGGAGGTCGCGCGCCTGATCTTCGTCGAGTTCGATGAAGGCGACTGTCCGGGCCCAGACGGTCATGGCAGGGCGGGCCGGAAGGAGGCCGTCGCTTGCTGCGTGAGGACCCGTGGCGACGACGACATGGCCAGCCGAAAGGCGCGTGCCGTCGGCAAGCGTGATATCGGTTTCGTCGCGGGATACCGCCGCCTGTGGGTAGAGCGCCGCCCCGGCCCTGCAAGCGCCCCCGATCTGGGCGCGGGCCATCGCGCGGGGGTCGATCCAGCCGCCCCCCGTTTCCAGCGCCGTGACGGATCCGGCGGGCAGGTGCCACCCCGTTTCGGCCGGGTCGTTCAGGATCGAGGCATCCTCGACGAAGGGAACCATCTCCAGAAAGGCCTCGGTGAACCCGGCGAGCGGCCCCGCCCGCAAGCCGGCCATCGCGGCGCCCGTCCGGGTGAAAATCCGTTCCCCCGACGCCTCCTCAAGGCTCTGGTAGCGAGACATCGAGGCCGCGCTGAGCAGGGACCAGTCGTCGTGGTGGGAGAGATGCCGGGTGATCCGGCCCGCATCGTAATGGCTGCCGAAGGGGCCATCCGCCACGGACGCCGGTTCCGGGGCGGCAACCAGGGCTACCGAGTGGCCGCCCCGGGCGAGATAGCGCGCGCAGGGGGCGCCCATCATGCCGCCGCCGACCACGATGAAGTCGAACCGCTCCACGTGCGGGTCCGGGCGGCCTAGCCTGCGCCGACGGTCGCGTCTTCGCGCAGGACGTCGAGCATGCGCGCCACGTTATCGGGATCCGCATCCGGCGTGATTCCGTGGCCGAGGTTGAAGATATGCGGACCGTTCGAGAACGCGTCGCGGATGCGTCGGATCTCTGCGTCCATGTCAGGCCCCCCGCTGACCATGTGGCGGGAGGCGAGGTTGCCCTGCACGCAGCCGCCGGTCTGGACGTGCGCGGCCGCCCATTCCGCCATCACGCCGTCATCGAGGGCGATGCAGTCGGCGCCGATCTCTGCGTGCAGGCCCTCGTACTTCTCGCCTGCCCCGCGGGGGAAGGCGATGACGGGCAAGCCCGGATGGCGCGTCTTGAGCTCGGACGTGATCCGGCGTGCGGGCGCGACTGCGTAGTGCGCGAAGTCATCGCCCGTCAGCGATCCGGCCCAACTATCGAAGATCTTCACGACCTCCGCGCCGGCCTGAACCTGCCGGTCGAGATATTCGACGGTCGCGTCGGTCAGAAGGTCGATCAGCGCCTCGAACGTCCCGCGATCCTCCTCCTTCAGCGCGTGGGCCGGGCCTTGGTCGGGCGTGCCGCGGCCCGCGATCATGTAGGTCGCGACCGTCCAGGGCGCGCCCGCGAAGCCAATCAGCGCGACATTCTCCGGCAGGGCCGAGGCGAGGTTGGAGACCGTGCCGTAGACCGGCGCAAGCGTGTCATGGATGTCGTCCTTGCCGCCGAGCCTGGCCAGATCGTCGGCGGACGTGATCGTGGAAAGGCGAGGCCCCTCTCCGGTCACGAACCAAAGATCGGCGCCCAGGGCCTGCGGTACCAGCAGGATGTCCGCGAACAGGATCGCGGCGTCGAAAGCGTAGCGGCGGATCGGCTGAAGCGTGACCTCGGTGGCGAGGTCGGGATTGTAGCACAGGCTGAGGAAGTCGCCCGCCTGCTCGCGCGTGGCGCGGTATTCCGGCAGGTAGCGCCCGGCCTGCCGCATCATCCAGGCGGGGGGCACGGGCAGACGCTCTCCGGCGAGGGCGCGAAGCAGGGGTTTGGTCATCTGGCCTCCGATCGGGTCTGGACAGGGTGTGGGGACCTCTGGTCAGAGTGTCAATCGCGGGGCATGTGTCAATCCCGCCTGACAGACGGACCGATCCATGCGCAAGCCCACCCCCGCCTCTCCGTTTCGCATCGGCACCCGGGGATCCCCGCTCGCGCTGGCCCAGGCACACGAGACCCGTGCCCGGCTTATGGAGGCGTGGGATCTGGTCGAAGAGGCGTTCGAGATCGTCGTCATCAAGACGACGGGGGACCGCGTACTCGACCGCCCGCTGAAGGAGATCGGGGGCAAGGGGCTTTTCACACGCGAGATCGAGGAGGCGCTTCTGGACGGCTCGCTCGATATCGCCGTGCATTCCACCAAGGACATGCCGACGCTTCAGCCAGACGGGTTGGTGCTGGACACGTTCCTGCCGCGCGAGGACGTACGCGATGCTTTCGTCACGCTGGACGGGCGGGGGTTCGGCGATCTGGCCGAGGGCACGGTGGTGGGGACATCGTCGCTGCGCAGGCGTGCGCAGCTCGCCCAGCGGCGCCCCGATCTCAAGGTTGTCGAGTTCAGGGGCAACGTGCAGACGCGGATGGCCAAGTTGCGCGACGGCGTGGCCGAGGCGACCTTTCTGGCCATGGCGGGGCTGAACCGGCTCGGCATGGAGGACGTGCCGCGAACGGCCGTGGAGACGTCCGACATGCTGCCCGCCGTGGCGCAGGGCGCCATCGGGATCGAACGGCGCGTCGACGACAGCCGGGCCGCAGAGATGCTCGAGGCGATCCACCACCGGGACACCGGGCTGCGGATCGCGTGCGAGCGGGCATTCCTGCGCAAGGTCGACGGATCCTGCGAGACGCCGATTGCCGGACTGGCGGATCTGGAGGGAGGAAAGATCGCTTTCCGATGCGAGATCCTGCGGCCCGACGGGTCCGACGTTCTGACCGAAGCGGGCGAGGCCGGTGCTTCGGACGGGCCGGCCCTGGGCATGGAACTCGGGGCGAAACTGCTGGACCGGGCGCCGGCCGGCTTTTTCGACTGGCGCGCCGAGGTCTAGGGCCGCCGCCGCTCGCCGACGGTTGCGCGCTTGCGGCAGGTCCAGCCGGCAGAAACCCATTGTTTCCGAATCCGTGCTTGCGGATTAAGCAACCCGCGAGGCACGTTGCGACCAGCGGTGGGGGCCGCAACACTGGACGCCGCCTGCCCGATGACCGCCTATCAGCGCCCGCCGACCTCTTTCGCCCCTGTGACGCCCGCTCGCCTGGTCGAGCCAGAGCAGGTCACCTACGATTTCAGTTGGCTCGATGCGCAGGGCGCGGACAAGTGGAAGACCCTCACGCTTCCTGCCCATGACGTGATCGAGGGCGCGGTGACGCTGTTCGCCCGCGGCACGCCCATCGACACGCCGCGCGGGCAATCCGCCGTCGAGGATCTCCTGCCCGGGGATCGGGTGTTGACCCCGGAAGGCAGCGCCACGGTTCGCTGGGTCGGATCGAGGTGTTTCCCGGCGACCGCCCCGATCCGTCCGACGCTGTTCCGCATCGGCTCGTCGGCTTTCGGGCGGGATCGCCCCGTCGGCGATGTCGTCCTGGGAGGGTCCGCCCGCATCCTGATCCAGTCGGATCGCTGCCGGACCCTCGTCGGCCAGGATGCGGCCTTCGCGCCGATCGCGGCCTTCGAAGACGCGCTCGGCGTGATCGCCCTGATGCCGCCCGGGGACGTGACGACCTATGGCATCGCCTGTGACGGGCAGGCGGCCGTCATGATCGACGGGATGGCCGTCGAGGCCTGGCACCCGGCGCGGGACATGATGCGGCGCGTGACGCCCGCCATGCTGGACGCGCTGCGGCAACTAATACCGCCGCTTGCCGAAGACGGTTTTGGCTCGGCACGCATCCCCTATCTGAGCGATGTCGAGGCGCAGACGCTGCGGTTGCTCTGAGGCACGCGCGGCGCGCGCGGATCGACCCCGTCGTCGCGGCGTCCTTCAGGCTTCGACAGCGAGGCGATCTTCCAGCACGTCGAACGGGACGCCCGGTTCGTCCTTCGCCCCCCGGATGACCAGCGACGTCTTTACGCTGGCCACGTTCTCGGCGGACGTCAGTTGACCGGTCAGGAATGACTGGAACGTGGACAGGTCGGGTGCGACGCATTTCAGGATGAAGTCGATCTCGCCGTTCAGCATGTGGCACTCGCGCACGAGCGGCCATTCGCGGGCTTGCGCCTCGAAGGCCGACAGGTCGCTCTCGGCCTGGCGGTTCAGGCTGACCATGGCGAAGACCTGGACCTCGAACCCCAATGCGCGGGCGTCCACATCGGCATGATAGCCCCGGATCAGCCCCGCCTCTTCCAGCGCACGCACCCGGCGGAGGCACGGCGGAGCAGAGATCCCGACGCGGCGGGCCAATTCGACATTCGTCATCCGCCCGTCTGCCTGAAGTTCGGCGAGGATCTGGCGGTCGATCGGGTCGAGTTTGGCGAGGGGCATCCACATGTTCCGTTCAGCGCAGGTCTTCGATAATTGTCACGCTGGCTATCTGAGCGCAACAAAATTTCTCGGAGGCGTAATTAAGTTTCCGCGTGATTACCTTCCGGAGGATGCCTACGCGTGTGACCGACAGACTGTGCGCGGATCTCCTGTGCGATGGCCGCAGCAGGTCGAGAGCCGTCCCTCACATACAAGCCGGCATATCTTGTGGAGAACGCCGCCTGATCCGCGAAATCGGGTGGCGATGACTTGACCGCGGCCGTCCGCGCCGTCCAAATCGCCTGAACGCAAGGCAGGGGGCAGCCGGTGCGCTTCACGCGACTCAGGCTACACGGCTTCAAGAGCTTCGTGGATCCGACCGATCTGGTGATCGCGGACGGGCTGACGGGCGTGGTCGGCCCCAATGGCTGCGGCAAGTCGAACCTTCTGGAAGCCTTGCGCTGGGTCATGGGTGAGAACCGCCCGACCGCGATGCGCGGCGGTGGAATGGAGGACGTCATCTTCGCCGGCGCGGCAAGCCGCCCGGCCCGCAACTTCGCGGAGGTGACGCTGGCGCTGGACAATGCGGACCGGACCGCGCCTGCCGCTTTCAACGACGCCGACGCGCTTGATGTGGTGCGCCGGATCACGCGGGATGCGGGCAGCGCCTACAAGCTGAACGGCAAGGATGTCAGGGCGCGCGACGTGCAGATGCTGTTCGCGGACGCCTCGACGGGCGCGCATTCGCCCGCTCTGGTGCGGCAGGGCCAGATCAGCGAATTGATCAACGCCAAGCCGCAGCGTCGGCGTCGGATCCTCGAAGAGGCAGCCGGGATCAGCGGGCTTTATGCGCGCCGCCACGAGGCGGAGTTGAAACTGAACGGAGCCGAGACGAACCTCGCGCGGGTCGATGACGTGATCGAGCAGCTTGCGGCGCAACTCGCGTCGCTGGCCCGCCAGGCCCGTCAGGCCGCACGGTACCGCGAGATCGGAGAGGCGCTCCGCCGCGCCGAAGGTCTTCTGCTTTATGCGCGCTGGCGCGAGGCGGATGCGGCGCGCGCGGCGGCGGATGCGGCCCTGCGGAACGCTGCGACCGGAGCCGCGAGCGCCGAGCGTGAGGCCGTCGCGGCGGGCCGCGCACGTGGCGCCGCCGAGGAGGCGATGCCACCGCTCCGGGAGGAGGAGGCCGTCGCCGGTGCGGTCCTGCAACGCTTGCAGGTCGCCCGCGACACGCTGGAAGAGCGCGAGACCCGGGCGCGGTCGACGATCGAGGCTCTGGAAGCCCGCGCCCGGCAACTCGATGCCGATGCGGAGCGCGAGGAGATACTGGGCCGGGATGCCGCCGAGAGCATCGCGCGTCTGACCGCCGAAACCGAATCGCTGGAGCAGGCCGGATCGGGCGAGGGCGAGGAACTGGCGACCGCACAGGCCGAAGCGCACGAAGCCGCCCGTATCCTGCAAGACCGCGAGGAAGAGCTGGCTCAGCTCACGGAGGACATGGCCCGCCTGTCGGCCCGTCACCAATCCGCGAACCGCATGGCCGAAGACGCGCAAGCGCGTGTCACGCGCGTCGAGGCGGAGCGTGAGCGTGCCGAGGCGCAGGCCGCGATTGCCCGCCGGACGCTGGCGGAGGCCGACGCCGCTCAGGAAGCCGCTCAGGCGGAGCGGACCGAGGCACAGGCCGGAGCGACGGAGGCCGAGGCGGCCCTGGAGGCGGCCGAGGCCGCACGCGAGACCGCGCAGGAAGAGGAGGGCCGCGCCCGCACCCAGCGTGCCGAGGCGGAGGGCGCCGCCTCGACGCTTCGCGCCGAGGTGGGGGCCTTGGCCAACCTTCTGTCCCGGGACGATGGCGAGGGCGAACCGCTTCTGGACAGGTTGACGGTGTCGCCCGGCTACGAAGCGGCGCTCGGGGCCGCCGTCGGCGAGGATCTGCGTGTCTCCGAAGCCGACCGGGAGGCGGAGACCGGGTGGGTGACCCTCGCCCCCTATGACCGGCCGCAGCCGCTGCCAGACGGGATCGAGGCGCTGGCACCTCAGGTCGAGGCCCCCGACGTTCTGGCCCGCCGTCTGGGACAGATCGGGCTGATCGACCCCGAGGAAGCGGCGCAGATGCAGCCCCGCCTTCTGCCGGGGCAAGTGCTGGTCTCGACCGATGGGGATCTGTGGCGCTGGGACGGCTATCGCGCCTCGGCAGAAGCCGCTCCTTCGGCAGCGGCCTTGCGGCTCCAGCAGGTGAACCGGTTGTCTTCCCTGAGACGGGATCTCGAGGAAGCCGAAAGTCGCGCCGACGGGACCCGCGCCGCGCACGAGGCCTTGTCCAAGACGCTGGAACGGCGGCGCGCGGCCGAGGCCGCGCCTCGGGACAGGTTGCGCGCCGCCGACCGGGCCGCGACCGAAGCGGGGCGCAAGCTTGCCCGCCTTGAAGGCGAGCGCGGGCTTGCCGCCTCAAAGCTCGAGACGGCGCAGATGGCGACGGGTCGGCTGGATGCCGACGGGCTGGAGGCCAAGGAGGCGGCGCGCGAGGCACAGGCGGCCCTGCGCGACTTGCCACCGCTCGAGGGCGCGCGGGCCGCGTTGGAGACGATGCGCCAGACCGTCGAGGCCGCGCGCATGGCGATGATGTCCCGCCGCGCACAAGCCGACGAGATCAAGCGGGAGGCCGAAGCGCGCGCCAAGCGCCTCGCCACCGTGACGCGCGAGCTTTCGGATTGGACGGGCCGTCGAGAGAACGCGGGCAACCGCACGAGAGAGCTGTCCGATCGTCGCGAGGCGACGGCGACCGAATTGAAAGCCGCCCGAGCGGTGCCGGAACAGGTCGCGGCCGAGGCGGCGAAGCTGCATGACGAATTGGAGAGGGCGACCACGCGCCGGAAGGCGGCGGCGGATGCCTTGGCCGAGGGCGAGACGGCCCTGCGCGAGGCGCAATTGGCCGAACGCGATGCAGAGCGGGCCGCGGGCGAGGCGCGTGAAGGCCGCGCCGCCGCGCAGGCCCGTCTGGAGGCTGCCGACGAGAGCCTCCAGACGGCCGTCGACCGGATCCGCGAGGCGATGGAAATCACGCCCGAACGATTGCTCGAGTCCCTCGACGAAGTGCCGGATGACTTGCCCGTCGACCGCCTTGAGGCCGATGTCGCCCGCCTGAAGCGCCAGCGCGACGCCTTGGGCGCGGTCAATCTGCGGGCCGAGGAGGACGCCAAGGAAGTGTCGGCCGAGCACGATAATCTCGTTGCCGAGAAGGCCGATCTCGAAGCGGCCATCGCCGAGTTGCGGGCCGGCATCGCGGCCCTGAACAAGGAGGGGCGGCAGCGTCTTATGGATGCGTTCGGGACGGTGAACGCGAACTTCTCGCTGCTCTTCCGGCATCTCTTTCAAGGCGGCGAGGCGCGGCTGGAACTGGTGGAGTCGGACGACCCGCTGGAGGCGGGGCTTGAAATCATGTGCCAACCGCCCGGCAAGAAGCTGTCGACCTTGTCGCTCTTGTCCGGAGGGGAGCAGACGCTGACGGCGCTGGCCCTCATCTTCGCCGTTTTCCTCGCGAACCCGGCGCCGATCTGTGTGCTCGACGAGGTAGATGCGCCGTTGGACGATGCGAACGTCACGAGGTTCTGCGACATGCTGGACGAGATGACGCGCCGGACCGACACGCGGTTCCTGATCATCACGCACCACGCCGTGACGATGGCGCGGATGGACCGCCTTTTCGGGGTGACGATGGTCGAACAGGGGGTGAGCCAGCTTGTCAGCGTGGACCTGAAGAAGGCCGAAGCGCTGGTGGCCTGAGCCGCCCGCGCTAGCTTCGCCATATGACCCGGCTCGCCATAGACTCCCGCATGACCTACGAGATGGCGGCGCCCTGCGACTGCCTGTTGCAGATCGAGGTCGCCCACGCGGAAGGGCAGGACATTCTTTCCGAAAGCCTCTCCACCACGCCGGTGGACGGATTCGTCAGGATCGCCGCCGAGGGCGGCGTGGGCACCCGGGCCTGGATGGGGGCCGCAGGACAACTCGGCATCACCCACCTGGCCGAGGTAGAGGTGACGCGCCCTGACCGGGATCTCCGGGGTCTTCCCCCGACCGACCCTCGCGCCCTGCCAGCCGAGGTGACATCCTATCTGATGCCGTCCCGCTACGCCGTCTCGGACCTTTTCGAGGGGCTGATGGACGACAAGTTCGCCGATCTGGTAGGCGGTGCGCTTGCGGTCGCCATCCGGGACTGGATCGAAGCCAACTTCGCCTACATTCCCGGCGCGAGCGGCCCCACCACGACGGCCTACGAGACGTTCATGTCGCGCAGGGGCGTCTGTCGGGATTACGCTCATGTCTTCATCGCGCTCGCACGCGCGGCATCGCTCCCGGCGCGGATGGCCAGCGTCTATGCGCCTGACGTCGATCCTCCGGATTTCCACGCGGTCGCGCAGGTCTGGCTGGACGGGGCGTGGCATTTCATCGACCCGACCGGGATGGCCAAGCCGTCGAACATGGCGCTGATCGGGGTGGGGCGGGACGCCGCCGATGTCTCATTCCTGACCGTGATCGGCGCGGCGGCCCTGATCGAGCAGAGTGTGTCGGTCCGCCGCCTCGGCCCAGCCTAGATCGCAAGCGCCGCCAAGAAGAAGAGCACATGCGGAGCCGCTTCCCAAATGGCGACGCAGAGCAGGGCGGCCAGCCAGGTGCGCCAGAGGACGCGGACGGCCCCGTCGATCTCGGCCCTGCCGGGGTCTCGACGACCTTCGGGATGGACCCAGGGAAAGTCTCGCGGCGTGCCGTCGTAGCTGCGGGGTCCGGCCAGCGCCACATTCAGGGCCCGCGCCATCGCCGCCTCGGGCCAGCCCGCGTTGGGAGAGCGATGCAGCCGAGAGTCGGCCGAGAGCCCGGCCCCCGATGTCCGGGTCGACAGAAGGATGAACCCTGCCGTCAGCCGGGCCGGGATCCAGTTGAGAACGTCGTCCAGCCGGGCCGACGCCCAACCGAAATCGGCGTGACGCGGGGTGCGGTATCCGACCGTCGAGTCCGCGGTGTTCACCATCTTGTAGGCGGCCATCGCAGGCAGCCCCCCGACGGCGAACCAGAAGGCGGGGGCGATCACGCCGTCAGACAGGTTCTCCGCTGCGCTCTCGATCGCCGCCCTCGCGACCGCCTGTTCGTCCATATCGGCCGTGTCCCGCCCGACTATCATGGCGACCGCCTTGCGGCCTGCGGGCAAGCCGATGGCCAAGGCGCGGGCGACCGCGCGGACGTGTTCGACGAGGCTCCGCTGGGCCAGCAGGACCGCTGCGACCAGCAACTCAAGCGCCGGGTGTAAGGCGGCGAGCGTCCAACCGACGAAACCTGCGGTGCCCACGAGGATCGCGAGGGCCGCGATCCCCTTCCACCGCCGTGCGTCTGCGTGGTTCCAGCGCGCGTCCAGCGCCTCGACCGCGCGGCCCATCAGAACCGCCGGATGGGGCAGGCGCCGCCAGAGCCAGTCCGGCTCGCCCAGAAGGGCGTCGAGTAGAAGAGCCAGCGAAAGCGTCAAGCCGCCAGCGCAGTTTCAAGCCTCGACCAATCGTCGGGATCCGGCAGGCCAAGCCGCAGCAATGCGGGACTATGCGAGAAGGTCCGGCTCCAGATGCGCTGCCGGGCCAGCCTTTCCTGCCAGTCGGCCGCCGCCCCGAATCCGGGCACGGTGTAGGTTCGAAAGAGCGGGGTTCCCAGAACCTCGCGATGCATCCCCGCCCCGCACATCAGGTCGTCCAACCGGGCCGCGTCGCGGACGAGGCGGGTCCGCGTCTCTTCGGCCCAGGCCCGATCCTCCAGTGCTGCGGCGCCGATCGCGAGGGCGGGCCCCGAGACAGGCCATGGGCCCAGCGCCTCTGCCATCCGAGCCACGAGGCCCGGCGACCCGATCAGAAAGCCAAGCCGTAGCCCGGCGAGCCCCCAGAACTTGCCGAAGCTTTTCACGACGACGAAAGCCGGCGAACGCGTCGTCCAGACCAAGCTGTCCTTGGGGTCGACGCAATCCGCGAAACTCTCATCATAGATGGCGGTGAACCCTTCGTACGGGCCGTCGGTACAGGAGGCCGGGCCGAAGCTCGCACGGTCCGGTCCGGGGGCATAGATGCCGGTGGGGTTGTCCGGATGGACGGAGACCTCGGCATGCGGGATGCCGGCGTCGTGTTGCGTGGCGACATGCGGCTGCCAGCCGGACGCCAGGAAGGCCGCGCGCCATTCACCGTAGCTGTGAGGATCGACGACGAACTCGCCGGGACCCGGGATCAGGCCCGGCAGGCGCGCGATCAGTGCCGAAGCGCCGGGTGTGGGCAGGATCTCCGCCTCGCTCGGCACGTCCCAGAATTCGCGCGCGGCCCGGACCAGACGGTCATGCGCCGCCCGGTCAGGCAACGCGGTCCAGCAATACGGGTCCAGATCGGAAATCGGGTACGGCACAGGGTTGATGCCCGTAGACAGGTCGATCCACGCGTCGCGCGTCCCGCCCCATCGGTCGATGGCCGCGTCGAGGCCACCGCCATGCTCGCGCCCGCCGGACGGTTCAGTCATCGGGATCGGCCGACGCGTCGGGCAGGGGCGGATGGCGGGTCACGAAATGGCCGTTGATCGCCTCGGGCCAGTCTCGATACGCCACGATGCCAGTTTTCTCGCGTGCATGGAGCGACGCATATTCGACGATGCCGTCGGCCGCATCGGAGGTGGGATCGAACCCGCCCAACGTGTAGGCCATCTTTCCGTCCGCCTGCAGCGCGACGTTGCATGCCGACGAACAGCCCATCAGACAGGAATGCCGTCTGACAGTGATGCCGTCGAGACCGTCGGCCGCCCGCTCGATCAGCGATGCGAGGATCTCTCCGTCGGTCTGTCCGGACTCGGCGTTCCACCCTTCGCGCTTGCAGGTGTCGCAGACGGTGATTGTGGTCAACATGCACCTCTCCCCGGATCGCGCAGGCGTTAACGCACCTTGCCCGCGCGAGCGCAATGGGCGGTGTCTTGCCACACCTGCCGGTCTCCGGAATTGTTTAACCCTCGCTTAACCATGCGGCCCCAAAAAACGGATCGACAGCCTTCGGGCAATCGAGAGGGAGACTGCGATGAACGGCAAACCGCTTGTTCTGACCGTCGGGGTCAGCACAGCCATATCCGAGCGCTTGCGGGCGGAGCAGGGGCGGGAGATGGGGTTCGCCCTCTTCGAAGTTCACGATCAGGCCGGAGCGGTCGCGATCCTGCAGCAGATGCCTGTCGCGGTCATTGTCATCAATGTCGAGATGCGTGCCGGCAGCCCGCTGGCGGTTGCCGATTATGCGAATTACCGCCGCCCTCAGGCCCGGGTGCTGTGGGAGATGTCCAGATCCGGGGAGTTCGCGGACGGCTCGATCTTCGCTCACTCAGCGAACACGGCGGGCGCCATCACTCTGCGGATGCAGGCCGAGGACGTCCACGCCGTCGTATCGCACCATGTCAGGGCGGCCGCCTGAGGCCGCCCGATCGGTTCAGGCGGCGAGCCGGGTTTCCCCGCGCCCGTGGGGTTCGTCCCAGTCGATATCCGGTGCGATGGGTACGATCCGGTGGGGATTTATCGTCTCGTGGCTGAAATGGTAATGGCGGCGGATGTGATCGAAATTGACCGTCTCGGCGATGCCCGGAACGTGAAACAGCTCGCGCGTGTAGGGCCAGAGCCTCGGGTAATCGACCAGCCGTCTGCGGCTGCACTTGAAGTGACCGTGATAGACGGCGTCGAACCGGACGAGGGTCGTGAACAGGCGCCAATCGGCTTCGGTCACGACATCCCCGGCAAGATAACGCCTCTGGCCCAGCAGATCTTCCAGCCAGTCCAGACCGTCGAAGAGGTCGGTCACGGCTTCTTCGTAGGCGGATTGCGTGGTCGCGAAGCCGGACTTGTAGACGCCGTTATTGACCTGCTCGTAGACGCGGGCGTTCACCCGGTCGATTTCCTCGCGGAGCGGGGCGGGATAGAGGTCGATCGCGCCGGTCTTCAGGTGATCGAAAGCGGTATCGAGCATCCGGATGATCTCGGAGGACTCGTTCGACACGATGGTCTCCCGTTTCGTGTCCCACAGGATCGGAACGGTGACGCGCCCCGAGACATCGGGCTTGGCGCGGGTGTAGATGTCGCGAAGGAACGGGGATCCGTACAGGCGGTCGCCCGTCGCAGCCGGGTAGTTCGTCTCGAAGGTCCAGCCGTCACTCAGCATGTCCGGGTGGACGACCGAGACGTCGATCATCTCTTCCAGCCCTTCCAGCGTCCTCGCGATCAGGGTGCGGTGTGCCCAGGGACAGGCGAGCGAGACATAGAGATGATACCGCCCCGCCTCGGCCTCGAAGCCGCCATCTCCCGAAGGGCCGGCTGAGCCGTCCGCCGTGACCCAGTTCCGGAAGCTCGCGGTCGAGCGGACGAACTTCCCCCCGCTGGATTTCGTATCATACCAGTCGTCATGCCAGACGCCGTCGACAAGTTGGCCCATCGGAAGGTCCTCCATTCGGTCTGAAGGACAGATAACCGATGATGCCGCGATCGGTTACGCGCAAAGGCGCACAGGCGCAGTGCGGCTCAGCCGAAGGTGCCTGCGACACGCCCCAGGAGCATGAAGGCGCGCGCCGAGCGGGTCCGCGAAAGGGCGGCGAAATCCTCGTCATCCGCGCGCTCCACGAGATCCGCGAGCATCCGGTCGAACGCCATCAGGAAGCGATGGGCCGTCTCCCGGAATTCGGGATCGTCGCGCATCCGGGCCGAGGCGAGGGCAAGGGCGGATCGGTCGTGGATCGCCCCCATCTCGTTTGTCTCCGCCCCACGCGTCCCGTCGGCGAAGGCGCGCCAGATCGACGGATCCTGCGCGTCCATGTCGAAATCGTCCACGTAGATCCCGTCCTGCGACAGGAGCGTCAGGGCATCCTGCGCAGCCGACACAACCTGTGCGGTCGGTGGATGCCGCAGGGCCCGGCGGAGCACGTCGAACCCTTCGGTATCGTTCTCGTTGTCCGGAAAATGGAGTGCCCGAACCAGTTCGGCTGGCGTCAGCTCATCCTCTCGTGCCCCGGTCTCCAATGCGAGCGCGGGTTGCGGGGCCGGCATCGCAGAACGGGCCGGCGCAGCCTGCGCGGCAGGGCGCGCCTCGGTCGCGATCCGCGTCTCAAGCAGGGTGCGCAAGCGGTCGAGCCCGTCGAGCCGCGCAACCAGATCGGGTTGGGGCGTGTCCCGCGTCTCCAGATAGCTCATGCGGAGGTTGTCGACCGCGCGCCGTAACATGACCGTCTGCCCCCTCAACTCGCGCAGGCGACGCGTCGCGGAGATGACGAGAAGGCACAGGGCAAGGGGCAGCATCAGGCCGAGCAGCACGATCAGGATGACGATCGGATCGGCCCTCGCAATCCAGCTTCCCTCATCCGACGGGGCGAAGAGCACCCATCCCCCGATCACGAGCCAGAGCAGCGCCGCCCCGAGTGCCGCGGTTTCGATCGTTGCGCGGAAGTTCACTTGTAGGCGACCGCCGTGATTTCGTAGTCGCGGGTCCCTCCGGGCGTGCGCACCTCGACGGAATCGCCCTCTTCCTTGCCGATCAGGGCGCGGGCCAGCGGGGAGCGGATGTTGAGAAGACCGTTCTCGATATCGGCTTCGGGTTCGCCGACGATCTGATAGGTCTTCTCTTCTTCGGTATCCTCGTCGATCAGGGTGACCGTCGCGCCGAACTTGATGGTGTCACCCTGCATCTTGGCAGGGTCGATGACCTCCGCGAGAGAGATCAGCCCCTCAAGCTCCTTGATGCGCCCTTCGATGAAGCCCTGCTTCTCGCGGGCGGAATGGTACTCGGCATTCTCGGACAGGTCGCCGTGCTCGCGGGCCTCCGCGATCGCCTTGATGATGGCCGGCCGTTCTTCGGACTTGAGGTGCTTCAACTCCTTCTCCAGCGCGGCGATGCCGCGCGGGGTCATGGGGACCTTGTCCATGGATCTTCTCCCGCGGGGGAGCCATGCAAGGCCCCCGAACTCCTCGTTCGGGCAAGACTACCAGCGATGCGCGCGGGTGCAACAGCACCGGGGGACGGAGCTGTCGGACCGTGTCGCCGATCAGGCCGCCGGGAGCGGCGCTTCGCCGGCCACCATCCCCCGGTGAAGGACGCGGTCGCCGACGACGGCGGAATGGTCGCCCTTGTGCAGCGTGCAGCGATTGTCCCAGATCAGGATGTCGCCGGGTCGCCAGGCGTGCCGCCATTCGCGGGACGGATCGGTCGAGTGCTCGAAGAGGGTCGCGATCAGGTCGTCCGCCCGGCTCCCGTCGGCCAGTTCCAAAGCAACGCATCGCTCCGGGGTCGAGAGGAACAGCGCGGTGCGTCCCGATACGGGATGGCGCCGAAAGAGGGGATGCCAGCTCTCGGTCTCCTGCCCCTCACCGGGGTCGACCCCGGTCACGCGGTGCAGGACGCGCGCCCCCCTCAGCCGCAGCTTGAGATCTGGCGAAAGCCTCTCATAGGCGTCGAACTGGTTCGCAAAGACGGTTTCCCCGCCCTGGTCGGGGATCCGCTCCGCCTTGAGCGCGGTGAAGGCGGGCGGCTGGCGCACGTAGCTCGTATCCGTGTGGAAGACGCTGCGCGGTGGCTTGGTCCGACCGACATTGGAGACGAAATTCAAGCGCGGTTCGTGGTCGAGCGGAGTCTCCCCCGCGGTGAAGGTCATCTCACCGAGTTCTTCGAGAAAGTCGGCGAAGGCGGTGTCCGACAGGCCGGTCCCCTCGATCACGACGACCCCGGTCTCGCCGAGAGCCCGACGCACCTCCTCCGCGTCGAGACCGCACCGTGCGGCGTGCCAACTCATTCTGCGGCGACCGTATCCGGCAACACCCGCTCAAGCGGGTCGTCGACCATTTCGGCTGACCCGAAATCCTGTCCGGCGGTGTTCTCGTTCGGCCAGGCGAGGCAGGTGCACCCCGCCGCCAGCGCGGCCTTCGCTCCGTCTGGATTGTCCTCGACTGCGACGCAGTCTTCGGGT
This sequence comes from Jannaschia aquimarina, assembly GCF_000877395.1. Taxonomy (GTDB): domain Bacteria; phylum Pseudomonadota; class Alphaproteobacteria; order Rhodobacterales; family Rhodobacteraceae; genus Jannaschia; species Jannaschia aquimarina. The sequence continues at coordinate 25,667 of NZ_JYFE01000034.1, read as the reverse complement.
GCGACCGCCAGCATCGCGGAGGCCAGATGGTAGCAGTCGGGTGCGGGCTTGGGGGCGCTGACATCGCTGCGGGACAGGACCAGATCGAAATCCCCGGACGTCAGCCCGACAGCCCGCAGGATCGCGGCGACATTGCCCGGTGAGGTCGTGGTCACCAGCCCCACCGGGATCTCTGCTGCGCGGGCCTTCGTGATCAGGTCCACGATCCCGGGCCGCGAGGTGGCTTTTCCGTCGTCAAGATAGGACTGGAACAAATCAGACTTCGTCTGATGGACCGCCTCGGCATCGACCTCCACGCCATCGGCATCGGCCTGCCGCTGGATCCGGTCCTTGCCTCCGGCTTGGGTCAGCATCCCGCGATAGGTATCGCGGTCCCATTCCCACGGAAGGTCATGCTTGCGGAATGCCTCGTTGAAAGCACGGCGCTGAAGTTCGGATGTGTCGGAAAGGGTCCCGATAGACCCGAGGAGGAGAGCTTTCATGGCGCAGATATCCCTGCTGCAAGGCGATCGGACGTTCCATACGGAGTTTAGCGCGGCATGAAAGGCTTCAAGGGCTTAGCCCGTCTTCGATCGCGCGGCACGGGTGATCCATGGTCGCGCCGGTCTTTCCGGTTCGGCGCGATGGGGGCTCTCCGGGGCGTTGGGCAGAGGCCGCAGGCGCGGCCCGATGGTGGCGAGATGTCCGACAGCCGAAATGACAACTCGTTGCGATCCGGATTGCGGATTGGCTGCCGCTAGAAACGGCTTGCGATCCCGGCCTCGACCGTCCCGCTGATCGTGATCCCGGTGCGACGCTGTTCGGCGTCTTCGACCTCCGAGGGCGGAACCGGATCGCCATCGACACCGCATGCGGCGAGCATGAGCAAGAGCAGGACGGAACGGATCATGGCAGCACCTCGCGCCAGCGTTTCACCTGCGACCTTACGTTGTCTGGAGCCGTGCCGCCATAAGAGGTGCGGGACGCCACCGAGTTGTGAACGCCAAGGACGTCGAAAACGCCTTCGGTGATCGCGGGATGCGCGTCCTGCATCTCTTCCAGGGACAGGTCCGGCAGGTCGCAGCCCCTGGCTTCGGCTTTCGCCACCAGCGCGCCGGTGACGTGGTGCGCCTCGCGGAAGGGCAGGTCCGCCTCGCTCACAAGCCAGTCGGCGAGGTCCGTCGCCGTCGAGAATCCGGAGGAGGCGGCCGCCTCCAGCGCCTCTCGCTGGGGCGCCATGTCCGAGACCATGCCTGTCATCGCCGCCAGCGCCAGCATGAGCGAGTCCGCGGCGTCGAAGACCTGCTCCTTGTCTTCCTGCATGTCCTTGGAATAGGTCAGCGGAAGCCCCTTCATCACCGTAAACAACGCGACATTCGCCCCCAGAATGCGGCCCAGCTTGGCGCGCAGCAATTCCGCCGCGTCGGGGTTGCGCTTCTGCGGCATGATGCTGGACCCGGTCGACCAGCGATCCGAGAGCCGCACGAAGCGGAACTGCGCGCTGGACCAGATCACCAGCTCTTCGGCCAGCCGCGAGAGGTGCATCGCACAAATCGAGGCGGCGGACAGGAACTCCAGCGCGAAGTCGCGGTCGGAGACGGCGTCGAGCGAATTGGCCGCCGGCCGGTCGAAGCCCAAGGCCTTCGCCGTCATCTCGCGGTCGATGGGGAAGGATGTGCCCGCCAGGGCCGCCGTGCCGAGCGGGCATTCGTTCATTCGCGCGCGGGCATCCCGGAAACGCCCGAGATCGCGATGGAACATCTCCGCATAGGCCAGCATGTGGTGCCCCCAGGTCACGGGCTGCGCCGTCTGGAGGTGAGTGAAGCCCGGCATCACCCAGTCGGCCCCCGCCTCGGCCTGGTCCACCAATGCGGCGATGAGGCGGGGCAGGGCGTCGACGGCCGCATCGGCCTGGTCCCGGACCCACATGCGGAAGTCGAGCGCCACCTGATCGTTGCGCGACCGCGCCGTGTGGAGCCGGCCCGCCGGGGCGCCGATCAACTCGGTCAGGCGCGCCTCGACATTCATGTGGATGTCTTCCAGCGCGGTCGAGAACTGGAACGTTCCCGCCTCGATCTCTGACAAGACCGTGAGGAGGCCTTCCCGGATCGCCTCGGCATCCTTATCCGAGACGATACCCGTCGCCGCCAGCATGGCGGCATGGGCGCGGCTGCCCTCGATGTCCTGGCGCGCCATGCGGCGGTCGAAGCCGATAGAGGCGTTGATGGCCTCCATGATCGCGTCCGGCCCTTCCTGGAACCGGCCGCCCCACATTTGGTTGGATTGCTTGACCATGCGTATTCTCCTGTCCGTCGCCGCCTACACCGCCGCCCTCGCGCTCGCCACCCCCGCGGTGGCCGGGCAGGCGGAGGGACGCGCCGAAGCCGAGGCGCGCGGCGTCGAGATGGATTTCCCGGCGCCGTTCCCGCCCGAGGTGACGGCATACCAGACCTTCGAGGGCGAGGCGGCGGATCTGTCGGACCATGCGGGGCAGGTGGTCGTCCTGAACTTCTGGGCCACATGGTGCGCGCCATGCCGGGCCGAGATGCCGTCGCTGCAGACGTTGGACGAGACCGTGGACGGAGAGGGCATCGACGTCGTGACCATGGCATTCGGGCGCCACAACCCGGCCGCGATGAAGATGTTCTGGGAGGAGGCTGGCATAACCTCCCTGCCGCTCCATCGTGACGTTTCGACCGATCTGGCACGGGGGCTGGGCGTGAAGGGTCTGCCCCATACCGTTGTGCTGGGTGCTGACGGCCGGGTCATCGCGTCGAAGCAGGGCGAAGCCGATTGGGCATCGGAGGATATGCTGGCCGTGATCCGGGCTTTGGCGGACTAGGCGGCACTGGCGCCTCAGATCGCGGTATCGGGATAGAGGGGCCGGACCTGACCGGGGTCTTGAACGGAGCCTGTGCCCCTCCGATCTATCGCTCGGCGATGCAGCGGGGTTCATGCGCGCCCCGTGCCCTCGTCCCCGACACGATGTCCATGGATCTGATCCTGATCGGCGCGGGCCTGATCGCACTCCTGCTCGGCGGCGGCTGGCTCGTCTCGGGCGCAGTCGGTGTCGCACGGCATTTCGGCCTCTCCCCTCTCGTGATCGGCGTCACGCTCGTCGGGATGGGCACATCCCTGCCAGAGCTTCTGACGTCGCTGCGGGCTGCGTGGCAGGGGGCGTCGGGCATCGCCTTGGGCAACGTCGTCGGCTCGAACGTCGCCAATATCGCGCTTATCCTCGGGCTGGCCGCCCTTATCCGTCCGGTCGCCTTTCAGCGCGGGGATCTCCGGCGCGACGGCCTCGTTCTCATGGCGATCACGGTCGGGGCGGCGATCTGGGTCTGGTTCGACCAGGGGCTGAGCCGGATCGGTGGCCTGCTATTCCTTTCCGTTTTTGCAGGTTGGATGATCTGGCAACTTCGCTCCGGCGGCGCGCCGGAAGTCGAGGACAGCCCCGCGATGCCGATGGCGCGCGCGGTTCCCTTCGTTGCGCTGGGCCTCGTGGCGCTTGTCGCCGGGGCGGAGATGCTGGTCCGTGGCGCGATCGGTCTGGCCGAGGGGTTCGGCGTCTCAGAAGCGGTGATCGGACTGACCATCGTCGCCGTCGGCACCTCGCTGCCAGAACTCGCCACCAGCCTCGTCGCCGCGTGGAAAGGCCGGTCCGAAGTGGCCCTGGGCAACGTGCTGGGCTCGAACGTCTTCAACCTGCTGGCCATCCTGGGTGCGACCGGCGCGATCCTGCCCCTGACGGCACCCGGCCGGATCCTCTCGGTGGACTTGTGGGTCATGGCGGCGGTGACGGCGGCGCTGCTGATCTTCGCTCTGCCGGGCCGCCTGGGCCGGCCCGCGGGCGCGCTGCTGCTGGTCGGCTATGCCGGTTACATGGCGACCTTGGTGTAACGCCGCGCTGCGGCTATTGCGCTGCGGCGCGCAACGACGTATCGCCGACACAGCACCACACGCAATATCATTACCCGGAGAGCTCATGTCCTTCCGCATTCAGCCCACGCCGCCCGCCCGCCCGAATCGCTGCCAGCTCTTCGGTCCGGGCTCGAACGCCAAGCTGCTGGGCAAGATGGCGGCCAGCGAGGCGGACGTCGTCAATCTGGATCTCGAGGACAGCGTCGCACCGTCCGACAAGGATGCCGCGCGGGCCAACGTGATCGAGGCGCTGCGCGATCTGGATTGGGGCGCCAAGACCGTGAGCGTGCGGATCAACGCGCTGGACACGCCCTACTGGTATCGCGACGTGGTCGACCTGCTGGAGGCCGACACGCCGAGGCTGGACCAGATCATGATCCCGAAGGTGGGCTGCGCGGGCGACATCTACGCGGTCGATGCACTGGTCACTGCAGTCGAGACCGCCAAGGGACGCGACAAGAAGGTCGGTCTGGAGGTCATCATCGAATCTGCCGCCGGCCTCGCTCATGTCGAAGAGATCGCGGCCGCCTCGCCCCGAATGCAGGCCATGAGCCTGGGCGCGGCGGATTTCGCCGCCAGCATGGGGATGCAGACGACCGGCATCGGCGGCACGCAGGAAGACTACTACATGCTGCACGAGGGGCAGAGGCACTGGGCGGACCCCTGGCACTGGGCCCAGACGGCCATCGTCGCAGCCTGCCGGACCCACGGGCTTCTGCCGGTCGACGGGCCATTCGGCGACTTTTCGGACGATGAAGGCTACCGCGCCCAGGCTCGCCGTTCGGCGGTGCTGGGCATGGTCGGCAAATGGGCGATCCATCCCAAACAAATCGCTTTGGCCAACGAGGTCTTCACACCGTCCGAAGCCAAGGTCACCGAAGCCAGAGAGATCCTTGCCGCGATGGAAGAAGCGAAGGCCTCTGGGGCCGGAGCGGCGACCTACAAGGGACGCCTCGTCGACATCGCTTCGATGCGCCAGGCCGAGGTCATCGTGCGTCAAGCCGAGATGATCGAAGGTTAATCCGCTAGAATTGCTCTGAAAAGACGGGTTCGCATTAATCTGCGGGTAACGCCCCTTGTGTCAGCCAAGTCCCGGCTGGATGTGGAGGGTGCGTTATGTCGGTCGAACTACAAACGTTTACCGAGTGGTTTTCCTCACTCGCCATTCTGGCCGTCCTCGCATCCGGCTATGGGCTCCTTCGACGATCACGCCTCTCCGAAAACCAGGCCCACACCCTTTTGGGTGGCATCTTCGGGGCCATCGCCTTCATCGAGATGCACATGCCTCTGGAGGTCTCGCCCGGCCTGATCTTCGACCTCCGCGCGGTTCCCGTCGTCCTGGCCGGGGCGTTTCTGGGCTGGCGGGGGCTGCTGCCATGTCTTCTCATCGCGATCGCGTCCCGGCTCCAGATCGGTGGGGTCGGGGCTCCCGCGGGGGTGTTGGGCCTGTTTCTTGCCGGCAGCATGGGGCTTCTCTGGGCCCGCCTCGTCGGTAATCGGGCCCGCGACGGTCGTGCGATCGTCCTGCTCGGCGTGATGGCCGTTGGCGGTCTCGGCGGGATCGTGCTTTTGCCCTACGACGTCGCAATCTGGAGCTTGCAGAACATCCTGCCGGTCATCGCGATGGCGCTCGTGCCGTCGGTCGCGATCATCGCGGCCCTGCTCGAACGCGAAGTCCGCGCTGTCGATACGGAAAAGCGATTGAAGGCGTCCGTGTCGGTCGATCCGGAAACGGGTCTCATGACCTTCGACACCCTGCAGCGCGAATTGGCACACCGGGCGGCATCGGCCGCATCGATGCGCGATACAGGTACGGCGCTTGCCCTGCTGCGGCCCGGATCGACCAGATGGATCAGTCGCGTCCACGGTGCCGGCGCGTTGGCGGTCGTGCGCGGCGCACTGCGCGAACGCCTTGCGCGGTCCGCCGGGCCGGGCACGCTGCTGGCGCTGACCGACCGGGACGAGATCGTCGCGGTGATGACGGGTGTGGATCGGATGTCGGCCCTGGCCACGCTGCGGCACGCGTTCCATGAGACGGTCATCTCCCCGGTCACGCTGCCGGACGGGAACACGCTCCGGCCCGATCACCTGCCGGGCATGACATGGGAGCCTGGATCGAGGACGGATCTCAACTCGCTGCTCACGACCGCCCGGGCTGAGATGTGTGCGCCACGTGGCCGCAAGGCTGAGGTTGCGGCCGGTCCGAAGCCGCTGTCGGACCAATTGTTCGAGCGGGCGGCCCGGCTCCAAGGTTAGCGCAAGGCCTGGCGGAGCGACATCGCCTTGCGGCTTCGTCGGCCCCCGGCCATATGAGTCCCCGATGCCGGGGAGCCGACGATGACCACTTATCTGGATTTCGAGAAACCGCTCAGCGAGATCGAGGGCAAGGCCGAAGAATTGCGGGCCATGGCCCGGTCCGACGAGAAGATGGACGTCGAGGGCGAGGCGAAGGCGCTCGACCAGAAGGCCCGGACGATGCTGACCCAGCTCTACGCCTCGCTTACCCCTTGGCAGAAGGCACAGGTCGCGCGGCATGCCAGTCGCCCGCATTGCGTCGACTACGTGGATGCCCTCTTTGATGAATGGACGCCGCTGGCAGGCGATCGCAACTTCGCCGACGATCATGCGGTGATCGGGGGTCTTGCCCGGCTCGACGACCGCGCGGTGATGGTCATCGGCCACGAAAAGGGCAACGACACGTCCAGCCGCATCGCGCGCAACTTCGGCATGGCGCGGCCCGAAGGGTACCGCAAGGCGATCCGCCTGATGCAGATGGCCGATCGCTTCGGCCTCCCGGTTGTGACGCTGATCGACACGCCCGGCGCCTATCCCGGCAAGGGCGCCGAGGAACGCGGCCAGTCCGAGGCGATCGCCCGCTCGACCCAGACCTGCCTCGGTCTCGGCGTGCCCCTTGTCAGCGTCGTGATCGGTGAAGGCGGCTCTGGCGGCGCCGTCGCCTTTGCCACCGCCGACCGGGTCGCGATGTTGGAACACTCGATCTACTCGGTCATCTCGCCCGAAGGCTGTGCGTCGATCCTCTGGAAGGATGCCGAGAAGATGCGGGAAGCGGCGGAAGCTTTGCGTCTGACGGCACAGGATCTCTTGAAGCTGGGCGTCGTCGACCGTGTCATTTCCGAGCCGACGGGCGGCGCCCATCGGGATCCTTCCACCGCCATCGCGGAGGTCGGATCCGCCCTGCGCGACATGCTGGGTGAGATGGACGGCCGCGACCCGGATGCGATCCGCGCGGCCCGCCGACGCAAGTTCCTGGACATGGGGACCAAGGGCCTGGCCGCCTGACGCGCGGCCCGGCCTCCCGGATTTCGTCGACGGTCTGATGGCAGGTATGAAGAACGTCGACCCCGACCGGTCAGCCGGGTCCGGGGCGCGGACCGGCAGCCCGTCAATCGGTCCAGGGATGCCCTCTTCGTGACCCACCGGATCCAGGTCAAGTTCGGATCTGCGGGATCAGAAGCGGCTTGGGTCGCCGAAATAGGTTCTGGGCTGGCCCCTTCATCCGGAACCGGCTCACCGGCGGCGCCTGTCCCGATCCCGAATTCGGTCTCGAGTTCCATCAAGCCCGCCAGAGCAGCGTCCGGCACGTCACGGCGACAAAAGGCAGATGCCGCTCTGCCGCCCGGGGCGCCAAGCCTATCGGGGTGACCCGCGCGCCGCCGCGCGATCCATCGACCTGCGCGGTCGGCATGTAAGGCCTGCCCCTGCCTGTCGAAGCGATCTCGTGGGGGACTCACCTTCTACACAATGGCATGGCTGCAGATGTCGACGCAGCGCCCGGTTGCGGCTGACTGGTGAATCGAGGTTCCACCGGACGCCCCGCCCGGCATTTCGCGCCCGGTCGAGATTTGCCTCGCTGCCGCATGAGCGACCCGGTCCCCCTCGCCGCGTCAACGCAATCGGTAGGCCCCCTCGGGCAGGTTCATCGCCGCCGCCAGATCACGGACCTGCTGCATCGAGAGCGTCACCGTCACCGGCTCGCCCGAGCGCGGATCGGCCTGGCTGACGGTCACGCATTCCTCGAAAGCCGCCACGACGACGTCTTCCTGCAAGACGGCCTCGCCTTCATCGACCAGCGTTACGATCGTCGCGTCGAACTCGTGTTCGATGGTGAACATCTACCGCCCCTTCCGGCGCTCGTGCATCGCGAAGACGACCGGTCCGAAGATCCGGTCGTAGATGACCGCGCCCGCCTGCCGAAGGCCCGGCAGCCCCGCGATCCGCGCCAGGATGCGCCAACGCGGCAGCGCACGCCAGAGCGCGAGGTTCGCATCGAACCCGGTCAGGATTCCGCCGGGCGTGCGGACATGCAACCGACGCGCGGCTTCCTGCTCCGTTACGCCCCATGCGTCCCGCGCGTCGTCGTCGTTGAGATCATCGAAGGTCACGTCCAACCCTTCGCGTGCCGCCAGACGACGATGATGGTCGATCTCGATCCGGCAGATCGGACAATCCGCATTGTAGAGCACCGCTGTCGCGGCACGTTCGTCCAGCGCTGACATCCTGGATTCCTACGCTATTCTCACCGACAGATAGGTGCCCAACCCGGAGAGACGACCAATGATCCTTCGCGCCCCGCGCGTTCTTGTCGCAACGCTCGGCCTGTTGCTGGCGGGCTGCGTCGCCACGCCCGTCCCCAGCCCGACATCCGAGGGTCCGGCCGCGCCGCGGGGCGCCGTCCCGGATCGTGTCACCGAGGCGACCGCGGTCGCCAATTTCCGCGCCGCGGTCGCCCGGACCGAGCCCGCAGCCGAACGCGTCTGCCGCGAGCAGACGCAGGGCATCAACTGCGATTTCCTGATCCGGGTGCTTCCCGACCGGAGCCTGCCGCCCAACGCCTTCCAGTCGCTCGATCGGAGCGGACGGCCGATCCTCACCTTCACGCAAAGCCTGATCGCGGATGCGCGGAACGCCGACGAGATCGCATTCGTCGTCGGGCACGAGGCGGCTCACCATATCGAGCAGCACATCGCCCAGCAGGTCCGGTCCGCGCAGGCGGGGGCCCTGATCGGCGGCCTCGTCGGGACGCTCGCCGGGGGCGATGGCGCCTTGGTCGATACGCTCAGTCGCGCCGGCGCGACGGCCGGGGCACGGCGGTTCTCCAAAGAGCATGAGCTGGAGGCAGATGCGCTCGGAACGGTCATCACGGCCCGCGCGGGATACGATCCGGTTCGCGGGGCGGCCTTCTTTAGTCGCATTCCCGATCCGGGCGATCAGTTCCTGGGCACCCACCCCCCCAATGCAGAGCGGTTGGCGACCGTGCGCCGGGCGGCCTCGCGTCTCTAGCACCGGTCCTCCTGATCCGTGCCGCATGGCGGCACGGGCCGGCGAGGGGAACAAGGGCCATGCCTTGGGGATTTCTTCGGAAAGGAGATCCCAATGCCCACTCGACGCGCCATGCTCGCAGGAACCGCCGCCACCGCCGCCATTGCGGGCGGAGGCCTTTACTGGTGGACCACGGGCTCCGAGGCGGCGACCGGCGACTTCCCGATCAGCCTCAGCGAGGAGGAGTGGCGGGCGCGCCTGACCGAAGCCGAATACGCCGTCCTGCGACAGGAAGAGACCGAGCCGCCCTATTCCAGCCCGCTCGACGATTTCTGGGAGGAGGGGACCTATATCTGCGCGGGTTGCGAGAACCCTCTCTACGCCTCGACCCACAAATACGACAGCGGCACGGGCTGGCCCAGCTTCTGGCAGCCGATCCGTCCCGAGGCGGTGGGAACCAAGATCGACTACAAGCTCGTCTATCCCCGTACCGAGGTGCATTGCGCCCGCTGCGGCGGGCACCAGGGCCATGTCTTCGAGGACGGACCGGCGCCGACCGGTCTGCGCCATTGCATCAACGGGATCGCGTTGAACTTCGTGCCGGCCACGAATGCGTGAGGGGCGCTGGCGTCTGGGGCAGAGGCGGCGCTAGGCTGGCGCGATGTTGCGGATCCTTCTTGCGGCCCTTGCGGTCCTCTCCTCCCCTGCATTCGCCTGCCAGGGTCTCGACAAATGCTCCCTGAACGGGCGCAGCTACCACGTCGTTCCGCCCGAAGACTGGGACGGACAAACGCCGCTGACGGTGCAGATCCACTTTCACGGTTGGGCGCGCCAAGGCGAGGTTCCGGTGCAGAGCCCGCGGACGGGGCGGGCCGCGGCCCAGGCGGGCGTCCTCTTCGTCGCGCCGGACGGTCTGGACCGGACATGGCGATTCCGACGTCCGGGCAGCCCGGATACGACCTTCGCGTTGGACGTTCTGGCGGATGTCGCGGACCGGTTTCCGACCGACGGCCGCCTGATCGTCTCCGGCTATAGTTGGGGCGCGCTGATGGCGGCGCGCTTCGCCTGCGAGAGCGGGGTGCCGATCGACACGCTCCTCCTGATCGCCGGGGCCTTTCCACCGGGGACCGAGTGCGCGCCACGATCGGCACCGACCCGCGTCAGCCATGTTCACGGCACGACCGATACCGTCCTCGACTTCCCCTACGGCCCCGACGGGTCGGACACGTTCGCCGTCGCGCTTTGGCGTGAAGTGATGTCCTGCCCGCCTTCCGCCCAGCGGAGCTTCGACTGGCAGGCCGTGTCATGGCTGACGCATACGCGCCACGAATGGGAATGCGAGGCGGGGCTCGTCACGATGGACATCCATCCGGCCAGCCACCTGATCCCGCGCGGATGGGTGGCCCGGCACCTCACCGAGGTGCTGGGCCCCCTCGATTAGTCCTCGCCCTTCGGCGGATAGCGGTCGTCCGGCTCCATCTCGGTGCCCGTGGTGACTGAATTCGGATCATGGGTCGTGCCTTGCGCCCCATGGCTCCGCAGGCCGGGCGTTGTCTTCTCGTCGGGCGTCTCGGCATCGCGGGCATTCGGCTCGCGGGTCTCGGCCTCGAACTGGGGGGTTTCAGTAGTGTCGGTCATGAATGCCTCCTTCGAGGGGTGAATCCCGAAGCGACCGCCTTCGTTCCCCCGAAATTGAGATGGATCAGGGTCCGCGCGGAAACGCCGCGCTACCGAGCGATGCAGGAGGACCGCCCATGACGACTTCCACCCGCCCCAGAGCGTTGGGCAAGACCCGCCCCCATCTCGAACTCGTCCGCACGATGGCGCGCGCGACCGGTGCCGATCTTCAGGCCGCATTCGATGACGGCCGTCTGTCTGCCGAGGCGTGGGCTGACACGATCCAGCGGTGCCGCGGCTGCAGCGATCCGAAGGGCTGCCGCAAATGGCTCTCACGGGTCGAGTGGGGCGCACAGACGCCGCCCGACATGTGCCGCAACGCCGAGCTGATGAAAGAGCTGGCCGCCGACGCTATGGCGGTCGTGAAAGAGGATCAGACGCGAGACCCCCACAGGTCGTAATCGGACGCCTCGTCCACCTCCACCTCGACCATGTCGCCGGGCACAAGCCCGTCGAACCCCTCGTCGATGAAGAGGTTGCCGTCGATCTCCGGCGCGTCGCGCCTGGTGCGGCAGGTCGCCCCCTCCTCGTCGACCGCATCGACGATCACGGGCTCGCGTCTGCCGACCCGCGCCTCCAGCTTGGCGGCGCTGATGCGCTGGGCAACTTCCATGAAGCGGGCGTAGCGCTCCGCCTTCACCTCTTCCGGCACGTGATCGGGCAGGGCGTTCGCGCGCGCCCCGGCGACATTCTCGTACTGGAAGGCGCCGACCCGGTCGAGTTGCGCCTCTTCCAGCCAATCCAGCAGGGTCCGGAACTCGGCCTCGGTCTCGCCGGGATAACCGACGATGAAGGTCGAGCGGATCGCGATATCGGGGCAGATCGCGCGCCATTCGGCGATCCGATCCAGCGTTCGCTCGGCCGCCGCGGGACGCGCCATACGGCGCAGCGTGTCGGGATGCGCGTGCTGGAACGGCACATCGAGATACGGCAGCACCAGCCCGTCCGCCATCAGCGGCACCAGGTCGGCCACGAATGGGTAAGGGTAGACGTAATGCAGCCGCACCCAGGCGCCCAATGACCCCAGATCGCGCGCAAGCGGCACGATCGCGCGCGCATCCTTGCGATCCACGCCGTAGGCCGAGGTGTCCTGGCTGATCACCAGCAACTCCTTCACCCCCGCTTCGACCAGCCGCTCCGCCTCGCGGAGGACGGCGGCATGGGGGCGCGAGACCAGCTTCCCGCGCATGTCGGGGATGATGCAGAACTTGCATTTGTGGTTACAGCCCTCGGAGATCTTGAGGTAGCTGTAATGGCGCGGCGTCAGGGTCACGCCGCTGGCTGGCAGCAGGTCCACGAACGGGTCCGGCGCAGGCGGCACGGCGCTGTGGACGGCATCCAACACCTGCTCGTATTGATGCGGCCCGGTCACGGCCAGCACCTTGGGATGGGCGCCGGTGATGAAATCCGGCTCGGCCCCCAGGCACCCCGTTACGATCACCCGGCCGTTCTGTGTCAGCGCCTCGCCGATGGCATCGAGGCTTTCGGCCTTGGCCGAATCCAGGAAGCCGCAGGTATTTACGATCACCGCGTCCGCGCCGCCGTAATCCGGGCTGATCGCGTACCCCTCGGCCCTCAGGCGCGTCAGGATGCGCTCGCTGTCGACCAGCGCCTTGGGGCATCCCAGGCTGACCATCCCGATGCGCGGCTGCCCAGGACGGGCGTCGGAGGGCAGGACGGGGCGCGGCGCCAGATCGGGACGCAGATCGGGCGGGTTTTGCGGGCGGGTTTGCGACATGGGCGCCACATAAGCGCGCGCGGGCAGGGGCGGAACCCCTCTCCCCTTGCCGGAGGCGGCGTCGCGCGATTCACTGCGCGAAAAACCGATAAAGAAAACTGAGGTGGCGGGAATGAGATGGATCGTGCGGGGCGCGCTCGCGCTGGTGGGCGTGGTCGTCGGACTGGTGGTTCTGGGCGCGGCGGCGCTGTTCTTCATCCCGACGGAACGAATTGCAGGGATCGCGAACGAACAGGTCCGCGCCGCGACCGGTCGCGACCTTACGATTTCGGGCGACCTGCGGCCGGTCTTCTGGCCCGCACCCGGCATCGTGGCCGAGGGCATCGCCCTGTCCAACGCCGACTGGTCGGCGCAGGGGCCGCTCCTGCGCGCCGAGCGGCTGGAAGTCGCGGTCGAACTGACCTCGCTCTGGAACGGCCCGATCCGCGTTCGCAAGGTCCAGCTCGACGGCGCTGCCCTCCTGCTGGAGCGCAACGCGGACGGGCGCGGCAACTGGGAGTTCCCGGCGCAAGCCTCCCACGGAGGCGCGCGCGGAGGGCCTGCGGCCACGGCCTCGGTCCCCGCGCTCGACCTCGCCGCGCTGGAGGGCGCAGAACTGGCCTTCATCGACCATGCGGCAGGAACCACGATCCGCCTGCGTGCCCTCGATGCCGAACTGCGCGCGCCGACGCCCGGCGGCCCCGCGACGATCAGCGCCTCGGCCCTTGTCGGGGGCAAGGCCCTGAAGATCGGTGCCACCCTGCCAGATCCGTCCGCACTGGCGGCAGGCCGCCTCGCACCCGTTTCGCTGTCGCTCGCCGCCGGGGGAACGGCGCTGACCTTCGACGGTCAGGCCGACCTCGACCCGCCGGCCTTCGCGGGCACTCTGGACGCGCGCAGCGACGACGATCTGGCCATCCTGACCGCACTTGGCATCGAGGTGCCGGAGCTTCCGCGCGGTCTGGGCCGCGACCGCATCGCCTTGACCGCAGAAGCGACATTGGCGCCCGAAGGCTCGATCCACCTGCGCGGCATGGATCTCGCGCTGGATGACAACCGGCTCACCGGCCACATGGACCTGATCCCCGGCGAGACCCGCCCGAAGATCGTGGCGCAACTCGAAGCGCCGTCCCTCGACCTCAACGGCCTGTCGAGCGAAGGCAGCGGCGGCGAAAGCGGCGTGGTCGCGGGCTCCGGCTGGTCGAAGACCCCGCTCGATGCCAGCGCGCTCTTTGCGGCCGACGCGGAGATCTCGCTTTCCAGCGGCCCGGTCGCGATGGGCGATGCCCGGCTGGACGCGATCGCGGCACACGTGGCCGTGGATCGCGGCCGCGCCGTGCTGACGCTGGAGCCCGCCCGCGCCTATGGCGGCACGATCGCCGGCGATCTGGTGGCGAATGCGCGCGACGGTCTGTCGACCCGGGCCGACCTGACCCTGACCGACATCGACTTGCAGCCGCTGATGGCGGGTTTCGCCGATTTCGACCGCTTCGTCGGCAAGGCGGACGCACGCATCGACCTGCTTGGCGTGGGCGACGACGCCGACGAGATTGTGCGCAGCCTCCGCGGTGCCGTCGCGCTCGAGATGGGGCAGGGGGAAATCCTCGGCCTCGATATCCCCGGCATGATCCACAACCTTGATCCGAACTACGTCGGCGAGGGCTCCAAGACGGTCTTCGACCGGCTCGTCTCCCGTTGGGAGGTGAAGGGCGGCGTCATGCGCCAGCAGGAGCTCGACTTTCAGGCGCCGATCCTCACCGCCTCGGCGACCGGCGAGATCGATCTGGGCGGACAATCGCTCGACATGCGTCTGCTGCCGCAGCTTCGATCCAATGGCTTCACGTTGCCGATCACGGTGCGCGGGCCGTGGTCGGACCCGCGCATCCGGCCCGATATCGAATGGGTCACGCGCCAGCGTCTGGAGGCGGAACGCGAGCAACTCGAAGCGCGCCTGCGCGAAGAGGCCGACGAGGCCCGCCGCCGCGCCGAAGAGGCCGCGCGCGCCAAGCTGGCCGCCGAACTCGACGTCGCCCCCGAGACGCTCAGCGACCGCGACGCCGTCGAGCGAGCCCTGCGCGACAAGATCGACCGCGAAATCCTGAACCTCGTCACCGGCAACTGATCTGGCCGGGGGCGGGCGCCCCCGCTGGACCCTCCGCGCCGGGCGCGCTACCTGCTCCGAAATCCCGAGCGGAGGGGACGCATGTCCGTCGACCTGAAATCCACGATCATCAAGCCGATCCACCGGGAAGGCCCGAAATTCATCGGCATCTTCGCCGTCGCCACGCTGATCCTGTTCCTGATCTGGCAACCGCTGGGCTGGATCGGGCTGGGTCTGACGATCTGGTGCTACTACTTCTTCCGCGATCCCGACCGCACCGTCCCGCAGGACGAGAACCTGGTCGTGAGCCCTGCCGACGGACAGGTCAGCCTGATCGAGCCGGCCGTCCCCCCCTCCGAACTGGGCCTCGGCAGCGACCCCCTGACCCGGGTCAGCGTCTTCATGTCGGTCTTCGACTGCCACGTGAACCGTGCGCCCGTCGCCGGAGAGATCGCCGTCGTCGCCTATCGGCCCGGCAAGTTCCTGTCCGCCGAACTCGACAAGGCTTCCGAGGAGAACGAGCGCAACGGCCTCGTCTTCCGGATGGCCGACGGGACCGAGCTGGGCGTCGTCCAGATTGCGGGCCTCGTGGCGCGCCGCATCCTTTGCGAAGTGTCCGAAGGGGCCGTTCTCGGCCGGGGCGATCGCTTCGGCATCATCCGCTTCGGGTCCCGGCTGGATATCTACCTACCCGTGGGAACCGCGCCGCGCGTCGCCGTGGGTCAACGCTGCGTGTCCGGAGAGACCGTGCTGGCCGTGCTGGGACGCGACGATCCCGCGACTGCGAGGACGATCTGAGATGATCCGCCGCGACCCCGGAAGCGGGCGCATGCCTCTGTTGCAGCTCCTGCCGAATGTGGTGACGATCCTGGGTCTTTCGGCGGGCCTCACCTCGATCCGCTTCGCCTTCGACGACAACCTCGCCTTCGCGGCGGGCCTTCTGATCTTCGCGGCGTTGATCGACCTGCTCGACGGGCTGCTGGCCCGCCGTCTCGATGCGGCCTCGCCCATGGGCGCGGAACTCGACAGCCTGTCGGATTTCGTCTGCTTCGGCGTGGCGCCCGCGCTGCTGATCTATCGCTTCGGCCTGTCCGAGCTCTACGGCCTCGGCTGGCTGGCCGCGCTATTTCTCGCGATCTGCTGCTGCCTGCGGCTCGCGCGGTTCAACGTGATGTCCAAGGATCCCGAGATCGACGTGAAGGGCCATTTCGTCGGCGTCCCGGCCCCGGCGGGCGCGATGCTGGCGCTGATGCCGGCCTTCCTGCTGCTGTCGGGCATTTGGGATACCCGTGACCTGCCGATGCTGGTCGCGGCCTGGGCGGTTTTCGTCGGCGTGCTGATGATCGCGCGCTTCCGCACGATCTCGCTCAAGACGATGCGGATCGACCGCGACAACGCGGTCTACGTCCTGCTGGGCGCGGGCGTGGTCGTGGGGCTGATGCTCACGCGACTGTGGCTGTTCTGTGTGCTGTCGGGTGTGATCTACCTGTCGCTGCTGGCCTGGGGAGTTCTGCAGCATCGCCGTCAACGAAAGGAAGGCTGATGGACCCGGACGCGATCGCGCGCACTTATCGCCGGTGGGCACCGGTCTACGATGCGACCTTCGGCGCTGTGACCCGGCCCGGCCGCCGCGCCGCGACGGCCCATGCCAACAGGCAGGGCGGCCACGTGCTCGAGGTGGGTGTGGGAACGGGGCTGGCCCTGCGCCACTACCGGCCCGACGTGAAGGTAACCGGGATAGATTTCAGCGACGACATGCTCCGCCTCGCCCGCGAAAAGGTGACCGAGAAGGGTCTGACCAACGTCGCCGACCTGCGCCAGATGGATGCCCGTGACCTGGATTTCCCCGACGACAGTTTCGACACCGTCGTCGCCATGTACCTCATCTCGGTCGTCCCAGAGCCGCGCCGCGTCCTGGCCGAGATGGCGCGCGTCTGCAAACCGGGCGGCGAGATCGTCATCGTCAACCATTTCGCCGCCGAGGGCGGCGCGCTGGGCCGGGTCGAGGCGCTGCTCGGTCCCTTCGCCGACCGCATGGGCTGGCACGCGGATTTCGAGATCGGCACGGTTCTCGGTTCGGACCGTGTGCGGGAGATAGAGCGCCGGACCCTGCCGCCGCTGGGCCTCTTCACGTTTCTGCGCCTGCGCCCCCGACCGGCCGCGCAACAGGCGGCCTAGGTCGGGCGGGCCGCACGTCGGCGCCCCGCCCGAGATACGTCAGCGGCGCCGGTCGCGGCGCGACGACATGGGCTGGAAGGCCACGCTGACATGGGCCTCGCAATAGGGCTTGCCCGCCTGGACCGGCAGCCCGCAGAACCAGAACTTGGTCGTCGCGGGGTCGCCGATGGGCCATTTGCAGGTCCGCTCGGTCAGCTCCATCAGGTTCAGCTTCTTCGCGGTCTTCTCGACCGCGTTCACCTTGGCAAGCGCCTCGGGCGAGATCTCGTTGGCCGAGGGCTGCGGGGGCAGCGGCTGGCCCGCCAGAAGCGGCTTGCGGATCGGCGTGACGTTGGTGCCATGGGGCACGGCCGCCATGGTCCGCGGCTCGTCGTCGTCCTCTTCCTCCTCGACTTCCGGCTCGGGGGCCGGCTCGGGCTTGGGCTCCGGCTTGGCGGCGGCCTTCTCCTCGACGACGGGGGCAGCGGGTTTGGGCGCCTCTTCAGTGGCGGGGGCGGCGGTCTCTTCGCCCTTGGCTTGCCGGTTCGACAGGCCCAGCCGGTGGACCTTGCCGATCACGGCATTGCGGGTCACGCCGCCCAGTTCCTTGGCGATCTGCGAGGCGCTCGCCCCTTCGCCCCACATGCGCTTGAGCGTCTCGACGCGTTCGTCCGTCCAGGCCATTCAGTGTCCTTTCGTCCTGCTCGTCCTCCGCCGTCCGGCTCTCGGGGCCGGTGGCGATCCGGCGGAGGGTGCTGTACTCGGTCCTGGGCCCAGCCCACGACATCGTGCTTTTCGGGCGTCACGCCCTTATCCGATTTGGGCCAATCGCCCACAAGCCGACCCAGATAGCAGAGGGGGCAGGACCTTGGCAACCGATACCGCACCGCAACAGGGCGCCCCAGAGGCCGGCGTCCGCCGCTTCGGCGCAGTCAACTGGCTGGGCCTGCGCACCCTTGCCGAGCGCGAGGTCCGCCGCTTCCTTGCGGTCTGGACCCAGACGCTGCTGGCGCCGCTGGTCACAGCGGGCCTGTTCCTGCTGATCTTCACCCTCGCCGTGGGCACCCGGCGCGGGGAGGTCATGGGCGTCAGCTTCCTGCACTTCCTGGCCCCCGGCATCCTGATGATGACGGTGATCCAGAACTCCTTCGCCAACGTCTCGTCCTCGATCGTGATCTCGAAGGTGCAGGGCAACATCGTCGACACCCTCATGCCGCCGCTTTCCGCCGGAGAGCTGGTCACCGGCTACCTCGCGGGCGGCATTCTGCGCGGGATCGTCGTGGCGCTCGCTATCACGCTGGTCCTGTTCCCGTTCATCGGGCTGGGCGTCGCCAACCCGCTGATGGCGCTGGTCTGGGTGGTGATGGGTGGCGCGTTTCTCGGCGCGCTGGGGATCGTCGCGGGGGTCTTCGCCAACAAGTTCGACCAGATTGCCGCGATCACGAATTTCATCGTCACCCCGCTCAGCTTTCTGTCGGGGACTTTCTATTCGCTCGAGACGCTGCCGCCGATCATGCAGACGCTCAGCCACATCAACCCGGTCTTCTACCTGATCGACGGGTTGCGCCATTCGATCCTCGGCGTGTCCGACAGCCCGCCTTTGCTGGGATTTGTCGTGGTGTTGGCAACAACTTTAGCGGTATCCGCGTTGGCATGGTGGATGTTCAGGGCAGGGTACAGGTTGAAGTCATGATCCGCGCGGCGCTCGTCTCGATCCTCTTGGCCTCTCCCGCCTCGGCCCAGAAGTTCCTGACGCCCCCGCCGCCCGCTCCGACCCCGGTCTCTTCCGTCGCTCCGGCCGAGACGGATCCGCATCTCCAGTCCGTTGCTGACGAACTGGCCCGCCATCCTGCGATCCCCGGTGCTGTGGTCGCGGTCGTTACGCCTGATGCGATCCGCACCGCCGTCGCCGGGCGGCGGGCTGCGGGCTTCGGCGGGGCGCCGGTGCGTCCCGGAGACCGCTGGCACGTCGGCTCGCTGGGCAAGGCCATGACGGCGACGCTCGCCGCGCGCCTGCGGGACCGCGGCCGTCTGGACTGGGATGCGACGGTGGGCGAGTTGCTGCCCGCGCCCGGCCGCTTTGCCGCTGTGACGCTGGAGGACTTGCTGACCCATCGCGGTGGCCTGCCCGCGAACCTGCCCGGTGTTCTGGCCCGCTCTGCGCCGGACCGGGCGTTCTACGTGCAGGCAGGGCTCCGGATGCCGTTGTCCCGCCCGGCCGAGGGGCGTTTCCACTATTCCAACGTCGGCTACGTCGTTGCCGGCGCGATGATGGAGCGGGCGACCGGCTTGAGCTGGGAGGACCTGATGCGGATCGAGGTCTTCGGCCCCCTCGGCATGACCGGGGCCGGCTTCGGACCGCCGCCCCGCAACCAGGGCCATTCCGCGGGGCCCGATCCGGTGGCGCCCGGCCCGGCCGCCGACAACCCCGCCGTGATGGGCCCCGCCGGCACGATCCATCTGACCGCCGAGGACATGGCCGCCTTCCTTCAGGCGCACCTGACCTGGGATGCGGGTTATCTGTCGCCCGACGGATGGGAGCGGCTGCACACCGCACCGCCGGGTCAGGACTACGCGGCAGGCTGGCTTTTTCAGGAAGGACGGCTGACCCATAACGGGTCGAACACGCTCTGGTGGGCCTGGATGGAGATCGACCACGCCGCGGGCCGCGCCATCTTCGTCGGTGTCAATGCAGGCGACACCCGCGCCGTACGGATGCCCATCGCCGAAGCCGTCACCGCGCTGAGGACCCCGCCGCTGGAGGATGTGGTGACGACCCGGTCGCGCTGATCCGGCCCTCGCGCCATGCCAGCAGCGCGGCCCCCGCAAGGATCAGCGCCGCCCCCGTCCAGCCCACCGCGTCGGGCAGCACGCCGAAGAGGGCGGCGTCGTAGAGCCCGGCGAAGACCAAGGTGAGATAGGTGAATGGCGTGACATAGCTCGCATCCGCGCGCCGCATCGACTGCACGAAGCAGCCCTGCGCCGCCGCCATGGTCAGACCCAACGCCGCCAGTCCGGCCCATTGCGCAGGCGTGGGCGCCTGCCAGACAATCAGGACGGCGAGGCTGGCCAGCACCACGCCGATCCCGTTCGACCACATCAGGATCACCAGCGGCCCGTCCATGCGGGTCAGGCGCTTGATGAACATCACCTCGGCCCCCAGCGCCAGCGCCGCGCCCAGCGCGAAGGCCGCCCCGATCTGGATCGCCTCGCCTCCGGGGCGCAGCAGGATCAGCGCGCCCGCAAGCGCCGTCGCCGCCGCGAGCCAGCGCCACGGTCCCACCCGCTCGCCCAGGATGGGGATGGCCAGCAGCATGGCGACCACCGGGTTGAGGAAGCTGATCGCCGTCGCCTCGGCCAGCGGCATCAGCGCGGCGGCGGCGAACATGAAGGTGACGCCGGTGGCACCCAGGACCACGCGGCCCGCATGCCAGGGCCAATGCGCCCACCGCACCTGCGGCCGCAGGAA
Organism: Jannaschia aquimarina; assembly: GCF_000877395.1. Lineage (GTDB taxonomy): Bacteria > Pseudomonadota > Alphaproteobacteria > Rhodobacterales > Rhodobacteraceae > Jannaschia > Jannaschia aquimarina. The sequence goes on along the minus strand of NZ_JYFE01000034.1, from coordinate 5,366 downwards.
GGCGGCCACCGCTAACACGCCCAGCGCGGCAAAGGCGAAACGTCCCCAGGCGACCTGCACCGGGGTCAGCGGCGGGCCCAGCGCGTCCGTCCCCAGCGCCTTTGCCAGAAGCGTCGTTCCTGCGATGAAGGCCGAGGCGGCGACCATGAAGGCCGCCGCGGCACGGGTGTCGGCCGGGCGCGTCTCAGACACCCAAACAGTGGCGCATGATCGCCTTCTGCGCGTGAAGCCGGTTCTCGGCCTCGTCGAAGATGACGCTGCGCGGCCCGTCCATCACCTCGTCGGTGATCTCCTCTCCGCGATGGGCGGGCAGACAGTGCATGACGATGGCGTCTTGGGGCGCGTTCTCCATCAGGCGGGCATTGACCTGATAGGGGCGCAGCAGGTTGTGGCGCCGCTGGCGGCTGCTTTCGGCGTCGCCCATGCTGACCCAGGTGTCGGTGACGATCAGGTCGGCATCGGCGACCGCGCGGGCCGGGTCGCGCTCGATCCGCATTTCGCGTCCGGAGCGGCGTAGCGCGTCCATGAGACGCTCGTCCGGGTCGAGCTGCGCGGGCCCCGAAAAGGTGAAGTCGAAGCCGAAGCGCTCCGCCGCCTGAAGGAAACTCTGGGCGACGTTGTTGCCATCGCCCATCCACGCCACCCGCGCGCCCGCGATGGGGCCGCGATGTTCCTCGTAGGTCATGACGTCGGCCATGATCTGGCAGGGATGGGAGCTGTCGGTCAGCCCATTGATTACGGGGACCGAGGCATTGGCCGCCATCTCCTCGACGATGTCGGCGCCGAAGGTCCGGATCATGATCAGGTCGACATAGCGGCTGAGCACGCGGGCGGTGTCGGCGATCGTCTCGCCGTGGCCCAGCTGCATGTCGGCGCCGGACAGGACCATCGTCGTGCCGCCCATCTGGCGCACGCCCACATCGAAACTGATCCGGGTGCGGGTCGAGGGCTTCTCGAAGATCAGCGCGACGACGCGGCCTTCGAGCGGCGTCTCGTCGTCGGGCGTGCCCTTGGGGCGGTTGCCGCGCGCGGCCTTCATCTCTGCGGCCAGCGTCAGCATCGCGCGCAGGTCGTCCCTTGGCGTGGCGTCGATGTCGAGGAAATGGGTCATGACTGCGTCCTGAATGGATAGCGCCGGGGGCCAGCCCCCGGACCCCCGGAGTATTTTCACCGAGAAGAAGATCAGGCCGGTTGCGGCGCCTTTACGGCGGCGGCGGCCCGGTCGAGACGGTCCAGCGCCTCCCGGATGTCGTCGTCGCCGATATTGAGCGCGGGCAGAAGGCGCGCGGTCTCATCGGCGGCGGGCACGATCAGAACTTCCGCGTCTCGGGCCGCGGCGATCACGTCGCCCACCGGTACGCGGCATTTGAGGCCCAGCATCAGACCCGACCCGCGCACGACCTCGAACACGTCCGGATGCGAGGCGACCAGTCCTTCGAGGCCTTGGCGCAGCAGGCCCGCCTTGCGGCGCACTTCGGCGAGAAAAGCCTCGTCCGCCACGACCTCCATGACGGCGTTGCCGACCGCGCAGGCCAGCGGGTTGCCGCCATAGGTCGAGCCGTGGGTGCCGGCGCTCATACCGGCCGCCGCATGCTCGGTGGCCAGCAACGCGCCCAGGGGGAAGCCACCGCCGATGCCCTTGGCGACCATCATGATGTCCGGGGTCACCCCCGCCCATTCATGCGCGAAGAGCTTGCCCGTCCGGCCCATGCCGCACTGCACCTCGTCGAGGATCATCAACGCGCCGGTCCGGTCGCAGACGTCGCGCAGGCCCTTGAGGCATTGGTCCGGCACCGGAACGATGCCGCCCTCGCCCTGGATTGGTTCCAGGATCACGGCGGCGATGTCGTCGCGTTTCATGACCTCGGCGAAGGCGTCGTGATCGCCGAAGGGTACATGGACGAATCCGGGCAGAAGCGGGCCGAACCCATCGGTCATCTTCTTGGACCCGGCCGCGGCGATCCCGGCGGAGGACCGCCCGTGGAAGGACCCGGTGAAGGCCACGATGGTCGCCCGGTCCTCGCCCTTCGTGGACCAGTACTTGCGCGCCATCTTGACGGCCAGCTCGCAGGCTTCGGTGCCCGAATTGGTAAAGAACACGGTGTCCGCGAAGGTCGCCTCGACCAGCCGTTCGGCCAGCTCCTGCTGCTGCGGGATCTCGTAGAGGTTCGACGTATGCCAGAGCTGTCCCGCCTGCGCCGTCAGCGCTTCGGTCAGGGCCGGATGGGCGTGGCCCAGCACGTTCACCGCGATGCCCGCGCCCAGATCCAGGTAACGTCGGCCGCCGCGTTCCACCAGCCAGCTGCCTTCGCCCGACACGAAGGCCAGGGGAGCGCGGTTGTAGGTGGGCAGGATCGCGGGGATCATCGGACCTCTCCTCGGTTCGGAGTGAAAGCCTCCGCGTGACGCGAAAGCGGCGCCAAGTCAACGAAACGTTGGGGAATCGGCCTCATCACGCGGTTGTTGGGTGCGCGTGATCGTCGCACCCGTCACGAAGGGGTGCAATTCGAAGGGAGACGTTCCATGACCATCCGCCAGCTCGCCGCCGCCGCCATGCTCGCCGCGCTTGCCAGCCCCGCTGCCGCACAGGACTGCACGATCGAAGGAGACCATTGGTCCCTCGACGACGCGGCCGTGACCGCGCTCTACGACTGCATGTCTCAGAAGATGCTCGACGGCTACACCAAGGAGGGCAACGAGATCGCCGCCGCCTATCGCGATTGGCAGCCCTCGGCCTCGCGCCCCGCCGTCGCCGGCCCCCACGGAGAGCGGTTCCTGATGACCTTCGCCAACGATATCGCCGCCGAGCAATATCTCGCCTTCGCCCAGGGCGACTTCGAGATGCCGGTGGGCAGCGTCCTCGCCAAGGAGAGCATCGCCAACCGCGACGGCACCGCCCGGGTCGGGCCGCTCTTCATCATGACCAAGGTCGATGATGCGCCCGAATTCGACAACTGGGTCTATTCCGGGGTCCAGCCCAACGGCAAGGAGCTGCGGATCAGCCAGGCCTTCTGCCACGATTGTCACGCCGCCTTCGAGGATCAGGACAGCATGGGCTACCCGCTTGAAGAGGTGCGGCTGTCGGGCACGAACTGACGGCCCACCAGCACGATCTGCCGTCGTTCGGTCACGAGCGCCCCGCCGGCCGCGGTCATGGATGCCTTCGCCTCCGCGTCCGGTGCGTCCGGCGAGACACCGGGATAGGAGGCGAGATAGGCCGCCAGCGCAGGGGTGTCCGTGATCCGGTAGCGGTCCGACCAGCGATGGATCGCGACCCCGGCAAAGCGATCCCTCATGAGGCGTTCCGCCGTTTGCCCGCCAAAACGTGCGACTGTGCCCGATGAGAGGTCGCGGCCCGTCAGCCGACGCAGCATCGCGCCGATCTCGGGCAGGTCGCCCAGATCCGGGGCTGTCGCGATCAGGAGGCCATCGGGTGCCAACCGCGAGCCGAGCACGTCGAGCGCGGCCCCCGGATCGTCGACATGATACAGGACGTGCCCCGCCACGATCCGGTCGAAGGGGCCCCGAGGCGGCGTCATCAGGTCGCCGACGATCCCGCGCGGTCGCCGCGCCGCCAGTTCTGCGCAGGCTTCGCCGACCATCGCCTTTGACCGGTCGAGAAGGACGAGATCCAGATCTCGGCATGCGACGTCCTGCCTGAGCCAGCCCGGGCCGCATCCGGCATCCAGCACCCGCATTCCGGCACGAAGGTCCAGTCGGCCGGCGACGAAACGCAGCCAGTCATTGCGCCCATGGGCCGCGTGGAACGCGCCGCGGGCGCGCAACGGGCCTGTCTTCCGGTAGTTGTCGCCGCTCATGACCCGATCCTTTCCGGGGTCCCTGCAGAGCGCATGCGTATCTTGCGTGCCCCCGGCCCCTGCGCCATCGTCGGCGCATGGAGCATCCCCGCAAGTGGTCGCGCACCCGCGCCCATTCGGTCCACGCGCTGACCGCGACCGGGGCCGTCTTTGCGATGTTCGCCCTGCTCGCCGCCGTCGAGACGGCTTGGTCTTGGATGTTCCTCTGGCTTCTGGCCGCGCTATTTGTCGACGGCATAGACGGGCCGCTGGCGCGCAAATACGACGTCCAGACCTTCGCGGCGCGGTTCGACGGCGTGCTGCTGGACCTCATCATAGACTATCTGACCTACGTCTTCATTCCGGTTTTCGCGCTCTATGCCAGCGGGCTGGTGCCGGGCTGGCCGGGCTGGGGCATCCTGATCGTCGTGCCCTTCGCCTCGGCGCTCTATTTCGCCGACGTGCAGATGAAGACCGAGGACGCCTCCTTCGAGGGCTTCCCGGGATGCTGGAACATGTTCGCCCTCGTCGTCTTCGTGACCGAGCCGAACCCATGGCTCACCCTGGTTCTGGCGCTCGTGCTGTCGGCGGCGATGTTCCTGCCGATCCGTTTTGTCCATCCCGTGCGCACCGCCCGCTGGAGGCCCCTGACGCTGGCCCTGATCCTGCTCTGGATGGGGCTCGCTGTCGCCGCCGCCTGGGGCGAGTTCGGCCTGCCGCCCGGGCTCGCGACCGTCTTCGCGCTGGTCTCGCTCTATCTCTTGGGTGCGGGTGCGGTGCAGCAATTCCTCGATCGAAAGAAAGCCTGACATGCCCGATCCCCAAACCCTGGTCCTGTTCGCCGCCGCCTCGATCGCGCTGCTGGTGGTGCCCGGCCCGACGATCGCGCTGGTGATCGCGCGCAGCCTGTCCCAGGGGCGCCGCGTGGCGCTGCCGCTGGTCGCGGGCGTGGGGCTGGGCGATCTGGTGGCGGCCAGTGCCGCGCTCGCCGGGGCAGGGGCGCTGCTGGCGGCCTCGGCCACGGCTTTCACCATCGTGAAAAGGGGCAGGGGCGCTCTATCTGATCTGGTTGGGCTGGCGCCTGATCCGGTCCGAGCCGCAGCCGCTGGCCGCCGATCCCGCCCCGGCCGACGGGGCCCGCGCCTTCCGCGACGGCTTCCTCGTGACGGTGTTCAATCCGAAGGGGCTCCTGTTCTTCGTGGCGTTCGTGCCCCAGTTCATCCGGCCCGACCTGGCCTACTTGCCGCAGGCGGCGACTTTCGTAGCCCTTTTCACGCTGCTCGGCATCCTGAACGGGGTGGCCTACGCGCTGGGAGCGGATGCGCTGCGCCGGGTCATCGCGGATATGGGCGTCTTGCGCTGGATCAACCGCGCCAGCGGCACGGCCATCGCCGGGGCGGGGCTGGCGGCGCTCTTCGCCCGCCGTCCGGCCTGACGCTCGCCCCCAGATCCCTACGCGGGCGACGGGACGCGTCGACAAGCCTGCGCGTCGTCAGGACGGACTGACCGCTCCTCCTTCTTCGCTTTCCAAATATCCCGGGGGTCCGGGGGCAGAGCCCCCGGCCGCGT
>NZ_JYFE01000033.1 GCF_000877395.1 Jannaschia aquimarina | reverse complement strand
TCGTGCCAATGTTCACATGCGGCTTCGTCCGCTCGAATTTCGCCTTCGCCATGTCTCTCTCCTTGACGTGCCGCCCCTCAGGACGGCGTGATTCCATAGATGATTTCGGCCATGCGGCCGCCGAGCGACCGCGCGGCGCGCGCGATTTCGCCGGCTTGTCCGCCCTGTTCCAAGGCCTGCGCCGTCATGACCGCCGCAAGCACGCCGCCAAAGCGCGTATCGGCATGGGCGCGGAGGCCGCGTGGGCCCCCGATCGCCTCCCCGGTCTGGGCGTCGCGCAGTTGAACGGAGACGTCCATCGCCGCCGCCCCGCGCGCCGTCAAAGCCGCAGACGCGACCGTGGGCACGAAAAGCCGCATGACGAGCACGTCGGCGACGACCGGACGGGTGCCGTCCGACCGGACCCCGTCCAGAACGCCCTGCACGTTCCGCGCGACGATGGCCTCGACCTCGGCGGCGAGAACCTCGACGGGCTTTTCCGCCTCCGCGACGGCGCGCGCCGCCTCGACCCGGACGTCGACCACCTGGAAGGCGGCAAGATCATCGGGCGCAGCGACGGGCGAAGCCACGCAGGCAGAGAGCAGGGCCACGGCGGCCCCGCCCAGGATCAGCGCACGACGGATCACGCGTACTTGGCCTGGATCTCCTCAGAGATGTTCTGAGGCACCGGATCGTAATGGTCGAACTGCATCGTGAACTGCGCGCGGCCCGAAGACATCGAGCGCAGCGTGTTGATGTAGCCGAACATGTTGGCCAGCGGCACCATCGCGTTGATGGCGATGGCGTTGCCGCGCGGCTCTTGTCCCGTGACCTGGCCCCGGCGAGAGGTCAGGTCGCCGATGATACCGCCCGTATATTCTTCGGGGGTGATCACCTCGACCTTCATGATCGGTTCCAACAGCTTGGCACCGGCCTTCCGCATCCCTTCACGCATACACATCCGCGACGCGATCTCGAAGGCCAGGACGGACGAGTCCACATCGTGGAACTTCCCGTCCAGAAGCTGGACCTTGAAGTCGATTACCGGGAAGCCGGCAAGCGGACCGCTGTCCATGACCGAGTTGATGCCCTTCTCGACACCGGGGATGTACTCCTTCGGAACGGCGCCACCGACGATCTTGGACTCGAAGCTGTAGCCCTCTCCGGCCTCGGTGGGCTGGATGAGCAGCTTCACCTCGGCGAACTGACCCGAACCACCCGACTGCTTCTTGTGGGTGTAGGTGTGCTCCACCTCGTGCCCGATCGTCTCCCGGTAGGCGACCTGAGGGGCACCGATATTGGCCTCGACCTTGAACTCGCGCTTCATGCGATCGACGAGGATGTCGAGGTGCAATTCGCCCATGCCCTTCATGATGGTCTGGCCCGATTCCATGTCGGTCTCGACGCGGAAGGACGGATCCTCGGCCGCCAGACGCTGAAGCGCCTGCGCCATCTTCTCCTGGTCGGCCTTCGTCTTGGGCTCGACCGCGATCTCGATGACCGGATCGGGGAAGGTCATGGTCTCAAGGACGACCGGGTCCTGCTTGTCGCAGAGCGTATCGCCCGTGGTCGTGTCCTTGAGCCCGCCAAGCGCGATGATGTCGCCGGCAAAGGCTTCCTCGATCTCCTCGCGGTTGTTCGAATGCATCATCATCATGCGGCCGACACGCTCGTTCTTCCCCTTGGTGGAGTTGAGCATCGTGTCGCCCTTGGAGAGCTTGCCCGAGTAGATGCGGACGAAGGTCAGCGAGCCGACGAACGGGTCGTTCATGATCTTGAACGCCAGGCCGGCGAACGGCATGTCGTCGTCCGCGCGCCGCGCGATGTTGCGCTCTTCCTCTTCGTCGCCGGGCTTGAAGCCCATGTAATCGACGACGTCGAGCGGGCTGGGCAGATAGTCTATGACCGCATTAAGAAGGGGCTGTACGCCCTTGTTCTTGAACGCGGATCCGCCCAGTACCGGAACGAAGTGCAGCGCGAGAGTGCCCTTGCGCAGCAGCTTGCGCAGGGTGTCCACGTCGGGCTCGTTGCCTTCCAGGTACTCCATCATGGCGTCGTCGTCTTCTTCGACGGCGGCCTCGATCATCTTGCCGCGCCATTCTTCGGCCTGAGCCTTCAGGCTGTCGCGGATCGGGCACTTTTCCCAGGACGCGCCCAGGTCTTCGCCCTTCCAGACCCACTCTTCCATGGTGACGAGGTCGATCAGGCCCTCGAGCTCGTTCTCGGCGCCGATGGGCAGCGCGACGGGAACGGCGCGGGCGCCGGTGCGATCCTCGATCATGTTGACGCAGTTGAAGAAGTCGGCGCCGATCTTGTCCATCTTGTTGACGAACACGATGCGCGGAACCTTGTAGCGGTCGGCCTGCCGCCAGACCGTTTCCGTCTGGGGCTCCACTCCGGCATTGGCGTCCAGCACGCAGACGGCACCGTCGAGCACGGCGAGCGAACGCTCCACCTCGATGGTAAAGTCGACGTGGCCCGGCGTGTCGATGATGTTCATCCGGTACTTGGTGTCGGACGTGCCGTCCTTGGTCGGCTCTTCCTGACGCTGCCAGAAGGTCGTCGTCGCGGCGGACGTGATGGTGATGCCGCGCTCCTGCTCCTGCTCCATCCAGTCCATCGTCGCGGCGCCGTCATGCACCTCGCCGATGTTATGGGACTTGCCGGTGTAGAACAGGATACGCTCGGAGCAGGTCGTCTTGCCGGCATCGATGTGGGCCATGATGCCGAAGTTGCGATAGCGTTGCAGCGGATAGTCGCGTGCCATGGGGATATATCCTTGATTTGGCGTGCGTTACGTCGAGAGGCGCGCGATGCGCGAGCCTCGGAATGGCGTGCTACCGGCGAACCAAAGGGTCGCCGGCCGCATGGCTGGGCGGCCCGTCGTTCTCCGGCATGGGGATCACCAGCGGTAGTGGCTGAACGCCTTGTTGGCGTCGGCCATCTTGTGGGTGTCCTCGCGCTTCTTCACGGCAGAGCCACGGCTCTGGACGGCGTCGATCAGCTCGGCGGCCAGGCGCTCTTCCATCGTGTTCTCGTTGCGCGCACGGCTGGCATTGATCAGCCAGCGGATTGCCAGCGCCTCGCGACGCTCGGGGCGGACCTCGACGGGAACCTGATAGGTCGCACCTCCGACCCGGCGGGAGCGGACCTCCACGGCGGGCTTCACGTTGTCGAGCGCTTCGGTGAAGACCTCGATCGGCGAGCGCTTCAGCTTGGTCTCGATGCGGTCCATCGCATTGTAGACGATGCGCTCTGCGACCGACTTCTTGCCGTCGATCATCAGGTTGTTCATGAACTTCGTCAGCACCTTGTCGCCATACTTGGCGTCGGGCAGGACTTCGCGCTTTTCAGCGGCGTGGCGGCGGGACATCGGCGTATCCTCTTGAAATCGTTTGCGGGTGGCGGGCCGCGGCCCGCCCGGTCAGTCGGCGTCGGCCGGGATCACTTCGGCTTCTTGGCGCCGTACTTGGAACGGCGCTGGCGGCGATCCTTGACGCCCTGCGTGTCGAGCACGCCGCGCAGGATGTGATAGCGCACGCCCGGAAGGTCCTTCACCCGGCCGCCACGGATCAGGACGACACTGTGTTCCTGAAGGTTGTGGCTTTCACCGGGGATGTAGCTGATGACCTCGTAGCCATTGGTCAGGCGCACCTTGGCCACCTTCCGCATGGCCGAGTTCGGCTTCTTCGGGGTCGTCGTGTAGACGCGGGTGCAGACGCCGCGCTTCTGCGGGCAGCCTTCGAGGTGAAGCGACTTGGAGCGTTTGACTTTGGGCTGCCGCGGCTTGCGGATCAGCTGCTGGATGGTGGGCATCGGGTTCCCCGTAAACTGTTCATGTCTCTCGCAAATCGACGCGAACCGGACGCCCCAAACGCCGATGGCCGCAGACGCCCGGAATACCGACCTGGACGTTTGCGGTTGGTCGCAGAGGGTGCGCGAAGCAATATCGCGGACCGTGCCCAACGGATCTGGCTTGACCGGATCGGGCACGGGGCCCGGGCCGAGATGCGCGGCACATAAGGGGCTTGCCGCCGGGTGTCAACGGCGCCCCGATCGGCAGAAATCCGCTGTGCACCCCCCGTGCACCCCCTGTGCACCCCCCGTCTGCACATCGTGCACCCGGGGGCGGATCGGACGGGGCATCGAGCCCCGTCCGATCCGGGCCTCCGGCGG